>JAEPMD010000009.1:39935-123146 GCA_017644105.1 Rhizobiaceae bacterium | reverse complement strand
CACCCGATCAGGTTTACTTCAATCAGCTGGAACCAATCCCGGTGGCAGCTTAATAAGGGTCAGAACGCACTTATAAACCAGATCAAAACTGTTCAGAAAAACCGATCCACTTCTCTCAATCATCTCACGGGCATAGCTCTTCGTAATTGAATTCCCATGCTGCAATTTCTCACGCTTATCTTTCACAGCGTTCATAACCGCTTCATTCGGTTTGCGCTGCGTGCGATCTACAATATTTTTATCGACATTTTGGTTGTCAGTGTTTGGCATGCTGTACTCAATAGAATTACGACCCTGCCAATATGTTAGCTTGAAATGTTTAAGAACTTATTTTTTGATTCTTTTTCCCTGGGAAATTTACTTACAATTGGTATAAAATAGACCGATAATTGTGGTTGTGCAGTAGCCTGACTTCGCTTTTTGTTTGTTTCTTAGGAAATTCGCAAATTTTTTGGGCACAATTGCGGTATAGTCTTAGATTTAGCACTTGTTTAATCTCGACTTTTGCGTAACTTCGGTAATTGTTGGAAAGAGTTGGTGGGTAACTAAATGGATCGATTAGACCGCAAAATTTTGCGTCTGTTACAAGAAGATTCGACATTAGCTGTCGCAGATATAGCAAAACGAGTTGGCCTTTCTACAACACCGTGTTGGCGTCGAATTCAGAAGCTTGAAGAAGACGGTGTTATTCGTGGCCGTGTAGCACTACTAGACGCAGAAAAGGTGAATGTAAAAGTTACCGTTTTTGTTTCAATTCGCACCAATTCTCATAGTACGGAATGGCTCAAGCGTTTTTCAGAAGTGATTATCGATTTTCCAGAAATCGTCGAGTTTTATCGCATGAGCGGTGAAGTGGATTATTTACTTCGTGTTGTCGTGCCGGATATTGCTGCGTATGACGATTTTTACCGACGTCTTATCGAACGGATCGAAATCCGCGACGTCTCCAGCGCTTTTGCTATGGAAAAAATCAAATATACGACAGAACTACCGTTGGATTATCTACCGGTGGAAAACGGTCGTTCCACCGATTGATAAGTGCTATATTATGCAGGTTGTTTTACTTGCTGCCTAGTTTTTCCAAACGGGCAAGCAGGGAAGACGTATCCCATCTATTGCCGCCCATGGCTTGAACGTCACTGTAGAACTGATCTACGAGTGCGGTCACTGGTAGGCTAACGCCGTTTGCATTGGCTTGATCCAGCACAATGCCCAAATCTTTGCGCATCCAATCAACTGCAAAGCCATGCTCATATTCGCCTGCATTCATGGTTTTATAGCGATTTTCCATCTGCCATGAACCTGCGGCGCCTTTTGAGATGACCTCGATAACTTTTTCGATATCAAGACCTGCACTTTTGCCGAAATTAATCCCTTCAGATAATCCCTGGACGAGACCTGCAATGCAGATCTGGTTGACCATTTTAGTGAGCTGTCCTGCGCCAACTTCACCCATGTGACCAACCATTTTTGCAAAGTTTTGGATCACGGGTTCAGCCTTGGCGAACGTGGCTTCATCACCGCCAACCATAACTGTAAGGACACCATTTTCCGCACCAGCTTGACCTCCAGAGACCGGTGCATCAACAAATCCGCAACCTTTCGCTTCAGCTGCAGCATGAAGTTCTTTAGCAACTTCTGCTGATGCGGTCGTATTATCAATGAGAACGCTTCCAGCAGCCATTGTGTTCAAAACTCCGTCTGAACCAAGTGTAACAGCACGCAAATCATTATCATTTCCAACGCAAGTGAAGACAAAGTCAGCACCATTCGCAGCTTCTGCAGGTGTAGGCGCTGAACTGCCACCAAATTCAGAAACCCATTTATCAGCCTTTGCGGATGTGCGATTATAAACACACACATCATGTCCGCCTTTTGTTTTAAGATGCCCAGCCATGGGATAACCCATAACTCCAAGTCCAATGAAAGCGACTTTTGCCATTTCTGTTCCTTTATTTCGATTGTGTGGTTACTTTTTGCGCCAAAATTAGATGTCCATATATCGGATTACCCTGTTCAAGGCGAACAACAATATCTTCGGATATCAAAATTGTAAGTCCGTGGGTGGTCAAAACCTCATCCAGATATTCTAGCTTATGTGCATATCTTTGATGTGCGCCGATCGTAAATCCTTGCTCTTTGAATTCTTCGTCCGGCAGTGTTTCTGTTGAGAAAATTGCATGCCCCTTCGTCACAAGATTGGCAGCAACGCCTTTGATCAGGTTTTCAATATTGCCAAGATAGGGCAATACATCCCCAGCACAAATCAGATTCCAGGGCTCTTCATCATTATCATCAAGATAGTCTTCAACATCTGCAACATAAAGACTTTCATAAATCTCACGATCATAGGCGATCTCGACCATATTTTCAGATAAATCAACACCGATCAATTCGCCTGAGAAATCTTCAAGTTGAACACCCATAAGACCGGTCCCACACCCCAAATCCAAAACTCTTTCAAAGTGGTTCAATTCAAGTTTTTTGAGAAGCTGTGCACTCATCGCAGGGACGTCATAGCCCAGGTCATCCACCAAGACTTTGTCGAAAACATCTGCATGTTGATCAAATAAAGTGGCAATATAAGATTGAGGTGCCTTATCTGGCACCGCGCCCATTTTCATACTGGCTAATCTAACGCTTGCGCCACCGTGATCATCTGGATCGATCTTCAAGACTTCCTGGTAAGAAAGCGCTGCCGCTTCAAAATCACCGGCTTTTTCGAGCGCTAGAGCTTTGTTGTAAGCTGCTGCAAGCTTTTCTTCATCCATAAAACTACCCGTCTCTAAACTATTGAGGGCTAGGAAACATCGCTTATGCGTTCGGTGGCCCCGCGTTCGACAGAGATTACATATATGGTATTTGCCAGTGCGCACAAGCTTGTTGCGAGCATAAATGCAATTAAAGGGAATGGTCCCGTCTCAGGTGTTAGAATTGATGATGCATAGGCGGCCATTGCAGACCCTCCACCGATCATCACCGCACCACCCAGACCAGATGCGGTCCCAGCAAGATGAGGTCTGACACTCACCATGCCAGCATTTGCATTGGGAAGTGTTAGGCCATTGCCAAATCCAAGGAAAAATATAGGTCCGAAGAAGGTCCAAGCGTTTACATATCCCATCGAATTTAACACCAAAGACAGGGTCAGACCCGAGGCGGAAACAATGCCGCCAGCTAACATCATCCTATTGAGACCAAATTTCGTCGAATAGCGTCCGCTGGCCAGATTGCCGAGGAGATATCCAGTTGAAATAAACAAGAACAGATAACCAAATGCGACGGGTGATAAACCCAGATGCTCCGTTGCCACATAAGCGCCGCCACCAAGTAGTGAAAAGTATGCACCAGAGGTGAACGAAGCAGTTAAAGTGTATCCCCAAAATCTCCGAGATTTTATGAGCTCGGGATAGGATTTGATCTGCGCCATCATCGAAGATGAAGTGGCTTTGTTGGTCTCGCCAAGGTCGAGGTAGATGATGATAAAGCAAATTGTGCCGAGCACGACCATCAAGGCGAAATTTGCTTCCCAGCCGATATATTGGTCGAGTATCCCGCCAACCAATGGGCTGAACATTGGTACGACCATCATGCCAACCGTAACATAGCCGATCATGGATGCAGCTTTGTCCGCGCTTACTAAATCTCGTACGATTGCGCGTGATAAAACAATGCCCACTGCGGATGATGTTTGCAGGATCCGACCAAAGAGAAAAATCTCAATATTTGGTGCGATCATGCAGATGAAAGAGGCAATTGTGAAGATCGCGAATCCGACCAAAATGACAGGTCGCCTGCCATAACGGTCTGACAGAGGACCAAACACAAGTTGCAATGCACCGGTCGCAGCCAGGTAACCAGTTACCGTAAATTGCATAATGGAATATGTTGTTTGAAAATGGTCCGTCATTGATGGTAATGACGGTAAGAGCATATTCATACTCAAAACGGATATGCTGGCAATGATCACCAACGTGAAAATACTTGGTGGTGTGCTGCGGTCTAAAAAACGGGAGGTGTTCATAACTTGTTTTGACATCAAAAAAACGCTTGTGCAAGAGCGTAAGTTGTAACTAAATAAATAATGTACCTGTTAGTAATAAAAATAAAGAAATCAAATGACAGACGACGAAGACCAACAACAATGTCCCTTCTGTTTTGAACCCTGGGGGGAGTGCGAACATTACGAGCTTATGCTCGAGTTGGAAAAAGAAGCCGCTATGAATGAACTGGTGGAAAATCTTTCGAAGACCTACGGCCATAATGACAAAAATCATTGTCACTGATTCGCATTTTTGCCAGCAACTCGCTCTCGGTGGAATGTGTAAATTCCGGTGAACACCACAATCAGACTGCCGAGTATCATCCAGATATCGGGGATTTCGCCGAAGAACAAGAAACCCAGAATCAAAGCGGCGACTAAATTTGTGTATCTGAATGGTGAGATAAAGGCGATATCACCTTCGCGCATGGCCAACATAATGGTTTGATTGGCCAGTAATATCAGCCCGGCGCCGATCAATATAATGCTCAAATGCTCCAAATTCATCGGTTTCCAACCGCCACTAAATATCATCATCACCAGACCAAGTATCATGATCATGAATGTGATCACAAAGTTGATTGGTAAAAGCGGCACATTCGTTCCCATTTTACGCGTCGCTAAATCACGCATCGTAATGAACATCACCGCGATTACGATAAAGAGTGAGTGAAAGTTAAATCCTTCAACGCCCGGCCGAATGACAATGATAACACCGAAAAAGCCGATGAAAATTGCGGTCCATCGGCGCCATCCAACTTTTTCTCCTAAGAATAATGCTGCACCCATTGTAACGGTGAGGGGGAGGGATTGCATGATCGCGCTGGTGTTGCCCAACGGGGTGAAGAGCAATCCGTAGAAGAAAAACAATGTTGCGCCCAATTCGCTGAACTGGCGGGACATCACCCATTTGTTTTTCAAAACTGAAATCTGATGCCAGGCTTTTTTACGGTGCATGAGTACACTGATAATAATCAAGGCAAAGAACCCGCGCGCAGCGAGCACCTGTCCCAGATTAAGGTCGGCGGACAAGTATTTTACAAGCGTATCACCAGTGACAAAAAACATCATGGCAAGCGACATGAAGATCGCACCGCGCACATTCGCTGAATTTGGCACGATTTAACCGCCTGTAACGCTCATATGACGGCTTACTGCCGGCTTGTTATGCGTTCGGTCAATAATGAAATCATGACCTTTTGGTTTGCGGGTAATGGCTTCATCAATCGCATCGGCTGTGAGCTGGTTATCCTGCGATGCACGTAAAGGTGCGCGCAGATCAGCCGCATCATCTTGACCCAAACACAGATAAAGCGTGCCTGTACACGTTAACCGAACTCTGTTGCAGCTCTCGCAGAAATTATGAGTGAGCGGGGTGATAAAACCTAAGCGACCACCTGTTTCATGAAGCTGAACATAACGCGCGGGGCCGCCAGTTTTATAAGGGATGTCTTCCAGCGTAAATTCTTGTGACAGATCTTTGCGTACTTTAGAGAGCGGTAAATATTGATCGGTGCGATCTTCATCGATCTCACCCATCGGCATGGTTTCAATGATCGTCATATCCATGCCTTTGCCATGCGCCCAACGGAGCATGTCTGGCAGTTCCTTATCGTTGAAGTCTTTAAGCGCGACGGCATTGATCTTGACTTTTAATCCAGCTTCAAGCGCTGCATCAATGCCTGTTAAAACACGGTTTAAATCTCCCCAACGGGTGATGTCTTTGAATTTATCTGCATCTAACGTATCCAATGAAACATTGATGCGGCGCATCCCGGCAGCATAGAGATCTTTCGCAAAGCGATGGAGTTGGGATCCATTTGTGGTGATGGTTAGCTCATCAAGCGTGCCTTCATCGATCTTTTTGCCCAAAGCATTGATCAGCTGCATGATGTTTTTGCGAACGAGTGGTTCTCCACCTGTTAGGCGGAGCTTACGCACACCTTTGTCGATAAAGATAGTGCAAAGACGTTCGAGTTCTTCAAGGGTCAGAAGATCCTTCTTTGGCAAGAAGGTCATGTTTTCTGCCATACAATAGGTGCATCTGAAATCACAGCGGTCCGTGACCGATATGCGAAGGTAATCGACAATGCGCCCAAACGGGTCAATCATTGTTTTTGAATTATCGAGCACCAGATCAGACATTTTGAAAATCTTCCTCCAAATTTCGGAATACCACAATTACCGCCGAACGGGCATTCGTCAATCTAAATCGGTAGGAAAGATGATCAAACAGGTCAACAAAACCTATTTGTCGCAGTTCTGATCAGATTTAACGGTCGCGGAAGCGGTTTGTAATGGGATATCTACGGTCTCGACCAAAATTCTTCTTGGTAATCTTTACACCTGGCGCAGATTGGCGACGCTTATATTCAGCAATATACAAAAGGTGTTCAATTCGGTGAACAACCGCTTCTTCATGTCCTCGGGCGATAATATCCGCGGTCGACATCTCTTTTTCCACCAAACACTCCAAGATATCATCCAAAACTGGATATGGCGGCAAAGAATCTTGATCTGTCTGGTCTGGACGCAATTCTGCCGACGGTGCTTTTTCGATGATCGATACCGGGATCACTTCACCTGATGGACCAAGCGCACCTGGAGGAACTTGCGTGTTGCGCCATCTAGAAAGCGCGTAAACCTGCATTTTATAAAGGTCTTTGATTGGGTTAAAGCCGCCGTTCATGTCACCATAGAGCGTGGCGTAACCGACCGACATCTCAGATTTATTACCGGTGGTAACAACCATAGAACCAAATTTGTTAGAGATGGCCATAAGAATGACGCCGCGCGCGCGCGATTGGATATTTTCCTCCGTAATACCTTGGTCTGTTCCGTCAAACATATCGCCAAGTGAGGATAAGAAGCCCTGAACCGGTTCTTCAATGGGGACAATGTCATAGCGACAACCAAGCGCTTTGGCGCAGTCTGCTGCGTCTTTCAACGAAAGCTCAGAAGTATAACGGTAGGGTAGCATCACGCAACGCAAACGCTCTTCACCAAGCGCATCAACTGCAAGCGCTGCGCAAATTGCGCTGTCAATACCGCCTGATAGGCCAAGCACGACATTTTTAAAGCCGTTTTTATTCACATAATCACGCAAGCCCAACATACAGGCGCGGTAATCAGCTTCTTCTTTTTCTGGGATGTTGGATTTCGGGCCATCAGAGCATACCCAAACATCATCTTCGCGTTTCCACGTACTGATGCTCAGCGTCTCTTCAAACTGGCTCATTTGGAAAGCGAGCGTTTTGTCGGCATTAAATGCAAAACTTGCGCCATCAAAAACCAATTCGTCCTGTCCACCCAGCTGATTGGCATAGATTAATGGTAATTCGCTTTGAATGACCTGACGCAAAACCACCTGATGCCGCACATCGACCTTATCGCGATAATAGGGCGATCCATTGGGCGAAAGGAGAATTTCTGCACCGCATTCTGCCAGTGTCTCGCAGACATCAAGATCACCCCAGATGTCTTCGCAAATCGGAATACCAAGACGAACCCCACGAAAATTCACGGGCCCGGGCATTTCACCGGCGTCAAAGACACGCTTTTCATCAAATTCACCATAATTGGGCAAATCAACTTTATCGCGGATGGCGATGATCTCACCTTTATCAATCACGGCAACTGAATTGTGACGTTTGTCATCATTTTGGCGCGGATAACCAATGATGATACCCGGTCCATCCTTATCGGCTGTATATTCCGCTAATTTTTCGACTGCTTCAGCACATTTTTCTAAGAATGCAGGTTTGAGCACCAAATCTTCTGGCGGATAGCCTGAGATGAATAATTCAGTAAACAACACCAAATCCGCGCCATGACGATCTGCATCTTTGATAGCTTCAATTGCTTTTTCCAAATTGCCAGCGACATCGCCAACAATGGGGTTGAATTGCGCGGTTGCAATGCGCAGAATATTTGGTGTCTCAGTCATAAACTTGATTTAGCGATCTTGGATCATCTCGACAAGCTAAGGAATTCAATTTTCTTGAAAAATATTCGCGTCATATTTGGCATATTGCGGATATTCATCGGTAATTTCATAAAAATCGACTTTATCGGCGCAAAAGATATGTGCTTTGAATTTCATGCCCGTTGGTGTATCAAACGCGCCCGCTAAGATCGAGATTGTATCAAGATCATTGGCTTGCCAGAAAAGTGCTGATCCGCATGTTGCGCAGAATCCACGTTTGGCGGTTTGAGAGGCTTCATACCATGTGATGTTCTCTTCGCCGGTGATCTCTACCTCCTCGCATTTTGCTTCGGTAGCAGCGTAATAAAAGCCTGTTTGTTTTCGGCATTGGCTGCAATGACATCCTAAAATATCGCGCAACTCACCTTTGACTGTAAAACTCACTTTGCCGCAATTGCAGCTGCCTTTATGAATTGTCGACATGATTTAACCTCGTTTGAATAAAGAAAACCCCTGAACCGTTTTCCGCAGTTCAGGGGTCAATCAAATTTGATTATTTAAAAAGATGATTATTCAGCTGCGGCTGGTTGTGTCATCTTTGCGCCTTCTTTCATGCGCTCTGCAACTAAGAATGCGAGCTCAAGTGCTTGTTCAGCATTCAAGCGTGGATCACAATGTGTGTGGTAACGCTCAGATAGATCATCGCCTGAAAGTGCACGTGCACCACCTGTACATTCAGTCACGTTTTTACCAGTCATTTCGACATGGATACCGCCAGCGTGCGTGCCTTCTGACTGATGGACGTCGAAGAATGTTTCAACTTCAGTCAAAATACGATCAAATGGGCGTGTTTTATAGCCAGACATTGAAATTGTATTGCCATGCATTGGATCGCATGACCAAACAACCTTTTTGCCTTCACGTTCAACAGCACGAATAAGGGCAGGGAGGTGATCCCCCACTTTGTCGTGACCAAAACGCGCGATCAATGTCAAACGACCAGCTTCATTCTCAGGATTGAGGATATCAATCAATTCAATCAGCTCTTCTGGATCCAATGATGGTCCGCATTTTAGACCTAATGGGTTTTTAATACCGCGGCAGAATTCAACATGTGCATGGTCGGGCTGACGTGTTCTGTCGCCAATCCAGATCATGTGACCAGACGTGGCATAGTTTTCACCAGATGTTGAATCCACACGTGTGAGCGCTTGCTCATAGCCCAAAAGCAAAGCTTCATGGCTAGTGAAGAACTCAGTTTCTTTCATGCTTGGATGGCTATCAGGCGTGATCCCGATTGCTTTCATGAAATCAAGTGATTCAGAAATGCGATTTGCAAGCTTGAGGTAACGCTCTGATTGCGGGCTACCTTTGGCAAAACCAAGCATCCAATTGTGAACGTTCACAAGATTTGCGTAACCACCTTGCGCAAACGCGCGAAGAAGGTTCAATGTTGCTGCTGACTGGCGGTAAGCCATGACCTGACGCTCAGGATCTGGCACGCGCGCTGCTTCATTAAACTCAATACCGTTGATGATATCGCCGCGATAGCTTGGCAATTCCACACCATCTTTGGTTTCTGTGTTGCTTGAACGTGGTTTTGCAAACTGACCCGCAATACGACCAACTTTAACCACAGGGCTTTGTGCGCCATAAGTCAAAACAACAGACATTTGCAAAAATGCGCGGAAGAAATCGCGAATGTTATCGCCTTCGTGCTCAGCAAAAGCTTCAGCACAATCGCCACCTTGTAAGAGGAAAGCCTCGCCATTTGCGACTTTAGCAAGGTTATTCTTCAGTGCACGCGCCTCACCAGCGAAAACGAGCGGTGGGAATTTTGATAAACGTGCTTCCGTATCTGCCAGTTTTGCCTGATCTGGATATTCAGGCACCTGCAAAATTGGCTTGTTGCGCCAGCTTGCTGGATTCCAGTCCTGTGCCATTTTATTTACCTACCTATTTTACTCTATTATTTGTTAGTTTGACGGGCTTATAACGCTAGATTTCAGCTTATGAAAGAAATATCTTGGTTCTGGCGTAAGAAATAGTCAATTAGCTCGCGCTCGCGGTGCGATAAAGACACAGACCTTGGATATTTCGGTGTATGTCTATCCTGCAAGATTGGTGTGTGAAAATTCGCTGTGCTTTGAACAAAATCTTCAACACCACTTTCCCCATAGATATTTAAAAAACCTTGCAGCACCGCATCTAAATAGGATTGCAGGATTGGTGGTTTTTCGTCTGATGGATCGGGATGTTTATGCGCTTCATAAACATAAAAATCACAGTTCAAATCACGAAATTCATCAGCGATTTCAATATCATGATGTTGAATGGTTCGGCGGTCATAATTATGTTCGCGTTTATCGACATGCGGCAGATTTTCAGCTAAATCAAAGACGATAACACCTTTTGTGGCATGATCTTCGGATGGTCTCGCCGTTAAAAGAGAAACGGTTTCGGCACCAAAATCTATGCCTGTTGGTATGTCCCACATCCGGCGCCAATTTTTCAGTTCTGCCGGAATGCTCGCAATATATTTCGTGCGCAGCGTGTTTTCATTGACCAAAGAGCCATAGCCGAAATAGCCGACAATCGGCTTGTCATTGCCAATTTCACTTAAAATTTGTCGGATTTCATTGCTCATAATTTCGGCCAATCCAGTTTCTCGTCCATCAGTTCTATAGATTTATCAGCGCCAGCGTGACGTAATGCATCCTCAAATATCTTGCAATAGTTTTCGATTTTTTCGCCGATTAAACCCGTATCGCCGTTCACAATATCTCGCGCTGCTCGATAGTCGAGGCCAGCCTCGCTTTCAAAATCAGATAACTTACAGGGTCGGAACCAACCATCAATCATGCCGCTAAAAGCAATATGGGCGGACATGACCGGATCGAGCGCGAGATCGTAATTGTCAGCAAGTTTTGTTTGCACACCGAATTTTTTGTTGAGATTTTCCTCAGCTGCTACATAGTTTTTGCGATGCGTGATTTGTATATCACCACACCCGACGGGATGCTGGCCGCTTTGATCCTCATACCAGTAAGGTTGTTTCACCCAGCTCAGCCGACCTTCAGCATAGGCTTTTTCCAATCGTTCAACCGATGTTTTGCGATCTGGCGCGAATGCTTCCAGAACAGGGACCATTAAGCCACCGGTCTCGTGATAGATCTGTCCCAATGCTGCGGCCAAATAGGTGATCGGATGATGGGCATACCATTTTGCCCATACATCTAATTTTACGTTCAAGCCATGGGATTGGCTCTCAGTTAAACCATCCGGAAACAGATTGTTGTGTTCGGAACAAAGTCTTTGGAAAAACCGTTCGCGATCCATGATGTTTTAAACTCGTTCACCGTTTTTAACGCGGTAAGTTGGGCTATACATGGTCACCAGTTCTTCAGAAGCTGAAGGATGAACGGCCATGGTGCGATCAAAGTCGTCTTTCGTCACGCCAGCTTTGAGTGTAACCCCAAGAACTTGCGCGAGTTCACCAGCATCTGGGCCTAAAATATGGGCGCCAACGACTTTGCGATCTGCCGCATTGACGATGAGCTTCATCATCATCTTCTCTTCTCGGCCTGAAAGCGTGTGACGCATAGGCCTAAACTGAGCGCGATAAACTTCTAGCTCCTCAAAAGCTTTACCTGCTTCTGCTTCTGTCATACCAACTGTGCCAATTTCAGGCTGTGAGAACACAGCTGTTGGGATCAATTCGTGATCTGGCGAGGTTGGGTTATCTTTATAAACGGTTTCAATGAAACACATGGCTTCATGGATCGCGACAGGGGTCAGCTGAACTTTGTCAGTCACATCGCCCAAAGCATAAATATTGTCGATATTAGTTTTGTTATATTCATCAACAACGATTGCACCGCGGGCATTTGTTTCAACGCCAACTTTTTCAAGGCCCAAGCTTTCAGTATTTGCTATACGACCAAGCGCGAGCATGACTTGCGAATATTCGCTCACATCGCCATTTTTCGTGGTCACTCTGAGATCGTTACCAGCTGCTTTTTCGACCTTTTCGATGACATCTTCGAACTGGATATTGATACCTTTAGCGATCATAGCGTCTTGAAGATTTGTGCGCAGATCTTCATCGAATTTTGATAGGATTTCAGTGCCACGATAGATCAGCGTTGTCTCAACACCTAGCCCGTGGAAAATATTGGCAAATTCAACAGCAATATAGCCACCACCTGCAATCAAAATAGATTTCGGCAGCTCTTCTAAGTGAAACGCCTCATTGGATGAAATACACAATTCATGACCAGGCAGGTTAGACATCGGATTTGGACGTCCACCGACGGCGATGACGATTTTTTCAGCCGTTACGGTTTCACCTGTGGCTGTAAGGCAAATTGTGTGCTGATCAACAAGTTCAGCCCGGCTTTTAAACATGGTTGCATCATTGGATGAGAGTCCTTTTTGATAAAGGCCTTCAAGGCGTGCGATTTCTTTGTCTTTATTCGCAATAAGCGTTTTCCAGTCAAATGTGCTCTCACCCACTTGCCAGCCGTAACCTTCGGCATCTTCAAAATGCTCTGGAAAACTGGATGCATAGACAAAAAGCTTCTTTGGTACGCAACCACGGATCACGCATGTGCCGCCAAAACGGTACTCTTCAGCAACCGCCACACGTTTGCCCATGGATGCTGCAACGCGCCCTGCGCGCACACCACCTGAACCACCACCAATCACAAATAAATCAAAATCATATGCCGCCATTTTTTGCTCCAAAACATGTATCAAATTGGCATATGGTGCTTTTCGTACAAAATGCCAGCGTATTTGTGATAACTATTAGTTTATTCTGATTTATTGTTGAGTTTTTCAGTCAGCACTTTTGAAGAGGCTTCGTTCAGATCGCGTGTGATACCTGCGCCCCAAATTTCTGCAGCACGCACAAGTTCCCGACCCAAGCCAGCGGTTGACTGAATCAATTTCTTGCCAGTTGCGGAATTATAAAATGTTGTAATTTCGTTCAATTCTTCGACTGTGAAGTTTTTTGCATAAATGTTTGCAGCTTCATTTTCCAAATCAGCACGACGGCTAGCCAGCTTGATTGCTTCTTCATCAACCGCGATTGAAATTTCATCGGAGAAGTTTGGGTTAGCAAGAGTAAGGTTCGCTTTAATCTGCTCGGCTGAACGTAGGAGAATAGAATCAAAGTTTTTGGTCACTGTTAATGCAGTAATTGCAGCTTTTGCAGCAGCGATATGGTCCGCACTTGCATCTTGGGCTGCAGCATTATGGATATGTGCACCTGAGAACATTAGTGTTGCACTTACAGTCAATACTTTTAAAAACTGCGTTTTGCTCATGAGTTTAAGCTCCGTCTTCTAATTACTTGGTCATGATCTTAACACCGTCAGGCGCTGCGATCACTGCTTTTGTGGCGATATCGATAAATAGACCGGTTTCAACAACGCCAGGTATAAGGTTTAATTGTTCGTTGAGTTGCTTTGCATCAGAAATACGGCCAAATGATGCATCAAGAATGAAGTGGCCACCATCTGTCACAAAGTCCGATCCATCTTCATTTTTCCGGATGACAACAGGCCCAGAAAGGCCGAGTTCTTTGCTGATTTTTGCGATCTCAAGTTCTGTTGCTTTTAATCCAAACGGGACGACTTCAATTGGAAGCGGAAATGCGCCCAATGGGTCAACAACTTTTGATGCATCGGCAATGACGACCATTTCTTTGGATGCTTGTGCTACAATCTTTTCACGTAAAAGTGCACCGCCGCCGCCTTTAATTAATTGTAGATCCTGGTCCAGTTCATCTGCGCCATCAATGGTTAGATCTAACTCTGGCAACTCATCAAGTGTGAATGTTTTAACGCCGACTTCGATACATAATTTTTCTGTTTTTATGGAAGTCGTTACTGCCTGAACTTCAAATCCAGCCTGCACCTTGGCACCGAGCAGTTTGGTAAATTCATCCGCAGTCGAACCTGTGCCAACGCCTAAACGCATTCCGCTTTCCACAAGTTGCAATGCTTCTTGTGCTGCTGCCTTCTTTAACTCTTTTGGATCCATTTGCCTCAACCATTATTCAATAATTGACGCTGGTAGCATGCTAAACCAAAGCTCGCAAAGGAAATTCGCAATTTATCTTAGACAATTCTTGAACTTTACATACCAAATCGGATACCAGCAGACATAATTTGAATGATCTGAGGTGTAAAATGTCCGGCAAGTTGATTGTGTTTGATTTAGATGGAACGTTGCTGGACACGTCCAATGACTTACTCGATTGTGTCAATCATTGTCTTTTGTCTGTAGATTTAAAACCAGTCGTTTATGAAGATCTTACATTTCTAGTCGGGCAGGGGGCGCGTGCCATGATTACGCGTGCTTTTGAGCTCAACAAGGCCGAGTTGACCGAAAATGAACTTGATCGATTGTTTGATCTCTTTATTGACTATTACACAGCACATATGCCGGGCACATCAAAAGCCTATCCTGGTCTAATGGATGCAATCGAGCGATTAACAGCGGCAGGCTATCGACATGCCGTATGCACGAATAAACATGAAGGTATGGCGCGTAAATTATTGGATTTGTTGTCTTTATCTGACCATTTTGAGGCGATTACTGGTGGTAATACCTATCCTTACCGCAAGCCAGACGCGCGCCATTTGCTCAACACGATTGAGCTTGCTGGTGGTACTGCAGAAAATTCCATCATGATCGGAGATTCCAAAAACGATATCTATGCGGCACAAAATGCAAAAGTTGCATCGATAGCGGTTTCATTTGGTTTTAGCGATGTTCCGGTTGATACGCTTGATCCGGATATCGTTATAAATGATTACGGCGAGCTCACAGTGGAACTCGCCGATCAATTGTTAAGCCGTAATTTGGCCTAGTATTTAAGCGCCAACACGCGATTTAATCGTTGTGTTATAAGCTTTTTCTAGTGCTTTGTCGCGTCCATAAACATCCGCAAAATACTCGATTTCACCAGTAGTGGCATTTGGCCAAGCGGTGAAATAGGCGACATGAACCGGAATTGTCTTTTCAACAAAGACTGTTTTGTTTTTCCGTGGTGCGATATGGGCATCAATATCATTGACCGTTGTGCCCAAAACAGCAGCGGCCATGGCCTTCGGATCATGAAGACGTACACAACCATGCGAGAAAGCACGTGTGTCACGACCAAACAGCTTTTTAGCCGGTGTGTCGTGCATGTAGATCGCATGCTTGTTCGGGAACAAGATCTTTAATTGTCCAAGAGCATTTTTAGGGCCCGGAGGCTGACGCACGCCAATGGAACGTGTGGAGCTTAAGGATGCCCAGTTGATTGAGCTTGAAGATGTTGAACGGCCATTATAGCTGACTTGGTAGCCCAAACGATCAAGATATGATGAGTCCGCGCGAAGTTTTGGCAGCATTTCATTGGTGATAATTGACTGCGGCACACCCCAATAAGGGTTGAACTCAACTTTCTCGATTTCATCACTAAAGAAGTTTGTCTGGTTTGAGCGCTTACCAACAACAACGCGCATCTCGAGCTCTGGCTCATTATTTTCAAAATACGTAACTTTATAAGCTGGCGCATTAATAAAGACATGCTTGGAAGCAAATTTTGATGGCAACCAGCGTGCGCGCTCCATCGCATAGCGAAGCTTATTGATTTTCACTTCGTTTGAATCTTCAACCAAAGCGCGGATCGTCTTTTTGCCAACGATACCATCAGCTGCCAAATTGTTTTCCTTTTGGAAAGCTTTCACCAATTCAACAAGTTCCGGCGTATATTCATCATTGCCCAAATAAGTGTTGAGCTGAAAGGCCATATCCTTCTTGAGCTGTTCTGAACCTTTGGCTCGAATAGCCATAACAATATTTCTCAATTCTGGATTTTTGGTCCCAGGCTTGAGGAATGTGCCTTCTGCAATTGTGATGCGTTCTTTTTCATCTGATTTAAGCAGTTCAGCCATCTCAGCTTTCAAGATACCGAAATGCTCACCTTGAGGGCCGTAGAATTCCATTGTTGCTGCAGGGTCTGCAGAATAGGCAAGACGGACAAGCGCATTGCTAAGTTCAGGCGTTTTGCGCTTGAAATCATGATAGCCAGAAATGCGGTTTGGATCGATTAAACCACGTTGAGCATCAACAACATAGCTCAAAATCGCCGCAGAGAATTCCATCTCAAAGCGCATCAGATCCGGCCAGTTTGTGTCGCCCGTTTCAAGGGTCAAAACCGGCATGTCGACTTGATAGTTTTCAGAAGGCAGACCAATTAATTCTGCATCACCAAGCACTTTCATAATTGCTTTTGCTTGGTCATTCACACCCTTGTCACTGACCCAACGATATTTCGGTGATTTTGAGTATTGCGCGATTAAAGCATCGGCGACTTCTGGCAACACTTTGAGCTTCAAAGATGCAAGCGCATCGTAGCCCAAAGCAAATGGTGTAGGTTCTGCTACGATCGGTGGCGTTTGTGTTGTGACATTGCCATCTGCGTCTACATTTTCAGCTTGAATGCCACCAGTTGTAACCGGGTCGGTCAATGTGGCAAGTTTCGCTACCACTAACTTGTCCGCGCGATAGGTTTTGTAACTTGGGCCTTTGATCCGTGGAGGCTTGTTTCTTAAGGCTTCCTGACGGGCAAGTTCTTCTTGTCTTCTGCGTTCAGCTTCGCGGCGCTTTTGGCGATTTCCGCCACCAAAAATAGCTTGAAGAAGGTTTTGTGCAGACGCATCTTGCACCATGATTGGCAAAGGTGATGTTTCCATCAAAGCAAATGCTGATAGAATAAATACCGAGCGCGTAGCTAGCTTACGTATCAATTTTTGACCCTTTCACGAGTGTTCCCGGAGAACGTTTAACCGATGATGGCACTGAATTAAAGAACATCTTGTTAATTTTATTAAATTTCATCAAACATGTGATGAAATATTGCACTGCAAACAAGTTCTTGTTGTCGAATGGATGTTTTTTGACTAGATGATGGGGCATCATATCGCGATACATCGCAATCGCACCGAAATCATAAGGGGACATTAAATGACACAAACCCGTGCAGAATCAGACAGCTTTGGTGTTTTACAGGTACCATCCGATAAATATTGGGGCGCTCAGACGCAGAGATCTTTGATGAATTTTCCAATCGGTTGGGAAAAGCAACCTGTGGCCATCGTCAGAGCGTTGGGGGTCATCAAGCAGGCTTGCGCACAAGCTAATGTTGAACTGGGTTCCATTGACGCTGATCTTGGTAATACAATTGCAAAAGCTGCTGCTGAAGTTGTCGAAGGTAAACTCGATGATCATTTCCCGCTTGTGGTCTGGCAAACAGGTTCGGGTACGCAATCGAATATGAATGCCAATGAAGTGATCGCCAACCGAGCGATTGAAATGTTGGGCGGCGAAATCGGCTCAAAATCACCGGTTCATCCAAATGACCATTGTAATATGGGGCAATCTTCAAATGACACGTTCCCAACTGCTATGCATATTGCGATAGCGATGACGGCGCGCGATGTTTTACTTCCTGGATTGGAAAAGCTCCATGATGCGTTGGTAGAAAAAGCCAAATCATTTGAGGAAATTATCAAAATTGGCCGTACTCATACGCAAGACGCAACGCCGTTGACACTTGGCCAGGAATTTTCTGGTTACGCGTTTCAAATTGAGCAGGGTATTGCAAGGGTTAAGCAGGCTTTGCATAATATATACGCGCTTGCGCAGGGTGGCACAGCGGTTGGCACCGGCTTGAATACAAAAAAAGGTTGGGCTGAAATGGTCGCTGCTAATATGGCCGCGATTACCGATCTACCTTTTTATACAGCACCCAACAAATTTGAGGCGTTAGCCGCACATGATGCATTGATTGAAATGTCTGGTGCACTAAAAACAGTGGCCGCCAGTGCATTTAAAATTGCAAATGATATCCGTCTCTTGGGATCTGGTCCGCGTTGTGGTCTTGGTGAATTGGTCTTGCCTGAAAATGAGCCGGGTTCATCGATCATGCCAGGTAAAGTCAACCCAACACAATGTGAGGCGCTGACACAAGTTTGTGCTCATGTGATGGGTAATGATGCCGCTGTGGGTTTTGCTGGTTCGCAAGGTCATTTTGAGTTGAATGTGTATAAGCCAATGATGGCCTATAATGTTTTGCAATCCATGCAGTTATTGGGTGATGCGTCAGTGAGCTTTGTTGATAAATGTGTTGCTGGCATTCGCCCTGATGAAGACAGAATCAGCAAGCTAATGTGGGAGAGCTTGATGCTTGTCACAGCGCTTGCGCCTGAAATTGGTTATGATAACGCGACTAAAGTTGCAAAAACTGCGCATAAAAATGGCACAACTCTTAAGGAAGAAGCGATGAATCTTGGGTTTGTCGATGAAGAGACTTTCGAGCGGGTTGTGCGTCCAGAACAGATGTTAGGCCCGAAATAGTAGGCTTTTCATCACTTTTTGCCTTAGAAAAAGCGCCCAATCATTAGGGCGTTTTTTTATGGAATTTTTGATGACATATTAACAGTTCGCCAACACTTTCCGTTTAATTTTAAACATCACAAGCGCTCGTTTTTATTAATATGGCGGGTCAATACGAATAAAACGAGGTTGGGAACTCATGAATACAGCGTCAATAGTGGTCGCAACGATGCACAAGCGGGGTATATCCGGTTTACCACGCAATTATGAGCTGGTTTATGAAGCTCTAAATAAAAGTAACCCCAATCTGACACGCGAATTTGCGGCTCTTGGCAGTCAGCCCTCCCAAGGCGACTTAGATGAGATCGGCAAGAAATATTTTGCGCATCACCATCATGATGGCGTGGTTTCAACGGCTCAAGAAAAAATCTCCGGCGAATTGGATGAATTGATCGGCCGTTTGAACAAAGAAAACAGCACGCTTAAAGATTACAATAAAGTTTTGGACGATAATGCAAGCCGCCTCGATACTATGGCGCGCAATCCACGTAACCAAGACATACTCAGCATTACCGATGCATTGGCGCAGGCAACTGGCGACAAAATCGAAAACAGTAAGCAAATAATCGACCGTGTTCTCATGGCAACGAAAGAATTGGCGCAGGTGAAGGAACAGCTCGACGAATATAAGTCGATTGCAAATACTGATCCTTTGACACGTCTGCCAAACCGTCGTGCTTTTGACGAGGCGATGTCAAATATTTACGACAGCAACATTTCGATCTCAACAAGTGCGCTTATCTTGTTGGATATTGATCACTTTAAGAAATTTAACGACACACACGGTCACCCGATTGGTGACCGAGTATTGACAGTGGTTGCCAATGCGATGAGCCAAGAGCTACGTCAAGATTCCCTTATCGCTCGTACGGGTGGTGAAGAATTTGGTATTGTCGTGTCCAACACGTCTCCTGGCAATGTTGAGCTTGTTGCAGAGCGTATCCGTATGGCTGTTGAAAAGACGTCGCTGAAGGATCGTAAATCAGGCATGGATTTTGGTAAAATCACTGTTTCACTGGGTGTTTGCATGGCCAGCCAATGCGATAGCGCTGATCAACTTTACGGTGCTACGGATGAAGCGCTTTATCTTTCAAAGAACAAAGGCCGCAATCAAGTACAGGTCTATGATTCAGGTCGCATGGGTGGTTCATCCAAAAAACGTGCTATGTATCGCGACGAATAGAACACTCTTTGAGATCTAAATATTCCAAACCGCCAGAAGGACATCACCTCTGGCGTTTTTTCTATTTGCCAACACTAGTAAAAAGAGTTCAAACGCCTTTTGGCGTGAGTAAATGGTGTTTGTTCGGGAAATTTGGAATTATAAACTGTTATAATAATCGTCAACACCGGATGAGCTGAACGTTTATAGTTTGTCCGTTGGTTCGTCATCCTGAAGGAATTTAGGTCCCACGATCCGTACCTTGCGATCCGCTTCTTCTATGGGTTTACCTGTTCGGCTTACGCTCGTGATGGCTTGCACATCTTCATCCGTTAGCTTTCCAGCTAAGTTGGATATTGTTTCTGGATCCTCACCGCGGTCAATTCTGTCTACCGGGACAATTGTTAATCCCGCGGTTGCAGCATTTTCGACATCACCATTTTCTTCGCGTTCTTTTAAAACACGTTCCCGACGCGCCATTTCTGCATGAAAAGCGGACATGTTACACGAACAGGCTTCAGATTTTGGTCCCGAACGGGTCTTATAGGAAAAGGCATAAGGTTGGCTTGTATAGGCCTGCCCACCACGATAGGAGATCATATCTTCACTCTCTTGATCACGTGATCGGTGGAAGAATAGATTGGTTTCCGTCCCGGGACACATGAGTTGGCATGCCAATTCATCACGCTCAAATGAAGATGAAGATGTATTTGAGGATATAGGGAAGAAGAAACCATCGCATGAACGGACACACATTGTCCGATATTGGCCGATGTTACGGGCTGAATTTGGTAAAGTAACAACGCGTTGGCGCGGTTTGCGTCCTCCGCTCTTTCCTAATATTCGAACGCCATTGCCTAGTGATTGTCCGTTATCAGCAGGAAGTTTAGGCGTCGTCGCGGCATTAATAACTGTATTATTATTGCAATTAAAAGCCTCAAGACGTGCATTGATCTGTTCAACAGTCAGCTTTGTAGTCTCAGTTTTCAGATTTTTTCGTGCATTTGTAAGTTTATCCAGGTTCGTTTGCATGCGGTCTTTAACGTCAACGAGCTTTTCGCATGCTTGATCAGCATCACCTGAACTACATTTATATCGGCGCAGGTCGCCTTCTAGTTTTGCCAGCATTTTTGTTTGCTGCTTGATCGCCTGAGAATAACGTTTGATCTTTTTGGAACTTGCACGCGATGCGGAGGCTGTTTGTAACTGTGCATGCAGGCTTTCACATGATTCAAGGTTTTGCGCAAAACCTTGGGTGGGAATTGCGAAAAAACCTGTTGCCAAAAGGGCGGCTATCAGCTTCTTCATGGTCTGTGCCCATCTTAATCGAACAAAATTGCATATTTAAACTTAAATATACACCAAAGAGATTAGCATCTTGTAAACGATGAACGCAGGCGCTGTGTTTTGGTTATGTCATTGCAGAAGATGCTTCAACAACCGATAAAGTCGCAATATTCACGATACCGCGGGACGTTACTGAAGGTGACAATATATGTGCGGGAAGCTGGGTTCCGAGGAGAATAGGACCCACATGTAAAGCGCTTAACATGGTTTTTGCAACGCCAAGAGTGATGTTTGCTGAATCCAGATTTGGGAAGACCAGCAAATTAGCTTCACCACTTAAATGGCTATTGGGCATAGCGCGGCTTCGAAGGACTTCGGATATCGCTGCATCACCCTGCATTTCACCATCAGATTCAAGTTCGGGTGCGATTTCACGCAGGATTTTTGCCGCTTCACGCATTTTTTGGGCTGTAGGTGTGTCATGTGAGCCGAAATTGGAGTGCGATACCAATGCAACCTTGGGCACAATGCCAAAACGTCGGATTTCCTCCGCTGCCAAAACGGTCATTTCAGCTAGTTCTTGGGCAGATGGATCAAAAGTCACATAAGTATCGGTGAGGAAGGTCGCGCCGCGCTGGGATATCAGCAAACTAAGGGTTGATAAATCAGTCACACCATCTTTGAGGCCAATAATTTGGCGCACATATTTTAAATGACTGGCGTATCTGCCTTCTAGGCCGCAGACCATGGCATCTGCATCACCGCGTTTAACAGCCAGTGCGCCGATAACGGTTGTATTTGTGCGCACAATGGTACTTGCGGCTTCGGGGTTGATGCCTTGACGGCCAACGAGTGAGAAATACGTGTCCACATAGTCACGATAACGCGGATCGCTTTGAGGGTTCACGATTTTAAGGTCTTGTTCCATGTTTAAGCGCAGACCAAAGCGTCGAAGCCTCTGTTCGATAACTTCAGGACGTCCGACAAGCGTGGGTTCCGCAACTTTTTCCTCAATGAGAACTTGAGCAGCGCGCAAGACGCGCTCATCTTCGCCCTCACAAAAAATAACGCGCTTTCGTTCTGCCGCACGCGCCGCCGCGAAGACTGGCTTCATAACAAAGCCTGATCGGAATACGAAGCGGTTTAGGCGGTCGATATATGCATCCATATCCTCAATTGGACGTGCAGCAACTCCTGATTCTTCAGCAGCTTTGGCGACAGCTGGTGCAATACGCAGGATCAAACGCTGATCGAAAGGAGAGGGGATTAGGTAATTTGGTCCAAAGACAGGTGTTTCGCCGGAATAGGCCTGTGCAGCAAGCTCAGAAGGTTCTTCGCGGGCCAGCTCTGCAATTGCTTTCACTGCGGCTATTTTCATCTCTTCGTTGATGGTTCGCGCGCCGCAATCAAGCGCGCCGCGGAAGATATAAGGGAAACACAACACATTATTGACCTGATTTGGAAAATCAGATCGACCCGTACAGATCATTGCATCAGGGCGGGCTTCACGCGCAATATCTGGCATAATTTCTGGAGTGGGGTTCGCAAGAGCCAATATAAGCGGTTGCTTAGCCATCTTGGCTAGATATTCTGGTTTTAATACACCGGCGGCAGACAATCCTAGGAACACATCTGCATCGCCAATGGATTCGTCTAATTTTCTGTTATCAGATTTTTGAGCATAAATAGATTTCCAGCGATCCATTTGTGATGTACGGCCTTCATAGACCAAGCCTTCAATATCATGAACCCAAATGTTCTCGCGCTTTGCGCCCATAGAGACGAGAAGATTAAGACATGCAAGAGCAGCTGCGCCCGCACCAGATGTGACAATCTTCACGTCAGCAATGTTTTTTCCCGCGAGCTCAATGCCGTTCAAAACAGCGGCTGCGACAATGATGGCGGTCCCGTGCTGATCATCATGAAAGACAGGAATATCCATGATTTCGCGAAGTTGTTCTTCAACCTCAAAACATTCCGGTGCTTTGATATCTTCTAAATTGATGCCGCCAAAGGTTGGTTCTAAAGCGGACACAACAGAGACCATGCGGTCGACATCCTTCGCATCCATTTCAATGTCAAACACATCAATGTCCGCAAATTTCTTAAATAGGACCGCTTTTCCTTCCATGACAGGTTTCGATGCGAGCGGCCCAATGGAACCTAGACCAAGAACCGCGGTTCCATTTGATACAACCGCAACCAAATTGCCTCTGGCGGTGTAAAGAGCTGCCGTGTTTGGGTCTTCAGCAATCGCGCGACATGGTGCAGCAACACCTGGAGAATAAGCAAGCGCGAGGTCGCGTTGGTTGCCCAACGGCTTGGTTGCTTGTATTTCTAATTTTCCGGGCTTCTGGTAATTGTGATAAAATAACGCCTGGCTATCAAGATCATCAGATTCTTGTTTTTGCTTACTATTCCCACCATTATCCATCAAATTTATTCCCGTAGACTAATTATTATATCGACTCATTGCCATAATTGCACAAATGAACATTAAATTGCTACATTCTTTAGCGCTAAACTATGTTGCTGAAAATGAAATTTTGTGTGGTGTCTTTCAGAACCACAATATAGATCGGTGACATTCTGTACCATTATGGTTAAAACAGCTTCCATGAGTAAAAATACCAGTCAAAATAGCAAACGTCTTGCGCGGTTTGAATTGATCCAAAGTGACAATTCACCCGTCATAAAGCTGATTGGTGATTGGCGGCACGAGGCGATTGAACAGGTTGCTACCGAGTTCCCTCAATTGCCGGATCAAATAAAGCAAAAACAGCTCAGCATTGATGTGTCAGGCGTGACCAATTTTGATACTGCTGGCGCGTGGTTGGTCCACCAATTCACCAATGGATGTGATGCGAAAGGCGTTACTTACCAGATCGATAATGCGAGTGACAATATTTCATCGCTTTTGTCGAAAATCCCGGCAGAGCTTCACGATCCCAGCCAGGATGAAGACGAACATAGACATAATATATTTCAAATGATCGTCGATCGGACAATAAAAGGGTGTCGTGCACTTTATTCCGATGTCGTGATGGGCTTGAACATTTTGGGTGCGACCATTCAAGGCGGCCAACTTAAAGAAGGGCGCAATACTGGTGCATCTCCGGCCGCGATCGTTACTCAAATGGATCATATTGGTGTACGGGCGATACCTATCGTTGTCCTTATTTCACTGGCAATAGGCGCGATTGTTACCCAGCAATCTGCCTTTCAATTGCGTGCCTTTGGGGCAGAGGCTTTTGCCGCTGATCTTGTCAGTGTATTACAATTGCGCGAAGTCGGAGTGTTGATAACCTCCATTATGGTTGCTGGCCGTTCTGGCAGTGCAATTACAGCTGAAATTGGCTCCATGAAAATGCGGGAAGAAGTGGATGCGCTGAAAGTTATGGGTTTGAACCCGGTGGGTGTTTTGGTCTTTCCTAGGATTATTGCGCTGCTTGTAGTTTTACCCTTACTTACAATTATTGCCAATTTTGCGGCTCTTTTTGCGTCGGCCTTGGTCCTATATTTTTACTCTGAAGTGCCATTTAACGTGTTCTTATCCAGGATGAAGGCGTTTATTGATTACACGACACTCACCTCAGGGATGATTAAGACGCCTTTCATGGCGATCATGATCGGCATAATTGCCGCCGTTGAGGGGTTGAAGGTTGGCGGTAGCGCTGAATCCTTAGGACGAAGGGTAACCGCATCCGTTGTAAAGGCCATTTTTCTGGTTATCGTTATCGATGGATTGTTTGCGATATTCTTCGCGGCGATTGATTTCTAGGTGAAGATGTAATGGACAACACCACGCAAACAGAAAGCCAGATTGTGGCCCAAGACACGGACAATATCATTTTGTCTGCGCGGGGCATTTCTGTCGCTTTTGGTGAACATCAGGTGTTGGACAATTTAGACCTCGATGTACATCGCGGTGAGATCTTGGGATTTGTTGGCGCGTCTGGTACGGGAAAATCTGTTTTAATGCGTACCATGCTTCGTCTCATCAAAAGGCAGGCAGGACAGGTGCATATCCTTGGTCGCGATTATGACAATATTTCCGAGCAAGAACGGATATCAATCGATATGCGGCTCGGGGTGCTGTTTCAACAAGGTGCGCTTTTTTCGTCGCTAACCGTCAAAGAAAACATCCAAGTCCCCATGCGCGAATATCTTAATATTCCGCAAGGCTTGATGGATGATCTTGCGCGTTTGAAGATTGAGCTGGTTGGCTTGGCACCAAACGCTGCAGACAAGTATCCGTCTGAGCTCTCAGGTGGTATGATTAAGCGCGCTGCTTTGGCGCGGGCGCTTGCACTTGATCCCGATCTGTTGTTTTTGGATGAACCAACATCGGGGCTTGATCCAATCGGTGCCGCAGAGTTTGATGATCTCATTGCGAAATTACGCGACACGCTGGGCTTGACCGTTTATATGGTGACTCACGATTTAGATAGTCTGTTTTCGGTTTGTGATCGTATAGCAGTATTAGGTCGTAAGCGTGTTTTAGTTGCAGGTGATATTGATACTATGCTTGCATTTGAAGATGACTGGGTGCAATCCTATTTTAGAGGTCGACGAGCGCGGTCTATTGTTCGTCTAGAAGGGTCGTAATGAATGGAAACTAGTGCCAATTATATCCGAGTGGCTTTATTGGTCATTCTCGTTACGGCTGCGGCATTTGGATTTGTCTATTGGTCCGAAGATCTTTATCAGAGCGGGGATTACGCGCAGGTTGAGGTGCAAATTCCGGGATCTGCGTCGGGATTGAGCGCGGGTTCACAGGTTCGATTTAACGGCATTCAAGTTGGCCAGGTCAGAAGTGTCAACATTGATATGGCACAACCTAAATATGTCAAAGCGATTGCTGAAGTCTCAATCGATACGCCGATCAATGAATCGACCACCATCAAGCTTGAAGCGCAGGGTTTAACCGGAACTTCCACGCTGGAAATTTCGACTCCTGAAGGCGCAGGAACGGATAAGCTTCAAAAGGCCTTCGAGGAGGGGACAAGCCTTAAGTTTGAAGCCACACCGTCAGGCATTGCAAACCTGTTGGAAACAGCTGAAAACATCATGGCTCGAACAGATGCCATTGTTATTCAGGTAGAGAATTTCGTTACCACAGCGCAAGACCCGATCAATGCGACACTTAAAAATGCTGAAACCTTTTCAAAAGCGCTGACAGACAATGCCGATGGCATTGATGAGTTTTTGAAAAGCGTATCAGGGCTAACGGGAACTATCCAAACATTGTCTGCGAGGATTGATGGCACTCTGGCATCTGCAGATCGGTTGATTACATCCATTGATCCGCAAAAGATTGATAATACTTTGGCGAATTTTGAAAAGCTAAGTGGTGAAGCGACCACATCATTGGCCAAGATTGATAAACTCATTTCGGAAGTTGAACCTGGCCAAATCGGTGAGACGGTGAAGAATATTACAGCAGCCAGCAATGATGCGCGTGAAGCAATAGAGCAGGCTAAAGATGCGATCTCAGGTATTGGCGCTAGCTCTGATGATATTTCTAAAATGATTGCCGATGTTTCAGAGACAGCGCAAAAGCTAAATGCGGCAAGCGGCAAGGTCGATGCGCTCCTTTCTGAAGTAAAACCAGGCCAAATTGGGAAAACACTTGAAGATATTTCCACCGCAAGCGCTGATGCGCGTGTCGCTCTCGCCGAAGCAAAGAAGGTCGTTGAAACGGTTGGTGGTCGTTCGTCTGACATTGATGAGATGATTTCAACAGTTGGCGAAACCGCTAAAAAGCTCAATAGCGCGACAGAAAAGGTTGATACTCTGTTGGCGGAAGTTGATCCGGCCATCGTGCGTCAGGCGCTATCTGATATTTCCTCAGCGGGTACCGATGCGAGAGAAACACTTTCTGAAGTGAAGAAAGTGGTCGCAAGTGTGGGTGGGCGATCTGATGATATTGATCAAATGATCACCGATGTTAGTGAAATTGCCAAACGCCTGAATGCAGCGTCTACCCGCGTTGACGGCGTTCTTGCAAAACTCGATGGTTTCTTGGGAGATGGTGATTCATCAAGCCTGATGACAGAAGCTCAGGAAACTTTAAAGGCATTTAAAGATGTGGCGGCGAATTTAAACCGCCGAATAGGGCCTATAGCAAGCAATCTGGAACGGTTTACTGGTGCAGGTCTTCAAGATGTCGAAGCTTTGGTTGTTGAAACACGCCGTTCCATTTCGCGGATTGAGCGGAGTATTTCCGAAATTGAGAAAAACCCGCAAAGGCTGCTTTTTGGCGGCGAAACAGTAAAACAGTTTGACGGTCGAACCAGACGTTAAGGCTTTATAAATATCTCACTTTGGTTTATGAATGGGTCGATTTGAATGATTGATATGAAACTGTTGGAGAATTGTCGTGCTGCGTAGTCTCTTGGCTTTATCGACTTGCTTGATGCTAAGTGGCTGTGTCTTGGGCGGCGGCAATGCATCTATCCCGGATACATTTACGCTTTCACAGCAAGATATCGAAATCTCGACCAAAAAACGAAACTCCCGTCGACAAATTTTGATCGCAGAACCGGTTGCGTTAAAAACGCTCGATAGTGATAAGGTCGTGGTTCGTACTTCACCATCCGCCGTACAATATCTTGCCGATGCGCAATGGAATGATCGTCTGCCACGCGTTTTCCAAAGTAAACTTGCGCAGGCTTTTGAAAATTCAGGTTTGGTGGGTGGTGTTGGTTTGCCAGGCGAGGGACTTGCGATTGACTATCAGATCGTCACGTCCATTAGTGCGTTTGAAATTAATGTGTCCGCACCCAGATCTGCCGAGGTCGCAATTTCCGTCAAAGTTCTCAATGATCGAAATGGGGTTGTGCGCGCTCAACGGATCTTTAGCTCAAGTGTGACAGCGGCTGGCACGGGTAATGACGATTACGTAGCCGCATTGGATTTGGCCTCGACCATTGTCACGCGTGATATCGTTGCCTGGGCTGCGCGCTACGTAAGATAGACAATCTAGCTGACAAATTAAAAGCCGCTTGATCTTATCGACCAAGCGGCTTTTTTAGTTTGTTTGGTTACGGCTATTACTTCAGACGACCGCTTGCATGGGCCAGCATGGTATAAACTTTACCAGTGTCTGATGTGAGATAGCTTTGACCAATGACATTGCTTGGATCATTGCGAGACACATCTGAAAGCAGTTTTTCAAAATCCGTCATGTAACGATCAACTGCTTTGCGGAATTCAGGCTCGCGCGCATATTTGGATTGAATTTCATCAAATGTCTTCTGGCCTTTGATCGTGTAAAGACGACGTGTGAAGATATCTCGCTCACCACGTTGATATCTTTGCCAGAGTTCAACGGATGCGTCATGATCAATGGCGCGGGCAATATCCACAGACAATGAGTTTAGCGATTCAACAACGTGCTGCGGCTTGCGCGGCTGGCGTGTTGGTTGCGCAGGCGCTGGAGCTGGTGCTTCTTGTGTATCGGCACCTTTAATCAGATTACTAACCCAACGGGCGTCATCGCGGCTTTCCGTTACGACATCTCTAGTTGGGCGGAGTTCTCGTGCACTAATCTCTGGTGAAGAAGTCACCTGCTCACGCGCGTTTGATGATGGCGGGTTGGATGCAGGTGAGGGGTTTGCATCGAGAGTTTGCGTTGATTTTGAAACCAGCGAAGACAGCTCTTGAAGGGCTTCAATTTGCTGCGCAACGGCACGGCGCATAGCGGCTGCGCTTTCACGTGTTTCTTCAGGCAAGTCAAACGCACCTCTTTTAAGTTCATCGCGGGTATCGCTCAATTCTTGGCGAATGCTGCCTGCAGTGACGCGAATTTCTTCGGTTGCGCCAGAGAAGCGGCTGACAGCCTCGTCAACGGCTTCACGCAATGTGTTGCGAAGAACTTGCGCGGCATTAACTGAACGCTTCTCAGTGTCTTTAATAAGACTATCAACATCATTGACCGAAGACTTAAGCTCGCGGTCAATTGTGCCCGCGGCGTTAGAAGACAATGTGGCGGCTTGTGTAAATGCGCCATCCACGATGTCAATCAACGAGCGCATATTGCGTTCAACATCTTCTGATCGAGCCACGAGGCTGGATGATAGGCGATCAAGTGCGTCTTTGCGCTCATCCATCGTTGATGACAATCTGTTTTGAGCTTCGCCCAACAGATCAGTCGCGGATGATAAGACGTTTGAATGCTGCTCAAAGTGCTCGCTGATGCTGGCGATCTGATTGAGAGTTGTATTCGAGATCCCACCCAATTGACCAATGTTTTTCGCCAATATATCTGCCGAATTGGATACAAGGCTTGAGGCTTTCTCAGTTGAGTCAGACAGATTATCCGCTGTTTCATTCAAGCGTGTGTTGATGAGAGAAATATTTGCAGATGCTTGATGAATGGTATCATTAATCGTGGTACTGCTTTCATTCATCTTATCAACAATGATTGCGGTATTTTGCGCAAGACTTGCACTCGCATCACGAACGGCTGTTAATGTTTCGCTGCTGCGTGTGGCAATCGCATCAATAAGAGCCTGGTTCTCAGCCTTGAACTGCTCAGCGCCGGCTTGTGCAGTCTCACGAAGTGCTTGTGTTGCATTCGCAGTTGTCTCTGTGATTTCGTCAACCATCGGGCTGAGTTTTTCACCCATGAAGCTTGCAAGCTCTTGTGTATTTTCTGACAATTTGGCGTTCAACTGGTTGGTTACCGTCGAAATCTCTTGCATTTTCGAAGCTTCCGAGGTCAACGCGTTCACATTTTCTGTCATAGATTGTGTATGCGCACCAAGCGTTTCAGAAAGCTCATTTGAACGAATGTTCAAAGCTTCATCAAGATGCGAAGCCGCTGTGTTGACGCTGTCAGTAAAGCGTTTTGTATGTGCGCCCAATTTGTCGTCGATCGATTGGTTCAGCTCTTCGCTTGACTTGCTGATACTGTCACCAAATTCGCTCGTAACGGCACGCAATGCTTCTTGAGCGCGAGCTGCCTCTTCACCAAGATCGGTCGTCGCAGAGGACACGCTGGATTTCAATGTGCTTGCAAGTGAAATGGCTTGCTCACCCAATGTGGTTGAAACACGATCAAGACCATCAGCCAAAGTGGAGTTCAAAATGCCAAAGCGTTTTTCAACATGATCTGTTTTCTGCTCGACAGCATTGTCAATTGAAGTGATCGCATCAAGCGTTTGCTCTGTCATAGACGCTGCGTGTTGCTCCACTTTTTGCAATGAATTCTCAACAGCAGATGAGATGGTATTGATGGAGCCACTTGCAATTGAAGAGATTGTATTTGCTTTTTCTTCAAGAGAATTAGCTTTATCAGTGAGTAGGTTGCCGAGCTTTTCTTCATTGCTCATGAGGGCAACCGAGATTTTGCTGGATTCGCGATCAAGCGCACCGGAGAGGGCGTCTGTCATTGTGTCCATAGCTTTTGTAATCAGGTTTGCACCCTCACCAGAAATGGTCTCCATCGCGTTTGTACGATCAGTCAATGTTTGCTCAAGACGGTCAATGTTGCGTTTTGCAATGGAATCAAGCTCGTTAGCGCGCTCGTGGAGAGCGTTATCAAGCTTCGTCATATTTTCAGTCGCAATATTTTGCATTGTCTCAGCACGAAGTTGGATGGACATATCAAGTGATTGAATGCCTTCGCTGGTGATCGTTTCCAAGGAATCCGCTGTGCGTTTTACCGAACCCTCAATGGTTTCAATCGTCATCTTGCTGAGATTGTCCATTTTTTCAGTGCGATCCTGAAGCGATGCATCCAGTGCATTGATTGAAGATTGAGCGGTATTTGCAAAATTGCTGGTCTTCTCGTCCAAAGTTGCACCAAGTTTATCGACAGATTCTTGCGTGATATTTGCAATGCTGTTGGTGCGTTGGTCGAAGCTATTTTCCAATTGGTTGATGCTATCTTGCGCAACAGAATTGATCGCATCTGTGCGAGATTTCATCGAAACATTGATATCTTCGACGGCTTTGCTCATGCTTTCGTCAAGCGCTGACTGAGATGTAGTCAGAGTTTCGCTTAAATCAACCAAGTTGCGCGTTAGATCGGCTGTGATGCCTTTTGTGTGACCTTCGATTGTTGCGGAACCGTCAGAAAGCGTCTTGTTGAGGTTTTCAACACCGGTTGTGATCGCCATATCAACGGCCATATTGCTGGCCATAAAGCTTTCATCGATCTGGTTAACCGCGCTATCCGCAGCATTTTTCAATGTGTCGGCATGCCCACTTAATTTATCAACACCAGATTCAATGATATTTGTAAGATTGAAGTTGCTGGCTGTCAGCGTTTCATTCACCTCGGCGACACCGTCTTTAACCGTCGTGTTAAAAGCGGATGTACGTTGGTCAAGCGTCGCAGCGAGTTTTTCGATATTCTCGGCAAAGCTCGTGTTGACTTCGCTACTTGCTGCGAGCATTTGCTCACCCACAAGGCCGGAGCGCAGATCAATGTCCATCACTGCTTCATCAGCGCTGGTTTTAAGTTGTTGACGGAAGGCAGCACCTTTTTCATCCAATGTGGCATTCATTGAATTGATAACATCGCCCAAACCTTGTTCGATCGCGCGTTGGCCAATTGAAAGTGAATCGTTAATTTCAGAGCTACGCGCTGACAAAGCTTCGTTTAGCTGGCGTGTGCGTTCATTGATAGATTCGTTCAAACGTTCAGCAGTTGAATCAAGTGTATTAACTCGCGTTTCAAAATCTGCGAGCAACTCTTTGCTTTGTAACACAAATTGAGAGCTGATCATGTTTAATCGGCTGTCGATTTCACCCGTGATGTCATTGCCTGAAGTGCGCAAATTGTTCAAAAGATTTTCTGAATTTTGCTCAAACAAGCTTTGGATTGAATGGGTGATATCGGTGGTACGCTCCTGCAATGTTGCGGAATGTGTATCCATTAATTGGGCGACAGTTTCACCCGAAAGCGCAATGCGCATGGCGATTTCATCACCGGCTTGTCCAAGCTCGTCTTTCAGTTCATCGCGCGCGCCAACGATTGAAGTACGCAAACGTTCTGCATAAGAAATGATCGCATCTCGTTCATTGCTAAGGTCTGTCACAAGACCACGAACCCGCATTTCATTATCTGTATAGCTGCGCTCAAGCGCGTTTACTTCTGAATGTACCAGCGTCTCAAGCTCTGACGCACGGGCAATTGTGCGTTCGATGCCTTCATTCATGGCATTGACTTCGCGGCGGATCGCTTGGCCTACCGTGGTGATTTTGCCAGTGCCACGAGTTTCTGGATCAGCGAGTTGGATTGCAACATGTGTCATAGCGCGTGCCGCAACTTTAAACTCGCGCGCACGTGTGACCATAATAGCAAACGCAAAGAAGATAAATGTCGGGATAATGGCAACGAGAACGGCACCGATGAGGAACGGGTCGTTGATAAAATCGTTAGCATTGGTAACCGCATTGATATTCTCGGTTAAGAAGTAATAAGCAGCCGCACCCACACCTGCGATCCATACAAGTGAAAGCAAAACTGCAAATGTGTATGCAGAACCTGATACGCGCTGATCCAATGCTGCCAGAAGAGGGGACGATTTAAGGCCTGAATCATCATTTGCCGGATCAAAATCAATCTGCGTAGTCTCAGCAGGTACCCTTTTGGGCTCTGAAGGCGGCGCGGCGGCTTTATCGTTTGAGCTGGCTGCAGTCGAAGTTGCTGTCGACTTGTCCGATGTATCTTGCGGCGATGCTAATTCGCGTGCTGCGCTCGATACTTGTTGCTCCAGATCCTCAAATGACTTTTCATCAAGAGAAAAATCGGCCTCTTGCGAATTGCCACCTTGATTGGCTTTTGAATGATCTTTTTTGTGACCAGCGGGCTCTTTTGCCATACCGCTACTTCCTCATTTTGTTTATACGCGCTTTGCAGCTATGACCCACGATTAATCCGCAAATTACCCCCGAAAGACCGGTTGGGTGGTTCAATTGAAACCTTCGCGTTTGTCCCCGCTTAAACTCGCCATAGCTTCATGCAAAACATATCAATAGTGTGTTTTGCCACATTTCTGTAAGTTTAACAATGAGATGAAGCCGTTCGTACACAGGCAGAAGTGCTAACTATCAGCTTCCTAAAAATACGCCCATCATTAAGTCCCTGCAAAATATAGGTTTATGGTCTGTTAACCATATTTGACGAAAATAAGGCTGTTTGGCAGTAGATTAACAAAAAACATTCAACTCCGTGCTTAGATTGCAGAAAAGATAAAATAAACGGGGACAAAATGGCTTTAAATCAAATCATACTGGAGGCTCCAGAATTTGGGTCTGGCCGTGCCAGTGACGATCGTCCGATCGATTTGCTTCACCTTTCCAAACAAACCTCCGGGGATTCTGATCTTGAAAACGAACTTTAGACATTGTTTGCAAAGCAAGTTCGTGAATCATTGGCAGATATGGCATCCTGCGAAGAACAAGAACGCGCAAAGATGGCGGAAGACGTGCACAATGCAGCTGAAAGCATCGGTGCATTTGATGTCGCTGATAAGGCTGGTCGCGTGAAAGCAAATCCTACGGATGCTGCATCTTTGGCCGCATTTTCAAATTCGGTTGTGAAAGCAAGCAGCTTCATTGCGTCGCTAAACCGCATGTAAGCTTTGATAATTCATTAATTTAGGGTTGCGCTCACAATAACACTGTGATTTGAGTGCTGTGAAAATTTTTAGGGACCCGTGAAATTAATGGCCAAAATTACATATATTTCCTCTGATGGAAAAGAATTCGTTGTTGATGCAAAAAACGGCTCAACAGTGATGGAAAATGCAGTGAAAAACTCAGTGCCTGGCATTGAGGCTGAGTGCGGTGGTGCGTGTGCATGCGCGACCTGCCACGTTTATGTGGACGATGCATGGACTGAAAAGGTGGGATCCCCTGAAGCCATGGAAGAAGATATGCTCGATTTTGCCTTTGAGATGAAGGAAACATCGCGCTTGTCATGTCAGGTTACTGTTTCAGATGAGCTTGACGGTCTAATTGTACATATCCCGTCCCAACAGGCTTAATAAAAAAGAACCTCACCGCATGAATGTGGTGAGGCGAATTGGGCGCTGTATAAAAGACATGGGAGGAACGTGTTTTATACCTTGTGCGCCGGGAGTACATGACGGATCGTAAAAACTAAACTTATGTAAGGGATAGCTGACGTTTTTTTATGCGACTATCCTCAAATGTTATCGATATAATTTGACAAAATAATAGGCAAATTTCATCATTTAGTTGATAAAATAGGCAATTATTGAATATTGCTTGACTTAAGCAGAACCAATCGAAGACTATTCGCGTCCCGAGTTAGATGAACCGCGATTCTTTAACTTTTCCCTATACATAGCCGCGCATTTGCCGATATAGAGATGTGCGCCAATTAAGATTTGGCGTTTTATCACAATGCGGACAGTTTTTTCCATGTTGACATCCATACGTTCCAATATTCAGTGTTTTGAATCACGAGACTGGCAGCTTGCGCATGATAAAACGCTGACTTTGGGTCCGAAAGCGATCATCATGGCGATCATGAACATCACTCCGGATTCATTCTCTGATGGGTCATTGATCAATAATGTCGATGAGGCGCTCAAATCTGCTGAAAAACACATCTCAGAGGGTGCGCATATTTTAGATATTGGTGGGGAATCTACGCGACCGGGCGCAGATCCTGTCACTGCCCAAATGGAACAGGATCGTGTATTGCCTGTGATAGAGGCGCTGGTGGCCAATTTTGATGTAATTTTATCCATCGACACCTATCGTGAAACGACAGCCGATCTGGCGATTTCCTCTGGCGCGCATATCATTAATGATGTTTGGGGGCTTCAAAGGGACCCACAGATCGCCAATGTCGCGGCAAAACATGGCGCAGGGGTCTGCATCATGCATACCGGTCGTGATCGCGTAAAACATGCGGATGTGATCCAGGATCAATTTGATTGGCTTGAAACATCTCTTAAGGTCGCGCAAATAGCTGGTTTAAAAGACGAAGCCATTGTACTGGATCCTGGTTTTGGCTTTGCCAAGGAAACATTGGACGAAAATCTGTCGCTTCTGTTGCGCTTTGAAGAGCTGCATGCGCTAAATTATCCTTATCTCATTGGGTCTTCGCGAAAACGCTTTATTGGCGCTTTAACGGGTCAGGATGCGGAACATCGTGATGTTGGGACATCAGCGACTTCAACGCTATTGCGAGCTATGGGCGGCGCAATATTTCGCGTTCATGATGTTGCCACCAATCGCGATGGGTTATCTGTTGCGGATGGCTTGATTGCTCATGTTTTAGATGAAGGGAAGACATCTTGACCGATATTATCAAGATCACGCTCAAAAATTGCTCTTTTTACGCCTATCACGGGGTATTTGAGGAAGAGAAAAAGATTGGACAACGCTTTTTCGTCGATGTTGAAATGGATGTGACAAAGTCTGAAGACATTGCCGATGATCAGCTTGAAAATACGGTTCATTATGGTGAGGTGTTTGCTTTAGTGGAGGATACGGTTACCAATACGAAGTATGATTTGATCGAAACTTTGGCGCATTTCATCGGGCAAAACATCATCGACAGCTTTAATCTGGTGCAAAAGGCGAAGATCACTGTTCGCAAACCATCTGCGCCCATACAAGGCGTGTTAGACCATGTTGAAGTGTGTATAGAGACTGCACGATGAGTGATGATTTGACGCGCGCTGCGCTTGGTATCGGTGGAAATCTCGGTGATACTCAGCAAAATTTAATCAATGTGATCAGTCATTTGGCGCATCAACTCGATGTCGAAGTGTTGAGAGTTTCAAAACTTTATAAAACCCCGCCATGGGGCAAAACGGATCAGCCGCCCTTTTTAAATGCCTGCCTATTGGTTGAAACAAGTCTTTCCGCGCGTGCTCTTCTTGAGAAATGTCTTGATATCGAGCAAATACATGGGCGCGTGCGCACCGAACGCTGGGGCCCGCGCTTGGTGGATATTGATATTTTATATTTCGGTGATGAGGTAATCGCAGAAGAGGGGCTGGAAGTCCCGCATCCGCGCATGACCGACCGCGCTTTTGTTATGCAGCCATTGGCTGACATTAGCCCTGACAAAATACTATCCGGCCAAACTGTCGCCCAATGGGCTAAAGATTTGCACGATGATGCGATCGAGATTATTTGCGAAAACGACGACTGGTGGATGTGAGAGGAAGCGCTGCTTTGTCTCTAATAATCCTGTGAATTCCTCCTGACTTAGTCTTATTTAGGCATTATTTTACAGTGCTCAGTGACGTGTGATAAGAATCTGGGATCAATTGTGGACGTAAGGGGGGTGCCATGGTCCGTTTGATCTTTCTTTTTGTCTTGCTCTTGTCAAATGCGGCACAAGCGGAAGTCCGCGCGGCTTTCGTCGTGGGTAATTCAGACTATGAACACGCAACTGCGTTGGCGAACCCTACAAAGGACGCAAAACTTATCTCTAAAACTTTGGAAGATCTGGGTTTTAAAGTTTCCACTCATTTTGATCTTAGCCGTGATGAACTTGGTCGTTCCTTTGCCAAATTTCTAACGGAAAACCGAGATGCTGATTTAACGTTTTTCTATTTTGCTGGACACGGGATGCAATATGAGGGACGAAATTATCTGATTGGAACGGATGCTCGGCTTGAAACTGAATTTGATATTGAGGGTGAAACGGTTGCCCTTGATAAAATGGCCCGGTTAATGCGAAAGAATTCCAAGGCAGCGCTTATTTTTATCGATGCTTGTCGCGACAACCCGCTGGCGGATCAATTTTACCGAGATAACTTTTCCCAAACTAGGGCCCTTGTCTCTCGCGGGTTAGCGCCGGTTGAGCATAAAAATCAAGGTGCGATGATGTTGTTCGCTGCGTCTCCCGGGCAGGTTGCTTTCGATGGAAATGGCGGAAATTCACCCTTTGCAACAGCGCTTGCGGCACATCTCCCTGCGGAAAACGTGGAGGTTCTTTCGCTGATGAAGCGCGTAATCCGCGATGTGGAACGAGACACCGATAATAAACAAACCCCCATTGTTTCAAATGATTTAACACAGGATATCTATTTAAACTTATCATCTTCCGGCGAGGGGGTATCTTTGGCATTGGAGCAGGAACAAGCGCTTTTTGATGCGGCTATGTCCATCAATTCCGAGCGAACCTGGGAAATTTTTCTGGATCGTTTTCCAAATGGCGCATTGCGGGAGATGGCTGTTGCTGTTTTAGAAGATATTGCTGCGGAAAGGCTTGCGGCGGCTAGCGGGACGAGTGTGCAAAGCGATGAGACAGTCAAAGTCACTCGCGAAGTTGCGTCTCAAGCTGAGGAAAATCTGGGTTTAACTAAAGATGATGCCAAGGCCATTCAAGCCGCTCTTAATTTGCGTGGTTATGCGGCTGGACCAGAGGATGGTCAAATAGGGCGCAAAACACGTCAAGCAATTGCTGATTTTCAAGCAGCGGAAGAATTACCGTCAACTGGTGTGGTGACAGCGGGAACTGCGGCAGCACTGGGCGTGGAATTGGTTGCCGTGGAAACAAGCACTGTGCCGATTATCTCGTCGACCAATGCACGTCGTTATGACCCTGAAGCACTTAGTCTTTTGGAGACAGACCCCAGACTACTCAAGGCCGCAAAGGCGCTTAGGGGGAAAGAATTTGTGTATGGCTATTATGAAGATCGACTTTATCTGGGTGTGTTGAACTGGTGTTGTGACAGTTTTGCTGTTGTGAACAAACTCGCTGAAAAGGCGGGTGGTCATCTCGCTACAATGACGAGCCCGGAAGAAAACGACTTTGTCTATAATTTGATTAAAGATGATACACGGTTTTGGCAGGAACACGATGATGGAGCCTATACAGGCCCCGTTTTTGGACTTTATCAAACCGAAGGCGCGCGTGAGCCGGATGGAGGTTGGGTCTGGGTAACTGGTGAACCCAATGATTGGATTCCGTGGCTTGGAGGTGAGCCAAATAATGGTGGTCGAGGCAAGGCGATGATGGCCATGTTTTTTAATCATACGCCACCTACAGGCCCACGTTGGGGAGATTCACATGCTATTCACACAGCGATTGTTATTGAGGTTGAATGAGCCCGTGAAATGCGCTTAACTCCTCAAGCGCCAAATAAATCAATCAGAAAAGCAAGGCGTTCTACAACATTGCCTTCGCCTGACATATCGTCAAAGATCTTCAGGAAACAGAAGAATGCGATCACATTTAATCGTGTGAGGACTTCGTAGCGAAAAAACCCATCCTGCGGTTTGGGCTTATAAGGATTTAGCTGCGACAAGATTAAACCCAAGGCTAGGAGAACGGAATAGACCGCTGCGGACTGAAAGATCGCTAACGCTTCCCAAAACGGCAATTGGGCGAAGTGGAATGTATCGCGCGCAAAATGGTAGAGGAAATTACCCAAAAAGGCGGCGCAGAACGTTGCAAACGCAATGCGCAGTTTGGGCGCTTTTTTAAAGTAACGCACAAAGGTTGGATAAAAGAAGAAGTCAACCAGTAGCTCTTTGAAATAAAAGAAATAGCGGTTCCAGAACTCAGCCAAAGTGCGCGAGGCAAGGGGGTTGCGGGTGTTTCGCGGTATGCGATAGCCGATCATGCGAATAACAGCGACAATGAAATGTCCCCAGATCGCGATCACAACAAGATCCAAGAAATAGTTGTAAATGAGGCTCGACCAATTCGTGCCCGTTGCAAAGGGATTTCCATCCGCATGGGCCAATATGATCTCTTGCAAGACAGGTAAGTTAAGATAGCCGCGCGCCACCATTTCCATTGCATGCATCATGATCGTGAGAATAAGTGCCCAGACAATGAGTTTGATGGCTTTCAAACGCGTTACTGCCAACTCATTATCGTTCTTGGCGTCGAATTTGTTTAAGTAGCCAAAGCTCTTACCAATTGGCGTTGCGCTGCCACCCCAGAACGGGCGCATAAATCCGCTACGAACGACAAGTGGTGTTTGTTCTTTGTTTTTTTGATCAACGGCCGCATAGGCTAAGAACCAGAGACTGGAGACAAGTACGCCTGTAAAGGTCCATAGAAAGGTGCTGACATAGCTTTGATCAGAGGTCAGTAGGGCTATGATCGCACAACTCGCCCAGATCAGAATTAGGCTCAAAACCGGTCGTTTTGAGATCCAGGTGGTTTTTTGCCAATTTATACATTTCAAAAAGATAAATGCGAAGCAGAGGAACGCACCTACAGCTGAAAACTGCCAAATATAAGGCGATATGTTGAGTGGTAATTCCACCACTTTTGTATTGAGTAAGTTACTCCATCCATCCACACGAAAGGGACGCAGCAATAGATAAAATACGGAGGACAACATGATCAGCGGAATGCGATATTTCGGTAGTATCGCAACGCCAATGATCGTGAGACTGATCAATCCAAGAGCAGAATTTGAAAATTGCTGACTAAGAGCCATGACAAAGATAAAGGCTGCGTGAAGCACAAATATGCCGATATTAGATTTGGCAAATTCAATAGCACGTGGATTTTGATCCATCTTCAACCAAGCATTTCGCAAATGCCAGGGAGAAAAAGACGTCATTGGTTGGGATTGTTGTACGCTATCAGACATGCTGTTAACCCATTTAAGACGACGTGTTCATTTGGGTTTTTAACTTCATGAAAATACGTGCCAATTTGCCCAAAGGGCTGCCGGCTTTAAGTATTTCATACATCTGCGTTGGCTTTGTTCCAAAGCTCGCTTTAAAGGGTTCGTCACCAATGGTGAAATCAAATATGTCACCACCTTCGGACAACCAATCAGCCATGATGAGATCATACATGATCAGGCCAGGTGAGTGTTTGCCAAATTGATCGTAGTCACATCCGATGAGCAGATAGTGATAGCGTTTATCTTTAATAAGCCCAAAAACAACGCCAGCACGTTGGCCATCTGCCATTAATTGATATGTTCTTGCGATATATTTTAATCCTGAATTTTTAGCAACTCGGGTATAAAATTTCAGAACGAAATCTTCTTGGATCGGATCTCCATCAAAGCGTCCTTTTCGTTGTTGCTGGACGTAATTGATCGCGTCTTCAATCTCGTCACCTGAAACTTTTTCTAAAGTAACAGCATGGTCTTTATTAAAACGACGGAATTTCCGATCGATATATTTTGTATGGCTTTTGCCAAAGGCGTTTTTGCGCCAAACATCATAAGGTGCATGCATTTGTGATGCATGCGCAGAGAAGTCTAGCTAGCGAGATGTCGTTTTAAAAAATAACTCGCATAAATGACGTGTTTCTTCACGAATGGGTTTAATGCGCAAGAGGTCATATCTACCAATAGCTTTGGATACATTTTTCGAAAGTAATTTGTCAGTTAATAGGTCATTTAAACGGCATTTATGAACAATTGGCGCGGAATAATCGCTGACGCCGAGATCAGTCGATTCAACAAGAATGATGTTTTTAATCTTTCTTTGAATAAGAGGTAATACAAAGATCAGCTCCCCCGAACCCAGATTGCGGCCGGTGATAACCAGTTTTCTCGCATTTCTGCAAGGTGCTAATTCATCGTAAAACGCAGCAAGCCAATCTGGACTTTGAAACGCTGTGGCATCGGAAGCCTCGAAAAGATTGCGATACTCAACGGATAAAAAATCAAAATCATTATCTTTTGAAATTTCAATTTGATTTGGCAATTCAGGCAGATCTGAGGAAATTTCGGTCACATCAGGTGAAATATTTATAACAGGCTTGTTCATGTTATTTTTATTACCGGCCAAATAAAGCGCGTTCCCTGAAAAAAGCATCGGCGAGTTTCGACGCGAAAAACGAAATATTGGGTTGGTTTATAACAGCTGGGTCTTAAATCGGTTTTAAATAGATAGTGAAAAATGTAATTAATTCAGCTGTTTAATTTGATACAAAATCGCTATTAGTGCATACTTTTCCGCTATTTAAGGCTTGGGGTTTGTGGAATTTGCTGATATGGCGCATCTTCTATGGCGTGTCATTATGCGACACAGCCACTTTTCGCATTCGTTTATCGGTCCATGTTCTGCTCCGGAAAAAATACTCTAGGTTTCCAAGTTTTTTTAAAAAAATCAGGATTTTGGGATCAGGACGGGCATCTTTTGCGTAAGAAACGATGATTGTGACTAAAATAGTGTCTGGTTTTAACTGGGCCCACGCATTTGAACGAACGCTAATTAAGAGGGGCTCCGCAATGCAAAAAATCTTCCCGCATTTAACCTATGCAGGCGCTATACCGTTTGTTTTTAGTGCCCTTTGTTTGGTGATTGGTGTTACGCAACTCCCGTTGCTTGGACCGGTCGAGCAGGTGTTAAGCGTTTATGCATTGGTGATCTCAACATTTTTAACCGGTGTTCATTGGGGCCAACATCTTCATATTAATGAAGATCGGTGGGGGGTGATCCTACCGATTTTGAGTAATGCTTTGGCTGTTTTACTCTGGATCGGGTTTCTGACCCTTAGTTTTAATATGCTTGTCGCAATGTTTATCGCAGCATTTATATTGCTACTTGTCATTGACCACAGAATGTATCGTGCCGATCTAATTTCCCGACATTATTTTCGAACCAGGATCATTGTATCCTCGATTGTCATTGCGTCATTGATCATTTCGGGAATTTTTTCGTGAAGAATTCCTAATCTTGATCTTCAACAATCATCTCGTTGATAAAATCTTCCGGGTCGGATGTGAAGGATTGGTAGAGTTTGAAATGCGAGGTGTCGCGGTAATCCACCTCATTAAGACCTAGGCGCGTGACTTCGAGAACTTTAGCATCGGGAAGGGCCATAAGAATAGGCGAATGCGTTGCCATAATCACTTGCGCGTTTTTGCTTTGTTGAATTTTGTATAATATGCGCAGGAGCTCTAATTGCCGTTTAGGTGATAATGCGCTTTCCGGCTCATCCATGAAATAGATGCCTTGGCGGGACATGCGCTCTTCAAAGAAGCGGATAAAGCCTTCGCCGTGGCTCCATGATAGAAAATCCGGTGGTGGCCCGCCCAGAGGATCGTCAATTGCAGCTTCATCTAAATAGCGGGCAGCTGAAAAAAAGGATTCCGCTTTGAAAAACCAGCCATTGGTGACCTTTGGAAGCCATGCGCCACGTAAAACTTCTGAGAGCTCTGCACCACTTTTATCTATGGCCTTGGAGTGATCAACCGGCATGTAACCCTTGCCCCGCCTGATTCATCATATCCGCTCAAAGCGGCTATTGCTTCAATAAGAGTGGATTTTCCGGTTCCATTCTCCCCGATGATGATTGTAACTGGCGATGTGAATTCAAGTTCAAAACGCCCTTGATCAAGCCAAGGCAGGTTAAACGGATAGCCTTTCTTTTCAGCAAATTGCTCCGAGACGATTTTTAAGTTCTTTAAAAAAGGGGCAGGGAGATTTGTACCGTATTTTCGTCGTGCCATGTATCTTGTTCAATCATTGCGTTGAACAAGACCTATATGATTGGCCTTAGATCTGCAATTGATTGAATTAAACCGAGTGACATAAAAGGTTGTTACCAATAAATCAGGTGCAGTTAGATAAAATCTCTATTACCCTTTCAGCAAAACATTTGCCCGCAGTCGTTGGCTGGCAAAATCTAAAAATGATCGCAGTTTTGCAGGTGCGCTGCGTCCTTCAATATGCACAAGCTGGATCGGCAGGGGGTCGGGTTCAAAATCTTCTAAGATCGGGACGAGCGTTCCGTTTTGAATGTCATCACCCACTTGGTAGGATAGGACTCGGCAAATCCCCCAGCCACTTTGCGCAACGGAAATTGATGCAGCAACGCTGCTGACGGAAAGTCGTGGTTTGAAGCTTGCTGTATAGGGTTTGTCGCCATCGAAACGCCATTCCATAGTTCGGCTTGCAGGCGCATTGGCGATGATTTTGTGTTGTGACAATTCAGACGGATGCGAGGGTTTGCCATATTGTTCTATGTAAGAAGGCGCAGCGCACAACATGCGCCGGACTTGACCCACTTTGATCGCCATTAATCCTGAAGATTGCAAATGCCCGATGCGAACGGCCAGATCATAGCCTTCATCAACAATATTGACGATCCTATCGACCATAACAATATCGGCATCAACGTCAGGATATTGATCAAGATAATCGGTGAGTAGGGGCATAATATAGATGCGGCCAAATTCGTTCGGGCAGGTAATTCTGAGCCTTCCGATGGGATTACTGGCAAGACCCGCCGCAGCATTGTCCGCACCGCGCAATTGGGAGAGGGCGAGGCGCACATCTTCAAGATAGGATTGGCCGATTTCAGTCAAATTGACCCGTCGTGTTGTGCGCGTGAAAAGCCGCGTACCCAATCTTGCCTCAAGTGCGTTGAACCCCCGCGTGACCGAGGGGGCGCTTAAGCCAATTTTACGTGCACCTTCTGCAAAACTACCTGTTTCGGCCACGGCAATGAAGACTTCTAGTGATTGCAGTCTATCCATGAATTGGATCCTATTATAATCAAAATTCAAAATAATGAGTTTTATATTTCATATATTCATTTGAGAATTGATGCAAATTACATTGTCCTCACTGCGCGAAACAAAGAGTTTGATGGCGCGAAGAAGGATCAAGAGATGACAGAAAATACAATCCGAAAACCCGTGCCGCCATTTGATCGGCAGACCGCTATTGAGAAAATTCGCCTTGCTGAAGATGGTTGGAACAGCCGCGATCCTGAAAAGGTCGCATTGGCTTATTCCCCCGACAGTAAATGGCGAAACAGAGCTGAATTCCCGCAAGGTCGGGCAGAGATTGCAGCGTTTTTGACCCGCAAGTGGAACAAAGAGCTCAATTACCGGCTAATCAAAGAACTTTGGGCATTTTCCGAAGATCGGATCGCGGTGCGCTATGCCTATGAATATCACGATGACAGCGGCCATTGGTTCCGCGCTTACGGCAATGAGAATTGGCAATTTGATACCAATGGTTTGATGACCGCGCGGCATGCTTCGATCAATGAAAAACCAATCTCAGAAGATGAACGATTATTTCACTGGCCTTTGGGCCGGCGTCCTGATGACCATCCCGGATTATCTGATCTGGGCTTATAGAAAGGAAAATTCAAATGAAACCTATCAAACTTTATAGAACGCCAAAATCTGGGCATTGTCACCGTGCAGAATTGATGCTGTCTTTGCTCAAATTGCCCTATGAGACCATTGATATGGATATGGCCAATAGTGCGCATAAAAATCCGGAATTCTTGAAGATCAGCCCCTTTGGTCTTTTGCCTGCAATTGATGATGATGGTTATACTTTGGCAGATTCAAATGCGATTTTGACCTATTTGATCAAGACATATGCATCTGAGTCAAATTGGTTGCCGCAAGAACCCAAAGCTGCTGCCGAGGTTCAGCGGTGGATGACTATCTCCGCTGACAATATTTATTCTGGTCCATGCGCTGCGCGTTTGGTCAAAGTCTTTGGTGCGCAGATTGATCACGCCAATGCGGTTTCCAAAACACATGGTCTGTTAAAGATCATGAATGCACATTTAGATGGTAAGTCCTGGTTAGTTGGTTCTGAAATCACGGCTGCGGATGTTGCTGCCTATAGTTATATCGCCCACGCGCCAGAGGGTGGGGTGGATTTGGCACCCTATCCACATGTTCGCTCGTGGCTCAGTAAAGTGGAAGCACAGCCTGGTTTTGTGGGCATGGTTAAGTCGCCAATTCCTGAACTGGCTTAGCGCTTTTTCCTTAAAGATACTGAACTCTGGTTGGCGCAATGCGCCAACCAAACCAGCATTTGAAAGATGAACTGATGGATCAGATCGCACAGATAAATCCCTTCCATAAAGGCGAACTTGAAGCACAACAGCGCGCAGGCGTGGGTGATGTTGCCAGTTGGGCAGGCGGTTTTATTCGCAAATTTTTACCCGCGCAGCATCAAGAGTTTTACCAATCGCTTCCATTCCTCGTTGTTTCAGGTGAAGATGCCTCAGGGCATATTTGGGTGACCTTGCTCGAAGGAGAGGAGGGGTTTATCTCGTCTCCTGATCCTTTTTCATTGGTGATGAACACAAATATTGACGCGCATGATCCGTTATCAGAAAGCTTTGATGATGGCACCGAGATTGGGGTGATCGGGATTGAATTGGCATCGCGCCGCCGCAATCGCTTTAGTGGTCGCTTGCAAAAGAAAAATGGAAGTTATCAGATCGCGGTGAAGCAATCTTTTGGTAATTGCCCACAATATATCACCCAACGTGGTTATACCCGTGTGCCTGCAGCGGTGAATAAAACAGCGCAGAGCAGTACTGAACTTTCATCTCTGCAAATGCAGACGATTGCGGCTTCTGATACGCTGTTTATCGGAACAGGTCATCACAATAAGATGGATGATTTTTCCGGCGGATTTGACGCCTCGCATCGTGGCGGCTCCAAGGGCTTTGTTAATGTCATTGACCACAAGACCTTGCTGATCCCTGATTATGCAGGGAACAATTTTTTCAACACCATTGGAAATCTCTTGGTGGATAATCGCATTGGACTTGTCTTTGTTGATTTTGAAATGGGTGGATTGCTGCAGGTTTCAGGACATGCAGAAGTGGATTGGACCGGCGATAGCATCCCTGATCCCAATGCAAGGCGGGCCATCAAAGTCACGATTGATCATGTGTTGGAACGCCCCAGCGCTTTGTCATTGAGATGGAGCATGCAAGGCCAGTCTGTCCTCAGATTGAACGTGGTTGATAAAAAAACTGAGAGTAAGGCAATTACGTCGTTTTATCTCGCAGCCGGTGACGGTGGTGCATTGCCTCAGTATCGCGCGGGGCAACATCTGCCGATTGAAATCCAAATCCCTGGACAAAACGGAATGACCAAACGCAGTTATTCTTTGTCAGGGGATCCAGCGCGGCAAAACGAGTATCGATTGACCATCAAGCGCGAAGAGTTGGGTCTCGTGTCGAGATTTATGCATGATGCCATGGACGTTGGCAGCATGATATATGCATCGCGTCCATCGGGTACTTTCGTTATCCCCGACGACCATTCACCACTTGTGCTGATAAGCGCAGGTGTGGGGATAACGCCCATGGTTTGCATGCTTCATGATGCTTTGGCGAACTATGAAAGGCGGCCAATATACTTTGTTCACGGCACCCAGAATAGTGAGACACATGTCTTGCGCGATGAGGTGGATCATCTGATTAGCAAGCATATCAATGCATCTCAGCATGTTTTCTACAGCCAACCGAGCGAAGATGATATCAAAGATCAAGATCATCATCATGTGGGAAGAATATCGGCGAAATCTATTCTGGATCTCAACTGTATGCCGGGTACGCATTATATGCTGTGTGGACCGGCTCAGTTTCAATCAAAGATCAAAATAGGACTTGAAGAGGCAGGTATTCCCTCAAGCTACATTAGTTTTGAGGTGTTTTGATCGGATTGCTCGGGGATGAAAAGGTTTGGATTACACCTACTTCATTGCAGTTTTGCGGGATGACTTGCGCTTTAGTGTCATGCCGATCACAGGCACCATGGTTTTGCCAACTTTCACCGAAATTGTGACATTCATGGTGTTATCATCAATGAAGTCGGCAACCATTGTGCCGTTGAGTTTATTTCGGTTAATACCAACAACAGCGCGCGATCTGTTAAAACGACCAGATACGATATCAAGGCCTTTGCCTTTTGCACCGTCTAGAAATTTACCGCGATAGGACGAGCCAGCTTTGGTGATCACCGCGTTCATGGGCTGATTAAAGATGCCGACGCGGCATTTGCCGTCCATAGACACGCCAATCGACTTGCCTTTAACGGGAGTGCCTTCAAGCGAACACGAAAATTTAGTGCCCTTATATTTACCGGCAACAATCTTGCCGGGACCTTTCCAAGTGCCTTCCACAGAACCAAAGAATTTTCTGTCATTAGCAGCAGAAGCAACGCTCACAGAACAAGCTGCAGCGATAATAAGACCAATGACGACGACCAAGCGGTTCATAAATTTAGACATAGAAACACCAAACACGGTTAACACTTCCTTGAATTTGCCTTGGAATGGTTAATGCATGGTAAGCAAAGTGTCAAAAATCGACGTGGTTTGATCACGAAATGATACAAAAGGCTGTATATTTCGTGATTATTACGATTTCAGGACGTTTAATTCGTTCAAAAAGTCACTCAGACTGGGTCGTTTGCGAGCCCGGAAGGGCATGGGGCGTGAAACTTCCATGGCCACAATGCCAAATCTTGTGGTCATCAGGCCATTGACAAAGCCTTCGCCAAAGCGCGCTGATATCTTAGCCGCTACGCCTTCACCAATCATTTGTTGAACAACGCTATCGCCCAAAGATACAGCGCCTGTTACGGCTAGATGCATGGCAATTGATTTGATGAGTTTGAAGGTACCAAAAAAGCCGGGTCTTACGCCGTAAAGCTGTGAAATGCGACGGGCGAGGCGCACCATCTCAAATAGCACATAACCTGTATCGATCAGCGCACGCGGGCTTATGGCTGTCACTACAGATACGCGCTTCGCAGATGCTGTGATCATCTGCGTGGCTTGCTGGTCCGGCGTTTTGAACAGCTCTTTCTCAGCAAACTCAATCAAATTCACGCTATCGACCACTTCGCTCTCGAGGTCTTTAATGGCTTGCCGACCTTTTGAGGTCATTGGATTACCCGATACTGCTTTGGTTACACGATTGACCAATTTCCACGCCGAGCTGATGGGGGTGGAATTGTCTATTTTGCTCGCTTGTTCGCGTAGATCGCCAACAGAACTAAGCTTCATAAAGCAAGAGACTTCTTGCCAAATAAGGCCGACCAATCCCAAAAGCATAATGGCCGTTAGTCCAAGACCTGCCCATCCAAGCCAGGTGGATTGTGCAAATAGATCGGCAATTAAATTATCCACCCATAAGCCGATCGCAAGACCAACTAGAATAGTCAGACCTGACAGGAAAAGCTTTATAAACGAGAATGATTTCTTGGTTGGCGACGCCTCAATCGTTGAGATATTTTCATCATCAATTGGCAGTGTTTCCAAAGCAAAAATATCCTCTGCCTCGGGCGTCATTTCGATCTTGGGTTCATTCAGATCAACAGATTTCGCCGTGCGTTTGGTGGGCTTGGATTGGTCGTTTTTTGTCTCAGCTGCTGGTTCGTCAACAGAGAAAGATGCGGGGCGTCGGCTCGGTTTTTTACTCATAGCAATCGATCTCCGATCAAAAACTCAAGGGCGCGGTCAAGTCGAATATGGGGCATGTCAACTTGTGTCTCTTTCGAGTTCGTTTTTAAAACAGGCGGGCGGAACCTTATAAAATTGAGATGTTTTAAATCGTCAAATTCTTCTTCATGACTTGAATCAACCACCTTAAAAATTGAATCCGAATTTTCTGGTAAGTCTCCGGGAAATATAGCTTTTTGTGATTTTCCGTCAAAGACTTCATCGCCCAATTGTTCACCCTTTCGTGGTGTGCCAACAATCAGCTGTAATTCGTCATTGCCATCTTTATGTGTTGCTTCTTTGGTCGCGCGGATCGCTGCCATAGCTAGCACGTCAACTTCTGCGCCTGTTGCATCGATCTTAACAAGTGCGCGATTGACCAACCTTTGCACAATGGCCTGAAGGTGATCGTGGCTTTCGTGATGAAGATGATCAGCTTTTGTCGCTGCGACGAGAATTTTGTCAATACGACGGGTGAATAAATTTGCAGGGAAACTGTTTTTGCCTGTGTTGAAGCTGAGCAAAATGTCGCCAAGCGCGCGCTCTAAATCAACGACGGCTTCGCGTCCGGCATTTAACGCTTGCAACGCATCGATCAAAATGACTTGCCGATCGAGCCGAGCAAAGTGATTTTGATAAAAGGGCCGAATAACTTTCGATTTATAGCTTTCAAAACGGCGTTCCATGATCGCCAGCATGCTATTTGGTTTTGCAGTCATACCTTCAATGTTGAAAAGGGGAGCGAAGGTCACAGCTGGTGATCCTTCTAAATCACCAGGTAGCAAAAAGCGTCCCGGGGGCAAAGTTGAAAATGCCCGCTTGTCGTGTTTGCAATCTTTCAAATAGGAGGAAAATTTCTCCGCCAGTTCAATGATTGGCGGATCTTCAAAATCTGCGTCGGGATCAATTTGCTCGGCTAAATCCAACCAAGTGTTCGAAAGCTCAGAACGTGGATAAGATTTTGCCATCTCAATCGCGTTTTTAGAAAATGTCGCGAAATCCTGCGTCAGCAGAGGCAAGTCCAAGAGCCATTCACCAGGATAATCGATGATATCGAGGTTCAGCTTGCCTGGCGAAAACATTTTTCCCCAAGAATTTGCCGTCTCATATTCAATCGTCAATCTGAGTTGTGAGATTGACCGGGTTGATTCTGGCCACAACCTTTTGTCGGTTAAACTTTTAAGATGCCCCTCATAGGCAAAACGCGGCACGTCATCGTCGGGTTGCGGCTGCAAATAGACCTTAGAGATTCGGCCCGAATATTTCGCATTGAAGAAGGGAAGCTTCTTTCCATGGATTAAATTGTGGATAAGTGAGGTTATAAAGACTGTTTTTCCGGCACGTGATAGCCCGGTTACACCCAGACGCACGGTTGGCTGGAAAATCTCTTTGGCACGGGAGGTTGCGGTGTCAAATACACCATAAGCTTCCTCAGCTAAACGCGATACTGTCGAATATTCAGACAAAGCTACTCCAGTATGTTCAATCCGCAAAAATTAAACTCAAATTATTATCAAATCTGTGAATAATAACGAAATTAGAATTAATCTTTACCCATTATATAGCGTGTTAAATGAGTGATTTAAGAGATTTCGATCAGGAATTATCATTTAACTGTCACAGAAAATCACTACATAGCAGCGCGTCAGACCACAGTGATCAACTTTTTACTACTTGTAAGCTGGTCCGACAGTAGTTATACAGCGCTCAATAAGGCGTTAAGTTTAGGGAAACAGATCATGAGTGACGGTTCACAATTGGAATCTTATGTGCCATCCGACGACGAGGAGTTTATGAACCCACGTCAATCTGCCTATTTCAGGAAAAAGCTTCTCGATTGGAAAGATGAGATCCTGCAAGGCGCACGCGAAACAATGGGAAATTTGGCTGAGGAAAGCTCAAATCACCCTGATGTAGCGGACCGTGCCTCATCAGAATCAGACAGAGCCATTGAACTTCGAGCGCGAGATCGCCAACGGAAATTAATCGCTAAAATTGATGCGGCACTTCGCCGGATTGATGAGGGTGAATATGGATATTGCGAAGACACTGGCGAACCAATCAGCCTGAGACGTCTTGATGCACGTCCAATCGCTACCTTGTCGATTGAAGCACAAGAGCGTCACGAGCGTCGCGAAAAAGTCTATCGCGACGAATAAAACCTAGCTTTTAGAATTTAGCTTTTATTGAGGCGCGATTTTTGCGCTTCGTCTAGCAAAGCCTTCAGTTTATTGACCCGCTCTTCAGCTGTTTCCGGAATTGGTTCCAATGGCTGAGCACGTTGTGCATTTTGTTGTGACTGTAGAACTGCCTGAAAATCATCGGTGTCATCCCGTACCATTGGTTTTGCAGGCTTTGGCTCCGCAGGCGCTTGTGTCTCTTGCTGAACAAAAATGCGGTCGCGCGCTTTGTCAAAGAAATCAATCGCTTCTTCTTCTGTGGTCGGAGCAGGGGCTGCGGCCGCTGCCGGAACGGATGCTGGCATTTCAGTTTGGGTTTGCGGAATGCTTGAAGCTTCGCTTGTTTCAATCACTAAATCTGTTGGACCTCCGACGAGAACAAGGTGTTCCGTACCATCCTTCTGGATTAAGACAAGCTTACGCTTTTGATCAACAGCGATGGTTTCGACAACAGACAATCTTGATCCTGCATTAAGCTTTTGACCGAGCGCAGCCAGATTAAATTTCTTTTTGAGGAAAAATGCGATCACCGCAAATAGGCCAATGGCGACCCCGACAATCATCAAAGCAAATACTAAACTACCTATAGGATCGCTTGTTGTCTCAGTCATGAAGCACCTAAATTTACGCGTGTCATCTACGCATTGTTGAGTATAAGATCATATGAATGTGGACTTATAGCTGATTCTTGGCAAAAAATCGCGAAAGGCGTGGGGATATCTTATTAATGCACTTCCGATGTGGAAAAATTAGCTTACATATTGAGAATAGAGTTGGATTTGCCAGCCATCTTTGTTTGAGCTATCCGAGGGGGTAGACGTGATTAACAACTGATCTGCGTCGGAATAAATTATGGATCACCAGACAAAATCGAAACCCGCCATGAAACTGATCATTGTTGCTTTGGCAATGATCGCGTTTTCAGCCTTCTTTTTTCTATATCGGGATCAAATTGATGGTGGGGTGTTGCTGGTCGGACTTGGCCTCCTCGGCATTTTGGGAATCTTTTTTCTCGTTTCCTTGATTACAGGGTTGATAGGTTTTGCCCCAAAACCCAAAACAGATCCTTTTGCGTTTGAAATCCTAGATAGCCAGCCGCAGGGAATTTTAATCTCAGATCAAAAAGACCGTGTGATTTACGGTAATAGTGCCTATCGCGAGCTCGTGGGAGCTTCAAGCGATCAGGAACTTAAGTCGATCAGCGCATTATTGGGGCATGATCCTGCCGCGACGGAAGCTGTCTATCGTTTAACCAGCGCAATTCGCGAAGGGCAATCCAAGCAAGAAGAGTTTAGACTAACAGCGGCACTTGATGCATCAATTGAAGATTCAGTTCCGCGTTGGTATCGTTTGTCAGCGAGACCATTTTCAAACGAAGAAAAACACGACTTTATTGCATGGGAATTGAGCGATATTACTGGCGATCGATCCGATCAGGAGCGTGTTTTTAAAGAATTACAATATGCGATCGATTATCTTGATCATGCGCCGGTTGGCTTTTTCTCAGCAGATCATGATGGTAATATCCTATATATCAATGCGACACTTGCCGATTGGCTAGCGGTCGATTTAACCAGTTTTGTGTCTGGCTCGATCGCAATCCCAGAAATTGTCGCAGGTGAGGGCATTGCTCTGATCAATTCAGTGCAGGCTGAACCGGGGCTTAATCGAACCGCTCAGCTTGATCTGGATCTGTTGAAGAAGAATGGACAAAGTCTGCCGGTCAAATTGGTTCACAAAGTCTCAGCCACCCGAGATGGTGCCCCAGGTGAAAGCCGCACCATTGTCGTTAAGCGGGAAGATGAGCCAGGTGCGAACACATCCCCAGCTGCTGCAGAAATGCGTTTCACGCGGTTCTTTAACAATACACCAATGGCCATTTCGTCGATTGATGCAGAAGGCAAGATCCTGCGCACCAATGCACCGTTTTTGAAGATGTTTGACGGTATTATTAGCCGTCTTGATATTGAAAAAGGCGTACGTCTAGAAACGCTCTTTAGAGACGAGGATGTCCAATCCTATCAAGACTGCCTTGAAAAAGCGGCGGACAAGCAGGGCAATATTCCACCCTTTGATGCGCGTCATCCAAAAGACGATGAACGACACTTCAGATTTTATGTCAACGCTGTCATCGAGCAGGGTGACGAAAATGCCCGTGACAAGGCCATCATCTATGTTGTTGAAACAACAGAGCAAAAAGCCTTTGAATCACAAATGGCGCAAACCCAAAAAATGAATGCTGTCGGGACGCTTGCTGGCGGTATTGCGCACGATTTTAACAATGTTCTAACGGCAATTTTGTTGTCATCGGACCATTTGCTTTTATCTTCGCGTCCGGCAGATAGCGACTTTGCGGACCTGATGGAAATCAAACGTAACGCCAACCGCGCTGCTGTCTTGGTGCGTCAGTTACTTGCCTTCTCACGCAAGCAAACCATGCGTCCAACGGTTCTATCTATGACCGATGTTGTGGGTGATTTACGCATGTTGGTTGATCGATTGACCGGCACAGACGTGAAGCTCGATATTGAATTTGGCAAGGATGTTTGGCCGGTGAAAACCGATCTCGGTCAATTTGAGCAGGTGCTGGTGAATTTGGCTGTGAATGCACGCGATGCGATGCCTGATGGTGGTACCGTGACCATTCGCACGAGTAATGTAGCTGAAGATGAGATTAAAGAACTCAACCACCGCGGTATGAGCGAAGGGGATTTTGTTCTGGTTGAAGTAGAAGACCAGGGAACGGGTATTGAGCCCGAAGTTCTTGAGCAAATATTTGAACCTTTCTTCACCACCAAGGATGTGGGCAAAGGAACGGGTCTTGGCCTTTCTATGGTTTACGGGATTGTCAAACAATCCGGTGGCTTCATCTACACAGAATCCGAGGTTGGTAAGGGCACGACGTTCAAGATTTTACTCCCCCGTCATATCGAAGAGGAGGGAGAAGCTAAGGATGTTGCGGTCGCAAGCGATAAAAATGTGAGTTCGAGTGACAATAAAGATAAGGCTAAGAAATCATCTGAATCGACGGATCTGACCGGTGATTCAGCTGTTGTCTTATTGGTAGAGGATGAAGAAGCAGTTCGACGCGGCGGTAAACGCATGCTGGAAACGCGCGGCTATGAGGTTCATGAAGCTGGGTCGGGTGTTGAAGCGCTTGAGATCTTGGAAGAGCTCGAAGGCAAGATCGATATTGTGGTATCTGATGTGGTTATGCCGGAGATGGATGGGCCGACATTGTTGCGTGAATTGCGCAAGGATTACCCGGATATCAAGTTCATTTTTGTGTCCGGTTATGCAGAAGATGCGTTTGCGAAAAATCTGCCTGAGGGCGCGAAATTTGGCTTCCTTCCAAAACCGTTTTCGCTAAAGCAGCTAGCGACGGCTGTGCGTGACATGCTTGATAATTAAAATTGTATCTGTTTGTATGTAGTCATAAAGAATTAGTTCATCTTAATGCCTTAATTGAGGGTGATAGGTGATCCAAACAAATTCTATGAAGGGGAATTTTAATGAAAGCCCAGATTATTTCGGCTCTAGTTGCAGGTGCAGTTCTTGCTTCCTGTACATCAATTGACCCATTTACGGGTCAGCAAAAAGTCAACAACACGACAAGAGGCGCTGCTCTTGGTGCGGCAGCCGGTGCTGGTCTTGGCCTTCTCGCTGGTGGTGATGATCGTAAAAACGCATTGATCGGCGCAGGTGTTGGTTTGTTGGCCGGTGGTGCGATTGGCGCATATATGGATCAACAAGAGGCTGAGCTTCGCGCGCAACTTCAAGGTACGGGTGTGACCGTTACACGTAATGGCAATCAGATTATCCTGAATATGCCTTCCAACATCACATTTGATGTCGGTAAATCAGCCATCAAGCCACAATTTGTGAATACGCTAAATGGCGTTGCGATTGTTGTTTCGAAGTTTAACAAAACATTGGTTGATGTGTATGGACACACAGATTCAACGGGTGAAGACGCGTTTAACCAAACGCTATCGACACAACGTGCGCAATCCGTTGCCGGTTATCTTTCTCAGTCTGGTGTGGATGCACGTCGTTTCCGTACACTTGGATTTGGTGAAACACGTCCGATTGCTGACAATGGCACAGAAGCTGGTCGCGCTGCGAACCGTCGCGTAGAAATTCAGCTTTCACCGCTTTCATAATCGGTCAAAGATTTCTTATTATCAAAACCCCGATGGCCGAAGGATCATCGGGGTTTTTCTTTGTGTATTAAAGTTAGAGCGCGCAAGCAATCTGTGCTGCGATTTTTGCATTATTGCGCACAAGTGCGATATTCGTCTCCAAGCTTTTGCCGTTTGTCAGCTCAAATATACGGGCGAGCAAAAACGGCGTCACATCTTTGCCTTTGATGTTTTGATCATCTGCATCGGACAACGCTTGCTCGATAAAGCCATTCATTGCATCCTGCGGAATTTCAGCCTCTTGTGGAACCGGGTTCCCGACAAGCATACCGCCATGGTCTTGGAACTGGCGTCGGGCCTTTTCAAATTTTGCGATATCTTCAACATTATCCACGCGCAACGGCGATGTATGGTCAGATTTTGACGACCAGAAGGCCGGAAACTCGTCTTGACCCAACGTTACAACAGGCACACCGTTGGTTTCTAAAACTTCGAGCGTTTTAGGCACATCAAGTATAGCTTTTGCGCCAGCGGCGACCACAATGACCGGCGTTCTAGAGAGTTCCTGCAAATCAGCCGAAATATCAAAGCTGTCACTGGCACCGCGATGAACCCCGCCAATGCCACCTGTTGCAAAGACTGATATACCAGCCTGATGGGCTGCCATCATCGTTGCCGCGACTGTTGTGGCACCGGTTTTTCCTTGCGCAATCGCAAACGCAAAATCCGCTCGAGATAGTTTCATCGCATCAGGTGTTTTTGCCAATTGTTCAATGGCATCGCGCTCAAGCCCGACATGCAATTTGCCATCTAATACCGCAATTGTTGCAGGTGTTGCACCATGATCACGAATGAGCTGTTCGACACCGGTTGCCATTTCAAAATTGCCAGGCCAAGGCATGCCATGGGTGATGATCGTGGATTCAAGCGCGACTATGGGGGCTTTGTTGCCCAGCGCTTCAGCGACTTCGGCGCTGTAAATAATGTCCAGTTGGGTTTGCATCTGATTACCTTGTTATTGGGATTGTTCAAGTTCTTGTTGAACAAGGTCATGAGTAAGAGAGGGGTGTTGTGCACCCTTTATAGCGATTGTCAACCGCGCGGCTGCCATTCCAAACTCTAATGCATCTTTTATAGTGTGATCTTTCTCGATCATGGTCACAAATCCAGACAGTGTCGCGTCACCCGCGCCAGTCACATCTATAACATTGGTTGCCGGGGAGGGGGTTAATGATATTGGCGAATGACCTTCCAGAAAGCCAATGATATCGTTCGCGCCGTTCGTAATAATGGCGCCTCGCAACCCCAATTGCATTAATGCTTCCGGCATTTCCGAGGGTTCAGATAACTTTGTGATTGCCTTTGCTTCATTTAAATTCATGGCCAGACAGTTAATTCGTTTCAGCACGGGTAGATATCTCACCACTTTGGCAGGGGAGACTGCAATGGCATACCAATGACAATCGTCAGGAATGTGATTGGCAATTTCAATGAGCAGTTCTTCGGTTAGATTGGCGTCAGTGATCAGAATTTTGCTATTTTTCAGTTCGTCTCTGACCTGCGCAGTTAGAAAATCCCCTCGCGTTAAACCATCATAAAGCTTCATATCGGCGAGTGCTGCGATCAGTTCACCATGGCGGTCCAAAAGCGCTGTGTAGCTTGGCGTACTGCCCGAGCAGATCACCGGTTTATCTTCAATATTAAGTGGTTTGATTGTCTCGGCTACATAGGCAGCATTTGTATCTTGCGCTCGTGGAGAAATGAAGGTTACGTCACATCCCAGCCGTGATAAATTGGCAGCCACGTTAAATGCGCCACCTCCAACGACTTCTTCGATCGTTCCGGGAATGCTTGCGCCTTCGATATAGTCGTCTTCCATAGCGCCTTTTCGATCAATATGTGCGCCGCCGAGGATTAAAACAGGATTCACAACTACATACCTTTCACGAATCGTATATCATCACTTTAACGAGTTTAATGTAGATGGGTTTGATTGAGAAGTTTTACAAAAACCCCGTGTACAAAAATAGAACAAATGTAATTTTATTGTTATATAACAATATCTTAATTGGGTATTGTCAAATGAGAACAAATAGGGTACATTTAAGTTAGGTTGGCGCTTGATTAAAGCGGTTGGTTTTAAACTTAGAGGTATCAGATCATGGGACAGAACTCCTTACGACTAGTAGAGGAAAAATCGGTGGATAAAAGTAAAGCGCTAGATGCCGCACTTTCACAAATTGAGCGCTCTTATGGCAAGGGCTCAATTATGAAGCTTGGATCAAATGAGAATGTGGTTGAGATTGAGAAAGTTTCAACAGGTTCACTTGGTCTGGATATTGCGCTTGGTATTGGGGGATTACCTAAGGGCAGAATTATTGAAATTTATGGTCCTGAGAGTTCTGGTAAAACAACACTTGCGCTGCAAACAATTGCTGAAGCGCAAAAAGATGGCGGCATTTGCGGCTTTATCGATGCTGAGCACGCGCTGGATCCAGTTTATGCCCGTAAGCTGGGTGTTGATCTTGAAGATTTGTTGATCTCTCAGCCGGATACGGGTGAGCAGGCGCTTGAGATTACAGATACGTTGGTGCGCTCTGGTGCGCTGGATGTTTTGGTTGTCGATTCCGTGGCAGCTCTTACGCCGCGTGCTGAGATTGAAGGTGAGATGGGTGACAGTTTGCCAGGTCTTCAAGCACGTCTTATGAGCCAGGCTTTGCGTAAGTTGACAGCTTCCATTGCAAAATCAAACTGCATGGTCATCTTCATCAACCAAATCCGTATGAAAATCGGTGTAATGTTCGGCTCGCCTGAAACCACAACAGGTGGTAATGCACTGAAATTCTATTCCTCTGTTCGCCTTGACATCCGCCGTATTGGTGCTGTAAAGGATCGCGATGAAATTGTGGGTAACCAGACCCGCGTTAAAGTCGTTAAAAACAAAATGGCGCCTCCGTTTAAACAGGTTGAATTTGATATCATGTATGGCTCAGGTTCATCTAAGACCGGTGAATTGATCGATCTTGGTGTGAAAGCTGGCATTGTTGAAAAATCAGGTTCCTGGTTCTCTTATAACAGCCAACGTTTGGGGCAGGGTCGTGAGAATGCGAAACAGTTCTTGGCTGATAATCGCGAGATCGCCGATGAAATTGAATTGTCTTTGCGCCAGAATGCGGGCCTCATTGCCGAACAATTGTTGGATGATCCTGCAGGTGGTCAAGAAGATGATGCTGCAGCGGGTGGTGAGAAATAGTTTCGATCCGCTCACAGTCTAAGTCATAAAGCTTGAAAGCCACCTAAATTGGGTGGCTTTTTTAGTTTTTGAGACAAGACATCAAACCGGACAGCTAAAAATATATGATTTTCTCTTAGAATACTCCCGAAGCAGCATTATATGGTTGATATAATTGGTTTTCGAATTTATGAAAAATCCACGATTGATCAGCATGGGGCGCATATAACGCGTACTCGTAGCGAGCGGAGTTTAAGACGGATATGAGTAGCGTAAACGATATTAGATCGGTATTCTTGGATTACTTTAAAGGGCAGGGGCATGAGATTGTGTCTTCGAGTTCTTTGGTACCTCAAAATGACCCAACATTGATGTTTACCAATGCCGGTATGGTGCAGTTTAAAAACGTCTTCACTGGCCTTGAACAACGTCCATATAAAACAGCTGCGACATCGCAAAAATGCGTACGCGCAGGTGGTAAGCACAATGATTTGGATAATGTGGGCTATACCGCACGCCACCATACATTCTTCGAGATGCTTGGAAATTTCTCCTTTGGTGATTATTTCAAAGAGCAGGCAATTACCCATGCTTGGGATTTGATCACCAAAGAATATGGTTTGCCAAAAGATAAGCTGCTCGTGACTGTCTTCTCAGAAGATGAAGAGGCTGCAAGCTTATGGAAGAAAGTTGCTGGCTTTGGCGATGATAAGATTATCCGCATTTCAACAAGCGATAATTTCTGGTCTATGGGCGATGTTGGCCCTTGTGGTCCATGTTCTGAAATTTTCTACGATCATGGCGACCACATTTGGGGTGGCCCTCCCGGTTCACCTGAAGAAGATGGCGATCGCTTTATTGAAATTTGGAACCTCGTCTTCATGCAGTTTGAGCAGGTGACGAAGGAAGAGCGTCAGAGCCTTCCGAAACCGTCCATTGATACAGGCATGGGTCTTGAGCGCATTGCCGCTGTCTTGCAGGGCAAGCACAATAACTATGAGATTGACCTGTTTGAGAAGCTGATCAATGCCTCTGTTGAAGCAACGGGTGTGAAAGCTGAAGGCGATCAATTGCCGAGCCATCGCGTGATTGCCGATCACTTGCGCGCGTGTAGTTTCTTGGTTGCGGATGGCGTTTTACCATCCAATGAAGGTCGCGGTTATGTCTTGCGCCGGATCATGCGTCGCGCCATGCGCCATGCGAACCTTTTGGGTGCGAAAGAGCCTTTGATGCATAAGCTGGTTCCAAGTCTTGTGCTTGAAATGGGTGATGCATTCCCTGAATTGCGCCAAACGGAAGACCTCATCAAGGAAACATTTGAGATTGAAGAGGTGCGCTTCCAACGTACGCTTGGTCGCGGGCTTCAATTGCTCAACGAAGCGACAGACGGAATGTCTGAAGGTGATGAGCTTAAGGGCGATGTCGCATTTAAGCTTTATGACACTTATGGTTTCCCACTTGATCTCACGCAGGATGCCCTGCGTGCACGCTCAATTGAAGTCGATGTTGAGGGCTTTAACGCTTCTATGGAAAAACAAAAGGCCGAAGCACGCGCCAATTGGTCAGGTTCTGGTGATGCTGCATCTGAAGCGGTGTGGTTCTCAGTCTTTGATCGCGTGGGCACAACCGAATTCTTAGGCTATGACAAACTCCTGGCTGAAGGCGTTGTGCAGGCGATAGCTGTGGATGGTGCTGAGGTCAAAGAAGCTAGCAAAGGGCAAAAGGTAGATCTGGTTTTCAATCAGTCGCCATTTTACGCTGAAATGGGTGGTCAGATTGGCGATAGCGGTCAAGTTATCTTTGAAAATGGGGCCATTGCTCACGTTTCTTCTGTCTCTAAGAAAGCAGATGGCTTGTTTGTTCATCATGCAGTACTTAAAGAAGGCGCGATCAAAACAGGTGATGCAGGCCGTTTAGAAGTCGATGCTGAACGCCGCGCTGATATTTGCCGCAATCACTCAGCCACGCATTTGCTGCATGAAAGCTTGCGTCAAGTTCTGGGTGAGCATGTTGCGCAAAAAGGTTCACTTGTATCCGAAAATCGTCTGCGTTTTGACTTCTCTCATCAAAAGCCAATTGGCGATGATGAATTACAAGCCATTGAAAGCATGACAAATGAAGTGGTGCTGCAAAGCAATCCAGTTACCACCCGCGTAATGGGTGTTGATGATGCGAAAGAAGCGGGCGCACGCGCTTTGTTTGGCGAAAAATATGGTGACGAAGTTCGCGTGGTCACAATGGGTGAGCAAGTTGAAGGCTCCAACCATGAAGGCCAATTCTCTATTGAACTTTGTGGTGGCACGCATGTCGCTAACACAGGCGAGATTGGCGTTGTAACCGTTGTGAGTGAAAGCGCTGTATCTGCAGGTGTCCGCCGTATCGAGGCGCTGACTGGTGATGCGGCACGTGATTACTTTAGAACCCAAGAGCAAAACCTTAAAGCAGCAGCGGCTGCGTTGAAGGTGACACCATCAGATGTGGCGACCCGTGTCGCGCAATTGCTGGAAGAGCGTAAACAGCTTGAGAAAGAGCTATCCGATGCCAAACGTCAATTGGCGATGGGCGGTGGTTCAAAAGGCGATCATCCGGATGAGATCAATGGTGTTAAATTCCTTGGCAAAGTGGTTGAGGGCATTGGTGGCCGTGAATTAAAAGCACTTGCTGATGATGGCAAGAATTCACTTGGTTCTGGCGTTGTGGTCTTTGTTGGCCTTGATAATGGCAAAGCTGGCGTTGTTGTGGGTGTTACCGATGATCTAACAGACAAATTTAGTGCTGTAGATTTGGTCAGAGCCGCTTCTGAAGCTGTTGGCGGCAAAGGTGGCGGCGGTCGTCCTGACATGGCGCAGGCTGGTGGTCCGGACGCATCAAAAGCAGATGCTGCCGTTGAAGCTGTAAAAGCTCTTCTTTAGAAAATTTGAAATTTAAATACTAAAAAGGCCCGCAAAGAAAACTTTGCGGGCCTTTTTGAATCAATTTCTTAGCCTTTTGATTTAAGCCATTGCTTTTTTCAGGTTTTCGTCAACTTTGTCTAGGAAGCCAGTTGTTGACAACCAAGGCTGATCTGGACCGATTAGAAGCGCCAAGTCTTTCGTCATGAAGCCAGATTCAACTGTATCGATACAAACTTTTTCAAGTGTTAGTGCAAACTTAGCAAGCTCAGCATTGTCATCAAGCTTTGCGCGGTGGGCAAGGCCACGTGTCCAAGCAAAGATAGATGCGATCGAGTTTGTTGATGTCTCTTCACCTTTTTGGTGCTGACGGTAGTGACGTGTCACTGTGCCGTGTGCAGCTTCAGCTTCCACAGTACGGCCATCAGGTGACATCAATACAGATGTCATGAGGCCAAGTGAACCAAAACCTTGCGCAACTGTATCTGACTGCACATCGCCATCATAGTTCTTACAAGCCCAAACATAGCCGCCAGACCATTTAAGGTTAGACGCAACCATGTCATCGATCAAACGGTGCTCGTACCAGATTTTAGCTTCTTCGAACTTTTCTTTAAATTCGTTTTGGTAAACTTCTTCAAAGATATCTTTAAAGCGGCCATCATAGACTTTCATGATTGTATTTTTCGTTGAAAGATACACAGGTACGCCGCGCTGTAGACCATAGTTCATAGAAGCGCGAGCAAAATCTTCGATAGATTTATCAAGGTTATACATACCCATTGCCACACCAGAAGCTGGTGCATCAAAGATGTCGTATTCTTGTTCAGTTCCGTCTTCACCAACGAATTTCATGGTGATTTTACCTTTGCCAGGGAATTTGAAATCCGTAGCGCGATATTGGTCACCAAAAGCGTGACGACCAACGATCACTGGCTTTGTCCAACCTGGGACAAGACGTGGAACGTTTTTACAAATGATTGGCTCACGGAAGATCACACCACCTAGGATGTTACGGATTGTGCCGTTAGGAGAGCGGTACATCTTTTTAAGATTAAACTCTTCAACACGCGCCTCATCAGGTGTGATGGTCGCACATTTAACACCTACGCCATATTCTTTAATTGCATTCGCTGCATCTACAGTGATCTGGTCATCTGTTGCGTCGCGACTTTCCATGCCTAGATCGTAATATTTGAGATCTATGTCGAGATATGGATGGATGAGTTTTTCTTTGATGAACTGCCAAATGATGCGTGTCATCTCATCGCCGTCGAGTTCTACGACGGGATTGTCGACCTTAATTTTTGCCATGTTTCGGACCCTTGTTCTGGAAGAAGTACAGACAATACTTAATTCATGTTTTCTTGTGATGCGCCCTCATAGCAAAGCATGTGCTGCGGTGCAATCGTTTGACGCAATAAAGCTGGTTTCAAACAGATAAAACCCTTTGGGAAAGGGCTGTGCTTTTGTTTTTAAATGATATATGGCAGAGCAAATTCGAAAAAATGTGATGGGAATGTTGAATGGCAGGCTCAAATTCTAAGCGCGAAATGCTCACCGAAGGACCAATCGTAATTTTGGTCGAGCCGCAATTGGGTGAGAATATTGGTATGGTGGCACGCGCAATGGCCAATTTTGGTCTGTCTGAATTGCGTCTTGTTGCCCCGCGTGACGGATGGCCAAACGAGAAGGCCGTGTCCGCGGCTTCCAAAGCTGATCATATTATTGAAGGCACTGTTGTATACGAGACGCTGCGGGAAGCGATTGCCGATGTGAATTTTGTCATGGCGACCACAGCGCGTGAGCGTGATGGGCACAAGCCAGTTCAGGGTCCGGTGACAGCTGCGCGTGATATGCGCGCACGGCATAATAAAGGCGAGCGGGTTGCTTTATTATTTGGTCGCGAGCGGATTGGACTGCGCAATGATGAAGTTGGCCTTGCTGACGAATTGGTTACCTTTCCGGTTAATCCTGCCTTTGCATCATTGAATATCGCCCAGGCAGTACTTTTAATGTCCTATGAATGGCTGAAAACGGGGTTGGCATCTGAAACGGATATCCCACATGAAGTTCGCACATTTGAACCCGCGCCAAAGCATTTATTGCATGGATTTTTAGATCAGATTGAAGAAGCGCTGGATGTGCGTGGCTATTTTCGCTCGGAAAAGAAAAAACCGGCTGTGGTTGATAATTTACGAGCTGTGCTCACACGTCCCGCGTTTTCTTCAGAAGAAGTGCATTTTTTGCGCGGTGTGATCTCGTCGCTTGATCGATTTAGCCGATCTGCCCCAAAAGGGACATCCGGACCTGGTTTAGGTGGTTCTGTTGATGATGAAAAAGGGAAAGCATAGTTTTGCACGAACCAAGCCAACGTCCAGTTTTGCTTTTTGATAGCGGTATCGGTGGTCTCACCGTATTGCGACAAGCGCGTGTATTGGCGCCTGAGCGCCAGTTTATCTATGTTGCAGATGATGAGGCATTTCCCTATGGTTCTTGGCAAGAGAGCGAACTTGAAGTGCACATTGTTCGCCTCATGGGGCGTCTTATTGAAGCTTATCGCCCAGAATTGATCATTATCGCGTGCAATACGGCTTCAACTTTGGTGTTGCCAGCTTTGCGCAAAGCGTTTCCCGATATTAAATTTGTCGGCACCGTTCCAGCGATCAAACCAGCTGCTGAGCGAACAAGTTCGGGCTTGATATCGGTTTTAGCCACACCTGGCACTGTTAAACGCGCTTATACACGCGATCTTATTCAATCTTTTGCGCAAAGCTGTCACGTTCGTCTGGTGGGTTCTGAAGATCTTGCAGGTCTATGTGAAGCCTATATGCGTGGGGATGAAGTTGATCGCGAGCAATTAACGCCCATTGTTGACCAATGTTTGCTTGAAAAAGGCGGAAAGCGTACGGATATTGTCGTGCTTGCATGCACGCATTATCCATTTTTGGTCAATAAGTTTAGACAGGTGGCGAAGTGGCCGGTAGATTGGCTTGATCCAGCAGAGGCGATTGCGCGCCACGCGATTAGCTTGTTGGATCGCAAAAGTCAGGATCAGTTTATTCCCGAACATGACATTGCGATGTTCACATCAGGGCAGGCGAGTTTTGCCAAAGCCCAATTGATCAAGGGCTTTGGTCTAACAATTACATCTTAGATCAGTTTTAGCGCAAACGCTTAGATGGTCTTGGTTCAGGAACCAATTCGCCATTAAGGCGACGTTCAAGATAATCAGCGCATTCAGCAATCAATGCATCTGTTTTATCAGTAAAGAAATGGTTGGCATCGAGCATTGTTTGCTGTGTGATCAAAATGCCCTTTTGTGTGCGAAGTTTATCAACCAAGGCCTGAACGTCTTTTTCAGGGGCTACACGATCTGCATCACCATGAATGATCAAGCCAGATGACGGGCAGGGTGCCAAGAATGAGAAATCATATGTGTTTGGCTGAGGCGCGATTGACATAAAGCCTTCAATTTCAGGACGGCGCATCAAAAGCTGCATACCGATCCATGCGCCAAAGGAATAGCCCGCAACCCAGCAGTTTTTAGAATCAGGGTGCAATGTTTGGATCCAATCCAATGCAGCTGCTGCATCTGAGAGCTCACCAGCACCATGATCAAATGTACCTTGGCTTCTGCCAATGCCGCGGAAGTTGAATCTTAAAGTTGTAAAACCGCGCTCTTGGAACATATAAAACAGATCATAAACGATCTTGTTGTTCATGGTTCCGCCAAATTGAGGATGCGGGTGCAATATAATAGCGATTGGTGCGTTTTTTTCAGTACCGGGCTGGTAACGACCCTCTAATCGGCCAGTTGGGCCATTAAAAATCACCTCAGGCATATTTACTCCAATTTATTTGGCCAATCGATCCAAAATATTTGGGTCAATCGGGGAATTCATTACGCAAGCCTTGACGAACAGAGTTGGTCTAACTAGAAGCTAGTTTAGAATTATTCAAAAGTAGCTTTTGGTGCGTGATATTTAATTGTCGAAGCTTCATAAGCCAAGCGGGGTTGAAAATTCAAGCATAAACGACATGAAATTGAAATTGCTTGAAAAAAGGTTGAAATTTAACGATGCATAGACGGGTTTACATGGATTACAACGCCACCGCGCCGCTGTTGGATGCAGCGCGTGAGGCTATGTTGTTGTCTATGGACGAGCTTGGAAATCCGTCCTCAGTTCATAAAGAAGGTCAAAATGCGCGGAGAATCATTAACTCCGCGCGAGATAATTTGGCCCGATTAACTTCAGCTGATGCAGCACATATCACCTTCACGTCAGGTGCAACGGAAGCTTCCACACATCTTTTAACACCGCATTACAAGATGGGGCGCTCTGATCTTAAAGTTTCAAAGCTTTATGTCTCAGCGGTCGAACATCCATGCATTTTGTCCGGTGGGCGCTTTGTGAAAGATGATGTTGTGATTATCGATGTCGATCACGATGGACGCATTGATCTCGATGCGTTGGAGACAAACCTGTCAGATCATGATCAGTCTGACGGTTTACCAATGTTGGCGCTTCAAGTAGTCAACAGCGAAACGGGTGTTGTTCAACCTATCGCAGAAGCAGCGACCATCGCGCGTCAATACAATGCATTGATTGTGATTGACGCGGTACAAATGCTGGGTCGGCGCACTTTGTCGATGTCAGACTTGGATGTAGATTTCGTCATTGTATCCTCGCACAAAATTGGCGGGCCGAAGGGAGTTGGCGCGATTATCTCAAAAGGTGAGATCCTCATGCCATCGCCGCTCATTATCGGTGGCGGACATGAAAAAGGTCATCGCGCGGGCACTGAAAATTTAATTGGGATAAGTGGCTTTGGTGCTGCTTGTGAAATTGCTTTAAAGAACCTACATGTGTTTCAAGAAATTGGAAACAAACGTGATCAATTAGAGCAAAAAATGCAAAATTTAGCATCTGATTTGGTGATCCATGGCAAGGGTGTTGAACGTATAGCAAACACGACGTGCTTTACCTTGCAGGGGATGAAATCAGAGACCATGCAAATTGCTTTTGATATGGAGGGAATTGCAGCCTCATCTGGTTCAGCTTGCTCGTCAGGTAAAGTGAGTGAAAGCCACGTTTTAGTGGCCATGAAAGCAGATTCAAAATCAGGAGCACTGCGCGTGAGTATGGGCCCTCAGACGACGGATGAGGATCTCGAACGATTTTTGCAAGTGTTTGAAAAAATGAATGAAAGGCGTTTAGCGCGCCAGTCAGAAGAATTAGCGGCTTCTTAGTGGCTAGATATCATTCAAGGCGGATGTCTTGAGCAATAACGACAAGTCTACACGAACTATTGGGGTGACGTAGACTTGTGAATAGAGGAGTATTCCATGCCAGCGGTGCAGGAAACAATCGATCAGGTCAAACAAATTGATGTTGACCAATATAAATACGGGTTTGAGACCGAGATTGAAGTTGAAAAGGCTCCTAAAGGCCTGAATGAAGATATTATTCGCTTCATTTCTGCCAAAAAGGACGAGCCGCAATGGATGCTTGATTGGCGTTTGGCAGCTTATGAGCGTTGGTTGACTATGGATGAGCCGGATTGGGCGCGTGTGTACTATCCAAAGATAGATTTCAACGACATCTATTACTATGCAGCGCCTAAAGGCCAAGATGGCCCGATGACGCTTGAAGACGTTGATCCTGAATTGCTTCGTACTTACGAAAAGCTAGGTATTCCGCTCAGCGAACAGGAAGTGCTTGCCGGTGTGAAACAGCGCAAGATCGCCGTTGATGCTGTGTTTGACAGTGTATCTGTGGTGACGACATTTAAAGAAGAACTCGCCAAAGCGGGTGTGATCTTCATGTCGATCTCAGAAGCTATTCGCGAATATCCTGAGCTTGTTCAGAAATATCTGGGCTCCGTTGTTCCGGTTACAGACAATTATTATGCGACGCTAAACTCTGCAGTGTTTACCGATGGTTCTTTTGTGTTTGTGCCAAAGGGTGTGCGTTGCCCAATGGAATTATCGACTTATTTCCGCATCAATGAGGAAAATACAGGCCAGTTCGAGCGTACGCTGATCATCGCTGAAGATGAGGCTTATGTGTCTTACCTTGAAGGGTGTACAGCACCACAACGCGATGAGAACCAACTTCATGCTGCTGTTGTGGAACTCGTTACTTTGGATGATGCCGAGATTAAATATTCGACCGTTCAAAACTGGTACCCAGGTGATAAAGACGGCAATGGCGGTATCTATAACTTTGTGACCAAACGTGGTGATTGTCGCGGTAAGAACTCGAAAATCTCCTGGACACAGGTAGAAACAGGTTCTGCGATCACTTGGAAATATCCGTCATGCATTTTGCGTGGTGATGGATCTCGTGGTGAGTTTTATTCGATTGCAGTTTCCAATGGTCACCAGCAAGTTGATTCTGGCACAAAGATGATCCATTTGGGTAAAGACACATCGTCTCGCATCATTTCAAAAGGGATCTCTGCCGGCGTGTCGCAAAACACCTATCGTGGCCAAGTTTCAGCGCATCGCAAAGCTGCGAATGCACGAAACTTTACACAATGTGATTCTCTTCTCATTGGTGATCAATGTGGTGCACATACCGTGCCTTATATTGAGGCCAAAAATGCATCTGCACAATTTGAACATGAAGCAACAACGTCTAAGATATCAGAAGATCAGTTGTTCTATTGCTTAGCGCGCGGCATTCCTGAAGAGGAGGCAATTGCCTTGATTGTTAATGGCTTTGTGAAGGAAGTCATTCAGGAATTGCCGATGGAATTTGCCGTTGAGGCACAAAAGTTAATTGGAATTTCACTGGAGGGGAGTGTGGGCTAATGGATTTGACAGCTATTGCTTGGTACGCAGCTATTTGTGGAGCGCTTTCAGCGCTGCTGGCACCGTTATTTGGCGGACGAACGACGAGGATCATCGTCGGAGCAGCAGTTGGCATCATTGCAGCAAGCCTCTTCCCTTTAGCGAAGACAATGATGGGTTATTAATCACGGATTTTGAGTTATCGATCCGATTATAAATTGAGCTGAATTCAGCGTATAAAGTGAGATAAAAATGTTAGAAATTAGAGACCTACATGCGAAAATCGCAGACACCGATACCGAGATTATTCGCGGTCTTAATCTGAAAGTCGAAGCGGGCGAAGTTGCTGCCATTATGGGACCAAACGGTTCTGGTAAATCAACTTTGTCCTATATCCTTGCCGGTCGCGAAGATTATGAAGTCACATCAGGTGACATTATTTATAACGGCGAATCTGTGCTTGAAATGGATCCATCAGAACGTGCCGCAAGTGGCGTATTCTTGGCGTTCCAATATCCTGTTGAAATTCCAGGTGTTGCGACAATGGAATTTTTGAAAACAGCAATGAACGAGCAGCGTAAAGCGCGCGGTGAAGAAGAGCTTTCTATTCCTGATTTCATTCGCAAAGTTAAAGAAGCTGCTGGTGATCTGAAGATCGATATGGCGATGCTGAAGCGCCCACTAAATGTTGGTTTCTCTGGTGGTGAAAAGAAACGCGCAGAAATCTTGCAAATGAAACTTCTTGAGCCTCAGCTTTGCGTGTTGGACGAAACAGATTCAGGCCTTGATATCGATGCGTTGAAAATCGTTTCTGACGGTGTGAACGCCTTGCGTGATCCAAAGCGTGCAGTTGTTGTAATCACCCACTACCAGCGTTTGTTGGAGCACATTGTGCCAGATAGCGTGCATGTTCTTTACAAAGGCCAAGTGATCAAATCTGGTGATAAATCTTTGGCGCTTGAGCTTGAAGAAAATGGCTACGCAAACGTAATCGAGGCTGCTGCTTAAATCAGATTATCGATTTAAGCATTCCAATTCACCTCTTAGGAGATATCTGATGAACGTTCAGAGTAAAATTGTTAAAACTGCAGCCGAAGAAGCACTGTCAGAGCATTTTTTAAACGCGCTTGGTAGCCTTCCAGGTTCACCTGCTGTTGTTCAAGGGCGCGATAAGATGTTTGACGCGCTGATGAAAAACGGCCTGCCAACGCGCCGCGTTGAAGCATGGCATTATACGGATCTTCGCCGCTTATTGGGTTCGGTTCCTGCAGGCGCTGCAAGTGAAGATGCTACACTACAAGCGGGTCTTGTTGAAAACGCAAAAGTTCTTTCGATCCTTAATGGTCAAATTGCTGAGGAAATCGATGGTTTGCCGGAAGGTGTAAGCGTTTCAAGTTTTAAAGACGCTTTAGCTGATGGTGGCGCAGATTTACATTTCGCGGACACAGAACTTGACGATGCGATTGGACAGCTAAATGGTGCATTTGTGTCTGATGGTTATCAGATCGAGATTGCCGCTGATGCTGAAATTGAAACACCAATTGAACTTCAATTTGTGCAAAGCGGTGAACAAGCGCATTCGCGTACGCCTGTTGTTTTTGGTGAGAATTCAAGCGCCACATTGATCGAGCGTCACCTTGCATCTGATGATGCTGAAGTTTTGGTGAGTTCAGTCAGCCATGTCAGCGTTGGTAAGGGTGCGCAAGCGCGCTGGATCATCGTTCAGGCGCAAAATGAGCAGGCAACACATCTTGGTCAGGTTAATATTGAACTGGCAGAAGACGCAAAACTTGAGCTTTATGTTGTGAATGCCGGCGGCAAGCTTGTTCGCCAGGAAATCGTTGCGGATGTAAAAGGTTCAAATGCAGATTTGGTCCTACGCGGTGTTAACTTGCTTGGTGGCAATTCGCATACGGATGTGACACTTAAGCTTGGTCATAATGTGCCCAACACAACGTCGAATGAAACATTCCGCAATGTTGTCTTTGATAAAGCCAAAGGCGTGTTCCAAGGTCAGATCAAAGTTGCGCAAATTGCGCAGAAAACTGATGCGCAAATGGCGTGTAACACATTGCTTTTATCAGATGACGCTGATTTTTCCGCCAAGCCTGAGCTTGAAATTTTCGCTGATGACGTGATCTGTGCGCATGGTGCAACGGTTGCTGATATTGATCCTGCGCATTTGTTCTATTTAATGGCGCGTGGTGTGAGCGAAAAATCTGCTCGTGGATTGCTGGTCAAAGGTTTTGTGGCCGAGGTTGTTGAAGACCTTGAAGATGAAGCCATTGTTGACGCTCTTGAAGACATTATCTCAGACTGGTTGCAGAAAAATGGCTAATATGAACGGCTATGATGTTGATGCTATTCGGGCGGATTTTCCAATCCTATCGAAAGAAGTTTACGGTAAACCGCTGGTTTACTTAGATAATGGCGCATCAGCACAAAAGCCAAAAGCGGTGATCGATGCGATCACGCATGTTTATGAAAATGAATATGCGAATGTGCATCGTGGCTTACATTTCATGTCCAATGCGGCAACAGATGCTTATGAAGCTGCGCGCGAGAAAGTGCGTAGTTTCTTAAATGCGCCATCTGTTGACAATATTGTCTTCACCAAATCTTCGACAGAAGCGATCAATACGGTCGCTTATGGTCATGGATTGATGGAGCTGGGCGAGGGTGATGAGATCCTCATCTCAATTATGGAACACCACTCGAATATTGTGCCTTGGCATTTTGTGCGTGAGCGCAATGGCGCTAAAGTCGTTTGGGCACCCGTTGACGAAGAAGGTGCGTTCCATCTCGATGATTTTAAGGCCTGTATCACTGATAAAACCAAGATGATTGCGATTACGCAAATGTCCAACGCATTTGGCACTGTGGTTCCGATCAAAGAAATTTGCCAGATCGCCAAGGAGCGCGGTATTCCGGTTTTGGTCGATGGTTCACAAAGCGCCGTGCACATGCCGATTGATGTGCAGGATTTAGACTGCGATTGGTTCGTGATGACCGGTCACAAACTTTATGGTCCGTCTGGTATCGGTGTTCTTTACGGTAAAAAAGAGCGTTTGAGTGCCATGCGTCCATTTATGGGTGGTGGTGAGATGATTTTGGATGTGACTGAAGATAATGTCACTTATAATGATCCGCCGCATCGCTTTGAAGCAGGCACACCGCCGATTGCGCAAGCCATTGGTTTAGGTGCTGCGCTTGATTATATGGATGAGATCGGCCGCGATAAAATTGCCGCACATGAAGCGGATCTTGTCGCCTATGCACATAGCCAAATGAGCGGGATTAATTCTCTGCGTATTTTGGGTAATGCACCGGGCAAAGGCGCAATTGTATCCTTTGAAATTGAAGGGGTGCACGCCCATGATATTTCCATGGTGATTGACCGCTCCGGTGTTGCTGTTCGTGCAGGAACTCATTGTGCGCAGCCGCTGTTGAACCGTTTTGGTGTGACCTCCACATGCCGTGCCTCATTTGGCATGTATAATACACGTGCGGAAGTGGATGCTTTGGTGGCAGCGCTTGATAAAGCGCGGGCATTTTTTGAATAATTGGAGCTTATGATGAGCAATGAAGATCAAGCAAATGATGATGTGAACGCTGAAACAGGTCCAAACGAAGTGGATCGCACGTTTACAGCCACAGAGATTTCGCGCGAAGAATTGGCGCGTATGACTGATGACATCGTTGCAGCGCTCAAAACCGTTTATGACCCTGAAATTCCAGCGGATATTTATGAAATCGGTTTGATTTATCGCGTTGATATTGAAGATGATCGCATGGTTAAAATTGAAATGACATTGACTGCGCCGGGATGTCCGGTTGCGGGCGAAATGCCGGGATGGGTTGAAAATGCCGTAAGCGCAGTAGAAGGCGTATCGGGTGTTGAAGTTGCTATGACCTTTGATCCACCTTGGACTCCTGATCGGATGTCAGAAGAGGCGCAGATCGCCGTTGGTTGGTATTAACGCTTGATCTTTTTACACCAGACTGTGTTGTGAGTTGCTTAAAGTACCGATCGTGCTCCTTCGCGCCTCACGCCTTGTCTGAGTTAAAATTATCGTCGCGTTGCTGATACAAAGATTTTTCCAACTTGCAATGGTCTAATTTTGGGTAATCATTTCCTAGATATAGACTTGTTTGTTAACGTATCAGTGATTACATTATCTCATAGATGAATATCGGGCCTTTAACCCGATTATTTTGGAGAATATGATGGGCTTTGAAGTCGTCAAACTTACCGATGCTGCTGTTGAGCGCATCAAAGACATTATCTCATCTTCGGATCAAAATCCTGAAGGCATTCGCGTTGGCATTAAAAAAGGTGGCTGCGCGGGCATGGAATATACTGTTGATCTCGCTGTCGAAGCCAATCCAAAAGACGATATGGTCGAGCGCGATGGTGTAAAAGTCTTTGTAGCGCCCGAAGCAACTTTGTTCCTGCTTGGCACAGAGATGGATTTTGAAGTGACGAAACTGCGTTCAGGCTTTGTCTTTAATAATCCGAACCAGACTTCTGCATGTGGTTGTGGCGAATCTGTGGAGCTAAAACCTGCTGATTTGGCTGCTTTGGCCGAAAAAGGTGAGCCGGTTATCCGCGCTGAATAATCAAAAAATTTAACTTGAAACCGCTTCGCGCAATTTTTTGATGCGCGACTTGTCGAGTTTTGTTGGCTGGTCATTTTTATCAAATGGCTGCTTGAGATTAAATGCAAATGGTGTTGCGCCATTGTCGTGCAAATATTCAAGCCGCTCGGCGCCATCCCGCCAGAGTGGCTGTAAATCATCTTCAATCCACCACAGCGCAAAGGGTGGCCAATCACCATCGGTAAACCATTCATGCCCGCGTTTAAACGCTTTGCCATGCAAGCCGTAATAGGTGAAATGAAACAAGCTTTCTAAATCTTCCCAAAGGGAGAGTGTTGCCGGGCACCAGCCATCACCTTTTTCCTCATAAAATCGCGGGTAAATTTCATCGCCCCAAGGTGAGGGGCCAGGATCACTGGCATAGCCAGATCTTGTGATAAATCCAGCAAATTGATCCGCATGCGCAAAAATTGGATCATTATAGGCGCTGAAACTGTCATTTAAGGGATGATCAGCTGGCTCTTTGAAGATGCCGAAGGTGTAAACCGCTAATTTCATGTTGCCAAAATTCGATATTGATTGTCTTCAAGCACCACGGCCGTCAATTCTTGTGTGGCATAGGCCATAGTATCAGCATTGATGCGGTTTTGTTTGATCTCAATTGGGTGATGCGGAGTATGGCCATGCACAATGACCTTAGAGAACAGTCCATGATAGGAGATGAAATCTTTGCGAATAGTCATGAGATCATGATTGGTTTGCTCTTCGATGGCAACGCCCGGTCGAACGCCAGCATGTGCGAAGAAATAGTCACCGAGAGTCTGGCCAAACAGCAACTCACTGATGAATTCGATATGCGACCGCGGTATGGATTGTAAAAGTTCATCTCGGAAGGCAAGCATTTCATTATTGCTGACATCGATGTGTACCGGTTGAACGCCGTAGGAGAGAGCGCATTCGGCTCCGCCATAGGTTAAAAACGAATATGCAGTGGCAATGGGATCATCCAAGAACCGGATCAGCTTTTCTTCGTGATTGCCTTTTAGGCATGACACATTTTCATTGCTGGCCATCAGATTGATGAGATATTGAATGCAGCCTTTTGAGTTTGGTCCGCGATCAATATAATCGCCTAAATGTATGATTTTATGACGTTTAATAGAGTTTTGTGCCAGATCGTCAGAGATCAGATCATGGATCTTGAACAACAGATCGAGATAGCCATGCACATCGCCAATTGCATAAATGCGTGTGTCGTCCGGCGTATAAGATTCACCAAGGGCAATATTGCTCATGATTTCATCCGTAAATCTGTCAATTTGAATAATCTCACGCGGTTAAAACTCAATTTTCATCCCATCTCTGCCAATATGTAATTCGCCTTGCCAATGTTCGCGCACCGCATCCACCCAATCTTGCTCGGTGATACTTGGATCAGCGCCGGGAACAAGATGGTTGAGCACAAGTGCCTTAATTTTAGCTTTTGACGCGATTTTACCCACATCTCCGGCCGTCGTGTGGCTTCGTAAGAGATGATTTTTCAAACGATCATCTTTAACACCCAGGCTTTTACATAATGCATCGACCCCTTTTAACAGCAATGCTTCATGTACCAAGACGTCTGAACTTTTCGCAAAATCGGCCAATTCCGGCATATAGGTTGTATCACCTGATAATGTGACGGATTTTTCGCTGGTTTGAATGCGGATGGCATAGCTTTCCTCTATGGGCGGATGGATGTTTTTCAATGCGGTGACGGTCAGGTCATCACTTCCAAAGATTTCACCCTCGTAGATCTCTTCATAAGCGAAGAGCTCAGAGAGATCACAGCGGCCTTCATCTTCAATGCGCAGATCGATATCGAATTTCATCGAGAGAAGAAATCCATCCCAATAGTCTTGCAAACCTTTTGGTCCAACGACTTTGATTGGCTTGTTTAAACCTGCTGTCCAAGCGGTGTGGAATAACGGACCAAGCTCCAGGTAATGATCGGAATGCAAATGCGTGATGATGATCATATCGATCTCAGTCAGTTCCACACCTTGATCACAGATCCCGCGGGCAACGCCAAGGCCGGCATCGACGACGATATTTTTGCCGGCGAGTTTAACGAGATGCGAGCAGGGCATATTGGACCCTGGTTTAATCGCTGGACCACCTTTAACGCCAAGGAGCGCGACGCTTGCTTCAGACATGATATTTGCTTCACATTTACTGTTGGAATTTGCGATAAATCTAGATGTATTTGCAGGCCTATGCCAGTATGTAATTTGTTTTATATCAGTGTTGGGCAGAATACATGGCGCAAGTAAAGTTTGAACCGCTTTCAAAAGATTTTTCTGAAAATCCATATGAAACCTATGCGGCTTTGCGGGCGCTAGACGCGCCTTTTTATTTTACTGATCAGGATATGTATCTGCTCTCGCGCTATGAGGATGTGAGCAAGATTGCAACGAACCAAAATATGGTGCGTTCACTTGAAGGTTTGGAATCAGAAGAAGACGCGAAGGAACGACAGCGCCGTGCCAATTGGCATGATATGCCTTATCACGAGCGTGTGGTGCAGTTTAGTCTGCTGGATAGTGATGGCGAGGTGCATCGCCGCTTGCGTAAACAGGTGTTTGGCTCATTTACCTCGCGTTCCATCGCGGCGCTTGAACCTGTTGTGCAAGCCTTTGTGGATCAGTTGATCGCTGGCTTTAGAGACAAGGATCAGATCGAATTTATTGAGGATTTTGCAGCGCATGTGCCGGGCTATGTGATTGGGCATTTATTGGGTGCGCCAGAGGAATATTCAAATCAGCTGAGATTATGGTCTGAGCAGGTGGTCCAGTTTTTTGATGTCGATCGCTCCGATGAAAAGAAGCAAATTGCTGAAACGGCAACGCGTGAGTTCTTTGAATTTCTGGTGGATCTGAAAAATGAGCGCAGCAGAAACCCCAAGGATGATTTGATTTCCAAGATGATCTTGGATGAGCGGGAAGGGCATTACACCGAGGATGAATTTATTTCCACTTGCATGCTGATTCTGATGGCCGGACATGGCTCAACCATTGATGTGTTGGGCTCGGGCATGCATACGCTCCTTAAACATCCCAATGCGATTGCTCAGATGCGTGAGGCGCCCGAGATTATCCCAACAGCGATCCAAGAAATGTTCCGCTTTGAGCCGCCATTACCGTTTTTTCATCGTCATGCGCTCGAAGATGTAACGATCAGGGATCACACCTTTCCGAAGGGCACGACATTTGGCTTGCTCTATGGGGCTGCGAACCGGGATCCTGCGCAGTTTGAAAACCCAGATCAGTTTCAGATTGACCGCACACCCAACCGTCATTTGGCTTTCGGGCAGGGTGCGCATCTATGTTTGGGCAATCACATTGCACGGCAGAATATGAAAGTTATTTTCGAAACGCTGCTGCGCGAATTCAAAGATTTCACGCTGATTGATGATCACGTTTCATACAAACGCGGACTTTCTGTACGCGGCGTTGAGGCGTTGAATATCGGGTTGGCGCGGTAGCTGTGAGTAGGCAAGTTCATTTCTAAATAAGTTGTATTATTTTTATATACACGTAAAAGTATTTATTTTAGCCTATATCTTGGTATTTTCTTCTTAAAACTAAGGAGAATAAGATTGTCAGTAGAAATTGATTTTACCCAAATCATCATAGCTTTGATTTCAACCGGTGGCCTCATTGCAACTGCATTTATTACAGCCAGATATCAAACCAGATCGGTTAGGGATTCTCCAAGTGCCAAAAAACAAGCTGTTCAGCGTGCTGTAGAAAAAGGGGAGTTAAGTGGTGAAAACAAAACAGAAACGAATAAATACGTTTTTAAGGTATCAACCAAGAGGCTCATATTTCGCAGTTTGTTAGCAGCTTTATTAGCGATCTTTAGCATCATTATCGGCATGGTGATGGAAGAGAATTTCGATATGACAGGAGAATATATGTTGATACCACTTTTGATATTCTCTGTTATGACCGCATATTTTTTGTTTCGTTTGCTTTATCGATTTTTCTGGGTAGCTTTTATTTCTTGAGCAGGCTTATTTATTTTTTCATTTTTCACAAAAAAAAGCCCCCGCTAATTGCGAGGGCTTTGTTCTTATATAAATTCGTAGACTTAACTACAGCCGCTTGTGCTACCACATGTGTCGCATTTAAGGCATGTGCCGTTGCGGACCATGGTAAAGTTTGAGCATTCTGAGCACATATCACCAGTATAGCCTTGCATCATGGCTTTCACGCGGCGGTCGGCTTCAACCTTTTTGCGTTCTGCTTCTGTTGAAAGACCGGTGGCTGCAGCTTTTGCATTTTCAGCAATCTCTTCAGCTTCGGCTTTTGTTTTCAAGCTTTGATCAGTTTCAGAATAATCACGCTTGAAAGCGGATGCTTCTTCAAACATCTCTGCGACCGCATTGGATGCCGCGGCAACCGTTGCCATAGAGCCTGATGCAATCGCTGTTACATTTGAGCTTGCTGTTGGACCATTTCCAGCCGAACCTTTTGGCTCCTGGTTGATGATCGACAGCTTATGACCACGGGTGAGGCCTTTCGAAACAGCTTCTGTTGTGCCTTCCTGAATGCCTTTACCCATTGGGGTAGAGGAGAATTCAGATTGGTCAACATGAGCCAGATCATGACGCTCAAGATAAGAAACAGCCAATTCGCGGAAGACATAGTCTAGGATTGATGTTGCGTTTTTAATCGCATCATTGCCTTGAACCATGCCTGCAGGCTCGAACTTGGTGAAGACGAAGGCGTCAACATATTCTTCAAGTGGTACACCATATTGAAGGCCAAGAGAGACAGAGATCGCAAAATTGTTGATCAAAGCTCTAAGTGTTGAACCTTCTTTGTTCATATCAAGGAAGATTTCGCCCAAACGGCCATCGTCATATTCGCCCGTGCGCAAGAACACTGTGTGTCCGCCCACTTTCGCTTTTTGTGTGTAGCCTTTGCGGCGACCAGGTAGTTTTTCCTGTTCACGCACAACACGCTCAACAATGCGCTCGACGATTTTTTCAGTGACCTTGACTGCTTGTGCCGCTGCTGGTGCTTCTGCGATTGCTTCAATAGCTTCATCATCTTCCTCATCGGCAATGAGTGATGCATTGAGCGGTTGTGAGAGTTTAGACCCATCACGATAAAGCGCATTGGCTTTCAAAGCGAGCTTCCAAGAGAGCATGTAAGCTGATTTACAATCATCCACACTTGCTTCATTTGGCATGTTGATGGTTTTTGAAATCGCGCCAGAGATAAATGGTTGCGCTGCTGCCATCATGCGAATGTGGCTATCAACGGAGAGGTAACGCTTGCCGATCTTGCCGCAAGGGTTCGCGCAGTCAAAGACTGGTAGATGCTCATCTTTAAGGAATGGCGCACCTTCAAGTGTCATCGCACCGCAGATGTGGATGTTGGCCGCTTCGATGTCTTTTTTGTCAAAGCCGATCGCTGCCAACATATCAAATGACATGTCGTTAAGCTGCTCATCCGTTAGGCCAAGCGTGTCTTTGCAGAATTCTTCGCCAAGGGTCCATTTGTTAAAGACGAATTTGATATCAAATGCGCTTTCAAGACCTTGGTTGATGGTCGCAATTTGCTCATCGCTGAAGCCTTTGGACTTCAGAGAACCCGGATTAACACCTGGTGCCTGATTAAGGTTACCATGACCCACAGCATAAGCTTCGATCTCAGCGATTTGGCTTTCTGAGTAACCCAATGTGCGTAGGGCTTCAGGTACAGCGCGGTTGATGATCTTAAAGTATCCACCGCCTGCAAGCTTTTTGAATTTTACGAGGGCAAAGTCTGGCTCAATACCTGTTGTATCGCAGTCCATGACAAGACCGATTGTACCTGTTGGGGCAATCACAGTGGCTTGCGCATTGCGGTAACCGTGCTTTTCACCCAATTCAAGCGCTAGATCCCATGCAGCTGTTGCATGTTTGATCAAGTCTTGGTCTTTACAATCTTCATGGACCAATGGAACCGGGTTCACAGAAAGCTCTGAATAGCCATCTGCATGACCATGCGCTGCCAAACGGTGGTTGCGGATCACACGCAACATGTTTTTCGCATTTGGTTTGTAACCTGGGAATGGACCAAGTTCGCCCGCCATTTCAGCAGATGTTGCGTAAGCCACACCCGTCATGATGGCTGTGATAGAACCACAGATCGCGCGGCCTTCATCTGAATCATATGGAATTCCACTTGTCATCAGCAAGCCACCGATATTGGCAAAGCCAAGACCAAGTGTGCGGTATTTGTAAGATAGTTCGGCAATCTGGCGCGATGGGAATTGTGCCATCATCACTGAGATTTCAAGAACCATCGTCCAAAGGCGAGTTGCGTGCTCAAAATCGCCAATGGCGAGATTGCCAGTTTCAGCATTTTTAAAGCGAAGCAAGTTCAGGGAAGCCAAGTTACATGCTGTGTCATCCAAGAACATATATTCAGAACATGGGTTGGATGCACGGATTGGACCTTCAGATGGGCAAGTGTGCCAATCATTCATTGTTGTGTTGAAGTGAAGGCCAGGATCAGCTGAAGCCCAAGCAGCATAACCAATTGATTCCCAAAGCTCACGGGCTTTTAGTGTTTTGGTCACTTTGCCATTGCGGCGACCAATCAAATCCCAATCGCCATCAGCTTCTACAGCGCGAAGGAAATCGTCTTTAATTGAAACGGAGTTGTTTGAGTTTTGGCCAGCTACAGTCAGATAGGCTTCTGAATCCCAATCTGTGTCATAGGTTTTAAACTCAATATCTGTGTAGCCTTGTTGAGCAAACTGGATCACACGTTTGATATAGTTCTCAGGAACCTGGTTCTTTTTCGCAGCTTTGATTTCGCGTTTCAGGGCAGGGTTCTGTTTTGGATCAAAGCAGGCGTCATTGTCAGCTTCGCAATTAATGCAAGCTTTCATGATTTGCCCAAGATGTTGCGATACGATCTTCGAACCGGTTACAAGCGCTGCAACCTTTTGTTCTTCGTTCACTTTCCAAGAGATATATTGCTCAATATCTGGGTGGTCGATGTCAACAACAACCATTTTCGCAGCACGACGTGTTGTGCCACCTGATTTAATTGCACCTGCTGCACGGTCACCAATGCGCAAGAAGCTCATCAAACCAGATGATTTACCACCACCTGATAGTGCTTCACCTTCGCCGCGAACATGCGAGAAGTTTGAACCTGTGCCTGAACCATATTTAAATAGACGCGCTTCACGCACCCAAAGGTCCATGATGCCGCCTTCATTCACCAGATCATCTTCAACAGACTGAATGAAGCATGCATGCGGCTGTGGATGCTCGTAAGATGATTTTGATTTCACCAATTTGCCAGTGAATGGATCCACATAGAAGTGACCCTGGCTTGGTCCGTCAATACCATAAGCCCAGTGCAGACCTGTGTTGAACCATTGTGGGGAGTTTGGTGCAACACGTTGTGTGGCGAGCATATAAGCAAGCTCATTACGGAAGGTTAGTGCGTCTTCTTCGCTATCGAAGTAGCCGCCTTTCCAGCCCCAATAGGTCCATGTGCCAGACAAACGGTCAAAAACCTGACGTGCATCCGTTTCAGGACCATAACGCTCATCTTCAGGTAGTTTTGCGAGAGCTTTCTCATCAGCAACTGAACGCCATAGCCATGACGGCACATCATTTTCTTCAACTTTTTTAAGAACCGCGGGAACACCAGCTTTACGGAAATATTTCTGCGCTAGAATATCTGCTGCGACCTGACTGAACTGACTGGGTACATCAATGTCTTCCAAGCGGAAAACAATCGAGCCATCCGGGTTCTTAATTTCACTTGTTGCCTTGCGAAATTCGATCTCGGAGTAAGCGTCTTTTCCTTCTTTAGTAAAGCAGCGTTCTATGCGCATAACTTCCTGTTCCTTTTATCTTTTTCTGCCTGTTCACCCTGTGGTCTTCTTCAGGCCAAAATTCCCCAAATGTCTGCTTTCCTATGGTGTGTCACAATAAGAGACACCGCGGTCCACAAACCTCGATTAGTATACAGTACTTTTGTTTGAAAAAGAACCGTATATTGTGTTCTACATTTTGAAATATACTAGATGTAGTATTAACAAAACGTTAATTTGTAAATTGAAAATATCTAAAAACCGCCGGTTTTTTTCCATTTCCCCCAAATTTTAGCACGCAAAAACACTTCGCTTGAAAAAGCGTTTCAACTCATAAAACAATGGATTTTGCTGGTTTTGGTAACCCCTCCAGCTCGCCGCCGCCGCAACGTGAAAATCATTAGGCGCGACTCGCAGCCAATCGTCAAGTGATAGTTTTATCCAAAATTGCACCCACAATATCTAGTGTGTCCATTCTGTGAAAACTGGGGAAAGATTCATTATTTGTTAATAGCTCCCTTTTGTTCTACTTGGAGCCTCCGATTCTTGCCGGAAAACATGGATTTGTTACACAAACGTCATAATTATGTAGCTCGCATGTCATGAGAAAATTCTATCGCCAAGGGGACTTTATCAACAGGAGCGAAGTTAAATCCCATGTTTATTGGCACAAAAAAATTTTTATTTTCAACTTTTCTGGCAGCGAGTTTTACAACTTTATCCACACCCCTAGTGGCTGGCGAGTATTTCAACCGGGTGTCTTCTTTTCCGGTGAACCTCAATCTGCCCAGTGATGTCGATCAGAAAACTGAAACATCAGCTGAGATCATCGCTGCGACAAGTGATGGCAATATGTTGGTTTATTCTGATAGTCCTTTGGGCGAGATTGGCTTGATCGATATCAAGGATCCTGGATCTCCCAAAGCGATGGGCATCATCAAGTTAGAAGGTGAGCCAACATCTGTCTCTGTCAATGGTAAGCTGGCCTTTGTCGGGGTCAATACATCTGAAAGCTATACCAAACCGTCAGGAAAATTATTGATCATCAATTTGGAGAGCAAAGAGATCGTCTCAAGCTGTGACCTTGCTGGTCAACCTGATTCGGTTGCTTTATCCATGGATGGTGCTTTAGCAGCCGTTGCGATTGAGAATGAACGTGACGAAGATTTAAATGACGGCGTGATCCCACAGGCGCCTGCCGGATTTGTTTCAATTCTTCCTGTTGCAAATGGCGCGTTTGATTGTAACGCCATCATTAATGCAGATGTCACAGACCTAGCTGGCATTGCACCAACCGATCCAGAACCAGAATTTGTTGATTTTAACGCCAACAACGAACTTGTTGTGACATTGCAGGAGAATAACCACATTGTTGTTCTAAATGCTGATGGTTCTGTTCTTTCGCATTTCTCCGCCGGTACAGTTGATTTGGAAAATGTTGATGTCGATGAGGAGCGTGCGCTGACATTTGATGGCACTCTAAATGATGTGCCACGCGAACCTGATGCCGTTCAATGGTTGGATAATGATCGCTTGTTGATTGCCAATGAAGGCGATTATGAAGGCGGATCTCGCGGCTTTACGATTTTCTCAAAGTCAGGTGAGGTGCTCTTCGAATCAGGATTGGACTTTGAATATAAAGTTGCCATGGCGGGTCACTACCCAGAAAAACGTTCTGGCAATAAAGGTGTTGAGCCTGAAGGTTTGGAAGTTGGCACATTTGGTGGCAACAAACATATGTTTGTTTTATCAGAACGCGGTTCAGTCATAGGTGTTTATAAAGATACAGGCACAGAGCCAGAATTCGTTCAGTTATTGCCAACGGGTCTAGCGCCTGAAGGTGCGATCGCCATTGAAGACCGCAATTTGTTGGCGGTTTCTAATGAAAAAGATTTGATTGAAGATGGCGGCGTTCGTTCGCATGTCACACTTTACCAATATGGCGCAGATGCTTCGCAATATCCGATGTTGACTTCTAAATTGGATGACAATGGTCGTCCAATTGGTTGGGGTGCATTGTCTGGTTTGGTCGCTGATAGTGAAAACCCAGGCATGCTTTATGCTGTTAATGACAGCTTCTATCGTTCGCAACCGCAAATCTTCAAGATTGATGCAACGCAAGTCCCAGCACAAATTGTATCAGCAACGCCAATCATGCGTGATGGCATGCCAGCTCAGAAACTGGATATGGAAGGTATTGCGCTTGACGGTAAGGGCGGTTTCTTTATCGCTTCTGAAGGACGCACAGATCGTTTGACCCCACATGCAATTTATCATGTGAATGCGAAAGGTGAGATCAAAAATGAGATCGCTTTCCCTTCAGAATTGCTCGCTGTTGAAAAACGTTTTGGGTCTGAAGGTATCACCAAAAAAGGCGATGATCTTTGGATTGCCATTCAGCGTGAGTGGAAAGATGATGCGGCTGGATTTGTAAAACTGGTCAACTACAATCTTGAGAGCAAAGAATGGGGTGCCGTGCATTATCCACTTGATGGCAAAGATAAAGGTTGGGTTGGTCTGTCGGATATCACGATCTTTGGTGACTACGCTTATATCATTGAGCGCGATAACCAAATTGGTGCTGAAGCAGTAACCAAAAAGATCTACAAAGTCGCAGTTTCAGAGCTTAAAGCCACAAGACTGGGCGAAACATTGCCAGTGGTCACCAAAGAGCTCGTGGTCGATCTATTGCCTATTATGCAGTCCTACGGCGGCTATGTGGTCGATAAGGTTGAAGGTTTGGCGATTGATAAGAATGGCCAGATGTTCATTGTCACTGACAATGACGGTGTGGATGATTCAAATGGTGAAACGCAATTCATCAAATTGGATGTCATCGCTACGATGTAAATCGCCAAGATGCCATTGGGCAGACGATTAAAAAGGAAGAGCCGGATATCACGTCCGGCTCTTTTATATTTTTATTTCGTTTAAGTCGCTGTTAGCCGCCTTTGGCGATCGGCTCTTGATATTGCACACCCATATCCCATGGGAAGACGATCCAAGTATCTTGGCTCACTTCGGTGATAAAGGTATCAACCAGCGGGCGCCCTTTGGGCTTTGCATATACGGTGGCGAAATGTGCTTTTGGCAGCATGGCCCGGACGATGCCTGCAGTTTTGCCGGTGTCGGTCAAATCATCAACGATCAGAATATCTTCGCCATCATTTTTGCGAAGCTCGGGCGAAATCTCTTTTAATATCTGCATGTCACCTTGATTTTTGTAATCATGATAGGAAGCCACGCAGACCGTATCAATCATTCGAATATTCAACTCACGACAAATGATTGCGGTTGGTACTAAGCCGCCGCGTGTAATACATACAATGCCTTTATAATCTGTTTCTTGGCCAGCGATGCGCCAGGCAAGCGCGCGCGCATCTCGGTGAAACTGATCCCAGGAAACGGGGAAGAATTTTTCAGAAGGTGTCATGATAGACCTTTATGATTTTATAAAAATATC
>JAEPMD010000009.1:0-39925 GCA_017644105.1 Rhizobiaceae bacterium | reverse complement strand
GAGTGGGCGATAGAATAATGCCTTAGCCCAAATTGGCAAGCATCTGCTCAATGTCATCAGCGGCTTTGTCCACATCTTCAACATTAAGACCGCGCACGATAATCTCTGTTGAAAAACTGCCGTCATCACCAAAACGTGGATAAGACCCGATACTGATATCGGGATTATCTTTTTGGATGACACCTAAAGGTGTTCCAATCACACCTTCGCCATGCTTGCAGGGTATAGAACGTGATAATAGTTTTTGCCCCGTTTTAAGGGTAGGGACGACATTATTGAGCATGGCTTCAAAGACTTTGGGTACGCCAGCCATGACATAGACATTATCAATATTAAACCCAGGAGCTTTCGAAACAGGGTTGTCGATATGCGATGCACCTTGCGGCATGCGTGCCATGCGTTGTCGTGCTTCGGTAAATTCCATCTCGCGCGATTTATAATGCGCGGCGAGCAACTCCATTGCGGCTTCATCATAAATACATTCAACTTCAAATGCCTTAGATACGGCATCTGCGGTAATATCGTCATGGGTTGGGCCTATGCCACCTGATGTGAAGAGGTAGTCAAATTTGCCTCGCAGGGCATTGACTGCATGAACGATTTCGCTTTGCTCGTCAGCGACGATACGAACTTCTTTTAAATTAATGCCAACGGAAGTGAGTGTTTGCGCTAGATGCCCGATATTCTTATCGCGTGTTCGGCCTGATAAGAGTTCATCACCAATGGCAAGCGCTGCCGCCGTTACTTCCAATTTATCGTTCATTTAATCCAACCTTGTTATTGATTTTGCTTACATGATTAGTTGGGAAATGAAAATGCTTTAGGTTACTAAGGGCCGCATTATTGAGGAAAAAGAATCACTTGCGTCCGTTTGTTTAGCAATTGATTCGGTTTGTTTATTCATTGTCTTAACTTTGCAGGCATAGCCAAAACAAGGCAAAGTAATGGCTTGAGATTTTTATTTTGAAAATCGATCAAAAAGAACTTGATTGATCATGACTTGTTCGTGTAGGCAGTCAGCCAGGATGCGGGCATGGCGGAACTGGTAGACGCAAGGGACTTAAAATCCCTCGGCCTTAGGCTGTCCGGGTTCGAGTCCCGGTGCCCGCACCACGATTTTCATTTATTTTTTCTGTTTTAGGAAAAATCCCTGGTGCATGAGCATCAAGGACGTTCCCTTCATGGATAATTTTCGATCTCAGCATAATTCGATAACTAAACCAGTTTGGACATAGCGCCCATTTTGTTGGCAGGCATCTCCTGAGGAGAGCCGAGAATTTTGCAAAGGCGCCACGTGACAAACCCACCATCCGGCACTTTAGCGTCAACGAAGGATTCAATTCTTGGGTCGTTAACTTGATATACGGCGCCACCTTCCTGCAGAGGCTTGCTGAAGACATAATACTGCCATGCAGTAAATGATGGAGACGTTGAAATATCTTCTGGCAAGAAATAGGGTCCAGCTGGTTTCATGTAGCCTGAAGTCTTACTTTGAAATGGTTCTTCGTATTCACTGTAGAACGATGTGATGCTGGGTTTTCCGGCATCCGCCCCAAATTGTAATTGTCCTGTTTCGAAACCGAAGACTTTAGCGTTTTTGACTTGGTTTTCGCGTGCGTAATTTAAAACATCCATTACGGTCATATTTTCTTTATATGGGATTTTGTCTTGATGATAATAAATTCCCACAATTCTTAATGATACCGACATTTCATTTTCCTTTTCAATTTATGTTTTCTTGTATAAATTGAAATGTAAGATTAAATGCAACTTTGAGTTAAATGATTTGTATGTGCTGGTTTTATTCGATCTTCATCCCTTGTTTCTTCAATTGTCTTCCTGAATGGCTGCAACTAGTTCTTTGATGTGGTCATTAAATGTGAACCCTATCAGGGACAGTTTTCTCCGTGGGCATTTGTTGATATGCGTCACCTCAGCAATTGAAATAACGAAATCAATTCAATTTTGAATTTGCTTCAACATATGAATGTACGTACACTCGTCTTATATTCGTTTTATGGAGGAACTTAAATGGCACCACAGTCCTATCAGGCACCGACCCAAGGCGATCTGGAGCAAAATACAACGGTCAGCCAGTCAGCAGAATCAAATCTTTCGTCTGGTTCAACCAAGGTTTCAGAATTGCTCGAAAAGAAAGGCGACCTTGTTTTTTCAGTCACAGCGGAAGATACAATTGCCGATGTTGTTGTGACGTTACGGGATAAGCGAATTGGTGCACTGCTGGTTGTGGATGAGAATTCTAAACTAGAAGGTATTTTGTCCGAACGTGACATTGTGCGAAAGCTCGCCGAAACACCTGGTCAGACCTTGCCCCAAAAGGTGTCGGATCTCATGACGAAAAACGTGGTGACCTGTTCACCCAATGATTTGCTTGTTGGTGTCTTGAAGAAAATGACTGACGGCCGGTTTAGACATATGCCTGTGGTTGATAATGGCAAACTATGTGGCATGGTGACGATTGGTGATGTTGTGGGCTATCGTATCAACGAGCTTGAATATGAAGCTTTGCGGATGAAGCAGTTGATCGTCGGGTAACAGCAAAATAGAAAAATTTTAAAGCACATGCGACATGGCAGCGAAGTGATTGCGCTTCGCCCCCTTAAAGATGTGCTTTTATTCATCAGGAGCTGAGTTGTTTGATTGAGTATAGTTTAACGCCGCTAGTCGCGACCATTATCTTTGTGATTGCCTGTCTGGCCGGTTATCAATATCGACGCGTGTTTAAGGCTGAAGGGCCGACTTATCAGCTTTGGATCTTCGGCATTATTGCCGCATCATCGCTTTTAATATTGGGTTTTATTCCCATCAAGGTGGGGTAGGGCAAGCTAAAGCTAAGCTTGTTCCATCTCGTTGAGCATTTTCTTAGCGCGCGGGCACAAAAGACGCTCTCTTAATGGGCTATCTGGATCAATTTCTTTTTTGCAGACCAAACATTGATCCGCATCTGAAATTGCATTTAACCCACCGCAGCTGCCTTTAATTCTTTTCCCGCTAAAAATAACACCAAGCGCCATGCCTAGCATGACGAGTGTTAGAAGAAAAAATGCGAGGAAAAAAGTGCTCACGCGTGGGTCCTATTCGAATATTTAAGCTAAACTACGCTTGTAGTTTTTTAAAGGCGTCACTCGTTGAAGTGATAAACTCATATTCGCCTGATTTTGCAGATTTTTCAATGAATAGTACGGCAAGATCACGTTGATTTGATATTTCTAAACCACGTTCCGTACCAAGCGCCAACAGGCCTGTTGCCCATGCGTCTGCCAACATGGCATTTTCAGCCAAAACAGTGACTGACACTGTGTTGTGTGTCACAGGACGACCAGTTTTCGCATCAAAAATGTGAGAATAGCGTTTGCCTTCATCCATGAAGTAATTGCGATAGTCACCGGATGTTGCCATGCCCATATTAGAAACCTGCGCAATTTTATGCGGCAGTTTTGAACCTTCAAGGGGTCTTTCAATACCAATTTGCCAGGCTAAACCTTCAGCGTTTTTGCCTGATGTATAAATGTCGCCGCCGATTTCAACCATGAAATCTTTAAGGCCGGCATTGCGTAATGCTTGAGCGACTTGGTCAACGCCATAGCCTTTGCCAATGCCTGAAAGATAGATTTTCGTTTCAGGATCGTTCTTTTTGACACCATGATTTGTGATTTCAAGATTTTTAGCTTGGCCAACATGTTTGAAATTTTCATCGATAATGGAAGCCGCTGGCTGGCTGTTTTGTTCACCGCTTGCGCCAAATCCCCAAGCTTCAATGATTGGGCCCAATGTAATGTCAAACTGACCATCACTGGCAGCATTTACGTTTCTTGCGGCAGTTAAAATGTCTGCAAGTGGCTTAGAAACTGTGATCTCATTCGTTGAACGTGCGGCATTAAATTTGGATACTTCAGAGTTTTGATCCCAGTTGGAAAGATGCGCATTTACGATTTTAAGCGCATTTTCAATTCCTGGTCTTAAATCTGCATCAGTCAATTTGCCTTCATGATCAACCGCGATGACATTGTAATATGTCCCCATTGTTGAACCTGCGAGTTTGAGGATCGACTTTTCCGATGAGCATGCGGTAAGTCCAAGTGGCAAGATAGCTGATGCTGCGAGAACATTTCGGCGGGAGATCGATAATTTATTGGCCACTGAATTGGCTCCTTGGCTGAAATCATTTCTGATGTATTTTGTTAGGATGCTTGTGTGTTATTTTTGTGTGTAATTCAATAAAAAAATTTCGTTTAGACCCAAATTAGTACTTTAAATTTCCGCAAAACAGGCGCATAAGAGCCGAGAAATTACAGGATAAGATCGCGTGCAGCACTTTGAAATAAAAAAAGGCCTTGATTTGCCGATGACTGGTCAGCCTGAGCAGTCAATTACAGATTCTCCCGTTGTTCAAAAAGTTGCTGTTTTAGGCCATGATTATATTGGTCTGAAACCAAGATTAGAAGTGACTGAGGGTGACAAGGTTAGTGTTGGCTCACCAATTTTTGCCCACAAAGACACCCCTGATGTGAAAGTTACATCGCCAGCTGCTGGTGTAGTCAAGGCGATTAATCGCGGTGCACGGCGGGTTCTGATTAGCGTCGAGATTGAAGTGGATGCTGGCTCGAACGACGCAGTTGATTTCTCCAAAGTGGGAGATGTGAAAACACGCGAAGGTTTGGCAACCAAGTTGAGCGCTTCAGGTTTGTGGACGTCTTTTAAAACACGTCCATATTCAAAAGTGCCTTCAACTGACGATGCGCCGGAAGGGATTTTTGTAACCGCTATGGATACTGAGCCTTTATGCGGTGAAGCAAGCTTAATCATTGCGGAAGATAAAGACGCATTTACAGAAGGTTTATCAGCGTTATCGCTCTTAACTGATGGCCATGTTTTTGTTTGCCAGGCGGGCGGACAGGAGATTGCTACCCCGGCCAATGATAAAATTGTCAGCGCTCAATTCTCAGGTCAACACCCTGCGGGTCTTGCGGGCACGCATATGCATTTTCTTGCGCCGCCTTCGGCAGCAAAAACTGTGTGGTCGATTGGCTATCACGATGTGATTTCGATCGGCAAGTTGGTCGCGAGCGGAAAATACGATGCAGAACGTATCATCGCCTTGAGCGGGCCTTTATGTTCAAAGCCGCGTTTGGTTAAAACAATTGCAGGTGCATCTCTGGTTGATTTGTTTGGTGATGATCTTGATCACAACACTCCAGCACGCATGATTTCGGGTTCTGTTTTGAGCGGTCACGCCGGAGAGGGGCCAACTGCTTTCTTGGGGCGTTATGCGCGTCAAGCAACATTGATTGAAGAAGATAAAAAGCAAATTCCGCTGGGTTGGATCAGGCCAATGGCGTCGAAATTTGCAGTGCAACCTGTTTTGGGTTCAGCCTTTTCTCAAAAGCTCTACGCGTTGTCATCGAATTTGAATGGCGGTCGACGCGCTATGGTGCCGCTTGGGACATTTGAGAATTTAATGCCTCAAGACTTTTTGCCAACTCAGCTTTTAAGAGCTCTGCTTGTTATGGATACAGATCAAGCGCAGGCATTGGGTGCTCTAGAGCTTGATGAAGAAGACCTCGCGCTTGTGACATTTGCCTGTCCAGCAAAATATGAATACGGCATGGCGCTGCGCGATTGCCTGACTAAGATCGAAAAGGAGGGCTAACATTGGGTCTGAGACAATTTTTCGATTCAATTGAGCCGCATTTTGTAAAGGGCGGGAAATATGAAAAATTCTTCCCCATTTATGAAATGGTGGAGAGTTTTGTTTATACCCCTAAAACGGTCACGACAGCTGCACCGCATGCGCGTTCTTATATAGATATGAAACGCATCATGACTTACGTTGTGATTGCGACTATTCCGGCAATTTTAGTGGGCATGTATAATGTCGGTCTTCAGACCAATATGGCTATTGAGACATTTGGTGCTGAGGGTTGGCGTGCTTGGATCTTAAGCACATTGGGCATTGGATTTGATCCAAGCAATCCATTTGCCAATATAGTCCATGGTGCACTTTATTTCTTCCCGATTTACATCGTAACGCTTGTTGCGGGCGGTATTTTCGAAGTTGTGTTCGCCACCATTCGCGGTCACGAGGTGAATGAGGGTTTCCTCGTAACATCAATGCTTTACGCTTTAATCATGCCGGCAAGTACGCCTTTGTGGCAGGTGGCGCTTGGCATCATTTTCGGTGTTGTGATTGGTAAAGAAGTCTTTGGCGGTACGGGAAAGAACTTCCTTAATCCTGCGCTCACCGGTCGTGCATTTTTATACTTTGCTTATCCTGCACAAATGTCAGGCGATACAATTTGGGTACCAGTTGATGGGTTCTCTGGCGCGACGGCTTTGTCGATTTCGGCCTCTGCAGGCTTTGAAGAATTAGCCGCAAACGGCATGAGCTGGATGGATTCTTTCATCGGTCTCATCCCTGGGTCAATCGGTGAAACATCAACAATTGCCTGTATGATTGGATTGGCATTCTTGCTGATCACACGCATTGCCAATTGGCGTCTTGTTGTTGGTTGCCTTGCGGGCATGATCGGATTTTCGCTGCTGTTGAACATCATCGGTTCTGACACAAATCCAATGTTCGCATTGCCTTGGTATTGGCATTTGGTAATCGGCGGATATGCCTTTGGTTTGGCCTTTATGGTCACCGAGCCAGTTTCTGCATCTCATACAAATCTTGGACGCTATTTCTATGGCGCATTGGTTGGTGTCATGGTGGTGATGATCCGCGTGATCAACCCAGCTTTCCCAGAAGGGATGATGCTGGCGATCTTGTTCGCAAACGTCTTTGCGCCGCTGATTGATTATTTCGTCGTGCAGGCAAACATTAAACGTAGGGCCAAAAAACATGTCTGATCAGGAAAAACAGCCCGGATTAATTCGTCGTTTTTTAGCGCAACCGGCAGATAGCGTTGGTAAAACAATCTTTGTGGCCGTCAGCCTATGTCTTGTCGCGTCTATGGTCGTGTCTGCAGTATCTGTGTCATTGCGCGATGTGCAGGAAGTTAACAAACTTAAAGATAAGCAAGTTAACATTTTGCAAGTTGCTGGTGTTTATGAACCAGGTATCGATGTTGTTGAAGCCTTTGGTGAGTTTGAACCGCACATCTTAGAGCTTAGCACCGGTGCGTTTACTGACCAGTTTGATCCTGCGACTTTTGATGATCGTGAAGCTGCGGACAATCCAGAGACATCTATCGAACTGGCTGAAGACCCAGCTGGTATCGTTCGTAAGGCAAATTTTGTAACGGTGTACTTGCTTCGCAAAGAAGACGGCTCGCTCGATAAAGTGATTTTGCCGATCCATGGCTATGGCCTATGGTCAACGCTCTATGGGTTCATAGCGCTTGAGAGCAATGGCAATGATATCTTTGGTCTTCAGTTCTATTCTCATGCGGAAACACCTGGCCTTGGTGCGGAAGTAGACAATCCACGCTGGAAGGCGCTTTGGAAAGGCAAGAAGCTGAAAGACGAAAATGATGTGTTGCAGATCAGTGTGACGAAAACAGCGCCACCGGCCGGCAAAGACTATCATGTTGATGCGCTGTCTGGCGCAACATTGACATCGGTTGGCGTTGATAACCTTGTTAAATTTTGGTTGGGTGAAGAGGGGTATACACCTTTCTTAAATCGCCTTAAGGCGGGAGAGATATAATGGCTCAAACACGCAGGCAACTTCTTGTCGACCCAATGGTCGATAACAATCCAATCACACTGCAAGTGCTTGGCATTTGTTCAGCTTTGGCGGTGACATCATCCTTGCAAGTGGCGTTTGTGATGTCCTTGGCGGTGACTTTTGTGACCGCATTTTCATCCATGTTTATCTCGATGATCCGCAACCATATCCCTGGTTCCATTCGTATTATTGTACAAATGGTGATTATCGCTTCTTTGGTGATCATCGTGGACCAGATTTTGAAGGCATACGCATTTGAGATCTCAAAAACACTGTCGGTATTTGTGGGCTTGATCATTACCAATTGTATCGTGATGGGTCGCGCAGAAGCATTTGCCATGAAGAACCCGCCGATTGCGTCGTTCATTGACGGCGTTGGCAACGGACTTGGTTATGGTTTGATCTTAATGCTTGTTGGATTTGTTCGTGAATTGTTTGGCGCTGGCAGCTTGTTCGGTGTGACAATTTTGGAAACAGTCAATAATGGTGGCTGGTATGTACCAAACGGCATGTTGCTCCTGCCGCCTTCAGCATTCTTCATCATCGGCTTGATCATTTGGGCATTCCGCACTTGGAAACCTGCTCAGGTTGAGGTGCGCGAATATAAAATTCAGACGGTGGAGGCCCACTAATGGAAGCGCTCATTTCCCTTGCTGTCAAAGCAATCTTTGTTGAAAACCTTGCGCTCTCATTTTTCTTGGGAATGTGTACTTTTATTGCGGTATCGAAAAAGATTTCAACCGCAATCGGACTTGGTATTTCTGTGATGATTGTGCAATCCATCACAGTGCCAGCGAACAATCTCATCTTGAACTATCTATTGGCACCTGGTGCACTCAGCTGGGCAGGATTTGATGATGTTGATCTAACTTTCCTTGGTTTGATTTCATATATCGGTGTGATCGCCGCGCTTGTGCAAATTCTTGAGATGGTGCTCGATAAGTATTTCCCACCGCTTTACAACGCATTGGGCGTGTTCTTGCCTTTGATTACCGTGAACTGCGCGATCTTGGGTGGTTCATTGTTCATGGTGGAACGGAGTTACGATTTCTCTGAATCTGTCACGTATGGTGTATCATCGGGCTTTGGTTGGGCGCTGGCGATTACTGCAATGGCAGGTGTTCGCGAGAAGCTTAAATATTCCGACATTCCCGATGGTCTGCAGGGGCTTGGCATCACCTTTATCTCAGCTGGCTTGATGGCAATGGCATTTATGTCATTCTCTGGCGTTAAATTGTAGGGAGATCACTCATGGCAACATTTGGTCTTGGTATTGTACTCTTTACATTGATCGTTCTCGCGCTGGTGACGATCATTCTCGCAGCGCGGTCGAAACTCGTTTCAACTGGTAATGTGAATATTACCATTAATGGCGAGAAAACAATTTCTGTCCCTGCTGGTGGTAAATTGTTGCAGACTTTGGCTGAACAGAAACTATTCGTCCCATCTGCTTGTGGCGGTGGTGGCACTTGTGCGCAATGCCGGGTGCGAATTCATGAGGGTGGGGGATCCATCCTTCCCACTGAGGAAAGCCACATTACCAAGCGAGAAGCTGCATGCGGCGATCGTTTGTCATGTCAGGTTGCCGTTAAGCAAGACATGCAGGTCGAAGTGCCCGAAGAGGTCTTTGGTGTGAAGAAATGGGAATGTACCGTTCGCTCCAATGACAATGTGGCAACCTTTATTAAGAATCTTGTTCTTGAATTGCCTGAAGGTGAGGATGTGAATTTCCGTGCCGGTGGTTACATTCAGATTGAGGCTCCTGCGCACAAGCTTTCCTACACAGATTTTGATATTGGTGATGAATATCGCGAAGATTGGGATAAGTTTAATCTCTGGCAGTTTGAATCAAGCGTGGAAGAGCCGATTGAGCGCGCTTATTCCATGGCCAACTATCCTGATGAGAAGGGCCTTATTATGCTGAACGTGCGTGTGGCTTCACCACCGCCAGGCAAAAATGATGTGCCTCCTGGTCAGATGTCGTCTTACATCTTTAATTTAAAGCCAGGCGATAAAGTCACGATTTCAGGCCCGTTTGGTGAATTCTTTGCACGCGAAACACCGAAAGAGATGGTCTTTGTGGGTGGTGGTGCTGGTATGGCGCCAATGCGTAGTCATATCTTTGATCAGCTTAAGCGCCTTGAAAACCGCGATCGCAAAATCACGTTCTGGTATGGTGCGCGGTCAAAAAAAGAAATGTTCTTTGTTGAAGACTTCGATCAATTGGCTGAAGAATTTGATAATTTTGAATGGCATGTTGCGCTTTCTGATGCGCTGCCTGAGGATGATTGGTCTGGCTATACAGGCTTTATTCATAACATCTTGCTTGAAGAATATCTCAAGGATCATCCAGCACCAGAAGATTGCGAATATTATATGTGTGGCCCGCCAATCATGAACCAGTCGGTGATTAATATGTTGCTGGAGCTGGGTGTGGATCGCGAAGATATCATGCTGGATGACTTTGGTGGCTAACGCTTAATCACCTTCCATAAAATTAGAATTTATTCAGGGCCTTATTGAACCAAGTTAAATGGTTGAATAGGGCCCTTTGCTTTGTGCCATTGGTTTTTTTTAGATGCGAATCCGTCTGATTGTTTTGAAATCGAAAAAACCGCCTTTGTTCCAATTAACGAAAATATCTTTTGGTGTTTTTGTAGTTTTTGGCATGTTGTTCCAGTGGAATTCTAACAATCGCGTAATAAATTGCGAGTTATATCAATTTTCCTTTCGGTTGGTCTTGCACCTTGTGCATTGCTGCGGTAACCAATCCTCAATGGCGTAATAAATGGGACTCGCCGTTTTTCGCACGCCTGGGTGCAATAAACATAATATGTTGACCAGCAGGATAAGACATAATGACTGAACTTCTTAGTTCTTATTTGCCTATCGCGATCTTTTTGGGGCTGTCACTCGTAATCGGATTGGCCCTTTTGATCGCTCCTTTCGCTCTTGCCTATAAAGCTCCTGATGCAGAAAAACTCTCTGCATATGAGTGTGGCTTTAATGCCTTTGATGATGCACGGATGAAATTTGATATTCGATTTTATCTTGTCGCCATTTTGTTCATCATTTTTGACCTTGAGGTCGCGTTCCTCTTCCCGTGGGCCGTATCATTTGGTGATCTTGGCTGGTTTGGGTTTTGGTCGATGATGGTGTTCTTGGCGGTTCTAACCATTGGCTTTGCATATGAGTGGAAAAAAGGAGCGCTGGAATGGGAGTAGGTGACACAACCCTCGTAGCCCCTCAGCCTAAAGGCATTATCGATCCAAATACGGGTAAACCAATTGGCGCGGATGACGCGTTTTTTGGCGAAATGAATAATGAGCTAGCTGATAAAGGCTTTTTGGTCACATCTGCAGAAGATCTGATCACTTGGGCGCGAACTGGTTCATTGATGTGGATGACATTTGGTCTGGCGTGTTGTGCAGTTGAAATGATGCACACATCCATGCCGCGTTATGATGTTGAGCGCTTCGGTTTTGCGCCGCGGGCTTCGCCGCGTCAATCTGATGTGATGATCGTTGCGGGTACTTTGACCAATAAAATGGCGCCTGCTTTGCGTAAAGTTTATGATCAAATGCCTGAACCACGCTATGTGATTTCCATGGGTTCATGCGCCAATGGTGGTGGTTATTACCACTATTCCTATTCTGTGGTTCGCGGGTGTGATCGCATTGTTCCTGTAGATATCTATGTGCCTGGCTGTCCTCCCACTGCGGAAGCGCTGCTTTATGGTGTGTTGATGCTGCAAAAGAAAATTCGTCGTACTGGTACGATCGAGCGATAGGGTCGAGAATGAGTGAAAACCTCGAAGAACTAGCTGGTTTTATTAAAGAGAGCCAAGGTGCGGCTATTTTATCAGCTGACATTGCTTATGGTGAATTAACGCTGGTTACGACATCGGATGCAATTATCGAATTGCTGACATTTTTGCGCGAAAATGCGCGCTGTAAATTTGTCAATTTCATCGATTTGTGTGGTGTTGATTGGCCGTCTCGCGAGAAACGTTTTGACGTTGTTTATCATCTCATGTCGCCGCAACAAAATGCGCGTGTTCGCATCAAACTCGCTGTCGCTGATGGAGAAACCATTCCGTCTGCAACATCTGTATTCCCAGGTGCTGAATGGTTTGAGCGTGAAGCCTATGACATGTATGGCATCTTGTTCTCAGGTCACCCTGATTTGCGCCGCATCCTCACCGATTATGGTTTTGAAGGTTATCCGTTGCGTAAAGATTTCCCAACAACTGGTTATGTTGAGGTTCGTTATGATGACGAAGTGAAACGCGTTGTCTATGAGCCTGTGGAACTTAAACAGGAATTCCGTAACTTTGATTTCTTAAGCCCATGGGAAGGGACAGATTATGTCCTGCCGGGCGATGAAAAAGCGGAAGGGCATTAAGATGACTGAGCATAACGTCCGCAATTTTAATATTAACTTTGGTCCTCAGCACCCTGCAGCGCACGGCGTGTTGCGCTTGGTGTTGGAGCTCGATGGTGAGATCGTTACGCGTATTGATCCGCATATTGGTCTTTTGCATCGTGGCACAGAGAAACTGATCGAAACCAAAACATATCTTCAAGCTGTTCCTTATTTTGATCGTCTTGATTATGTGGCGCCGATGAATCAGGAGCATGCATTTGCTCTGGCTGTTGAACGGCTAATGGGTGTTGAAGTGCCAAAACGTGGTCAGTTGATCCGCGTTCTTTACTCAGAGATTGGCCGAATTCTGTCTCACTTGTTAAACATCACAACGCAAGCGCTTGATGTTGGTGCGCTCACGCCTCCGCTTTGGGGCTTTGAAGCACGAGAAAAACTGATGGTATTTTATGAGCGTGCTTGTGGCGCGCGCATGCACTCAGCCTATTTCCGTCCAGGCGGTGTTCATCAGGATATCCCGGATGAGTTGGTTGAAGATATCGGCAAGTTTATCGATCCATTCTTAAAGACTTGCGATGACATTGAAGGTCTGTTGACAGATAACCGCATCTTTAAGCAGCGTAATGTTGATATTGGTTTTGTAAAGCTTGACGATGCATGGGCTTGGGGTTTCTCAGGCGTTATGGTGCGTGGTTCAGGTGCTGCGTGGGATTTGCGTCGCGCGCAACCATATGAGTGTTATTCAGAACTCGATTTTGATATTCCGATCGGAAAAAATGGCGACAATTATGATCGCTATCTTATTCGCATGCTGGAAATGCGTGAATCTGCAAAGATCATGCGCCAATGCGTAGATTTGCTATTGGGTGACAATAAAACTGGGCCGGTATCGTCACTCGACGGTAAAATGGTGCCGCCAAAACGCGGTGAGATGAAACGCTCAATGGAAGCGCTTATTCATCACTTTAAGCTCTACACAGAAGGATATCACGTTCCTGAAGGTGAAGTTTACGCCGCTGTGGAAGCGCCAAAGGGTGAGTTTGGTGTTTATCTTGTGTCTGACGGTTCCAATAAGCCTTATCGCTGCAAGCTTCGTGCGCCAGGTTATGCGCATTTGCAGGCGATGGATTTTGTGTGCCGTAATCACCAGTTGGCCGATGTGTCGGCGGTTCTGGGTTCGCTTGATATCGTGTTTGGTGAGGTGGATCGATGAATATTCGCCTCAACAATTGTTTTTATTTTTTGGCCGCGTAAGGGGAAATCATGTCTGTACGCCGCTTAGCTGATGATCATCTCCAACCGGAGAGTTTCCAGTTCAACCGCTCATTCACAGCGGAAGCAAAAAAATGGGTAAAGAAATACCCCAAGGGTCGTGAACAGTCTGCTGTCATTCCATTGCTGATGCTTGCGCAGGAGCAAGATGGTTGGGTGACAAAGTCTGCGATTGAACATGTCGCTGATATGTTGGGTATGCCATATATCCGTGCTTTGGAAGTTGCGACTTTCTATACACAATTCCAGCTAAAACCGGTTGGCAAGCGTGCGCATATTCAAGTTTGCGGCACAACACCATGCATGTTGCGCGGTTCGGAAGAGCTGATTTCAATGTGTAAGAAACGCATTAATCCTGAGCCATTTGAGCTGAATGAAGCCGGCACAATGTCTTGGGAAGAAGTTGAGTGTCAGGGCGCATGCGTGAACGCACCAATGGTAATGATTTTCAAAGATGCGTATGAAGATTTAACACCAGAACGTTTTTCTTACATTCTTGAGCGTTTTGAATCGGGTAAGGGTGAAGAGATTACACCCGGTCCGCAGATTGATCGTATTTTCTCTGCGGCTGAAGGTGGTCCTACCACTTTGACAGAGGCACCGACGAAAAAACGCGTATCGGCATCGAAAACTGCGGCCAAGAAAACCACCGCCAAAAAGGCCGCTCCTGCCAAGAAAGCTGCGCCAAAGGCGACAGCCGCAAAAGCACCTGCGAAGGCTGCAGCACCTAAGGCTGCGCCGAAAGCTGCTGCAAAAACGGCAGCACCGAAAAAGGCAAGCGTCGCAGCTGTGTCTCCAGCGGATAAAAACCGTCCACCAAAAATCAAGAAGCCAGCGAAACCAGATGATTTGAAGCTCATTTCAGGTGTTGGTCCAAAACTTGAAGGTGTCTTGAACGGTTTGGGGATTTACAAATTCGAGCAAGTTTCCAAATGGAAGAAGGCCGAACGTGAATGGGTCGATGGTTACCTTAAATTTAAAGGTCGGATCGATCGTGATGATTGGGTAAAGCAAGCTAAAGCGCTCGCTAAGGGCGGAGAAGCTGAATACATTAAAGTGTTCGGCAAGAAACCGCGTTAGGGCGAGATAGAGGTTAGAACATGCTACAAGATAAAGACCGTATCTTTACCAATATCTATGGTTTGCACGACAAATCACTCAAGGGTGCGATGTCACGTGGCCATTGGGATGGCACGAAGAAGCTTCTTGATAAGGGTCGCGACTGGATCATCAATGAAGTTAAAGCCTCTGGTCTAAGAGGCCGTGGCGGTGCGGGTTTCCCAACTGGTCTTAAATGGTCCTTTATGCCGAAGGAAAGTGATGGTCGCCCGCATTATTTGGTGATCAATGCTGATGAGTCTGAGCCTGGTACGTGTAAAGACCGTGATATTATGCGCCATGATCCGCATACGCTGATCGAGGGTTGTGTGATTGCTGGTTTCGCCATGGGTGCGCATGCGACATATATTTATGTTCGCGGTGAATATATGCGTGAACGTGAAGCACTTCAGGCGGCAATTGACGAATGTTATGACGCTGGTCTTTTGGGTAAAAATAGCAAACTTGGCTATGATATGGATGTTTACGTTCATCATGGGGCAGGGGCTTATATTTGTGGTGAAGAAACTGCGCTTCTTGAAAGCCTAGAAGGCAAAAAGGGTCAGCCGCGTTTAAAACCGCCATTCCCAGCGAATATGGGTCTTTATGGATGCCCAACAACAGTGAACAATGTGGAATCTGTTGCCGTGACACCAACAATTTTGCGCCGCGGCGCAGGTTGGTTTGCAGGCTTTGGTCGTCCAAACAATACAGGCACCAAGTTGTTCTGTGTGTCAGGCCATGTGAACAAGCCTGCGACATTTGAAGAAGAAATGTCGATCCCGTTCCGCGACATGATTGATAAGCACTGCGGCGGTATTCGTGGTGGTTGGGACAATCTTTTGGCAGTGATCCCTGGCGGTTCATCCGTGCCATGTGTGCCAGCTGAGCAGATTATTGATTGTCCGATGGATTTTGATAGCCTTCGTGAATTGCAATCAGGTTTAGGCACGGCAGCGGTAATTGTGATGGATCGCTCCACCGATATCATCAAAGCGATTGCACGTTTATCAGCGTTTTATAAGCACGAAAGCTGCGGCCAGTGCACCCCATGTCGTGAGGGCACGGGCTGGATGTGGCGTGTGATGGAGCGCATGGTGCAAGGAAACGCGCAAAAGCGTGAAATTGATATGTTGTTTGATGTGACGAAGCAAATTGAAGGTCATACGATCTGCGCACTTGGTGATGCTGCAGCGTGGCCAATTCAGGGGCTTATCCGTCACTTCCGTCCGGAAATTGAAGCTCGCATTGATGCCTATACACGCAATGCAGACAACTCGACCAACACTCGAATGGAGGCCGCAGAGTAGTCCAATGACCAAATCGTCGAATTCAAATTACAATCCTTACAAAGCCGAAAACCCGTTTCTCGCCATGTCAGTGATTGGTTTGCAAACGACATCGGTGATGACTGAAATGTGGTTGGGTGCCGTGCGGGGCATGATGGCGGCGACACAAGAAACAAGCGATGAGCCTGCAAAGGCTGAAAGCGCGCCAGCGGCAACAGCTGCACCAAAAGTATCGGTTTCCGATCAAGCTGATGATCTTAAAAAGATCACCGGCGTTGGTCCAAAGCTTGAACAAATTTTGAATAAGCAAGGCATTTCGACATATGGGCAAATTGTAGATATGTCGGCAAAAGAAATGGCAAAAATTGGCGAAAGTCTCGGTTTTCCTGGTCGCATTGAACGTGATGATTGGGCCGGGCAGGCAAAAGCGCTGATGGAAGCTCAAAAGTAATATCAGTCGCAAGACTGAAAGTTGAAATAGAAGTAGGCAACTGACCATGGCAGTTATCAAAGTAGATGGAAACGAGATCGAAGTTCCCGATCACTACACGCTATTGCAGGCTTGTGAAGAAGCTGGTGCTGAAGTACCGCGCTTTTGTTTTCACGAGCGTCTTTCCATCGCCGGCAATTGCCGGATGTGTCTTGTTGAAGTGAAGGGCGGTCCGCCTAAACCAGCAGCGTCTTGCGCCATGGGTGTTCGCGATTTGCGCCCCGGTCCGGAAGGTCAGCCGCCGGAAGTTTACACCAATACACCAATGGTCAAGAAAGCACGCGAAGGCGTGATGGAATTTTTGTTGATCAACCACCCACTTGATTGTCCGATTTGTGACCAAGGCGGTGAGTGCGATCTTCAAGACCAAGCCATGGCTTTTGGTATGGATCAGTCGCGTTTCCAGGAGAGCAAACGCTCTGTTGAAGACAAATATATAGGACCGCTTGTTAAAACGATCATGAACCGCTGCATCCACTGCACACGTTGTGTTCGCTTTACGACAGAAGTTGCTGGTATTTCCGAGCTTGGTTTGATTGGTCGTGGTGAAGATGCTGAGATCACAACATATCTTGAGCAGGCTATGACGTCTGAAATGCAGGGCAATGTGATTGATTTGTGCCCAGTTGGCGCTTTGACATCACGTCCCTACGCATTCCAAGCCCGTCCTTGGGAGCTAAATAAAACAGAGTCCATCGATGTGATGGATGCCTGTGGTTCTGCGATCCGCATTGATACCCGTGGCCGCGAAGTTATGCGCATCATGCCGCGGATCAATGAAGAGGTAAATGAAGAGTGGATTTCGGATAAGACACGTTTCATCTGGGATGGCTTGAAAACGCAACGTCTTGATCGCCCATTTGTAAAGAAGGATGGTCGCCTCACAACAGTAAGCTGGCCAGAAGCCTTTGCGGCGATTAAAGATGCGATTGGAAAAACAAGTGGCGACAAGATTGGCGCGATTGCCGGCGATTTAGCGACCGTTGAAGAAATGTATGCGCTCAAAACGCTGATGACGTCACTTGGTTCAGCCAATATTGACTGCCGTCAGGATGGTGCACAACTGGATCCAAATCTTGGTCGCGCATCTTATATCTTTAATCCGACAATTGACGGGATTGAAGATGCGGATGCTGTTTTGATCATTGGTTCTAACCCACGCTTTGAAGCTTCAGTTCTCAACGCTCGTATTCGCAAAGCCTGGCGTGCGAATTCAATGCCGATTGGCGTGATTGGTGATGATACAGATCTTCGTTATGATTATGAATATCTTGGCGCAGGTCCAGACAGCTTAAAAGAAGTGTTGGATGGCAAATCAAAATTTGCTGCCAAGCTTAAGCGAGCAAAACGTCCAATGATCATTGTTGGTCAAGGCGCGTTGGCACGTTCGGATGGGCAGGGTGTTTTAGCTACAGCAGCAAAAGTTGCTGACACAATCAAAGCTGTAACAAAAGACTGGAATGGATTTGCCGTTCTTCATGATGCTGCAGCACGGGTTGGTGGACTTGATGTTGGATTTGTGCCGCAAGAAGGCGGAATGTCAGCCGCGAAAATGCTAACGGATACTGATGTCCTCTTCCTACTTGGCGCAGATGAACTTGATTTCACGAAGAAAACAGCTGGCTTTACAATTTATATCGGCTCACACGGTGACAATGGTGCCCATCATGCTGATGTGATCTTGCCTGCGGCGACATATGCTGAGAAATCTGGCACATATGTGAACACAGAAGGTCGCGTGCAGATTTCAAACCGTGCTGGATTTGCGCCGGGTGAAGCGAAAGAAGATTGGGCCATTTTACGTGCGCTCTCTGATGTGCTTGGTCAAACATTGCCGTTTGATTCACTTGCGGCTTTGCGCGCTGATCTTTACGAACAATTCCCACTCTTTGCTGATATCGATGTGACAATTGCTGCAGATGCAGCAGATATTGCGAAATTGGCAAAAAAATCTGGGAAAATGAACAAGGCGGCATTTGCTTCTTCGGTTCAGGACTTTTATTTGACAAACCCGATTGCTCGCGCTTCCGCGGTCATGGCTGAATGTTCAGCATTGGCCAAAGGGCAGGCGAAAGCGGCAGCGGAATAGGTGAACGAGACATGGATGCATTTGTAGAAACATATGTCTGGCCAGCGGCCATCATGATTGGGCAATCATTGCTATTAATGGTCTGCCTCTTGGTGTTCATAGCCTATATTCTTTATGCTGACCGTAAAATTTGGGCGGCAGTTCAAATGCGGCGTGGACCAAATGTTGTGGGTCCTTGGGGTTTGTTTCAGTCTTTTGCAGACTTATTGAAACTCGCATTTAAAGAGCCGATCATTCCAGCAGGTTCAAACAAAGCCGTGTTTTTGCTCGCGCCTTTGGTGACTGTGACTTTGGCTATGGCGACATGGGCGGTTATTCCCCTTAATGATGGCTGGATGGTTGCAAATATCAATGTTGGTATCCTGTATGTCTTCGCGATCTCATCTTTGGAAGTCTATGGCGTGATCATGGCGGGTTGGGCCTCCAACTCTAAATATCCTTTCTTGGGCGCGTTGCGTTCAGCGGCGCAGATGGTCTCCTATGAAGTCTCCATTGGCTTTGTGATCGTAACTGTTCTGCTTTGCGTGGGTTCACTGAACCTATCTGAGATTGTTTTGTCACAGCAGGATGGCTTGGGCACGCGTTTGGGTCTGCCAAATTCATTCCTTGATTGGCATTGGCTCGCGCTATTCCCAATGTTCATCATCTTCTTCATCTCAGCACTAGCTGAAACAAACCGTCCGCCATTTGATTTGCCAGAAGCTGAATCCGAATTGGTGGCCGGTTATATGGTTGAATATTCATCCATGCCATTCATGATGTTTATGTTGGGTGAATATCTTGCGATCATGCTTTTATGCTCGCTCACAACAATCCTGTTCTTGGGTGGTTGGTTGCCGCCTGTGGATGTGTGGTTCTTGAATTGGGTGCCGGGCATTATTTGGTTTGTTTTGAAAACTTGCATGGTCTTCTTCATGTTCGCGATGGTCAAGGCATTTGTCCCTCGCTACCGTTATGACCAATTGATGCGCTTGGGTTGGAAGGTCTTCCTACCGATCTCACTTGCAATGGTCGTTATTGTTGCATTCGTGCTGCAATTCACAGGTTGGAGTGCTTAAAATGGGTATCGGACAGGCAGCTAAATCATTATTCTTGAAGGAATTTGTTGGCGCATTCTTTTTGTCGATGAAATATTTCTTCGCACCAAAATCAACAGTGAATTACCCATTTGAAAAAGGGCCAATTTCACCGCGTTTTCGTGGTGAACATGCATTGCGCCGCTATCCAAATGGCGAAGAGCGCTGCATTGCTTGTAAATTGTGTGAAGCGATTTGCCCGGCACAAGCTATTACGATTGAGGCGGGTCCTCGTCGCAATGATGGCACACGCCGAACAGTTCGTTATGACATTGATATGGTGAAATGCATCTATTGCGGCTTCTGTCAGGAAGCCTGCCCAGTGGATGCAATTGTTGAAGGTCCGAATTTTGAATTTGCGTCCGAAACACGCGAAGAACTTTATTACGATAAGGAAAAACTTTTGGCCAATGGTGATCGTTGGGAGCGTGAAATTGCTCGTAACATTGCTATGGACGCGCCGTATCGTTGAGTTAATGGGGTAAATTGGTCGTCATTCTTGATGGCTGCAAATTATAATATTGGTCGAGATGTCTATCTTGGCTGCGGGCGAGGGGAAGCTAAGCCCAACTGAAAAGGTAGTGATTATGGGTCTTCAGGCTCTGTTCTTCTATATTTTCGCATTTGTTGCGATTGCATCGGCATTCATGGTGATTGCCGCGCGTAATCCAGTGCATTCTGTTTTGTTTTTGATCTTAACATTCTTCAATGCTGCTGGGTTGTTCTTGCTAACAGGTGCCGAATTCTTGGCGATGATCTTATTGGTCGTATATGTGGGCGCGGTAGCGGTTTTGTTCCTCTTCGTGGTGATGATGCTCGATATCGACTTTGCTGAGCTTAAGAGCGGTGCTTTAGAATATGCGCCCGTTGGTGCACTGGTCGGACTTATTTTAGCTGCTGAATTGGTTGTGGTTCTGGGTGGAAACCTGTTTGAGAGCAACGCAGCCGGGAGTGGCGCGAGCCCAATTCCAGACATTGCAGAGCGGACGAATACCGCAGCTCTCGGTGATATTTTATATAACGATTATGTCGCGTTCTTCCAAATTGCTGGATTGATTTTGCTTGTGGCGATGATTGGCGCAATTGTGCTGACGCTAAATCACAAGCCTCATGTTAAACGCCAGGATATTTCGCGTCAGGTCGCACGTCGCCCTGAGACAGCTGTTGAAGTTGTTAAAGTGAAGCCAGGCCAGGGTTTATAGGATAGAATTATGGAAATAGGACTTTCTCACTACCTGACCGTTAGCGCGATCCTTTTCACGATTGGCGTATTTGGTATTTTCCTAAATCGGAAAAATGTCATCGTTATTTTGATGTCGGTTGAGCTGTTGCTTTTGGCCGTCAATCTTAATTTGGTTGCGTTCTCGCAACATCTCAACGATCTGGTTGGACAGGTTTTTGCCTTGTTTATCCTAACCGTCGCCGCCGCTGAAGCCGCTATCGGCCTCGCTATTCTTGTCGTATTTTATCGCAACCGCGGCACTATTGCCGTGGAAGACGTCAACATGATGAAGGGCTAAGTCTACCCATGTATCACACCATCGTCTTCCTGCCTCTGCTTGGGGCAATAATCGCAGGTTTATTTGGCCGCAGCATTGGCGCCAAAGCATCTGAATATGTGACATGTTTGTTCATGATCATTTCAGCTTTGCTGTCTTGGGTCGTGTTCTTACAAATCGGTTTTGGTGACACAGATGTCGTTCAAGTTCAGGTTCTAAGCTGGATCCAATCTGGTACACTCACCATTGATTGGGCCTTCAGAGTAGACACGCTCACCGCTGTGATGTTTGTGGTTGTGAACTCTGTGTCCACTTTGGTGCACATCTATTCGATTGGCTATATGCATCATGATCCGCATCGTCCGCGTTTCTTTGCGTATTTGTCACTCTTCACATTTGCAATGTTGATGCTGATTACATCTGACAACCTTGTGCAAATGTTCTTCGGTTGGGAAGGCGTGGGTCTTGCGTCATATCTTTTGATTGGCTTCTGGTTCAAAAAACCATCTGCAACAGCTGCTTCGATGAAAGCGTTCATCGTTAACCGCGTGGGTGACTTTGGTTTTGCACTTGGTATTTTCGGCATCTTCATGCTGTTTGGGTCTGTTCAGTTTGATGCGATCTTTGCTGGTGCATCTGATTACGCACCTACGGGTGAGATGGGTGAGGTGATCGCAACCATCTTTGGCATGGAGCTTGATAAGAACGGTGCATTGACGCTTTGTTGTTTGCTTCTGTTCATGGGTGCGATGGGTAAATCCGCGCAGTTCTTTTTGCATACTTGGTTACCTGATGCGATGGAAGGCCCGACACCTGTGTCTGCGCTTATTCATGCTGCGACCATGGTGACAGCTGGTGTGTTCTTGGTTGCGCGTATGTCGCCTATCTTTGAATTCTCACCAACAGCGCTAACTGTTGTGACCGTCATTGGCGCGATCACAGCATTCTTTGCCGCAACTGTTGGTCTTGTGCAAAACGATATTAAGCGCGTGATCGCTTATTCAACATGCTCACAGCTGGGATATATGTTCGTGGCTTTGGGGGTAGGCGCGTATGGCGCAGCAATCTTCCACTTGTTCACGCACGCCTTCTTTAAAGCCTTGTTGTTCCTAGGTGCTGGGTCTGTGATCCATGCCGTGTCTGACGAACAAGACATGCGCCGGATGGGTGGTTTGCGCAAGCATATTAAACTCACCTATTGGATGATGATCATTGGAACCGTTGCGCTAACCGGTCTTGGTCTGCCGCTTACTTATATCGGGACTGCTGGCTTCTTCTCAAAAGATGCGATTATCGAATCTGCGTTTGCTTCGCCACTTGGCGTCTCAGGATTTGCCTTCACGATGTTGGTTGTTGCAGCCTTGTTTACAAGCTTCTATTCATGGCGTTTGATCTTCCTAACATTCCACGGTAAACCGCGTGCGGCAGCTGATGTGATGCATCATGTGCATGAATCGCCACCTGTGATGCTCGTGCCTCTTTATCTCTTGGCCGTTGGTGCGCTTGCAGCAGGCTTTATCTTCAAAGGATACTTCTTTGGCGATAACTACGATATGTTCTGGCAATCTGCGCTTTATACAGTTGAAGGCAACACAGTGTTGGAAGATTTCCACAATGTGCCGGTATGGGTAAAGTTGAGCCCATTTGTTGTGATGGTTATCGGCTCTGTCACGGCTTGGTTTATGTATATTCGTTCTCCTGAAACACCAAAGCGTTTGGCTGAGGATTTCTCAATCCTATACAAATTCCTGCTCAACAAATGGTATTTCGATGAAATCTACGACTTCATCTTCGTTCGCCCAGCCAAGTGGCTTGGTACATTCTTATGGAAAGAAGGCGATGGTCGTGTGATTGACGGATTTGGTCCAAATGGAATTGCAGCTCGTGTGCAGGACATTACGGCTCGCGTTGTTAAGTTTCAAACTGGATATTTGTATCACTATGCCTTTGCCATGCTCATTGGTATTGCTGCCCTCGTAACTTGGATGACTCTCGGGAGTGCATTTTAATGATTGATTGGCCACTTCTATCAACAGTCACCTTCTTGCCGCTAATCGGCGTTTTGGTGTTGCTCTTCATGAAAGACGAGGGGGAAACCTCACGACGTAATGTTTATTATGTGTCGTTGATGGTGACCGCGTTCACATTTGTCTTCTCACTGTTCGTTTGGATCGGTTTTGACAATTCAAATCCAGGCTTCCAAATGGTGGAGAAAATGGACTGGCTGGGCGCAGGTATTTCCTATCATATGGGGGTCGATGGCATTTCGATGTTGTTCATTATTCTGACAACATTCCTCATGCCGCTCTGCGTTATCGCAAGTAAAGATGCGATCAAAAACCGTTTCCGCGATTATATGATTGCGTTTCTCATCCTTGAAACATTGATGATCGGTGTCTTCTGCGCGCTTGATATCGTCCTGTTCTATGTGTTCTTTGAAGCAGGCCTCATTCCAATGTTTATTATCATTGGTGTATGGGGTGGTCAGCGCCGCGTATATGCAAGTTTCAAATTCTTCCTTTATACATTGCTGGGCTCCGTTCTTATGCTGCTTGCGATCATGGCAATGTATTGGCAGTCTGGTACAACGGACATCACCAAACTGCTTGAATATGATTTCCCAGTTTCCATGCAGACATGGTTATGGTTGGCATTCTTCGCGTCATTTGCTGTGAAAATGCCAATGTGGCCAGTTCATACTTGGTTGCCGGATGCACACGTTGAGGCGCCAACGGCTGGTTCTGTGATCCTGGCGGGTGTGCTATTGAAACTGGGTGGCTATGGTCTCATTCGTTTTTCATTAGCGATGTTCCCAGTTGCATCTGCAGATTTTGCACCATATGTGTTTGCACTTTCAGCGATCGCGATCGTATACACATCGCTTGTCGCCATGATGCAGACAGACATTAAAAAGCTGATCGCATATTCGTCTGTTGCGCATATGGGTTATGTGACCATGGGTATCTTTGCTGCAAACGCACAAGGTGTTCAGGGCGCAATCTTCCAAATGCTATCGCACGGTTTGATCTCCGGTGCATTGTTCTTATGCGTGGGGGTTGTTTATGACCGCATGCATACGCGCGAGATTTCGGCCTATGGCGGCTTGGTCAACAATATGCCGGATTATGCTGTGGCCTTCATGTTGTTCACTATGGCCAATGTTGGTCTACCGGGCACATCTGGTTTCGTCGGTGAGTTCTTGGTTCTTATCGGTGTGTTCCAAGTGTCAACATGGACAGCATTGTTTGCAACGCTTGGGGTTATCTTGTCGGCTGGCTACGCATTGTGGCTCTATCGCCGCGTTGTATTCGGTGCGCTAGAGAAAGAAAATTTGAAAGCGCTGCTTGATCTGTCAGGACGTGAGAAATCAATATTGTACCCGCTGATTGCGCTGGTTATTTTCTTTGGTGTTTATCCGATCCCAGTGTTCGATGCGACCGCAGCATCTGTTGATGCGCTTGTCACCCAATATTCTGCTGCACTTGAAGCAGCGCAAAATATCGCAATATCAGCGAAATAAAACGAGGATGCTACTCAAATGACAACTGAGATTTTAATGGAGAGCCTGCATCTATCTCTGCCAGAAATTATGCTGGCAGTTGGCGCTATGGTTTTGTTGATGATCGGTGCTTATGGTGGGCGTTCGACGTTAAATGCGATTAATGGTTTGTCAGTCGCATTGTTGATTATTGCTGGTCTAATGTTGATCTTTGTCGTCGGGCAGGGTGAAGCCTTTAACGGCGCTTATCTCTCAGATCCATTTTCGAAATTCATGAAAGTGCTTGCGCTGATCGGTTCGGCCGTTGCGTTGATGATGTCAATTGGTCATTCGCGCTTTGAGAAAAATCCGTTTTTCGAATTTCCAATTTTGATCCTTTTGGCAACTGTTGGCATGATGTTGATGATTTCTGCCAATGACATGATTGCGCTCTATTTGGGTCTCGAATTGCAGTCGCTTGCGCTTTATGTTGTCGCGGCAATTAAACGTGATGATGATAAGTCGACAGAAGCAGGTTTGAAGTATTTCGTTCTGGGGGCTTTGTCTTCAGGTATTCTGCTTTATGGCGCATCGCTGATTTATGGCTATACCGGTCATACAGGCTTTGACGAAATCGCAGCTGCGCTAACAGGTGGTAAGCCAGAGCTTGGTCTTGTATTTGGTCTTGTGTTCTTACTTGCAGGTATTGCGTTCAAAATCTCGGCAGTACCGTTCCACATGTGGACGCCAGATGTATATGAGGGTGCACCAACACCAGTCACAGCATTCTTGGCTGCTGCGCCGAAAGTTGCAGCTATGGCTGTCTTTATCCGACTTGTGATCGAAGCCTTCCAAACTGTGACCCATGAATGGCAGCAGATCGTTGTCTTTGTGGCAATTGCTTCAATGGTCTTGGGCGCCTTCGCAGCGATTGGTCAGAGCAATATCAAACGTTTGATGGCTTATTCATCGATCGGTCATATGGGTTATGCGCTTGTGGGTCTTGCTGCAGGTACGCAAACAGGTGTGTCTGGCATCGTATTATACATGCTCATTTATATGGTGATGACCCTTGGTACATTCGCCTGTATTCTGGCAATGCGCACCAAAGATGATGGTAATTTGGAGAACATCAACGATCTGGCTGGTCTTGCGAAATCAAACCCGTTTATGGCAGTTATTTTGACGATCTTCATGTTTTCGCTTGCCGGTATTCCTCCGCTTGCAGGTTTCTGGGGTAAGTATTTCGTCTTCGTTGCAGCCATTGAGGCTGAGCTTTATGCGCTTGCGATTATCGGTGTCTTAGCGTCTGTTGTTGGTGCTTACTATTATCTGCGCATTATCAAGATCATGTGGTTCGACGAAGTGAAACACGAATTTGCACCTGTCGCTGGTGAGCTTCGCCTCGTTTACAGCTTAGCTGGCCTATTTGTCCTTGGATACGTGCTTGTTGGTGGTCCAATTGGTACTGCTGCAGAAGTTGCAGCACGTACGTTCTTCTAATTGGTTTCAAACACCAAAATTGATTGGCGTCACGTTGAAGAAGGTGACGTCTCCTCGACCAATGATTATTGCTTGCAACATGCACGCAACGGCGCGGCATCCGGGCTTTGGATAACTGCCGAACGTCAATTGGGTGGTCGGGGTCGTCGCGGTCGCCAGTGGGTGTCTGAAAAGGGCAATTTATATGCGTCGCTTTTGCTCAATAATCCTGCGCGCAATGAGAATATCGGTACTTTACCGCTGGTCGCCGCATTAGCAGCTAATTTTGCCATACGGAAGGTTTTGCCGGTTTCAATGGCGAGATCGCAGATCAAATGGCCGAATGATATTTTAATAGATGGCGCGAAGGTTTGCGGTATTTTGCTGGAGTCAGAAGTCAACTCCCAAGACCAATTGTCGATTGTCATTGGTATAGGAATCAATATCTCGCATCATCCTGATCAGGCTCTTTATAGAACTACGTCGCTGAATGCGCTTGGTCTATCGATTTCTCCTCAAGATTTGTTCGCGCATTTGTTTGAAGCGATGAAATATGTCCTGGCCTTATGGGATGAAGGTCGCGGTTTGGCCGCAATTCGCGATTTATGGCTTGAAAATGCAGCCGGCATTGATGAAGATATTAAGATCAATCTTCCAAACGAAGTTTTATATGGCCGATTTATTGGCTTGTCGGAGGATTGCAATTTAATTTTGCGCCAAGAAGATGGCGATGAGATTAAGATTGCAGCAGGGGATGTTTTCCTTCTTGATAGGTAAAGAAAAAGAAAGAATGTTGTATGGCTAGCGAGAACGAACTCGTATTTTTGCCGCTTGGTGGCGTTGGTGAAATTGGTATGAACCTCGCGCTTTATGGCTATGGGGAACCAAATAATCGCGAATGGATTATGGTCGATTGCGGCGTTACGTTCCCGGGTCTAGAGCTTCCGGGTGTTGATCTTGTATTGCCTGATATTCGTTTCTTGGAAGAAGAGCGCCATAATCTTAAAGCCATCATCATTACCCATGCGCATGAAGACCATTATGGTGCGCTCAATGAATTGTGGCCTTTATTAAATGTGCCCGTTTACGTCACACCGTTTACAGCTGGAATGTTGGAAGCCAAACGTGCTTATGAACGTTCGCGACGTGAGATCCCGGTGACGGTCTTTAATGCAGGCGATGTCTTTAATGTCGGACCGTTTGAGATTGAAGCTGTGGCTGTCAATCACTCAATACCTGAACCGTTGTCACTGGCGATTAAAACTGATCTCGGCAAAGTTATCCATACTGGGGATTGGAAGATCGATCATGATCCTTCCTTGGGGCCGCTGACGGATGAGAACAGATTTCGCGCACTTGGTGATGAAGGCATTTTGGCGATCATGTGCGATTCCACCAATGCCATGCGCGATGGGACCTCACCAACAGAACAATCGATCAGTAAAAACCTTCGCAAGGTGATTGAGGATGCGCCGGGCCGTGTGGCGATTACATCTTTCTCGTCAAATGTGGGACGTATTCGTTCAATCGCTGAAGCGGCGCGTGATGCAGAACGCGAAGTTTTGCTGCTTGGGAGTTCAATCAAACGCGTTGTGTCTGTTGCGACTGATCTGGGGATGATGGATGGATTGCCAAATTTCCTTGAAGAAGATGAGTTTGGTTTCATTCCACGCGACAAAGTGGTGATTATCATGACGGGCTCACAAGGTGAATCTCGTGCGGCTTTGGCAAAACTATCACGCGATGAAATGCGTCATGTGGCCTTGGCAAAAGATGATACCGTCGTGTTTTCTGCGCGTGCGATCCCCGGTAACGAAAAGGGTATTCTCAATATCAAAAATGCGCTGATTGATCGCGGGATTTTGATTGTTGAAGATAGTGATGAACTACCGATCCACGTGTCAGGGCATCCGCGCCGCAATGAATTGAAACAAATGTATGAATGGGTACGTCCAGAAATATTAGTGCCTGTGCATGGTGAAGCTGCGCATTTGGTTGCGCATAAAGCACTTGCTGAAGAAAGCGGTATTGCCAAAGTGCCACGCGTGCGAAATGGCGATATGCTGCGCCTCGCACCGGGTGAACCTGATTTGATCGATGATGTGCCAAGTGGGCGGATCTTCAAAGACGGTGCTGTGATTGGCGAATATGACGATCTGGGGATCTCGGATCGCAGAAAGCTGTCTTTTGCTGGCCATGTGGCTGTTCAGGTGCTTTTAGATCACCGCTATGAGTTTAACAGTGATCCGCTGATCAATTCGATTGGATTGCCGATCTTTGATGATTCAGGTGATGAAATTGATGATGTGATTTATGATGCCGTGATCGGTGCCGTTGAGAGCATTCCGCGCGTTCGTCGCAAAGATCTGAGCCTGGTGCAAGAATCAGTCCGTCGCGCGGTGCGTTCAGCGGTTCGTGAGGTTTGGAATAAAAAACCTGTTGCAACCGTCTTTGTTGAGAAAGTGTAGGGGAGTAATTGTCTTGCTTGGAAATCTAAATCACGTCGCAATTGCTGTTCCTGATCTTAAAACAGCAACTGCCCAATATGAAAATATGCTCGGCGCGAAGGTCACAGCACCACAAAGGCTAGACGAACATGGTGTCACTGTTGTGTTCATTGAATTGCCAAACACAAAGGTGGAGCTTTTAGAGCCGATTAACGAAAATTCTCCGATTGCCGCATTTTTAGACAAAAACCCAAAAGGTGGCATGCATCATATTTGTTACGAAGTTGACGATATAGATGCGGCAAAAAGCCAATTGATCCAAACCGGCGCTCATGTATTAGGTGACGGCGAACCGAAGATCGGTGCGCATGGAAAGCCTGTATTGTTTTTACATCCTGGTGACTTTTCCGGCACATTGATTGAATTAGAACAACTCTGATCTGGGATCATCATCCATGGGCATAGGCACATATTCAGCAATCTATTTTATCATCTGGTGGATATCGCTGTTTCTGGTGTTGCCATTTAGCGGCAAATCCCAAGCAGAAGAGGGTGAAGTGGTGTTAGGCACCACGAAAAGCGCACCTGCAAATCTAAAAGTTTTACGCATCGTGATCATGAATTCGATCGTCGCGAGCGTGTTCTTCCTGTGCTTCTTTTTATTGGTGGAAGTGGTGGGAATTACCTATGAAGATTTCACAGCGCTCTTCCCAAAATTCTAAATTTTGATTGATTTTTAGGTCATAAAAAAAGCAAGGCTAAATTAGCCTTGCTATTAGTTGTCGCGGATCTCTACCCGTCGGCCGGTGGCTGCGTATTAAACGCGCCTGAGATCTAATCCTCCCAAGACTTGATCGCGATTTAGGCATGTTTTCGAAAAACTGCCTTATTTTCGAGCGAAGTTAACCCACTTGCGAAAATTTGTCACCCGTTTTTTTACGGTGTTGGTAAAAAAAACGAAGAAAAAATATCAGGCGACCAAGTAAACAGTATTTATTATTCGAGCTTTTCAGATTGATTGTAAAAGAGTAGAAGTCTTCAACGACTAAATAATACCCGATTCCGAGCGTTTTGTTTTCGGAACAAAAGATAATTACGGATAAGCTATGCGTCTTTCTCAATATTTTTTGCCTATCTTAAAAGAAAACCCAAAAGAGGCTGAAATCGTCTCTCACCGGCTCATGTTACGAGCTGGAATGATACGTCAACAATCAGCCGGGATTTATTCCTGGTTGCCACTGGGTAAGCGCGTATTGGACAAGGTGAATGACATCATTCGCCAAGAGCAAAATAGAGCAGGGGCGCATGAGATTCTCATGCCAACTATTCAATCCGCAGACTTGTGGAATGAGAGTGGCCGTTATGATGATTATGGCAAAGAGATGCTGCGCATTAATGACCGCCAGGATCGTCCGATGCTCTATGGTCCAACCAATGAGGAAATGGTGACGGATATTTTCCGTTCTTATGTGCGTTCTTATAAAGAGCTACCGCTGAACCTTTATCATATTCAAACCAAATTCCGCGATGAGATTCGTCCGCGTTTTGGCACGATGCGTTCGCGTGAGTTCATTATGAAAGATGCCTATTCTTTTGATTTGAACAAAGAAGATGCAGAATTTGCCTATTATAAAATGTTCACCGCATATTTGCGCACCTTCGATCGTTTGGGATTGCGCGCCATTCCAATGCGTGCGGATACCGGTCCAATCGGTGGTGATTTGAGCCATGAATTCATTATTCTTGCCGATACTGGGGAATCAGAAGTCTTCTGTCATAAGAAATTCCTTGGGTTTGATATTCCTGAAGAAGATGTGGACTTTTCAGATCGTGCAAAGATGAAGGCGATCTTTGATGAGTGGACAGAATTTTATGCCGCCACATCTGAAATGCATGATGAAGCAGCATTTGGCGCCATTGATGCATCTGAACAAGTGTCTGACCGCGGCATTGAAGTCGGCCATATCTTCTATTTCGGGACAAAATATTCAGCCAAGATGGGTGCGAAAGTTATGGGTCCTGATGGCCGCGAGCACGAAGTGCATATGGGGTCCTATGGTATTGGCCCGACACGCCTTGTTCCCGCCATCATTGAAGCGTCTCATGATGACAATGGTATCATCTGGCCAGAATCAGTTGCGCCATTTGATGTGGGAATTATCAATATGAAAGTTGGCGATGAGACTTGTGATGAGGCTTCGATGAAAATCTATAGCGAATTGCAAAAAGCAGGTCTTGATGTGTTGATCGATGATCGTGACGAGCGCGCGGGTGGTAAGTTTGCGACAGCTGACCTGATCGGCGTGCCTGAACAAATCGTTGTCGGACCACGCGGCATGAAAACTGGTGAAGTTGAGGTGAAAAACCGAAAATCAGGCGAACGCGAAAGCCTGACACTAGAAGCAGCGATTAATAAGCTAACTGCAAGGTAAGATAGAGAAGGCTTAGAAACCATTGAGCAGCAAAACCGAATCAATGCCGTCATCCAAACCTTTTGGTGTCTTTGAACGTCTTGTTGCCTGGCGTTATTTGCGTTCGAAACGCAAGGAAACGGTGGTTTCGGTTATCGCAGGCTTTTCTTTTGCGGGCATCATGCTGGGTGTTGCGACCCTGATCATTGTTATGGCGGTGATGAATGGGTTTCGCGCTGAACTTATCAATCGTATTCTTGGTATTAATGGACATATGATCGTCCAACCCATTGATGAACCCTTTAGCGATTATACCAATCTCGCCAAACGCATTGAAGGCGTAGAAGGTGTTGAGATGGCGCTTCCAATTGTGGAGGGGCAAACACTCGCCTCTGGCAATGGCGGCGCAGGAACGGGTGCTCTGGTTCGCGGGATCACCGTCGCTGACATCGAGCGCCTGACTTGGGTATCTGAAAATATCAGAGCAGGGGATCTTGTTGGATTTGCCGCCGAAGAAGGTGTGTTGATCGGCACGCGCATGGCCGATTCTTTGGGCTTGATCGCAGGCGATAGCATTACGCTTGTTTCACCCGAAGGTGATGTCACACCTTTTGGGGTGACGCCGCGGGTCAAATCCTATCCAATTTCCGGCATCTTTGAGATCGGTATGTCGGAATATGACGCATCGATTATCTATATGCCGTTGAGTGAAGCGCAATTATATTTCAACACCGAAGATGAAGTTCAATCCATTGAAGTTTTCATCGATGAGCCCGACAGTGTGAATGACTTCCGTCCTTTGATTGAGACGGCAGCTGAACGGCAGATCTTCATCACCGATTGGCAACAACGCAATCAAACGTTCTTCTCAGCTTTGCAGGTTGAGCGCAATGTGATGTTTATGATCCTCACCTTGATCATTCTCGTTGCAGCACTGAATATCATCTCCGGGTTGATCATGCTGGTGAAAGATAAAGGGCGTGACATAGCCATCTTGCGCACCATGGGAGCGACGTCGACATCTGTGATGCGCATTTTCTTTATGACGGGATCTGCGATTGGCGTGGCTGGTACAGGAGCAGGGGTGATTTTAGGTGTGGTAGTATGTTTGAATGTCGAAAATATTCGCCAATTCTTTTCATGGCTATCCGGTACGACGCTGTTTAATCCTGAACTCTATTTCCTCAGCCAATTGCCTGCGGATATGGATCTTGGTGAAACCATATCGATCATTATCATGGCCTTTGTGCTGACCTTTATTGCGACATTGGTTCCGGCTTGGCGGGCATCGAAAATCGATCCTGTGCAAGCATTGAGATATGAGTAGAAATGATGAATGACGCGAGCCGAATAAATATGAACGATATCTCCAACGCGCAAGATTTAGCAATGGAACTGCTCGCGGTTGAACGTCATTACAAGCAAGGCGATGAGAAGCTAACGATCTTAAATGGCGTTAATTTTAAGCTCAACCGCGGCGAAACGGTTGCACTAATTGCACCATCGGGTGCAGGTAAATCAACCTTGCTCCATATGGCGGGTTTGCTTGAACGACCTGATGGCGGCGAAGTGATCATTGATGGCGTTGCTTGTAGTGATCTCTCAGATGAACAACGCACCGATGTTCGCGGCAAAAAGATTGGCTTTGTCTATCAATTCCATCACCTCTTGCCGGAATTTTCTGCCAGCGAAAATGTTGTTATTCCGCAATTAATCAGCGGTCTGGATAAAAAAGAAGCTGAAAGCCGCGCAAAAGAATTACTTGAATATCTCAAACTTGGTCATCGTATTTCTCATCGTCCAACCGAACTTTCAGGTGGTGAGCAGCAACGTGTTGCGATTGCCCGCGCTGTAGCCAATGCGCCAAGTGTTTTGCTCGCCGATGAGCCAACTGGTAATTTGGATCCTGAAACCGCCACATATGTCTTTGAGGCGCTGGAAGCGCTTGTGAAGCAATCTGGCTTATCTGCCATGGTCGCAACGCATAACCATGACCTTGCTCGCCAGATGGACCGCTGTGTTACGCTCAAAGATGGTCAGTTGGTTGAGCTTTAAAAGCGATTAGCAATACAAATTAATCGGCACTGTAGCAATATTGCGAGAAATCTTGTCCGCTCGAGATAAATTCTGTAACCAACATTGCACTGGCGTTGAACTTAACCGGCTTTTCATTCTTGAAACCCTTACCGGTCAAGAGGTTCAGATCGCATCCACCATAATTCTCAGGATCGAGCGTATCGTAAAATGAATAGGTAAAACCCGCGACGATCAACTGGTTGTTTCGATAAGCAATTGTGAGTTTTTGTTCCCAACGATCACGTCCGATCGCTGAGTTTTGTGAGCCAATGATAATCGATCCAGCCGGCGTTTTCGTGACAGACGGCTCTTGACCAAACATTGCGCTCGAACCCCAGACCATATCGGGAATATAATGCAACAGCGCCAGACGGCCATATTCATCACTTAGATAGAATACACCATCAAACTGTTCCCCATCATTGATGTTGAGTATCATCACAGGATCTTCAATCCCGTCATTGTTCCAATCGGTCGTTGCGACTGAAAAGATTTGATCGACTGGAAAGGATGGAGGTTGGTGCTGGTCAGCCCATGCAGACATCGAGAATGAAAATGCGAAGGTAAGTATGAGATATCTAAACAATTTAGTTCCCTCTCATCGGCTTAAATTCTCTGATCAGCCGTATTCTGCGGCATCCTGCTGAACTGCCTTATGGATGTTGAGCAGCACATCAGGGTCGGCGGCCTGAATACGGCTCCAATTTGGAATAAACGGCGTTTCCATGGGATTATCGAGATAGGATTGCCCTGCTTTCATGATATTAGCGGCAAAAAGCTCAACCGCTTTTTCCTCAACATGACGATCTGTATGAATACCGTTCATGGTCGCGTCATTATAATACATTTCAACGAGATCGAGGGCGATGCGGAAATAGGTGGCTTTGAGCGTTCTAAATGTTGCATTGGATAGCGTCACACCATCGGTTGCGAGTTTGCGATAAAGCGCCTTTGAAATATCAATCGACATACGTGACAATCCAGCTTGCGCATCTTCCTCAGATAGCGGCTGGTGCTTGTGATCATAGGCATCGGAAATATCAACTTGGCAGATCACGCGGTTGGACAAGTTCCGCCAAACTTCCGATAGGACGCCGATCTCCAAACCCCAATCTGATGGGATGCGCATATCTGGTAGAATAGAGGTGCGCATGGCAAATTCGCCAGCGAGTGGGTATCTAAAGGCGTTGAGATAGTCGATATATTCGTTGTGCCCGCAGGTTTTTTGAATGGCCAGCAGCAATGGTGTGACCAGCAATCGGGACACGCGGCCATTGAGCTTGCCGCCTGCAACACGTGGATAATAGCCTTTAACAAAATGATAGGCGAAGGCCGGATTGGTCACAGGATAAACAAGGCGTGCCAGCATTTCTTTCGAATATGTTGTGATGTCACAATCGTGCAAGGCGACAACATCAGAGTTCCGCGACGCTAATGCATATCCAATGCAATACCAGACATTGCGGCCTTTGCCAGGCTCCTCAGGTGCGAGTTTGGCAGCTGCAAGTTTTTCATGAATTGCTTTGAGACGCGGGCCATCATTCCACAAGATGTCGTGCTTTTGTGGAAGCCGTGAAAAATATTGCTTGGCAAATTTGAACTGCTCTTCATCGGCCCGATCAAGGCCCACGACAATGTGGTTGATAAATTCAGCTTTGCTCAGTTCATCGACGATATTAGATAGAGCAGGGGCTTCAAGTTCTGAAAACAGGCTTGGCAGTATGAGCGTGATTTTGCGGGTTTGGGCAAAATGCTTGAGCTGTGCCTCAAGTTGTTCAAATGGGATTTGCGCCAAATTATGTAAAGTGGCAACGCTACCATTTTGATGAAAGTCAGCCATGTTTTATACAGTCCCTTTTCTCAGTTCATCTAGTTTACACAAACAAACTCAAAACGCACGCATTCCATCCCTTCGGACCAGAATGCTCGGAATAAGTTATGTGATCTGGTTTATTTGGCGCAAACAAATATTGATTGGTATTGTTGCTCATCACAAATCCAATATCAGCATTTTCTAACATTTGTTTGTCATTTGGTGCATCCCCAAGTGCTACTGTGGTCACAGCCTCATTTTCAGTCCTAAACTGCTCGACAATTTCATTCATCCGGTCAACTTTACCAGCGCCAAAGGCAATAGTGAGGAAACGACCGCCTTGTTGGGCTCGAAGGCCATTTTCGGTCAAATATTCAATAAATTCTGCGCATTTTTCTTTCGGACCAGACCATTGTCCTGGCTCTGAATATTCGCGCTGCTTGGCAAGAATTGCACCCTCTAAGCTCAGCGATGTTTGGCGCGATACATCGTCTGCCGTCCAATCGTGAAAGCCGGTGTAATGTGTTCGAAGTTCAGCTGGTGCTTGGTTTATTATTTCGATGATCTTCTCATAATCGCTATCGCCATCAGCAGCACTCATATTTGTCGCCAAAACACCTGCGCCATTTTCAACAATTGCAGGAAATCTTTCAAATCCAAGTTTCTGACGTAAGGGTGCAATTTCCGCAGCTGTTTTACTTGAGGCTAAGATCAGCGGCGTATTGGTGTCGCGCAGCATCTGCAACGCGTCGGACGCTGGATCGTACGAATAGGTATCGTGGTCCAGAAGGGTGCCATCGAGATCTGTAAAAATGATGTATTTGTTGGCCTGTGATTTAGACACGATTGGTAATCCACCGACACTGATAAGGTGCGAAGGTGATTTCACCAGTGTCGTCATTATTGACATCTTCACCGCACAGGAGATCAAACCATTCGTCCCCACCGATCAAGTTAAGCGCCATGGTCTCAATGGTCAGCGTGTCTGACGTCATATTATGTAGCGCAAATATGCTTTGCGAGCGATCTATGCTTTGCCGCCAGAATCCGAAAATCTGATTACCCAATTGCAAGGTAAACTGCGTCGCATTGGGATGGAAACCCGCTTGACGGTTGCGAATAGCAATGCGCGATTTTAACTCGTTTAGTACAATGCTTTGGTTTGATTTCGGATCATTAAGCTTTTCATTGAGCGATTTGTAATCCCAGCGATGGCGGTTAATGGCGCGATTGTGCTGCGATTTCTCAACGCCCTGGTGATCGTTAGGTGTTGCGAGCATGGAATGGATATAAAATGCCGGCACGCCTTCAAGTGCCATGGCAATGGTCTGGCTGCATAAGAAGCGCTGAATGTTATGATCATCCAAGCCATGAACTGTGCCTTTGAGTGCTTCAAACAGTGAGACATTCATCTCATAGGGATGCATCTTGCCATCATTGCCCTGACGCATGGATACGCGCCCGCCATGGGCTTTGACAGTATCGATCATGGCATCGATATCATCTTGCGGCAAAAGCCCTTCAACTGGGCGCAAACCAACGCCATCATGCGAGGCTGTGAAATTAAAATAAGCACAACCCATCTGAGCCGGCGGCATGCGCATTTGCCAGGCATTGAGATGTTCTGATGTGCCATTGAGCAAACCGTGCAAGAGAAGCGGCGGCAATGAGAAATTATAAATCATATGCGCTTCGTTGCGATTGCCAAAGTAACTGAGATTTTCCGTATTCGGCACATTGGTCTCAGTAATAATCACCACAGGATCGCGATCATAATCAGCAAGCAAACGAATGAGCCGCACAATCTGGTGAGTTTGCGGCAAGTGAATGCAGCTGGTGCCGATTTCCTTCCAGACAAAGGCAACGGCATCAAGACGAATGGTTCTGACCCCTTGATTGATGTGATCCCGCGTTATGCGCAAAAACTCGAGCAGGACTTCCGGATTTGAAAAATCAAAATCCACCTGGTCATGGCTGAACGTACACCAGACATGTTTGGTGCCATTGGCGGTTTCAACCTCACGCAATAGATCATGCGCACGCGGGCGGACAACAGCGCTTGTGTCATCATCAGGTGACGCTTCAAAAAAGAACTTATTATAAGGCTCATGGCCTTGCAGATATTCATTAAACCAATGCCCTTGGCTCGACATGTGATTGAGCACGAGATCGGACATGAGACGAAAATCTGCAGCAATGCGGCTGATATCTTCCCATGATCCTAACAGCCCATCGACCTGGCTGTAATCTGTGACCGCAAATCCATCATCTGATGTATAGGGGAAAAAGGGTAGGATATGCACACCGTTGACCGTGTCGCGCAAATGCCGATGCAAAAAGTCGTTGAGCAGATCAAGCGGCTTATGCTCGCCATCAACAAAGCTGTTACCATAGGTGATGACATAATTGTCTTTCTCAGACCAAAGTTCGTTGCTTGGCACGCGTCCACGGCGGCGTGGCTGGCTGTTTTCATCCCAATAAGCATCGATCACCTGATCGGTCAGCGCTTCATTATCCAGATCGGGATAAATGGAATGAATAAGTTGAGAAATAGAGTTTTTAAGACGTGCTGAAGACGCATCAGCAATTGTCGGAAGTTCTGTCAATTTTTATTCGCTTATTTATATGCGTGTCATTTGGGAGGCTAAGCTAGCAGAATTATCTTACATTGGATTCAGTTGATGGCAAGTCCAACATGCGCTAAGGATGGTATTAAATAAGCTTTGTTGCGATATGAGGTGCTTGAAATGGTTGGCTTTTTGAAAAAACTCGGTTCAATGTTTGGTGGTGAAGCAGCACCTGCAGCGCCCGATAAACAAGAGAGCTATGAAGGCTATACAATCACCTCAACCCCGATCCCGGAATCAGGTCAGTTTCGTTTATGTGGCGTCATCACCAAAGAGATTGATGGTGAGCAAAAAGAGCATAAATTCATCCGCGCTGATGTCTGCCAGTCCAAAGATCAAGCCAATGATTTAGCCATCATGAAAGGCAAACAAATGATCGACCAATTGGGCGATCGGGTGTTTCAGTCTTAGGGGGCACCCTAGACGTCGTTTCATCATTTTACTTCATTGAAAGAAATGCCTCAGCACTAGGCGTATTTCTGTTTGCAGTGTTTGCTCGGAAAGATGTTGGGTATTGCGATTGGTCCGGAAATGGCCCGAAGGGAACATACGTATACTAGGACGTTCCTAACCCATCTGCTCCAAAATTTTATCAAAACATTGGAAGAATTGTTCTAATTGATCGTTAAATTGCCTGAGTTATTTGGTAGTTCACAAATCGATCGATCAATTCAGGGGCGGCTCATGAGAACGACTATCGAAACTTTGTGGCAAATTCAAAAATTTAAAATCGCGTGTTTGACGATGTTCGTTGCTTTTTTGGGTGATGCCAGCGCATGCTCTCAAATACTAACGGATGATAATGCATCGCTCGGTGAGTTAGAAAAGGCGGAGTATGTATTTAGAGGTTTAGCCGTAAAAGTCGAATTGTCTGATGAAGCCTTTTTGGATAACTCTATCATGTTTACGAAAGTGTATTATAGATCAGTTGAAGTGCTCAAAGGAGATGTGCCAGAGGATGGATACATTCTCTCTTGCAATGGATATTTCGGGGGGTGTGCAGTCCCAGTGCTGGTTGGGGTTGAATACCTTTTTGCACCCAACAAGGAGGAGGTCATTCAAGATTTTGAAGCTCCAAAAGAATTGAGATCCTTGCTAAATAATTCGATTGGTATGATTTCGATATTCAATACAACCGCACTCCCAGGCTACAAACCCAGATTGGACGAGGCGATGGCGGAAGTTCGTGAATGGGCAGCGAAGCAACGTTGACATCTTGATGCATTGATGAAATTCAATTTCGCGGTTCAGGGCTCATTGTTTGGAATTTCCACTTTTGCCACATAGTCTCCAACTAACGAGGCTCAAATGACATCCGTTTTCAAAGCGGTGTCAGAAGTGAGAGCGCTAGCGCTTTATTCCACCCAACCTCACATTTCGCCACGGTTCACTTTGGCAACTTTCCCCATTCGTGAACCGTGGTTTCAGTGGTTTTGTTATCCAAATATTTCAGATAGCCGTTTTTACAACTGCCTTATCAAGCTGCATCAGCCGTTTTTGGCACAACATTGTTTTCAAGCACTTTTTCATTCTCAAGGTTAAAACTTGCAATGAGATGGGTGAGGGCATCAACTTCCTGTGCGATCTGCGTTGTCACGGCTGTATTTTCTTCAGCCATGGCAGCATTTTGTTGCGTGACCTGATCCATGGATGTCATTGCACCATTAACTTCCTGAATGCCGACAAGCTGTTCTGATGCACTTTGTGAGATGCTTGAAATTTGCTCATCGATTTGGCTGACATGCTCGGTAATTTTACCAAGCGCGTCGCCGGTTTCCTTCACAAGTTTCACGCCGTTTTCAACTTCACTGCCAGATTTACTGATCAGATCCTTGATTTCCTTTGCCGCAACAGCAGACCTTTGAGCCAGTTCGCGAACCTCTTGGGCGACGACCGCAAACCCTTTCCCAGCTTCGCCAGCACGCGCTGCTTCCACACCAGCGTTCAGCGCCAGAAGATTGGTTTGGAAAGCAATTTCATCAATGACATTAATGATGTTGGAAATGTCTGAGGAGGCTTTTTCAATACCTTCCATGGCAGAAATGGCGTTGGTCACAACCTCGCTTGAATGTTGGGTGTCATTGCGCGCATCTTTGGCACGCGAAGCTGCGTCTTTGGCGCGTTCTGACGTGAGACGAACCGTTTCCATAATCTGGTTAAGTGCCGCTGCAGTTTCTTCCAAAGTTGCCGCTTGATTTTCTGTTCTATCGGAGAGTTGATCGGCGGCGGCGCCAACAGAACTTGAATGTTCTTTTAAGTTTAAAATGGCGGTCGCAATATCGCTCATGGTCAAGGCGAGCTTTTTGATTGAGTTGTTGAAATCCATGCGTACGCCATCAAGATCGCCATCAAATTGTGCATCGATCATGGCTGACAAATCTCCATCAGAAAGCCGAGCTAACGCACTTTCAAGGCTGGAAATCGCTGTTGCTAGCTTCTCTGATTCAATGTTTTTAAGTTCTTCATTGCGATCACGTTCCATCTGTTGTTCACGACGCGCTGTTTCAGTTTCTTGCTCAATTCGCTCTTTTTCCATCGCATTTTGCCGAAATATCACAAGTGCGCGGTTGATATCTCCGATTTCGTCACCACGGTCGGTACCTTCGATATCCTCACCCATCTTGCCATCGGCCAATAAATTCAAATCCGCCACTGCTTTGTTTAACGGAAGTGAAATAGAGCGTGCGATCAATATGGTTACA
>JAEPMD010000093.1 GCA_017644105.1 Rhizobiaceae bacterium | reverse complement strand
CACAACAAGACAACGAATTAGAGAATTTTGTACGAACACCTAACAAAAAATTAAATATGCGACTACGAGGATTTGAAAACCCCGGAGAGGATATCAAAGAATTACCAGTCATTTGGGGTGAGTTATTCGAATATCTCGTTACGCCCAATTTTTATGTATGGTGTTGCTCCTCAACTTATGATGCCAGACTTTTTCAGGCATTTGAATACGATGCAGCTCTAATTGTTCATGATAAAGAAGAATTTAGTGCCAGATTAAATAGAGCGGTTACCTCTGCCCTTGATCGACCTCAATTTGATGCTGGTAGGGTTATTTATTACGATGATTACACTACTCAGCGTGACGAACTTTTGAAGACTTTTTCAAAGCATTTCCGCTATCTCTATCAATCGGAATATCGATTTGTTTGGAAGCCCAAGGAAACTAACAAGCTTCAACCGATTTTTGTGAAAAGAAGTGGCTCGGCAATTTTGAACAAGAGATTTAAGTGAAATTTTGACCTGTCAGTGGCACTTTGTGCTGAACAC
>JAEPMD010000092.1 GCA_017644105.1 Rhizobiaceae bacterium | reverse complement strand
TTGCTTGCAATAGTTTCTTGCTCTTTGAGACGAATTCCTAAAACCCCAACCAAGTACAGCATCAGGTTTTGATAAAAACAAAGAACGACCTAAGCCCAAAAAAAGTTGCTGGGAATTTAACACACATGAGAATTCTTCCCGCTTTTTCCAAAGGCCTAGGGAAAAAAATCCAACTTTCTCAAATCTATTTTGCACCCCTGAATGCCCTCATTTTTGTAGGTACTTTTATAATGTTCCATCTGCATCTAACATCAAATACAAACAGAATTGGCTGTTTATATTATTGCGTCACAAGGTATAAATTATCTTGCAGAGTAGCACTGTTTTGTTTTACACCTCACAACTTTATTTTATAGGCCTCCTTTGTTTCGAATACCAGTTAGGAGTTGCAAATCGGTGTGGAGAAAAATTAATTCGCCCTTGTTAAATCATTTGAATATTCAATGGAGAACCGATAGTAAGATTGGCGATTATTTGCTTATTGAGAAGTGGTTCGGTTTTTCTGAACAGTTTTGATCTGTTTTATAAGTGCGTTCTGACCCTTATTAAGCTGCCACC
>JAEPMD010000091.1:320-586 GCA_017644105.1 Rhizobiaceae bacterium | reverse complement strand
CTCGAGTTCCACATGGTAATGCGTCGTGCCGGAAATGTTGCGCGTACCGCCCGAGCCCGCGCCGACCTCGTCGATGGCGCGATGCATGGCTTCCACGACGGCCGGATGCTGCCCCATGCCGAGATAATCGTTGGAACACCAAACGACGATGTCTCGTGTCCCTTCCGGCGTGTGGAATGTCGCACGGGGAAACGACCCACGATGGCGCACAATGTCGGCAAAGACGCGGTAGCGTCCCTCATCCTTTACTGCGCGAAGCGCATCGC
>JAEPMD010000091.1:0-310 GCA_017644105.1 Rhizobiaceae bacterium | reverse complement strand
AACACACCTTAGCCCCAGACCGCACCACGACCACAAGCGAATTGTCGCAGAAAAGACATGGGCTTGCGGGCAGAGATCTACGAAGCCCAGAGGCCCTTTTCGCTCAGAACCGTTCGCAAGAGCGCCGGATCGTCCGTCATGATGCCGTCTACACCGAGATCGATGAGTCGGCGCATTTCCGCCTCGTCGTCGATGGTCCACACATGAACCTGAAGGTTCATCTCATGTGCCCTGTCGATCAGCGCCCGGTCGACCAGCGGAATGCCGTATTGCTCGGTGGGTATCTGGGCGCAGCCCTCGACGAATCCTC
>JAEPMD010000090.1 GCA_017644105.1 Rhizobiaceae bacterium | reverse complement strand
CCGGTGGCAGCTTAATAAGGGTCAGAACGCACTTATAAAACAGATCAAAACTGTTCAGAAAAACCGAACCACTTCTAGGTCCATTCTTACCTGCTTTGCTCTCATTAACTTCTCCTCCCATCAAATATATTCCTCTATCAATCGATAACGGCGGACACCTGTTTTAGTAAGATCAGAAGAAATATTCAGTTTCTTCTTTTTGCGTAATGTCCCAGATATGTGCCCGCGAATTGAATGAGTTTGCCATCCTGTTATTTTACAGAGCTCATTGAGAGATGCGCCGCGTTTGCGTTTTAACGCCTGCAAGATGATTTCAGATTTATTGGGTAATTTACGGGATGTGCTTTGTAGCTTTGATTGCGCCTCTCTGTGACGAGGCAATTCTTTGTTGTCGAGCTTATTGGTCATGAAAGTACCTTTCCTAGTTCATGCCGCACAAGGTCCTGTGCAGCTACCGGAAAGAGCCCGATGATCGGGCGGCATGGGACATACCTTGCTTCATTGGGCAAAGAAGTCCAGTCCAACATCGCCAGATCTCAATATTTATGAGAACTCAGCTCCTGACCTTAAGATATCTGCCGTTCCGCATGGATCTGTTAGATGGATTCGATAGCTTGCACATTGGCTAAAAC
>JAEPMD010000008.1:48844-126165 GCA_017644105.1 Rhizobiaceae bacterium | reverse complement strand
CTAGGAAGCTACGGTCGCCCTAGAATGACAGAGGAACTTAAAGAATTGGGTTTGCAGGTTGGTCATCGCCGCGTCGGTCGTTTAATGCGTGACAACGGTATTTTTGTAAAACGCAATAAGAAATTCAAGGCGACTACGGATAGTGACCACAGCTTCAATATTGCGCCTAATCTGCTTGGGAGGGACTTTCATGCACCAAGACCAAATCAAAAATGGGCAGGTGACATCAGCTATATCTGGACTCGTGAGGGTTGGTTATATCTTTCAGTGATCCTTGATCTTCATTCAAGACGCGTGATCGGCTGGGCTGTTAGTAATAGGCTGAAAAAGGACTTAGCCATTCGCTCATTGAACATGGCAATCAATCTAAGACAACCGCCCAAAGGCTGTATCCATCACACAGATCGTGGAAGTCAGTATTGTTCCCACGAATATCAAAAAATTCTGTGTCAGCATGGCTTTAAGACATCAATGAGTGGCAAAGGTAACTGTTACGATAACGCTGTCGTCGAAACGTTCTTCAAAACAATCAAGTCGGAGCTTTTATGGCAAAGGGCATGGCCAACACGCCGTGATGCAGAGATAGCGATATTTGAATATATAAACGGATTTTATAACCCAAGAAGAAGGCACTCAGCATTGAATTGGAAAAGCCCGCTGGCATTCGAAAGAATGGTAGCTTAAAGAGTAATTGAAGCGGAACAAAAACGTGACAGGTCCACACCGAAATGAAACGGGTTATAGAGCGTGTTTCGACCGGCTTTTCTCACTAGGCCTTGAAGAGCGCAAAGGGCGACCTTATTGCGCGCTTCTCCAACACTCGATGCCTTTACCCATACTGGTTGAGCTTTTATTTTAGATGTCCGCCAGTATTGAGAGTTTTCCCTTCCTGCCAGCGGCTCCAGTTTGTAGATTCTCATCAATTACTCCCGTTGGATACAAGTGTTCAGCATTTCCTAAGTGAGGCGAAGGTGGGGACTTAACCAAGAAAAAGCCCGCCCACCTTCTAAGACAACGCTTGGGCATGAAATGTGAGCGCTGCCTATCAAGTAAAAATAAAGTGAAGGTGGGAACCTAAATGACCCTAAAAGTTCGACCACCTTCTAAGACAACGCCTTTGATCGCGTTTTAGCGTTGCCTATTCAAGTTCAGCCGAACGCAGATCCGCCTGAAAATAGAAGTGCAGAAAGAAAGAAGATCCCAGCTAAAGCCAGAATAAGGTAAGCAGTTTTCCAAAAGTCTTTTGGGTGCTTATGTTTCGTCATTTAAAAATGAGTGGAATAACCAACCAATAGCCTAGACTACCCATTAAAAGACATGCCGCTGTCGAAATGGACAAAGCAATCATCGGGTGATTAATGTTTCTTATGTTGAAAGACGTAACCCATTTACCCAGCCGATTGGTTTTTTCGGTACTTAACAATATCGTCACACGGCTAACTCCTCTAGCTGTGCGACCAGATAGTTTTGTTAGTTTTGGTTATGAAAATTGAACTGAATCAATTTGAAGTAAATTTTAATTTTAACTAACACATAAAAAGTATATTCGCAACTTAAAGTAACGTAATATTATGTATTAATTTATGATATACTGATTGTTATTTTGTTTTACTTAATTTTTCATTTACTTATCATATTGCAGTCTGAAGAGCGTTTTTGACGTGTGATCAAAATTCACAAGCTGCAATAAAAAATGCGCCTTTTTTGAAGGCGCATTATCTTTTGTGTCTGAAGCCTTGTATTTCGCGGAAACATTAAGCCGCATTGAGTTCGTGGAGGAATGATTTCCACTCAATGCTTTGGCCTGATGCGACGCTTGATTGGGCTGCCATGCCCAGTGCAACTGCTTTCCAGCCGTCTTCCAACGTCACTTCGGCTTGTTGGCGTTCGCCACGCACAAGTTCTAAAAAGCCGACATGCTGATAGAAGGTTGAGCCGTTGTGATCACCCGCATCAAGAAGCGTCGGATCAACCGGAATGAGCTGTGTTTCAGGGCCTTTAGGATCGCGCTTGCTGACAACCACTTCTGGTACCGGCGGTTCGCCCAAATGTTCAGGCCAGAACCTTGATGGACCTGGCACATGCGCTTCAATTTTACCTATTGGGCCGATCACGGAAATCTCTTCTTGGAAACGCGACCCTTCAGCAAACATGCATAGTTCGAGCATGGCTCTAATGCCGTTCTCGAACTCTACAATCACAAAACCATTGTCTAAAATGTCTGGCGTGCCGTTTGAATAGTTTTCATTCAGGTGATTTACATCCTGACCACCGCTTGCCATCACGCGGGTTGGTTCAGATTTGGTGATAAAACGCATCAAATCAAAGAAATGACAGCATTTCTCAACGAATGTCCCGCCAGATGTTGCATTAAAGCGGTTCCAGTCATTAACCTTGGCAAGAAACGGGAAACGATGCTCTTTAATGCTGAGCATTTTAACTTCACCCACTGCTTCAACCACCTGCTCGCACATGGCGGCAATTGGCGGCATATAGCGATATTCCATGGCGACCCAAACAGGCGCTGGGTAGTTTTTTTGAAATTCCATCACACGATCAAATGCGGATGGGTCTGTAAATAATGGTTTTTCAACAAGGAGCGGGAGAGGGCGGGTGGCTGCGATGACTTCCAACTGCTCTAGGTGAACATAATTGGGGCTTACAATAACCAAGCAGTCCAATTCCTCGATAGAGAGCATATCCTCCAAGCTCTCGCACAAACGCGCTTCGGGCGCCAATTTTGAGACAATCTTTGCCATATCTTTGTCTGGTTCAAAAATGCCAATGACCTGGGTGTCCTCCAAAAGGGCAATATTTTTGATGTGCTCCTGGCCCATCATGCCACCACCCACTACGCCGTACTTTATTGTTTTTGTCATTCTTCTTAACTGTCCTATTTTAAACGTGTGACATAAACCGCCTGATCCGTATCAAACCAGGTTTTGGAAAATTCCACGGGCTCGGGCTTATTCGCCCAACTTAACCGTTCGATATATCCGGTGGTGTCGCCAACCTGTTTGGTAAACATCGATGGGGTCCAATCTGGTGCTTGGCCTACCCCAACGCGATCTTCTGCACGATTGATCCAAAACCCCAATTGCTTTTTGTAAAAATCATACAGAGAATCAGAGAGCTTGCTTTTGGAGACTTTGCCAGCATCCCCATCAAGCCAAATTTCTTCGATTGCGATAATTGTTTTATCTAAATAGCGTAAACGTCTTATTCGTGTGCCGTGATCAGCTGTGCCAAACTTCGGCAAGTCAGATGGCTTTTGCATCGCATCGACAGACAGCACATCTGCTTTCGGCAATCCGCCACCTTCGGGCAATTCCAGCCGGAACATGGAATAAATTGAATTGATCTCGCCGCTGTTGCGGATGTAATTCCCTGAACCCTGAACACGCTCTAAAAGCTTCTTTTCAACGAGTATAGCAAGCGCTTTACGCAATGTGCGCACGGTCGTATTGAGCGATTGCGCCATCTCACGTTCGGGTGGAAGCCGCTCGCCATCAAGCAAGCGTCCTGCGCTGATATCTCGAATAAGAAGCTCACTTATTTGTACATACATGGGGAGTTTGTTTGGACTTGAATTTAAATCAATCACAAGATTTTCTCCCCTTTATTTGGCTCCGCTAAAAAAAATTGATACACTATTGATACTAGTCAGACAAGGTGATAATCTGACCTTAAGTAAATTATTTTTTTTGGGAGTTGGCGATGTCTGTCGTACCTATTTCATCGCAAGATTTGAAGCAAGTTGAAGTCTCTTGGTTTTCCGCACTTTGTTCTGACGATTATCAGTTTTTAGGCGTTCCGGATGGCAGCTTACGTTCAAGCTGGGCGCATTGTAGTGATATTGTTAAAACCGCTGAAAAACAGGGGTTCCGTAACATTTTGTGTCCGTCATCTTATCAGGTTGGCCAGGACACATTATCGTTTGTTGCAGGCTGCGCGCCAATTACTGAAAAGATCAATCTTCTAGCTGCGGTTCGTTGTGGTGAGATGCAGCCAATTATGTTGGCGCGCACAATCGCGACGCTGGATCATATGCTTGAAGGCCGTTTGACAATTAATATCATTTCATCTGATTTCCCGGGACAAAAAGAAGATAGCAATTATCGTTATCAGCGTTCGCGCGAAGTCGTTGAAATTTTAAAGCAGGCTTGGACGCAAGATGAGATTACTTACAAAGGTGAGGTTTACGATTTTTCTCAAGGTCTGACGACGGATCCAGTTAAGCCTTATCAGCAAAATGGTGGTCCGCTTTTGTATTTTGGTGGTTATTCACCAGCCGCGCTTGATCTATGTGGTGAGCATTGTGACGTTTATCTTATGTGGCCAGAAAAGCAGGAAGAACTTGCTGGGCGTATGAAGGCTGTTAACGCTGTGGCGGAAAAATATAACCGCACATTGGATTATGGTTTGCGCGTACATATGATCGTGCGTGACACAGAGCAAGAAGCCAATGAATATGCAGAATATATTACCTCAAAACTTGATGATGAATATGGTCGCATGATCCGCGAGCGCGCACTTGATGCAACATCACTTGGTGTGTCTCATCAGGCGAAGAACCGCGATATCGCTGATGAATATGGTTATATCGAAGACAATTTATGGACCGGTGTAGGGCGCGCGCGTTCTGGCTGTGGCGCTGCACTTGTAGGTTCTGCCGATCAGGTTTTGTCAAAAATTGAAGAATATAAAAAGATGGGTATGCGCGCCTTTATTTTCTCAGGCTATCCGCACATTGATGAAGCTGAATATTTTGGCAAGCTCGTCATGCCTCATCTTGATACATGTTCGCTGCCACACGCTTATGATCGTGTACCTGCGAGCGCACCTGATACACCTCTTGCTGCTGGAGTTCGCCGTTAATGGAACGCGTAAGTCTTTCAAACTCATTGGAAATGAGCCGAATTGTTTATGGTATGTGGCGCATTGCTGATGATACCGACACGTCTGTTGCGCATGTTGATGCGAAGATCAATACCTGTCTTGATCAAGGTATTACAACATTCGACCAAGCTGACATCTATGGTGGTTATGCGGCCGAAGCCGTGTTGGGTGAAGCGCTTAAAGCCAATCCATCACTGCGTGGCAAAATGGAAATTGTCACCAAATGCGATATTGTTGCACCTATGGGCAAATATGCCGATAAGCCTGTTAAATATTATGACACATCGGCAGCTCATATAAATAGTTCGGTGGACGCGTCATTATCTTATATGGCGATTGATCATATTGATTTGCTGCTTATTCACCGTCCAGACCCATTTATGGACCATCATGAAACCGGTGCAGCACTGGATGCGCTCATCGCATCAGGTAAAGTCGGCAATATCGGTGTGTCGAATTTTAAACCTTATGATTGGGAATTGCTGCAATCAGCGATGAAGAACAAACTTGTTACCAATCAAGTTGAGTTTTCGGTCACAGCACATGAAGCCTTGACCAATGGTGATATCGCTTTCCATCAGAAAAATGGTGAGCACTTGATGGCTTGGTCGCCGCTGGGTGGCGGTTCGTTGATGACGGCTGATAATGAACTCACTCAATTGCTTGATAAAATCGCAGCAGACAGCGGAACAGATCGTTCTGCGGTTGCAGTTGCTTGGATTTTGGCGCATCCATCAAAAATTTTGCCTGTTATGGGAACCAATAACCTTTCGCGCATTGCTAATTTGTCTGATGCGATGAAGGTAAATATGGACCGCATAACCTGGTATCAAATTTACACGCTAGCTTTGGGGCGCGAAGTGGCTTAGTTGAAAGGGCAAGTAATGCTTGTGCAAAAAATCGAAACTCAAGGTGCTGAAAACATGCATGATCAACAACCTAATATTGATCCTTCAATATTGAATAATGTGCATGTTTTGCAAACTGAAAATGTGAAGCCGAGCGCGGAAACCGAACGTGCTTTCCGCGATGCTTTGGGCTGTTTTGGCACAGGTGTAACGCTCATTACAGCACGAACCGACCAGGGTCCAATTGGCATGACGGTGAATTCATTCGCCTCTGTTTCTTTAGATCCTGCATTGGTGCTTTGGTCTATTGCCAAAAAATCTGGTCGTTATGATGCATTCCGCAATGCATCTGACTATGCGATCCATATTTTGGCGAAGAATCAGCTTGACCTTGCAATGTCATTTGCCAAGAATGGTAATAGTTTTAATGATCAGGAATGGGATATGAATTCTGGAAAAGTCCCACTTGCGAAACGTGCATTGGCGAGATTCGAATGCGAAAGCGAAGCTGTGCATGATGGAGGAGACCACTCGATTTTGATTGGTCGCGTAAAACGTTTTTCACAAAGGGCCGGACAGCCATTAATCTTTAATGCCGGTAAATTCGGGACCTTTTCAGATGATGAGATCTAGCTAGCTCATCAGCAAAAATTGAATTTCAAAATAAACTGGGGAGGATATTTTGAATACATTTTCTACACTACTTGCGATTATTGGCGGGTTCAATAATAGGCTGTTGAGCTTTGGGCGAAGCCTTGCCTGTGTTGCAATGGTTCTGATGGTCTTTTGTATCCTTCTGCAAATTTTCTATCGTTATGCGCTTAACAATGCTCTGCCGTGGCCTGAAGAAGCTGCGCGCGCGTTGATGATTTGGATGATGGCATTTGTTGCGCCATCGGCTTATCGATATGCTGGATTTGTTGCTATTGAGATGGTGCCGGACATGATGCCGAAAAAGGTGCGTGCGGTGCTCATGTTCTCGATTTTGCTCCTCGCAACACTCGTGATTGCGATCATGCTATCCCATGCGTGGGCGCATTTTTCAGCACCACTATTGTTTGATTCATCAGGTTTGAACCGTTTGTTGCAAGATAGTGGCATCAACCAGCTACTGGGCACCAGCTTAGAGTTTAAAACAGCTTATATCTATCTCGCAATGTCCGTTTTGTTGGTGATCATGCTGATCGTTTCAGCTGAATTAATGCTACGTCAAATTGCGCAGTTTATTTGGTCTGAAGAAGAGTTTCCGTCTCTTCAGACGCCAGCGGTAATGGTGGGAGACTGATCATGTTAGCACTCTTTCTGCCTTTATTCTTAGTCTTCTTGATGTTCGGTGTGCCGGTATTTTTCGCCATGTTGGCAGCACCAGGAATTCTGCTCTATCTGAACGGCCAGGAGAAAGACGTTGCGTTGATGTATCGCAATATCTTCAACGGCATTGATAACGGCGTTTTGCTTGCCATACCGTTCTTCATGCTTGCTGGTGAATTGATGAACCGCGGTGGGATCACCGAACGTTTGGTGAGCTTCTGTCAAGCCATTATCGGTTCGGTTCGTGGTGGCCTTGCGCAAGTGAATATCTTGTCATCCATGCTGTTCGCTGGCATGTCAGGTTCCGCTGTGGCTGATACGTCTGCCTTGGGTTCTATGCTCATTCCAGCTATGGAGAAAGAAGGTTATACCCGTAAATTCTCAGCAGCGATCACCGCTGCATCTTCTGTGATCGGTCCGATCATTCCGCCATCAGGCATTATGATCATCTATGCTTATGTGATGGAAGTCTCTGTCGCCGCCTTGTTTGCGGGGGGTATTATTCCCGGCATTTTGGTTGGCTTGGGATTGATGATTGTCACACGTCTTATGGCCAATAAATATGAGTATCCACCGGCAAAACGCGTTGTATTAAACAATGTGACAATTTCACCAGGCGAGAATTTAGCAGCACGTATTATCATGCGCATTATGCTTGCTGGTGTGCTTTATCCGCTTGTGACCAGCCTTGGTGGTTTTGGTGAAGAAATGACAGGTGGCCAACGAGCAATTGCCTTTGCTATCGCGCTTGTTGTTGGCGAAGTGATCGTTCAGATCCAACGCCGTCTGATGTCTGAGAACTTTCGCATTGTGACAAAGCGCGCGGTTCTTCCACTGCTTACGCCAGTGATTATTCTCGGCGGTATTTTGGGTGGTGTTGCGACACCAACAGAAGCCTCGGCTCTCGCAGTGGCTTATGCCGCATTTTTGGGATTGATTGTTCTAAGAACCCTTAATCTCAAAGAAGTGCCTGGCGTTCTTATTCGCTCAGCAACTACATCAGGGGTTGTGCTCTTGCTGGTTGGTGCTGCGATGGCATTTAAAACAGTGGTGAGCTTGTCGCATGCTGCGGAAGATTTGGCGGTGTTCATTGTGTCGATCACAAGTGATCCGCTATTCTTGTTGCTGTTGATCAATATCTTATTGTTTATTGTTGGCATGTTCTTAGATGCTGGACCTGCGATCATTATCTTGGGTCCGATTCTCGCACCAATCTTTATCAATATGGGAATTCACCCCGTTCACTTTGCGATGATTATGTCGGTTAACTTGACGGTTGGCCTAGCTACACCACCCATGGGGCTGGTGTTGTTTGTCGCGTCATCAGTGTCGGGTGTGAAGGTGGAAGCCATCTCCCGTGCAATATTGCCATTCTTGGCAGTTGAAGTCTTTGTGATCTTCCTGATCACATATTTCCCAATCATCTCTTTGGGTATTCCTAAATGGTTGGGATTTGTAAAGGATGCAGACTTAATGGGTCCGCTCTTAGGAGCAATCTTTTAAGTCTCATAAAATCTATATCCCTGTCGCTATGGGGCTATAAAAGTTGAATAATAATGAGCCATGGTGGTTCTTAAATGGAGGAAAAATATGAATAAACTCATCAATACATTGGGCGCAGCTGCGCTTGGTTTTGGTCTGTTGGCGAGTAGTGCGATCACAGCTTACGCTGCTGATTTCACAATCCGTGCGACAGCCAACTCAAACGAAAACGATGAAGACTATGATGGTCTAGTAGTTTTCAAAAACTACGTGGAAGCTGCTTCAAATGGTAAGGTTGCCGTTGAGCTATTCATTGGTACTCAGCTTTGCTCAAAAGGTGCTGAGTGTCTACAAGGTGTTGCTGATGGCACAATCGATGTTTACATTTCAACATCGGGTGGTGCAGCGGGCGCCTTCCCATATGTGCAGGTTCTAGATCTACCATATCTCATGTCAAGTGACCGTATTGCGGAAGAAGTACTTAAAGGCGACTTCACACGTAAAGTTCGTGAAATGGCTTTGGCAGATTCAGGCGATAAAATTCGCTTGATGACTGTTGGTAACACAGGTGGCTGGCGTAACTTTGCCAACACAAAACGTCGTGTTCAAAACCCATCTGACATGGAAGGTTTGAAAATCCGTACTGTTGTTGCTGACCTTCCACAAGAGTTGGTAAAAGCGCTGGGTGCTGCACCTACACCGATCCCGTGGCCTGAGCTATTTACATCATTCCAAACTGGTGTTGTTGAAGGTTCTAAAAACGGTATCACAGACATCATGGGTATGAAATTCCCTGATGCTGGTCTACAATATGTAACTCTTGATGGTCATGCTTACATGGGCGCTCTTTGGTGGATGGGTAACGACAAGTTTATGTCAATGCCTGAAGATCTTCGCCAGGTTGTTGTTGATGGCTTCTCAGCTCTACAACAAGCAACATTTGCATCTCCTAAGCGTAAATCAATTGCAGCTTACGAAGCATTTGTAGCAGGTGGTGGTGATCTTTATGTGCCAACACCTGAAGAAAAAGCTGCATTTAAAGAAGCTGCTGCACCAGTTTATGACTGGTTCAAAACAAACATCAAAGGCGGCACAGAAGTCTTTGATGCTTTGACAACAGCTGTTGCTGAAGCGGAAGCTGACATTAAAGCTGCAAACATGAAAGATCTTAACTAGAGATCATTTTCTAAAATTAAAGCCTCGCGATTTTCGCGGGGCTTTTTTTGTAATTTGTCAATAAAAACAAATCAGTTACGCCAATATGTAAAATGGAAACTTGTAACCCATATGTTATGATTGGCCTATCTGAACGGATATAACCAACTTTTGTAATCGTCGATTAGAATATGCGCTTTATCAATTTGCTCTTTGGTCATTTTCTTCACAACCTCTTCCTGCGAGATCGCGGCATCGGGGTCTCCACCAATGGCAGACAAGACATACCACATATAAGCGCGGACCAAATCGGGCGCGGGCATGCCGCGACCAACTTCGTAATACCAACCAATACCGCTTTGCGCGCCGGGATGTCCCTTGAGCGAGGAGCGCAGATACCATTCAAACGCCCTTTGGTCATCGCGCTCAACCCCAAGACCGAGCGCATACATCACACCAATCAATTCTTCCGCGTCAGCATTTCCAGAACGCGCCAATGGCAAAAATTCTTGCATGGCAGCTTCGAAATTATTGGCCTCCATAAAGTCGCGTCCTTCTTCAAGACCCGCATAAACTGGTTTGCCCATCAAAAGGGTGGAAGCAAGCAAAAGGCCAGCAATTTTTCTATTTTTCAATTTGCACTCCTATGCGGTGTATTCTTGGGCTTTTCCAGCCCATCAATCGCAGAAAATCCTGCTCAACTTAGCGCTCAAGATTTCATAAAATTTGATCGTCAGCAAGCCGAGATTGGTCAACTTTTATTTTATGACCGGATATTATCAGGGAATAAAAATATTGCCTGTTCAACGTGTCATCATCCGGATTTTGGAACCGGTGATGGTCTGGCATTGGGTGTTGGCGAAGGCGGTATTGGACTGGGGCCAGAGCGCGTCGCAGGCGAGGGGGATGATCGCATTAAAAAGCGGATTCCACGTAATGCACCTGCGCTTTGGAATCTTGGTGCAAAGTCTCTTCATACGATGTTTCATGACGGTCGTTTGAGCATTAGTGACCGATATGAAAATGAGTTTGATAGTCCCGCAGAAGAATGGTTGCCAACGGGCTTTAATTCACTTTTAGCAGCTCAAGCAGTTTTCCCTCTTGTGGCCCAATTTGAAATGGCAGGAAATCCAAAAGAAAACGAGATTGCAGGTGCCGTGCATGATCGTATTGATGCGGCCTGGCCCATTCTTGCCAAACGAGTGCGCGTGATACCTGAATATGGTGACGCCTTCGTAGAGGCCTTTGATGATGTTGAAAGCTCCGAAGAGGTCACGATCGTCCATATCGCCAACGCACTTGCTGCTTTTATGGGACTTGAATGGCAAAGTTTTGACAGCCCCTATGATGAATATCTCAATGGCAACCAAGCAGCTTTAACAGATGATCAAGCCAAAGGCATGGAGCTGTTTTTTGGTAAAGCCAATTGTGCGTCTTGCCATTCTGGCCCATTGCTGAGCGATCAGAAATTCCATGCACTTCAATTGCCTGCTTTTGGCCCTGGGCGCACCAGACGATTTGATCCAATCCCCCGTGATGTTGGACGAATGGGTAAATCAGATCTTTTAGAAGATGCCTATCGTTTCAGGACGCCGATGTTGCGCAATGTCGCGCTGACAGCGCCTTATGGTCATAATGGCGCTTATCCAACACTTGAGGGTATTATCCGCGCGCATGTCGAAGAAAAACCCTACTGGACCAGAGAGCTCGTTAAATTGCCGGATGCGCCGTGGATTTCAGCCGTGGATTTTGCCATTCAAGAAGATAGTCGCGAGATGGTGCGACAGGCTGCTGTGAGGGATACTAAGCCGGTCAATTTGAGCGATGATGAGATTAATAATCTTGTCGCATTTATGCATGCTTTGACTGGCAAAACTGTTGATGATTTGCCATTCGGGATCCCCAAATCTGTACCAAGTGGTTTGGATTTGGACTAATCAAAAAATCATCTTTCATGCTGTTTTGCAGAGGTTGCAATTTACCATTTTGGGTGAATAAAATTATTGTGCGTTGCAATATAAAATAAAATGAGACATGATTAGGGACATGTCTTCGCGTATGCCCTCTGTTGTTATTGTTGATGAAAATGCTGCCCGTGCTTCCATTATTGAAGCTGGGTTGATAGCGGCTGGCCACGACCAGGTGACTATCATCAACGATATGACCGGCATTGTTGCAAAGATCACTGAGATCGCACCCGATGTTGTTGTTATCGACTTACAAAATCCAAATCGTGACATGTTGGAAGATGCATTGCAGCTGTCCCGTGCCGTTAAACGCCCGGTGGCAATGTTTGTAGATAAGTCAGATAGCGAGATGATGCAGTCTGCCATTGATGCAGGCGTTTCCGCCTATGTCATTGATGGTTTAAGGCAAGACCGCGTCAAAGCCATACTTGATATGGCGGTGAGCCGTTTTAATGCGTTTTCCAAACTTGAAAGAGAATTGGAAGAGGCGAAGACGGCGCTTGAAAATCGTGACGTGATTGATCAAGCCAAACGTTTGATTATGACGTCACGCTCCGTGAGCGAAGATGAAGCCTATAAATTATTGCGCAAAACCGCGATGAATCAAAACCGCAAGATAGTTGAGGTTGCTGAAAGTCTCGTTCTGTCCGCGAATTTGCTTGACGGGAGACAATCATGATTGAAATTAATTCTGGATTTATACCGCTCACGGATGCCGCTATTCTTATTATCGCAAAGGAAATGGGGTTTGCCGAAGAGCAGGGGATTGCACTTAATCTATTAAGGGAAACGTCCTGGGCAAATATTCGAGATCGTTTAGCAGTTGGGCAATTTGAGGTTGCCCATTGCTTGGCACCGATGCCTATTGCATCAAATTTGGGATTAACACCTTTTGCGACACCACTCATTGCCCCCATGGCACTCGGAATGGGTGGAAATGCGATTACTGTTAGCGATGCCATTTATGAAAAAATGTGTCGCGTCGGTTATAGTGGTCAATTTGATGCGTCTATTGCCGGCCATTTTTTCCAAAAAGTTGTGTCTAATCTTCGGCAAAATGAAAATCAGATTTTGAAATTAGGTGTCGTGCACCCATTTTCGGCGCATAATTTTGAACTCAGATATTGGCTGTCCTCAGTAGGGGTATCACCAGATGAGGATGTACAGATCAAAATTATTCCGCCCATGCTCATGGCGGATGCGCTCAATGCTGGTCAGATTGATGGTTTTTGTGTTGGTGAACCGTGGAACAGTCTGGCTGTCTCAAAAAGCTTTGGCAAAGTGATTACAACGAAAACTGCGATTTGGGCATCTAGCCCGGAAAAAGTTCTTGCGGTTCAATCTGACTGGGCTGAGAAAAACCAGGATGCACTTCAGTCGTTGCTTGTTGCTTTGGTCAAAGCTGCAAAGTGGTGTTCTGTAAAAGAGAATTTTGAAAAGCTCGCAAAAATTATCTCGGCGGACACTTATCTCAATATCCCTGAGACTTTGGTCTTAGGCGCGCTGAGCGGTTCCTTATCGTCCTCAGCCTCGATCAATGCGGATCATACATTACCGTTTTTGGAATTTTATGATAATGCCGCGACCTTCCCATGGCAAAGCCATGCATTGTGGCTTTATAGCCAAATGGTGCGATGGGGACATCTAGAACATTCTGCAGAAAGCGCCGAGATCGCTAAATCGAGCTTCCGACCGGATATCTACCGTTCAGCTTTAAAATCGACCGATGCAATTATTCCTTCCGGAAATTCCAAAGTTGAGGGTGCCTTAAAAACTCGGACGGCTGTAGGTGCAGCATCAAATACGCTTTATTTGGGGCCGGATGGTTTCTTCGATGATAATATATTCGACCCGGATAAAATCGACCGCTACATTCTTGGGCAATCAAATTTGTAGAATTTTTTTGCATTGCACAAAAATTGTTCAATTGTGCTGAAATTTCGATCACTTGTTTAAGTTGACCATGTGGTAAAAATAAAAATTCAAATGTAAATACCTGAAAATTAACAAAAAAATAATTTTTTTCAAACTGGCACACTTCGTGCATATGTGAGAACAGCTTCCCAAGGCTAACAATCAGATCCAATGAAGGGTCTAAAATAATAGGCAATGCCGCCAAAATCTCGTCTCTGCATCACCCTCCCCGCAGTACGAGGTTTTGGCGGCTTTTTATTTTGCGGGACATATTTGCCCGATATGAAGGAGAGAAAATGTTTGACGTGATACGTAAGAATGCAGTGGTATTTGGTTTGTCGACCACACTTGCATTCGGTGCTTTCTCAGCTGCCCAAGCTGAAATGCTGGATGTTGAAAAAGATGAGCTGAAGTTCGGTTTTATTAAGCTAACTGATATGGCGCCGCTCGCGGTTGCATATGAAAAAGGCTATTTCGAAGATGAAGGTCTGTTTGTGACTTTGGAGCCGCAAGCGAACTGGAAAGTGTTGCTTGACCGTGTGATCACAGGTGAGCTTGATGGGGCGCATATGCTCGCTGGCCAGCCTTTGGCTGCGACAATTGGTTTTGGTACAAAAGCACACATCGTGACACCATTCTCAATGGATTTGAACGGTAACGGCATCACAGTTTCCAATGAAATTTGGGAAATGATGAAACCACACATCCCAATGGATGCGGAAGGTAAACCAATTCACCCAATTAAAGCGGATGCGCTTAAGCCTGTTGTTGATCAGTTTATCTCCGAAGGTAAGCCATTTAACATGGGCATGGTGTTCCCAGTGTCAACGCACAATTATGAGCTAAGATATTGGTTGGCATCTGGCGGTATTCACCCTGGTTTTTATTCTCCCACTGACGTTTCTGGTCAGATCCAGGGTGAAGCACTTCTATCTGTAACACCTCCACCGCAAATGCCGGCGACACTCGAAGCTGGCACCATTTACGGTTACTGCGTGGGTGAGCCTTGGAACCAGGCTGCTGTGTTTAAAGGCATCGGCGTTCCGGTCATCACAGACTATGAAATTTGGAAAAACAACCCTGAGAAAGTCTTCGGTCTGACCAAAGAATTCACAGAGCAAAATCCAAATACAACACTTGCTCTGACAAAAGCTTTGATCCGTGCAGCGAAATGGTTGGATGAAGACAACAACGCCAACCGTATGGAAGCTGTGGAAATCCTAGCTCGCTCTGAATATGTGGGTGCAGATGCTGAAGTGATTGCGAACTCAATGACTGGTACATTTGAATACGAAAAAGGGGACAAGCGTGATGTGCCTGACTTCAACGTATTCTATCGTTATTATGCAACATACCCATTCTACTCAGATGCTGTTTGGTATCTTACACAAATGCGTCGTTGGGGTCAGATTGCAGATCACAAAGATGATGCATGGTATGATGAAGTAGCTAAGTCTGTTTACTTGCCAGACATCTACATGACAGCTGCTGAGATGTTGATCGAAGAAGGTTATGTCGACAAAGCTGACTTCCCATTCGGTACAGATGGCTACAAAGCGCCAACACCAGCTGAAGACATCATTGACGGCATCGCATTCGACGCAAAAGCGCCAAACGCTTACATCGACAGCCTAACGATCGGTTTGAAAACAAACCAAATGATCGAAGGCAGCGACGTCAAAGGCTAATCTTAAACAAAATAAAGGGTTGGCCGAAGATCGGCCGACCCTATTCTCAGATAATTTATAGGACCTAAAATGGCACAGGCAATGACTTCCGTCCCCGAGGTATCGAGGAAAAGTAAATTCCTTTCTTTCGTGAATAAATCCAGCTCTTGGTTAGAGGCATTGGGACTTTCCTGGTTCGTGCCTTTATTAAAGATCGCAGGTGGCGATGATGTAAAATCGCAAATGAATGCGCTTAAGCATTCCCTCGTTGTTCCTTTAATGGGTATTTTGATTTTTTTGGCTGCTTGGGGAATCCTAGCGCCTAAAGTCCAGACATCCTTGGGTGCTGTACCTGGACCGGTTGAGGTTTGGGAACAAGCAGGCAACCTTTGGGATGATCATGTTCGTGAACGTGAAAAAGCTGCAGCATTTTATGAGCGTCAAGAAGTGCGTAATGCCAAGCTAATCGAAGCGGGCAAAGAAGACCGCGTTAAGTTCCGTAACTATACTGGTAAGCCAACATATCTTGATCAGATCGTGACGTCTTTGTTCACTGTTGGTCTTGGTTTTGTGATCGCAACCGTGATTGCTGTGCCACTTGGTATTGCCTCTGGTTTGTCGAAAACCGTCAACGGCGCGATCAATCCACTTATTCAAATCTTTAAACCGGTATCGCCGCTTGCTTGGTTGCCGATTGTGACCATGATTGTATCAGCGACTTATGTGACACCATGGGAATTCATGCCCAAATCATTGCTGATTTCTGCGGTGACTGTGACATTGTGTTCGCTATGGCCAACATTGATCAATACTGCACTTGGTGTGGCATCTATCGATAAAGACCTTATGAATGTAAGCCGCGTTCTTAAGTTGCCAACATATAAAACAATCACCAATTTGGTGCTTCCATCATCTTTGCCGCTGATCTTTACAGGTCTTCGCCTATCACTTGGTGTTGGCTGGATGGTGTTGATCGCTGCGGAAATGCTTGCCCAAAATCCGGGTCTTGGCAAATTCGTATGGGATGAGTTCCAAAATGGTTCATCACAATCTTTGGCTAAAATTATGGTTGCTGTTCTGACCATTGGTATCGTGGGCTTCATGCTCGACCGTGTGATGTACACACTCCAGCAAGCCTTTACATTCTCAAGCAACCGCTAGGATCAGATAAATGTCTTTTGTAGAAATTACAGATCTTTCAAAACATTATGGTGAAGGAGCGAACCGAACCGAGGTTCTCTCCAACATCAATCTGAAAGTGGAAGAGAGCGAGTTTATCGCAATCGTCGGCTTCTCAGGTTCTGGTAAGACAACTTTGATCTCAGCCATTGCTGGATTGATTGAGCCTGATACAGGTGGTGTGATCTTCAAGGGTAAAGAGATTGATGGTCCGAGCCCAGAGCGCAGTGTTGTGTTCCAATCCTATTCTCTCATGCCTTGGTTGTCCGTGTTCGGGAACGTCGCGCTTGCTGTGAACAGCGTCTTTAAAGATAAGAGCAAGGCAGAGCGCAATGAGATTGTTCAGAAATATGTTGATATGGTTGGATTGTCTCACGCGGCGGATCGTAAGCCGGCAGAATTGTCAGGTGGTATGCGTCAGCGCGTTGCTGTAGCACGCGCATTGGCGATGCAATCTGAATTGTTGCTACTTGACGAACCTTTATCTGCGCTTGATGCGCTCACCCGCGCGAAATTGCAGGATGAGTTCGCTGATATTTGTGAGAAAGAGAAGAAAACTATCATTCTGATCACAAATGATGTGGATGAAGCAATTTTGCTGGCTGACCGCATTATTCCATTAAAGCCTGGTCCAAATGCGACACTAGGCCCAGATTTTGAAGTTAATCTTCCGCGTCCTCGTAACCGCGGTGAAATGAACTCAAGTGATGAATTTATCAAGTTGCGGGCCGAAGTGACCGAATATCTGATGACGGTCGGCGCTGAGCGTGATGCTGAAACTGCGCAGGAGTTCAACCTGCCAAATGTTGTTCCGATTACGCAGCTCAAAGATGAGAAACTACCCAAAGCTTATGAAGCTGAAAGCGGTCCAAAGCACGACCGGACTTATCTTGAATTTTCACAAACCAAAAAGGTTTATCCAACACCAAAAGGTCCTTTAACGGTTGTTGATGGCTTTGATCTGAAGATGAAAAAGGGCGAGTTTGTTACCCTGATTGGTCACTCAGGTTGCGGTAAATCAACAGTGTTATCGATGGTGTCAGGTTTGAATGAGATCACAGCCGGTGGGATCATTTTGGATGGCTCACACATCCAAAGTGCTGGTCCTGATAAAGCGGTTGTGTTCCAGGCGCCTTCGCTCTTGCCGTGGCTGACAGCTTATCAAAATGTGGCCCTTGGTGTGGAGAAGGTTTATCCGCATGCAACAGCTAACGAGCGCAAGGAAGTAATCGAATATTACCTTTCTCGCGTTGGTTTGGCTGATTCCATGGATAAGCCTGCGATGGATCTTTCCAATGGTATGAAGCAACGTGTGGGCATTGCCCGCGCCTTTGCATTATCACCAAAACTGCTTCTTCTTGATGAGCCATTTGGCATGCTCGATTCTCTCACACGTTGGGAGTTGCAGGACGTGTTGATGGATGTTTGGAAACGCACGGAGGTGACAACCATTTGTGTAACGCACGATGTGGATGAAGCGATCTTGCTCGCTGACCGCGTTGTGATGATGTCTAATGGTCCAAACGCGAAGATTGGTAACATTATGGAAGTTGATCTTCCACGTCCTCGCTCGAGAAAAGCATTGCTCAACCATCCTGATTACTACGCTTATCGAGAGGAGTTGCTTGACTTCCTTGAAGCTTATGAAGGTGGTGCTGATCCATCAGAAGAGCAATTGAAATCTATTCAGGAAAAACGTGCTGCACGTATTGCGCGTCAATCCCAAAACAAAGCAGTTGCGGCTGCGGAGTAGACTATGAAAAAGAAACTCGTAATCATTGGTAACGGCATGGTCCCAGGTCGCATGCTGGAGCGTTTATATGATCAAGCGCCTGACCTTTATGATGTGACCATTTTTAATGCCGAGCCACGCGTCAATTATGACCGGATCATGCTTTCACCGGTATTATCTGGTGAAAAGACATATGAAGAAATCATCATCCATGGTGATGGCTGGTATATCGATCGTAATATCACGCTTTATAAAGGCCATAAGGTCACAGAAATTGACCGTCAGGCAAAAACAGTTTCCACAAATACTGGTGAAACTGTTTCCTATGACAAACTGGTCATCGCGACGGGTTCGAACCCGTTCATTATTCCGGTTCCGGGACATGATTTGCCAGGTGTCTTAACCTATCGTGATCTCGATGATGTGGAAGCCATGTTACTGGCTGCACAATCACGTGATAAAGCGGTAATCATTGGCGGTGGATTGCTTGGTTTGGAAGCGGCTGCTGGTCTTAAAGAGCGCGGCATGGACGTTTCTGTTGTACATTTGATGCCGACATTGATGGAGCGTCAGCTTGATGAAGCAGCCGGCCATTTGCTCCAGCGCGAGTTAGAAGGCAGAGGGATCAAGATTTACACATCTTCCAACACCAAGCAGATTGTTGGTGATGGAAAAGTAGAAGGTCTTGAGCTTGAGGATGGTACCATTATTCCGGCTTCACTTGTTGTGATGGCGGTTGGAATTCGACCGAACGCTCAAATTGCGCAGGAAGCGGAACTCGATGTTGGTCGCGGTATCCAGGTTGATGGCCGCATGGTTACCAGCGATCCGGATATCTATTCCCTTGGCGAATGTGCCGAGGTGGGTGGACAAGTTTACGGTATCGTGGCGCCACTTTATGAAACGGCCAGAATTGCCGCGGATCATTTGGCGGGTGTGCCGTGTGAAGCGTTTAAGCATTCTGAGACTGCGACAAAGCTCAAAGTCACAGGGATTGACCTTTATTCACTTGGTGACTTTGGTCAGGGTGATGATCGCGAAGAGATCGTGCTGCGCGATGCGCAAGCGGGGATCTATAAGCGCTTAGTTATCCAAGACAATAAGATCATTGGTGTTGTGCTTTATGGTGACACATCTGATGGCGCCTGGTTCAATAATTTATTGAAAACCGGCGAAGATATTTCTGAGATGCGGGAAACGTTGATTTTCGGCCAAGCCTATCAAGGGGGTACCCCCTTGGACCCCTCGGCGGCCGTTGCAGCCTTGCCGGATGATGCAGAAATCTGTGGCTGTAACGGCGTTTGCAAATCAACGATTGTTGATACCATCAAGGAAAAAGGTCTTACAACGCTCGATGATGTGAGAGCTTATACAAAGGCGTCAGCCTCTTGCGGTACCTGTACCGGCCTTGTTGAGCAGCTTATGTCTGTCACTTTGGGTGATAGTTATAACCCAGCAGCCATTACGCCCATGTGCGGATGTACCGATCTTGGTCATGATGATGTTCGTCGTTTGATCAAAGCAAAAGAGTTGAAAACGATTCCGGATCTTATGCAAGCATTGGAATGGAAAACATCTTGCGGCTGCGCAAAATGTCGCCCGGCGCTCAACTACTACATGGTCTGTGATTGGCCGAATGAATATGCTGATGATTATCAGTCACGCTTCATCAATGAGCGCGTGCATGCCAACATTCAAAAAGATGGCACATATTCAGTTGTTCCGCGCATGTGGGGTGGGATGACTTCTTCAACGGAACTCAGAGCGATTGCTGATGTTGTCGACAAGTTTGATATACCTGCGGTGAAATGCACCGGTGGTCAACGGATCGACATGTTGGGCATTAAGAAAGAAGATCTACCGGCCGTATGGGCTGATCTCGGCAAAGCAGGATTTGTGTCCGGCCAGGCTTATGCCAAAGGTCTGCGGACGGTTAAAACCTGTGTTGGATCTGACTGGTGTCGCTTTGGAACACAAGATTCTACCGGTTTGGGCATTAAGCTTGAAAAGTTTATGTGGGGGTCTTGGACACCTGCGAAACTTAAGCTTGCGGTTTCTGGCTGTCCTCGAAATTGTGCGGAAGCGACCTGTAAAGATATCGGCGTGGTATGCGTTGATTCAGGCTATGAAATTCATTTCGCAGGTGCTGCTGGTCTCGATATTAAAGGCACCGAAATTCTCGGTAATGTATCAACCGAAGATGAAGTGATGGAACACGTCGTGGCTTTGGCTCAGATGTATCGCGAGCAGGGTCGTTATCTTGAACGCATCTACAAATGGGCCAAACGCATTGGTGTTGACGAAATTCGCGCCCAGATCATGGATAATGCAGAGATGCGCAAAGCTTATTACGACCGCTTTGTATTCAGTCAGAAATATGCACAGGTTGATCCTTGGAATGAGCGTGTGTCTGGTAAGGACAAACATGAGTTCAAGCCGATGGCAGACTTAACATTGGAGCCAGCGGAATGAATGCTATGACAGAAAACTGGATCGCCATTGGTAAGTTGGAAGACATCCCATTGCGCGGTTCACGCTGCGTAAAAAATGGCGACATGACCATTGCACTGTTTCGAACAGCTGATGATCAAGTCTTTGCTCTGGAGGATAAATGTCCCCACAAAAATGGCCCGCTTAGTCAAGGTATTGTCCATGACGGTTGTGTAACTTGCCCTTTACACAATTGGGTCATTTCATTGTCCTCCGGAACTGCCCAAGGCGCAGACGAAGGCTCAACCATGACATTTCCTGTCAAAGTCGAAGATGGGGACATCTTGTTGTCGCTGGATGGACATAAAGAATAATGAGTAAGGAATTGCTGAAGACCATTAAAACAACTTGCCCCTATTGTGGGGTAGGATGCGGTGTTTTGGCAACTCCGCAAGAAGACGGATCACTCGATATTAAGGGTGATCCAGATCATCCAGCAAACTTTGGTAGATTGTGTTCTAAAGGTTCTGCTTTGGGTGAGACTGTCTCCCTAGAAGACCGGATTCTGGAGCCAGAGATCAACGGTGAAGTGGCCACGTGGGATGAGAGCCTTGATCTGGTTGCTAAGAAATTTTCTGAAACCATAAAAGAGCACGGGCCTAATTCCGTGGCGTTCTATGTCTCGGGTCAAATCCTCACCGAAGACTATTATATCGCCAATAAATTGATGAAGGGTTATATCGGTTCAGCCAATATTGATACAAATTCTCGTTTGTGCATGGCGTCTTCAGTCGCTGGGCATAAGCGTGCATTTGGTTCTGATACTGTGCCTGGGTGCTATGAGGATCTCGAACTTGCCGATCTGCTCATTTTAACAGGTTCTAACTTGGCTTGGTGTCATCCGGTACTTTACCAACGTGTGATGGCGGCCAAACAATCTCGACCGGAAATGAAGGTCGTATTGATTGATCCGCGCCGGACCATGACGGCTGATATCGCCGATTTACATCTGCCAATTGCAGCAGATGGAGATGTCGCGTTATTTTCTGGGCTGTTTAAATATCTGCATGAAAACGGATACGAGAATTCAGATTTTGTTGATGAACATACATCCGGTTTGGAAAAGGCGCTTGATGCCTTGCAAGATTTGTCTTTGGATCAAGTCGCGCAAATTACATCTTTGAATGCTTCTGACATTCAACAATTTTATAAGCTGTTTGCAGCCAACGAAAAAGTCGTGACCATATATAGTCAGGGCGTCAATCAATCGAAAACCGGCACGGATAAAGTCAATTCAATTATCAATTGTCATTTGACGACTGGCCGAATTGGTAGACCTGGCATGGGACCATTTTCTGTTACTGGTCAGCCTAATGCGATGGGTGGTCGTGAGGTGGGTGGTCTTGCCAATATGTTGGCGGCCCATATGGCGATCGAAAATCCTGATCATCGCAAGCTTGTCCAAACATTTTGGAACGCACCAACAATTGCTAGCGAAATGGGCTTGAAAGCCGTTGATATGTTCAAAGCGGTCAAAGATGGTCGCATTAAAGCTATCTGGATCATGGCGACCAATCCAGCCGTGTCCATGCCGCAAGCTGATGAGGTGAAAGCTGCGATTGCAGATTGTCCTTTTGTGGTCGTCTCTGATGTTATTCATTCAACAGACACGGTTCAGCTGGCTGATGTGAAATTGCCTTCACTAGCTTGGGCCGAGAAGGATGGCACGGTGACCAATTCTGAGCGCCGGATCTCGCGCCAGAAAGGCTTTTTGCCTCATCCGGGCAATGCAAAAGCTGATTGGTGGCAAATGGCGGAAGTTGGAAAACGCATGGGATTTGAGGATGCGTTTACTTTTGCTGATGCACGCAAAGTGTTTATCGAACATGCCAAATTGTCCGGTTACAAGAATGACGGCAAACGTGATTTTGATGTGTCTGGTTTAGCTGGCATTTCAAGCTATGAATATGATGATCTTAAACCAGTTCAATGGCCAATAGTCGGGCAAGAACGCGCCGTTAAAACGCGGTTCTTTGCAAAGGGCGAGTTTTATACACCAAGCCGTCGTGCGAATTTTGTGCCGGTTGAGGTGCACAGCGAAGTTGAAGCTGAAACATCTCAGCTAACGCTGAACACTGGCCGTATTCGTGACCATTGGCACACAATGACTCGGACAGCCAGAAGTGCTCGCCTATCATCGCATCTTGGCGAGCCGTATTGTGAAATTCATCCCGATGATGCCGTAAAGTTATCTATCGAACCAGCTGCTTTGGTTAAGATTACATCTGAGCATGGCACGATCATTGTGCGCGCACTCATAACCAAGCGGCAACAATTGGGCAGCGTATTTGTGCCCATGCATTGGACCGATCAATTTGCAGCCGCTGGGCGCGTTGACGTGCTTGTGCCATCGATTACCGATCCTGTGTCAGGTCAACCGGCCTTGAAAAAAGTGCCGGTCGATGTTGAGCCGGCAAAAATGGCTACCTATGGATTGCTGGTGTCAAAGCATAAGCCAACACCGCCGGCACTCGATTATTGGGCGTTGTCGAAATGCGTATCTGGTTGGAAGCTGGAATTTGCGTTTGGCGCAGATCAGGAGATTGATTTCTCCGAGCAAAGTGTTTGGGGCATGCCTAAAAAGGCGAATGATATCTCTTATCTTGATCAAGATACCGGTCGAAGCCGTTATGCCTGGTTTGAGGGCGAGCAGCTCGAAAGCGCGTTGTTCTTAAGCGAAAGTCCGGTGGCAGTATCCCGCAATTGGGCCGCGGAACAATTGTCCGAGACGTTTGAAACCACCTCTGATCGTTACAAGATTATTGCTGGACGTCCAAGCGTTGATCAGCCTGATAAAGGGCAGATTATATGTAGCTGCATGTCCGTTGGATCTAACGAAATTATCGGCGCGATTCACAAGGGTTGCTTAAGCTTAGATGCGATTGGTGAAGCAACAACTGCCGGAACAAATTGTGGTTCATGTCGAGCCGAAATAAGCGAGATTATTCATGACAATCAAATCCTTGCCGCAGAATAATAAGCGTAAAAGAACGCGTCCTGATCGGATTGCCGAACTTGCTGTCCTTCCAATCTTTTATAAGCTTAAGGATAAGAAGGTTGTGCTGGCAGGTGGCTCTGATGCGGCCGCCTGGAAGTGCGAGTTGCTTGTTGCTTCTGGTGCAAAAGTTCACCTTTATGCCACTGAGCTTGATGCAGAGTTTGACGCATTAATGTCAGAGCATAAAAACCAAATTATTTGGCACAAGCGTCCATGGGCTATTGATATATTTGAAAATGCACAGATCGCCATTGGTGATATGGAAAGTAATGGCGCAGCCAAAGCTTTTTATTGCGCGGCAAAGGCATCAGGCGTTCCTGTCAACGTGATTGATATGCCGGATTACTGCGAATTCCAGTTTGGTTCTATTGTCAATCGTAGCCCGGCCATTGTGAGTATTTCAACAGACGGTGCGGCACCAATTTTAGGTCAGGCCATTCGTCGGCGGATTGAGATGTTGTTGCCGGCAACGCTGCAAGGCTGGGCAAAGACTGCGATGACTATTCGTGCACGAGTGAATGAGCTTCTGGAACCTGGCAAGGAACGTCGGGCATTTTGGGAGCATTTTGTTGATCAGGCTTTTTCAAAGAGCGTAGACACATCTACTGAAACTAATCTTCTTGCCAATGCGAAAATCATGAAGGCGGGCCATGACACGGGTAAGGTTACGCTTGTTGGCGCTGGCCCGGGAGACGCGGAACTCTTAACGATCAAAGCCATGCGCACCCTTCAATCAGCGGATGTGATTTTGTTCGATGATTTGGTTTCACCTGATGTGCTTGAACTTGCGCGCCGCGAAGCAAAACGCATGTTGGTTGGCAAGCGCGGTGGGCGCGAGAGCTGCAAGCAGGACGATATTAATGCTATGATGCTGAACTTTGCCAAATCTGGCAAAAATGTCGTGCGCTTAAAATCAGGCGATCCATCAGTCTTTGGTCGTGCTGGCGAAGAAATTTGTGCTTTGGAGCAGCATAATATTCCTGTTTCCATTATTCCAGGAATTACGGCAGCATCTGCAATGGCGGCGCAGTTGGGCGTTTCACTGACGCACCGCGATCATGCGCAATCAGTCCGGTTTATCACGGGCCATAGCAAGCATGGTAAATTGCCGGAAAGCGTAAACTGGCAGGCGGTCGCCGATCAAAGTGCGACATCAATTTTCTATATGGGTGGGCGTACTGCGACGCAAATCAAAGCTCGATTGCTGAACGAGGGCATGTGCGGTCAGATGCCCGTTGTGATATCTTCGTCCATTTCGCGCGATAATCGGCAGACTTGGTTTGGACGACTTGATGAGATTGAAGTGGGCATCGCAAAAATTGGTTATGACGAACCGGTGTTAATTGGTGTTGGGCAGGTATTTGGTGGTGCTATGCTCGCGCAAAACGCGCCAGATCTCATGGAACAATCAGCTTAAAGCATCGCGATATTTGATAAATTCCATAACGCGTTCGGCATTGTCTTTCGCAAGGGAGCCGTCTTTGTGCCAGAGCGAGTTTTCAAAGCCAATGCGAACTTTTCCGCCTTGTTGATGCGCATGGACCAGACAATCTGTTTCGCCTTGTCCAAAGGCACAGATGGCCCAATCGAGCTTTGCATTCTGTCGTTGAACCCAATTTTGAAACGGGGTTAAATCCTGCGGTGAACTTTGCTGGTTTTTAGTATAGCGCCCGAGCACAAATAGCAGTTGTGTGGGTGTGTCATCATTGAGCAGGTTCATGCTTTCAATGCGGGCTAAATCATCGACGTCATAAATAATGTGTTGAACGGAAATTTCGCTCTCAGTACACCAATCATAGAACAGCTTTGCTTGCTTTTCTTCACCTTCTGACAACATTTCCGCAATGGAAATGGATACGGCTTTCGGCATGACTTTTTTCACCACGTCGCGCTGTTGTTGCGGTGTATATTGCCCAACGGCCTCTGTCGTAATTTGCACATAAAAATCAGGGAGCACATGTTCAAGTTCCTGCAATGCTTCAAGATATAAACCAGCGTCTAAAGTATGCGTGTCATCTTTGCCGCGAATATGCACGTGTAGCCCATCCGCGCCGGCTTTCTGGCATGCAATGGCAGTCGCTGCAGTTTCCGAAATGCTAATCGGCAGGGCAGGGTGATCCTTTTTTGTCCGTCTGGCTCCATTGGGTGCAACCATGATGTTTGGGAGTGTTTGGAGATGAGACATAAATGCGCTTTCTAAGATGTGGTTTTGAGATTATTTGGCAGTTAGACGCATCAAACAAATCTAAGAAAAGAGATTTGATTTGAGTGCTTTTTCGATTAACTCGGCGACGGAGGTGACATCCATTTTTTCCAATACGCGAGCTCTGTGGTGATCAATCGTGCGTGGGCTGACATCTAATTGACGCCCGATATTTTTACTCGAGGTATCCGCCGGATTTTGCACAATGAATTGCGCGATCTCTTTTTCACGCGTGGTCAGAGTTTCAAATTTGGCTTTGAGCGCTTTGGCATCTTCCACATCTTGATTGATAACTGATACCCGTTCAAAGGCTGATTTGATTGCAGCTATCAGAACCTTCTGCTGAAACGGTTTTTCCAAAAAATCAATCGCACCGGCTTTAATGGCTTTAACCGATTCCGGTATGCCGCCATGCCCAGTCATGAAAATAATCGGGATGGAAAGTTCCATTTCATTCAGTTTTTCTTGGAGCTCCAAACCATTCATCTCTGGCATGCCATAATCTAAAAGCAGGCATCCCGGCTTATCTTGATCGTGGTTTTCCAAGAACTCATGGGCAGAGGAAAAGCTTTCAACCTGATAGCCACGTTTCGTGAGGGACCGAGTTAAAGACTTGCGAATATCTTCTTCGTCATCAATTACGTAGACAGTAAATTCTTTTATGCGCAGCATGTGATAAATTACCTCTGAATTTCTAATTTATCACAGCAGTAGGGATTGTGAAGCAGAACCGCGATCTTCCCTTGATTTTTGGCTCATACCAAATTTTGCCGCCATTGGCTTCGATTAGAGTGCGGCTGAGCGAAAGGCCTAGTCCCATACCATCGCGCTTGCTGCTTTCAAACTGGGCAAACAAATCAACGCTTGGATCAATGCCGGGTCCTGTATCAATGACATGAACCTCGATACATTCGGGTTGCGGTTTGGTCTTAATGACAATTTTTCGCTTTTTGGCATTTGATGTTTCAACAGCTTCAATCGCGTTGCGCGTGAGGTTCATAACAACTTGGGCCACCTGAACTCGATTGCCGAAAACGTCAGGGATGTTTTGAGGTTCAAATGAAATGGAAATATCAAATTCATTGGCTTCAGGTTTAAGCAATTGCAACGTTTGATCCAATAGTTCGGTGAGATCGAATTTTGTTTGTTCACCTTCATCTTTGCGTACAAGACCACGAAGTGCGCGGATAATCTCAGCGCCATGATGTGCCTGCCGGTCCATATCTTCTAATATTTCAACGAGCTCCGGGTCAGCGCTTGGCTGCTCGTTGACCGTTAGAAGTGCGGCATCGACATTTTGCGTAATGGACGTCAGCGGCTGGTTCAATTCATGCGCCAGTCCTTCGGCCATTTGGCCCATCATGTTCACACGGGAGAAGTGGGATAGATCGCGGCTCAGCTCATTAATTTTGGACTCAGCTTTTTTCTGTGCGGTTCTGTTGTCGATCGTCGCAACCGCATAAAGTGGCTCACCTTTTTGATCGCGAATTAAAAACGCGTTGACCTGCAGCCAAACGATGTCACCATTTTTTCGTAAGTAGCGTTTTTCCTGATTATATTCGTAATCGTCATGCATGGTTTTCTGGAAGGAAATATAGCTGTCAGCATCTTCGGGATGAAGAATGTCGTTGATCGACATTTCGACCATCTCATCTGTTGTATAACCCAAAATATCTGCGAGTTGCTGGTTCACTTGAATGAAATGGCCATCGTTTGGAGATAATTGGGCCATTCCGCGAGACGCTAAACTGAAGGTACGACCATAAATGCGTTCAAAGGTTTTTCTCTGCGCAATCTCACTCGCAAGCGTTTCGCTTACCTCTTCAAGTTCGGGATAGGTTTGTGCGCTGGCATTTGATTTAGACACATCGCCACTGGCAACAAGACCGGCTCGAACGGCGAAATCGCGAATGGGTTTGTTGATCCGATTGGCAATTTTCAAGCCGATAAGACCGGTTACCATAGCGATGGTCATAGCAATCCAGATATTACGGGTTCTGTTTTCTTCAATTCCACCGATAAAATCGCTTAAGGGCGCGTAGATCGCAATTGACCAAGGTAGGTCATGGTTTGAACCCGGGATCAAAATAGACGCATATTTGCCATCATTATACTGAAACTCAGACTCAATTTCCTGCTCGGAGGTCACTTGGTCCAGACTTGGTAAATTGCCAAATGCTTCGCGCGCAACGAGATCTTCCAATTGATCTATCTTGATAAATTGCAGCGCATTTTCTTTGTTGGTTTGGCGGATGAAGTTTGTTGTGGGGTGGGCAATAACATCTCTATCGCCAGAGAGCGCCATGGCAATGCCTGTGTCGCCGATATCTAAACTGGACAAAAAGCGCGAAATTTCATCGATCTCGATATCGACGCCGATCACGCCTTTAAATTGGCCCGCTGATGATAAAATTGGCGTTGCGGCGGTAATGCCAGGCCGTTGTGATGAGAAGAAAATATAAGGCGCGGTCCAGACGAAGTTTTGTTCTTGCTTGGCATCCATATACCAAGGTCGGACTCGCGGATCGAAATTATCGTCTGGATCAACCGCAATCTCTGCAATGTCATAATTCTTGTCTCGCCAAATGAGCTCAGTGGACACATCACCGCCGGAGCGATGCACGAGTTTTGTCCTGAATTCAGCATGCTTTTCGCTGCGCATCACATAGACAAAATTGCCAGCGTCATCACCGTAATACATGCCAGACAGCTGCGGGACGACCTGCATTTGCTGGAAGAGCAGTTTCTCTAGCTCTTCCGTATCCTCGCTTTTGACAATATCGCTTTCAATCAAGCGTTTTGCCAATTCTGTAGCACGAATCGCGGGCTCTAAAAAGCCCTTTGAATGCTCAGTTGAACTACGCCCAACTTCGCCAATCAGCGTAGTTGCATGATCAAGAAGAACGCGTTCAGAGGATACAAAATAGAAAGAAACGACGAAAAGAACGGCGACAAATTGCAGGCCTGACAACCAAATTGCAAGGATTGCGCCTAGAGAAAGTTTCATTCTAATCAGCCTTTTGCTTTAACGCCTTTTATTGAATTACTGATTTTTCAGTATAAAATTCAACGTTTTAGAAGATCGTATCCAGTGTTTTGTGTGATTTCCTATCCTAGGAATAATTCTCTTTCCAGCTTGTGTAAACAATTTTAGAGGCGCGTAAAGCTGTATAGGTAAACACGCGTATAGACAGTTTTTTGCTTGAATGTGATCCTCTTGGGTAAGCAGGGAGGGGAGAATTGCGTCTAAAATAATAGAATCTAGGTTCAGCGTTATTAGAATACTAGATCAAAGAAATCCTTCACTAACCTGCGAGAACAGAATTAAATAATCCGGGAGATTAGAATGATCAAATCATTAAAACTACTAACAGCGACACTCGCACTTGGCTCAATGATGGGAACAGCAGCCGTGGCTGAAGACTTCATCACCATTGGTACAGGTGGTGTAACTGGTGTTTACTATCCAACTGGTGGTGCGATCTGCCGTTTGGTCAACAAAGGCCGTAAAGACCACGGTATTCGTTGTTCTGTGGAATCAACAGGTGGTTCAGTTTATAACATCAACACAATTCGCGAAGGCGAGCTAGAGTTCGGTGTTGCTCAATCTGATTGGCAGTATCACGCTTATAACGGTACATCAAAATTTGCTGACGCTGGTAAATTTGAAGAACTACGCGCTGTGTTCTCAGTGCACCCTGAGCCATTCACAGTTGTTGCACGTGCAGATGCTGGCATTTCATCATTTGACGATCTAAAAGGCAAACGCGTTAACATCGGTAACCCAGGTTCTGGTCAGCGCGGCACAATGGAAGTTCTATTGGACGCTAAAGGTTGGACAACTGGCGATTTCGCATTGGCAACTGAGCTAAAAGCTGCTGAGCAGTCAGCTGCGCTTTGTGACAACCAAATCGATGCGATGGTTTATACTGTTGGTCACCCATCAGGTTCTATCCAAGAAGCAACAACAGCTTGTGACAGTGTTCTTGTGACTGTTGACGGTAGTGCAGTTGACGGATTGATCAACGACAATCCTTTCTACCGTTCAGCTACAATTCCTGGCGGCATGTATCGTGGTAACGATGGCGACACAACAACATTTGGTGTGGGTGCTACATTCGTGACTTCAACAGCTGTATCTGAAGAAGCTGTTTACACTGTTGTGAAATCTGTGATGGAAAACATCGAAGACTTCAGAAAGCTACACCCTGCTTTTGCAAACCTCCAGCCTAAAGACATGGCAACAGCCGGTCTTTCTGCGCCGCTACACCCTGGCGCTGCAAAATACTACAAAGAAGCTGGCTTGATCGAGTAAGCTTCTTTTACAGGGCGGGAGGGCAGAAATGCCCTCCCTTTTTGCATTTCGTTTTAGCTTTCCATGGATAGTCGAGGGGACGTCGCAATGGCAGATAATAGCAAAGAAAATCGTGCATTAAGTGAGGAAGAACTACAGGAACTTGTTGCAGCAACAGACGCAGGTGCCAGATCGCCCCAAGGGTCGGTGGGAACGTTCTTGGCGATCGTTGCTGTTATATGGTCGGTGTTCCAAGTTATCCTAGCTTCACCTTTGGCAAACTATGTTTTGCCGGGAGATATTATCAATAATTCACGCCAGTTGCATTTGGCATTCGCTATTTTTCTTGCCTTCATGGCATATCCTGCGTTGAAATCCAGCCCACGTGATTATATTCCGATCCAAGATTGGATTATGGCGATCCTTGCGGCATTTATCGCGCTTTATGGATTTATATTTTATCAAAAAATCGTTGATGCAGGCGGATTAGCTGATGATGTCGACAAGTGGTTCGCGCTTGCCGGTCTATTGCTGTTGTTTGAAGCAGCGCGTCGCGCGTTGGGTCCCGCAATGGCGATTATCGCAACGATTTTCTTAGCCTATGTGTTCTTTGGTTCTTCTGAAATTGTCCCCGACGTTATTCGCTGGAAGGGTGCTTCGTTGAAGAAAGCCATGAGCCATATGTGGATTACATCTGAGGGCGTCTTTGGTATTGCGCTTGGGGTATCAACAAAATTTGTGTTCCTGTTTGTGCTCTTTGGGGCATTGCTCGATAAAGCGGGCGCAGGTAACTACTTTATCAAAATGGCCTTTGGCGCCCTTGGTCACCTTAAAGGTGGTCCAGCGAAAGCTGCTGTGGTGGGTTCCGCAGCAACTGGTCTAATCTCAGGGTCTTCAATTGCCAATGTTGTGACAACCGGTACCTTTACTATTCCTTTGATGAAACGTGTTGGTTTCTCATCTGAAAAAGCTGGCGCTGTGGAAGTGGCAAGTTCGGTGAACGGTCAGATCATGCCACCTGTGATGGGTGCTGCGGCCTTCCTCATGGTGGAATATGTCGGTATCTCTTATGTCGAGGTGATCACCCACGCATTCTTGCCTGCTACGATCTCTTACATCGCACTTGTTTACATCGTGCATTTAGAAGCTGTGAAATCCAACATGCCAACACTTGGCAATCGTGTTGTTTCTATCGGCCGCACAATTGGTGGCATGGCGCTGTTCTTCGCTGGGTTTGCAGGTCTTTGTTATGGCGTTCAATATCCGGTGAGATGGATAACCTCACTCTTCCCTGAAGGGTCAGGTGGCATCTTGGCAATCCTCGTTTTTGTGGCTTATGTCATTCTGCTGAAATTCGCGGCACAAGTGCCAGATCTTGAGCCAGATGATCCAAATGCGAAAGATGTTGAACTTCCGGTTATCGGCGAGATCTATAAAGCTGGTCTTTACTATCTCTTGCCAATCATCGTTTTAGTTTACTTCTTGATGATCGAGCAAAAATCACCGGGTCTATCTGCCTTCTGGGCAACAGCATTGCTCTTTGTGATCTTGCTGACACAACGTCCGCTTAAATCAATTTTCCGTGGTGAAAATGAAACCGTCAATGCGTTTAAAGCGGGTGTCGGTGATTTGATCCAAGGTTTGATTGATGGTGCACGCAACATGATCGGTATTGGTCTTGCGACAGCAACAGCCGGTGTGATCGTGGGTACGGTGACGCTCACTGGTGTTGGCCAAGTGATGGCTGATCTGGTGGAGTTCCTATCCGGTGGTAACTTGATCCTCATGCTGGTGCTTGTGGGTCTGCTCAGTCTCATTCTAGGCATGGGTCTGCCAACAACGGCGAACTATATTGTGGTGTCGTCATTGATGGCCGGTGTGGTTGTGGAACTTGGTGCGCAATCAGGCCTCATTGTGCCACTGATTGCGGTTCACCTATTTGTGTTCTATTTCGGAATTATGGCCGATGTGACGCCGCCTGTGGGCTTAGCAAGTTTTGCAGCTGCTGCGGTGTCAGGTGGTGATGCGATTAAGACAGGCTTTGCAGCCTTCTTCTATTCTTTGAGAACTGTTGCGCTGCCATTTGTCTTCATCTTCAACACAGATCTGCTGTTAATTGATGTGACGCTGACGCAAGGCATTATCGTCTTCATTGTCGCCTCGATCGCCATATTGGTGTTCACCGCGGGCACAATGGGTTGGTTTGTTACCAGAAGCCGCATTTATGAAAGTGTTGCGCTGATCTTGATCGCATTTGTTCTGTTTAGACCAGATTTTGTGATGAACAGATTGCAGCCTCCATTTACAACTATTGAGCCAGCTCAATTCACCACAGCACTCGGCAATGCCAATGTGGGTGACGAATTGCGCGTGGTGGTTTCAGGTCCAGATTTCGATACTGGAAACAATAAAGATACAACGCTCGTGGTCGCGATCGATGGTGAGGGCTCTGGGGAAGAGCGCCTCGAAGCAACAGGTCTGTTGCTAATTCCAGAAGGTGATGTTGTGAAAATGGATGAGCCTTCTTTTAGCTCACCATATGCACAAACCCTTGGTAGCTTTGATTTCTATCTAGATGACCCTGTGGTTATCAAAAGCATCCAAGCACCTTCTGCGCAATCTCCAAAGGAACTGGTCTATATTCCAGCATTCCTGTTGCTATTCCTAATTGGATGGTTGCAGAGCATGCGCGGGAAGAAACAAGAGCCTGAAACATCGAATGAAAACGCGGGAGAAGTCGCATGATTAAATCAGTTCTATGTGCGGTTGATGTCAGCCATCCGGGTGAAGATACAAATGTGCTTCAAAGAGCGGCTAAACTAGCTGCAATGGATGATGCGCAGCTTGACGTGATTACTGTGGTTCCAGATTACGGTACTAGCCTCGTCGGCGGATTTTTCAGCGAAGAGCATCATGATCAGATGATGGAGGAGGCGTCCAAGCAACTCAATGCGCAGGTAACAAGCGCATTGGGATCTGAGTTAAACGAGAAAGTGCGCCACATCATTGCTTTCGGTAAAACCTATGAGCAAGTTTTAAATGCAGCAAATAAAGCTGGGTCTGATCTTATTGTTGTGGGTGCGCACAAACCGGATTTTGCTGACTATCTACTAGGGCCCAATGCTGCGCGGATCGTGCGGCATTCAAAATGCTCTGTGCATGTCGTCAGATAAAACTGCAGCGACGCATAAGATATTGATTTTAGGATTGGCGGTTTTAACCGCCAATTTTTTTGCCATCAACTAGCTTGTTTCTTTTCTCTGAACCAAATGATCAATCCTGCAGCAACAATGATGACAGCACCTAAAATCGTCCAGCGATCAGGGATTTCATCAAAAATGAAAAAGCTCCAAATTGTCAGATAAATGACAAAGGAATAGCCGAACGGCATGATCAAATTTGGCGGTGCATAAGACATAGCGTTGGTCATAAATTGATGGCCGAGCCAGGCGAAGAAACCAAGACTTAGTAGCACGATCCATTGAAATTCTGTCGTTGGGGATTGCCATTCCAATAGTGCAAAAGGAATGAGAGCTACCGTGCCCACAAGCCCTGCCCAAAACTGCATCGTATCTGCGGAAACAACGCCAGTAAGCTTGCGTGTGAAAATTGAATATAGCGCAAAGGAAAACGCACCTGCAAGCGAGACAAAGGCTGCCCAATGAAAATCATCGTTAAAGGGACGGATAGCCACAAGAATACCTATGAAGCCCAAACCGATGGCCATCCATCTAAACCGACCGACCGGTTCTTTTAAAATAGGCCATGACAGGGCGCATACTATAATCGGTGCGGAAAAGAGTATGGTTGCTGTGAGCGAGAGTGAAAGATATTGAATGGCGATAAAGTTTGCGACGGTTGCCAGCATTAAACAGGCGCCTCGAATGATGACGAGCATGAGTTTTTCACAGCGGAACACACTCCAATCAAAGCCATTTTTGCCGAATATGCCAACCGAGATCACGAAGTGAACAAAGTATCGCATAAAGGCCAATTGCAATGCTGATAATCCGATGACGCCTAGCCATTTGGTCCCGGTATCCACAAATGAAAAGAAGAAATTGGCGATCAATATCATCACGATGCCAAGCAGTGGTCCACCAGCGGGGAGGCCGAGAATGCGCGCACCCATGATCAGACAGCTTTAATATGTTGTGTCGCTGATTGATGTGGCTCGACAGATTGCTTGATAAGATCGATGAGACGCATAGCATTAATGCCGTCCCAACCATTGCATTTCGCTCGTGTTTCGTTTTTTCTGATCAGATTGGTGAAATGCGATAATTGTTCATATAGCGGTTCGACGCTTGGTGTGTCTTCAGTGTGAGATTTCAGCGGTCTTGACCAGTCACCAAGCCGACCTTTTTTATCCGTCCAAATGTTCATGCCGGGAAATTCGAGTGCACCCTGGGCACATCCAATGCGCCAGGATGATATTCCCGTGCCAGCAATATTTGGATTTTCATCACAGGCGCCTTCAAAGCTCCAAGGCGTGAGAGCTGCATCACTTAAGATCACACTCGCCATCATGCCGCTTTCAAATCTCAGTAAAACGCCGGCAGTATCTTCAACCGCTTGCCCACGTTGATGATTTGACGTCATGGCTTGAATTTCGACAACGTCGCCGAAAATATGCAGCAATAGATCCGCTTCATGAATGAAATTGATCAACAGGGGGCCGCCATCTGATTTCGTGCGCCACAAACCTTTTTCAAAGTAATCATCTGGTTTTCGCACGGCCCAAATGATGGATGCCATAACTGGTACACCAAGTTCCTGCTGCTCGATGATCTCTTTTGTGCGCGCCACAAATGGATGATAACGGCGATGATGGCCGATGAGTAATGGGATATTGCGTTTGTCAAAAGCATCAGCGATCAGCTCAGCATTTTCCAAAGTATCGGCAATTGGCTTTTCTATTAGGCAAGGGATGTTCTCCTTGGCAAAAAACAATCCGGATTTGAGATGATTTGCGTTTGGTGTTGCGATAATCGCGCCATCGATTTCATCCAGTTGGATTTCACTGATGTCGTCATATTTCTTGCAATGTAGCTCTTCTGCTAAGGCGTCGGATTGCGGCGCAGGATCAACGATGGCTGCAAGTTCAGTCATATTATGACGCGCAACGAGTTTAGCATGTCGTTCACCAATAAGTCCGGCACCCACAACGACTATTCTTGCTGGATTATTGTTGTTTGTCATCATGCACAATATGGACTGTTTGAATCCCAGCGATGCTGCGGAATATGATCGGATTGAGACAATTGCTCACGTGTGTCATTCCACATGTCGCGCCAAGCGCGCCAATCTTTCAGCTCCGAACTTGGATCGCTTTTCGATCTGGCAACAAATTCAGGGAATTGACTACGCCCGGTGGGTTGGCCCGTCACATTATAGCGCAAATCAAATGACCAACGGAATCCCTCGGTATTATTAGATAGCGATGAATGCGGCGTAAATGGATGGAAGATCACGGCACCACCTGCCTTAACCGGAACAGGAATAGCATGCTCTTCAGGTATGAATTGATCAGCAATCCCCACTTGTGTTTTGGTGCAATGGGGCAGCATTTCATCATAGTAATTGGACGCAACTTGCAAGCAGCCATTTTCCACGGTCGCATCGGTAATGGCGAGCCAAACTGTGACAAAAGTTGTCTGATCCGCTTCTGGCATTGTCACGCCCATATCCTGATGCCAGTCTGTGGCAATGATATGCGCTCGATTTTCTGATTTTGGCACAGCGTGTTGCGGTGGTTTGATCCGCACATGTTGGATTGGATTAGATGTGATTTCTGGTCCAATAAGCTGTTCTACCATGTCTAAAATGTTTTTGTGTGTGGCCATGGAAAACACCGCGGGTCCAAAATGCATGGGTGTATCGGTGTTGATGTCAGAATGGGGCAGGCTGATGTCAAAGGGTTGATACCATTCAAGGCCGCTTTGGATGGCGACCTCAAGCTTCTCCCAAAAGCTCATATTTTCAGGCGACTTTTCAACTTTATTGTCGCGCCACCATTCTTCATAGAGCTTGTCCATGAGGTCGGAATATTCCGACCTCACATTTGCGAGTGTTTGTTCATCCAATAGATTTTCGACGACTAGAAAACCTTTTTCATTAAACTCATCAACTTCTTTCTGTGTAATCATTCATTCCTCCATCTAGAGCAATATTGTTACGATTGATGGCCAGATAAGCAGTACGGTTAGAGCCAAGAGTTGAACACCGATAAACGGTAGGAAGCCGCGGAAGATATCGGTGAGTGAAATGTGGGACGGTGCCACTGATTTCAAATAGAATGCAGCTGGTCCAAATGGTGGTGAGAGGAAGCTCACCTGCATATTCATACAGAATAAGACACCGAACCAAATGGCAACTTGTGTGGGTTCAAGCTGTCCGATGAAACCGATCTCTTCGATTGGCAATTTCTTCACAATTGGCAAGAAGACCGGGATGATCAATAGCACAATGCCCACCCAATCCATAAAGGCTCCCATGAACAGGAGAATGAGCATCATGGTGAGGATCACCACCATGGTCGGCATTTCAGCGCCCACGATTAATTGCGCGATATAGGCAGGACCGCCCGCAAGCGTATAAGCACCAGCAAGCGCCGCTGCACCCACAGTCACCCAGATAATCGTACCTGTCGAACGAAGTGTCCGCATGAGGCTAACCCAAACGAGATCAACGGACGCCTCACCTCTAATGGCAGCAATTAAGAATACGGCAAGTGCACCCATGCCAGCAGCTTCGGTGATACCTGTGATACCGCCATAGATGGAGCCCAGCACAATGCCGATCACCATGAGCGGTGGCACAAGGCCTTTACCTTTTTCCCAACCAAACTTGGTTCTGTCGCGTCCAAATACGAATTGGATCAGCAAGAGGGAGACGACTAAGATGCCGAGCAAAATTGGTATGTCAGAGACCATGCCCCAAGATGGCGCTTCGAAATCTTCGCCAGTATCGACATTTCGGCCCGTTGCTGAATAGAACGCAATGCGCAAGAGCAGCAATGCAGACATGCCCGCAAAGATCAATGACACAAAGCCACCGAACATGAAGGTTTTTTCACGACCCACCGGATCACCTGGTTTTGGTTCCGGTAATGGCGCCAAAGAAGGGTTCAGATTTGTTCTGATCACAATGTATAAAATGATGAAACTTGCCAGCATGAAGCCTGGCACAAAGGCACCCGTGAACAGAGCTTTAATAGAAGTTTCGGTGATCAGACCATAGATGATCAATACGATTGATGGTGGGATCATCGTTCCCAAAGAACCACTGGCACAAATTGTACCAATGGCGAGGTTTTGGTCATAACCCAAACGCAGCATTTGTGGCAGCGCGATCAAACCAAGCAGCACGACTTCACCGCCAATAATGCCGGACATCGCAGCCATTAGAACAGCCATTAAAGATGTGACGATGGCGATGCCCCCGCGTGTTCTGGAAAGCCAGAAATCAAGACTGTCATACATTTGCTTGGCAATGCCTGATCGCTCAAGCAATGCGGCCATAAAGATAAATAAGGGCACCGATATGAGTACATATTCCGTCAGCAGGTCAAAGATTTTCTGCGTTAGAATATAGAGCGCGCCAGTTCCCGGTCGCCCGGTTAACATACCCTCACCAAAGCTGAATGGGTCAAACAGAAGGTTCGGTTCGAATTTCATGATCATGACAAGCGCAGCAAGCACAGCTGACGCCAAACCAAGTGGCATACCAATGCCGAGTAAGAATACAAGCCCGATGACAAGTACAATTGATATTGTTGCGATATCCATTAGTTTGCCCCCACGCTTTTCTTAATGGCTTCCAGTTCTTCTTTGTCGATAACCTCTGCTTCGGTCAGTTCGTTTGGATCGCGTTTCCAATCGGCGATCAAATTCAAAAGAGCTTGGATTGAAATGAGTGTTGCCATGATCAGGATCATGGGCTGAATGGTTGCCGGAATTGGCGGATCAAATGCCGTTCCGAACACTTCCCAACGGTAAAATTTGATCGCAAAGACTTGCGAGTAGCTTCCGAAAATTAAGAAGAATGTGAAGAACCACAACATGACGACTGAGATCACATCACAGATATGCTGAGCCCAACGTGGTAAAAGATCATAGATAATAAAGATGCGAATATGACTGCGCTGTTGCATGGCATAAAGACCAGATAACAAGAACACAAAGCCGGCAATCCAAAGCGTTAGCTCGTTTGCCCAAAGGGTCGGTGCTTCAATCGCATAACGGAGGAAGACTTCCCAGAGCATGATCAAAGTCATGGAGATGATCAAAATCATGGTCACGCGGCCAACGAACATAGCAAAATAATCGATCTTAGATGCGTGAGGAAATTCCATTTGCGCAAGCACAACGCTCCGCATGCCGAGGATGAAAAATACCGGAGCTAATAAGAGCGCAATCCAGTCGATAATATCGGTTTGTCCGCCAAACAGACCTGAAAGGTTGGGGGTTACATCTTTTGATTGATGCAACGCCGTCATTTGTCCCAACAGGCTTTCATTTTCATGCGGGATGAAATCCAGAATATATGCTGGTCCATGCCAAATTACCCATCCTGCACAAAACACAAACGCAAAAGCGTATGCCCATTCGTGCAATCCTCCGGATTTTCTTTCCACGTTACTTCTCCCCTCAGTGAATTCGATAGTGACTTATGAAGTCTCTATCCGGCGTGACGCCAAGGCCATGACCTTGTGGCGCGACGACAACGCCGTCATTATTCCTAACCTGAGATGAAATGTTAAGTGGCTCCTGTAACAATTCATCTCGAAATTTATTATCTGTTGTATCAAATTCCAGCATCGGTTCCCATGGATGCAGCCCACCGGGCATGGCGGGCATAGCCGTCAACAGGTGTAGGTTTGTTGCAACCGCAATGGCAGAACCCCAAACATGATTGATCACCGGCGTATGATGTGCATGGCACAGCGCAAGCACGCGGATATATTCTGAGATGCCGCCAAGGGCGCAAACTTCAGGCTGTGCGATGTCCAATCCACGGGCTTCAAGCAGGGACCGCCAACCCCAGCGATTAAACTCAGCTTCACCGCCTGATATATTGACTTTAAGTCCCGCGCGTAACTCGCGATAGCCATCTAAATCTTCAGGTGCAACTGGCTCTTCAAACCAATAAGCATCTAATTCATCCAATGCATGACCGACGTAAAATGCGTCGCTTGTTGTATAGCAGTGATTGGCATCTGCCATGAATTTAAAATCATCGCCCACACCTTTGCGGACGGCTTCAGCGAGGCGGATATCGTCTTTCGGTCCCATGCCGACTTTCATCTTAGTGGCCCGGAAGCCTTTAGACTTTATTTCTTGCGCTTCATCTTCAAAACGGGAAATCAGATCTTCAACGGGCTCGGGCCTTAACATCATCCCGTAGCCATAAACTGGAATATCTTTTCGGTGCGCACCGCCTAAAAGTTTATGAAGCGGCAATAGGGCGACTTTGCCTGCAATATCCCAGAGCGCGATATCAACACCTGATAGCGCCTGCAAAGGCATGCCTTTTTGGCCGTGGTCGCGCATGAGATTATAAACTTTGTGCCAAATGACATCGCGGTCCATTGGATCATCGCCCAATATCATTGGCTGAATTACGTTTTCGACAATTGATTTGTTGGCTATTGCAATATTACCAGGGCCAAAGCATTCGCCCCATCCTGTGACGCCTTCATCGGTTTCAACTTCCACCAGATGCGCGCTTCTTTTGGCATAATATTGCTGCGAATAGCCGAGTAGTTCGGGCATATCATACTGCAATACATGACTGGTGATCTTGGTGATTTTCATAAAGGCTAGCCGAACATAGAAATTGGCAGGCGATTGCTCGCCTGCCAGCAATAAATTTTAAAATATTATTGCATTGCTCCAATACCTTTTAGGAAGCTGATATGGCTTTCTAGAAGATCTTTCGCTTCTGGTGTTGTCGCAAACTCAGTCCAACCTTTTTGAACAGCTGCGCGGAATTTCGCCAACTCTTCAGGTGACCATTCGTAGAGGTTCACACCTTTTGCACGAAGTGCAACAGCGTTTTGCGCATTTTTAACTTCATTGATTGTTGCATTGTGCAAGGCCAATGAATCCATGGCGACTTCCATGATTTTCTTGTGGTGATCAGGCATTGCATCCCAAACATCCTTACGGCAAGCAAGGTGGTCAGCAGGCATTGAGTGGAAGCCAGGATAGTTTGTGTGCTGCGCGATGTCATAAAGACCAAGACCGATATTGTTGGTCAAGTTAGCAGCATCCGCACCATCAATGATACCTGTTTCAAGAGCTGTAAAGATCTCGTTGAAGTCCATCACGATTGGAGACGCACCCAAATTTGCAAACACTTTTGTTGCAAGGCCTGGAGGTGAGCGGAATTTCCAATCTTTAAAGTCTTCTACGCCACGGATTGGACGTGTTGAAGATAGTGATTCTGGACCTGGAATCCACCAGCCAACAAATTCCATGTTGTGATCGTTATACAATTTGTTGATCGCTGTACGACCATCACCATGTAGCAACCAAGCCATTTGCTGGTAAGGGTTTGAATAACCACCCATCAAGTCACCAGTGAACTGGAATGCTGGGTTTTTACCTGTTTGGTAAGCACCACCAGTCATGTCGCAATCCAAAATACCTGTTGCAGCCGCATCAAATGTTTCAGCCGCTTTCACAACCGCACCTGAATAGAACATTTCGACTTCAATTTCGCCGTTTGACATTGACGTAATGTCATCAACGAATTTACCAGCGAGCTGACCGGATAATGTCTCAGTTGAGAAGTGAGTTTGGATACGCAATTTTGTTTTTGTTGCGTGACCGTCAGCTGCTGCGCTGCCAGCCATAAATGCAAGGGCTGCTGCACCTGCAAGCATTGTGTGAGTTAAAGTTTTAAGCATAAGGTTCCTCCCAATTTTGCTTCTTTGTTCTTAATCTCAGTTGAGATCATTTGCTTCTGAGCTTCATCCCTTTAGCTCGGAAATTTCGATTTAGGCGACGTTTCTAACGCCCTCGGATAACATGTCTTCTTTCTCAAGTTTGTCCCAATTAAATTCGACGCCAATCCCAGGTGTATCTGGCGCGACCGCTAGGCTGTTCTCCAACCTCAAAGGCTGTTTAGTATATTGATCAATCGGGAATGAATGGGCTTCCAACCAGCCGCCATTTTTAAGGCCCGATAGCAAGCTTACATGCAATTCCTGCATGCCGTGGCTGCAAACTGGAATGTTGTATTTTTCAGCTAGCGCCGCCACTTGCAAAAATCCGGTAATCCCACCGCAATTTGATGCATCAGGTTGGACATAACCAAGTTTTGCGTGTTCAAATGCGTAACCGAATTCGTGAATTGTATGAAGATTTTCACCCATGGCCAATGGGATGCTCGTTGCATCCGCGATTTTGCCATAGCCCAGATAATCATCAGGAATGGTGGGTTCTTCAAACCAAAGAATATCAAACTCTGTCATCGCGTTGGACGCATAAATGGCTTCGTCAACACTCATTGCGTAATTTGCATCCACCATGAAGAATATGTCGGAGCCGATGAGCTCGCGAACGGCTTTAACCCGTTCAATATCTGTTTGGACATTCGGTTGGCCAAGTTTTATTTTGACACCGTTAAATCCGGCTTCAAGATAGCCTTCAATGCTGGATAGGAGTTTGGGGAGCGAGAATGCAAGGTCAATGCCCCCGCGATATGCCTTGCATCTCGAACCCGCCCCGCCGATCAGCTCATTTAAAGGTAATCCGCGCTCTTTCCCTCGCAAATCCCATAACGCGATATCAAGTGCAGAAATTGCAAACGACGCGATGCCTCCACGCCCAACATAATGAATATGCCATTGCATCGCATCATTCAGTAACTCAACTGAACTTGCATCTTTGCCAACAAGCATTGGGGCTAGATCACGCTCAATCATAGATGCGATTGCGTGACCACCTTTGCCACCAGTATATGTGTACCCAGTTCCGATCAAACCACTATCTAATTGGATGGTCGCAGTGATTAATTCGAAATGGGTGTGGTCACCGTGTTTTGCATCCGTCAGCACCTCTGCCAACGGAATATGAAATAACCGAACACTAACTGCGGCAATTTTCGCCAAGTAATTCCTCCCAAAATTACTTATGGACCTGTGTTTTGGTCGGACCAAAACATAGTGGCAGGAAAACTGTTAATGGGTTTCGAGTCAAGTGGTTTTTTCTTGAGTTAACACCGGAAACTACGGTAATGAATTTATAAGTATATGATAATTATAGATAAAACTAAATATGCTTGACGCGAATTTGAGTTCGGGTTCATACTCTGAAAAAAAATGCCTGGTTTGAAATTGGAGTTTGGTCGTGCCAAAATCAAATCACAGCTTTTGTTTTGGGTGGAGTGAATGCGAAGAGCATCAGATGATTTAGTCGCCGAAATTGAAGTTCGGATCGCGTCGGGTCAATTTGAAAATAATAAACCGTTACCGGCAGAACGCGACCTGATGGATATGTTTGGCGCCAGCCGAACGGTTGTGCGGGAAGCAATTTCCACACTCGCTAATCGTGGTCTTGTGGAGACAAAACCCAGATTTCGACCAGTGGTGAAAAAACCGGATTACGGAACAGTCTTAACCGCGACCAGCAATATTATTGAACATCTTTTAAGTGAACCAGGCGGTGTAACTGACCTCTATAGAAGTCGAGAATTTATCGAGCGGAGCCTGGCGCGCCACGCGGCATTACATGCCAATAAAGATGATATTGCTGATTTGAAATCAGCGCTCGCGGCCAATTACGAAGCCATCGATGACACGCCGCGTTTTTTTCAAACGGACATGGAGTTCCATGGTGTTCTTTATAAGATTGTCCGTAATCCGATTTTTCCTGCAATCCATGAAGGATATTTATCTTGGCTATCGCCCAGTTGGGGGAAGATGAAAAGGGCACCGGATCATAATTTGGTTAATTATCATGCACATAAAAAGATTTATGATGCGATTTTGGAGCGAGACCCCGTGCAGGCGGAAAATGCAATGGATGAGCATTTGGCAGTTGCTTGGGAAGTTGTGAAGGATACGTTGGAGAATAAGTAACTTCGACGTTTTATTCGGGCAGCGGGTGTCTTCCGGACCCGCCCGACACCTAAAAAGTGCCTGAAATCCCGCAAAACGCTGAGATGAATTCTCAGATAACGCAAACGGAAGATAGGAATATATTATGAAAACTGTCGGAATAATTGGCATCGGAGATATGGGGTCAGGGATTGCCAAAAACCTAATTAAAAACGGATTTGAAACCTGGGGATTTGACTTAAGCCCCGACCGTATGGCCGCATTTAAAGATTTGGGCGGACATGCAGCTGACAGCATTGCAAGCGTGGGTGCAAATGCAGATGTCGTGTTCATTATGGTCATGACAGGTGATCAGGCCAAACAAGTTATTTTTGGTGAGGGTGGTCTTACGTCCAAATTAAAGGATGGATCAACGCTTATATTAACGGCGACCATCAAACCAAGAGAAGCACGTGAGATTGGCGCTGAACTAAAATCTACCGCATTTGAGATTATTGATAGTCCGGTGTCTGGCGGGTTTCCCGGTGCGCAAGGTGGTACCTTGGCCATGATGGCCGCGGGCTCTGACGCGACCATGGCTGAATGCAAAGATGTGATGGAAGCCGTATCTGCAAATATTCACAGAGTGGGTGAAACATGCGGGGACGGGCAAACCGTCAAAGCTTGTTTGCAATCGCTCATTGGCGCGCAGTTCTCAGCAACTTTTGAAGCGGCCGCATTGGCTGCTAAATCTGGCGTGCCAGGTCAAGTCATTTTAGATGTTTTTTCAACATCTTCGGCCGGGTGCGGTGTTGTAAATAACGCCCTTGAAAAGATCATTGATCGGCTATTTGAGGGCACCGGTAGCCACATTAATACTATGCATAAAGATCTGACGATTTCGATGAATTTAGGAGAAGAATTGGGCGTTCCATTGCACACGGCAGCGGCCGCCATGCAGGTGTTTCATGCAGGAAAATCGAAATTTCCAAATGGTGACAACTGGGCCTGTACCAGGGTGATTGAAGATATCGTCGGGGCGGAACTTCATCGCAAAGGAGCTCAGCAAAAATGAAACTTGGTGTAATTTGTGATGGTATTAGCCGCGACCTTGAACATGCGGTTGACGTGATGGATGAATTTGACCTCGAATATGCTGAATTGCAGTTTGTGGGTGAGAAGGAAGTCGGGGATCATAGCACTGAAGAGATCATGGCAATTGATCAATTGCTGCGAGATCGTGGAAAGCCCGTATCCTGTCTTTCGCGCCACATATTTGCTGGGATGACATCTGCGAACAAACCCGGAGATGAGCTTCATACGAAGCACATGGATGCGCTTAAACGGGTGATTGACATGGCGCATATTGTGGCGTCGCCTTTGGTCCGGATTATGACGCCGAAAAAGGAGCAAATCCTGTGGGGTGCCAATGGCGCTGAGAAATGGAATGTGGCTCATGGGGCATGGGACGCCATGTTGCCGATTATTTCGCCCGCTGTTGAATTGGCGAAGTCGGAAGGCATTAAGCTGGTTGTGGAAACCGGAAATGGCACGATGGTCAATTCCAATTATACAGCACGTAAAATGATTGATGACCTTAATGCCAAAGACACGCTGCAAGTGTTGTGGGATCCAGCGAATAATTGTTGGTGTCATGAACTTGCTTATCCCAATGGCTATGAAGAAACCAAGGATGGATATCTTGGTCACATTCATATCAAGGATGTTCAGGTAGATACGCCGCGCGCTACGCTTGAAGTTCGAAGAATGGGTGAGGGGCAATTGGGCAAATTATTCGAGCCTATGGCAAGTGCATTGCGATCAGATGGTTATGATGGCGTCATCTCATTTGAAAGTGTTTATCATCCCGGTGATGGTGATTTTGAACATGGGTTCCGTCAATCCATCGGCCTATTTAAAGAGCTGTTTGGCTGATATTGGTTGAATGAAAATCTTGGTGGCCTGTCGTGTTTCAGCAGGCCATCAATCAATCTGCCTTTGTCTCGATGATATCTATGTCTGCGTCAAGGCAAAGCTGTCTGAGATCATCGGATTGAATAGTATCCGTCACAAATGTATCTATCTGAGAGATATGCCCAATGCGGGCATGCGCCTTGCGACCAAGCTTTGTGCCATCGGCCACCAAAATAACATGTCGGGCATTTTTCATAATCGCTTGTGAGACTTTCACCTCGCGATAATCAAAATCGAGTAGGGCACCATCCTCAGCAATTTCTGAAGTGCCAATGATGGCAAAATCCACCATGAACTGATTGATAAAATCAACGGTTGCCTCACCAATAATACCGCCATCGCTCGCGCGCACTGTGCCACCTGCGACAACAATTTCATTGGCTTCGCCAAGGGCCAGATTGCTCGCCACATTGATGTTGTTAGTAATGATCAACAGCCCAGAATGTTGCCCCAATGCGTCGCTCACGGCCTCTGTTGTTGTGCCGATATTGATAAAGAGGGAAGCGTTGTCTGGAACAAGCTTCGCAGCTGCCTGACCGATCCTCACCTTTTCCGCAGCAGCAATTTGCTTGCGCTCTTCATAGGCGAGATTTTTCTTGCCATTTTTGGCGCGCGCGCCGCCATGAGTGCGTTCAAGTTTTTCGGCCTTGTCGAGCTCGCGCAAATCCATTCGAATAGTTTGCGGTGAGACATCAAACTCGTTTGCTAAATCATCTACAAAGACTTCACCATTGCGGAGCACGTGATCCAAAATTTCTTTCTGGCGTTTGCTGAGATACAAGGTGATATTCTTTCAGTCGGTTTGATTATTGATCAGATATAATTAGCACACTTTTGTGCTGATGTTATCCCTGATATGCACATGGCCAATATAGGGAAATCTGGTGTTTTTTTTTGCGGATGCAACGGCAAGCTTTCCATTTTGAAGTCCAACGCTTGTGACGAATTTATCAAAGTCCGGGATGAATTTAACATTGCCGCATGAACCCACGATCGCCGCATTTGACGTTCCATAAAGACCAACGAGCAATGCACCTTCATCCAAGATTCGTAAGCCATCGGGGCCGGTTAGATCTGAAGCATCTTTGAATTCAGCAAATGTAGAAAAATCCGCATGGACGTTGGGTGAATTGCTAAATGTTCCATCTTCCTTTTGCTGGAAACTTAATACGCGTTTATTTAAGTGTTCACTTACATAAAGTGTTTTAGAGTCGATGTCATAGGCCACACCATTGGCGTAGCGAATGCCTTGGACAACTTGTTTGACATTGAGTTGATCATCGATATGAAAGACACGGCCATCATGTTTGGCCTTTGGCGAGAAAACACCAGAATTTGAAAAATATGCGCCACCTTTGCCATCCGAATTGATGTCATTGGGCGAAGAAATTCGAAAACCACCTGATGAATGCAAAAGCCGGTGTTTGATGGAACCTTCGTCATCTAAAATCAGTATCTTCGGTTCTAAATGACAGGCGAGGGCGAAGTGGTTGCTTTGAATATTTGTAAAACCCGTTGGTCCGCATTTCTCGCCCTGCCAAAATACGTTGAGCTTATTGTCGGAGAAGCGCATCACTCTATTTGCTGTCATTTCTGTAAAATAAAGATCTCCAGTTACACTAAAGAAAACACCTTCAGGATACATAGCTTGAATTTCTATATTTTCCGCGTACGCGTCGGTCTTAGGTAGAATACCGGTTGCGAGCAATGCCGTTACCAAGACTACTGGTAATTTGTTCATTAGGAAGCCGGATTTGAGGTGAATAACCATGATCAAGGATGCGATGAACAAGAGAATGATGCCAAAGCTCATGGAAATTTGCGAGGTACCAAAGCGCGGGATGAGTACAAAGGCGGTGACCAGCGTACCAACAACATTGCCAAGCGTGGAAACACCATAAACCCATCCTGCAATGCTGCCGCTTTCTTGGATGTTTCTGGTGAGGCTTCTTACCAAATAGGGCGACCAGAAGCTCATGAGAAATACAGGCAATGCCTGAATGAGCAGAGCAGATGCGAATAAGAGCGGGAAGCCATATTCTAAGTCTTCAATCGCCGTTTGCAGCAAACCGTGCCCGAAGATCGAGACGAGGATCATGTAGACGCCTGAGATTGCTGTGACGATGGAAAGGACAGAGATGGCTGTAAATCTTTTTGAGAGATTCCCACCAACCATATATCCAAACATCATGGAGAGGAGAACGACTGAAATGATGCAGGCCCAAGTGTCGATACCGCTGCCAAAATAGGGATTAAGATATCGGCTGGCGAGCATCTCAAATCCCAACAGCACAAAGCCTTCGATAAACAAGAGGCAGTAGAGTATATAACGCATTTCAGGCCTCGAATTTACTGCGAAATTTCTTCCAAGCGACGGTTATGTCGCTCAATCGAATTGAGATATTGAACTGGGGCAAAATCATCCGTTAAAACCTCGCCCTTGATAAGGTCTTTAAGGACAGTCCGGCGCTCATCTAGATAAGATGCAATGGGATACTTCAAACTATATTTTGCATCGAGTTGTTTTGCGCGTGCGTGGATATCGTCAATGTTTTTTTCTTCACCATTATAAGCGATTACGACAATGTTGCCGCGGGCTTCATAAAGGTCCACATGATCAAACACATCTGAAATGGTGGCGATGGCAGCGTCGAATAACATGGTCGATGGTTCGATATTTTGCACCATCACACCACCTTCGTTCAGGCGTTTGGCGGATAGCTCGTAAAATTGTTTTGTCAGAAGGTGAAATGGCACAAAGGGCCCGCGATACGCATCGACAATGATGATGTCGTGCTTTTCTTTGTTGCGTGTGAGATAAATGCGGCCGTCTTGTTCGACAATCTTCAAATTATCTGTTTCTTTCAGACCAAAATATTTATCCGCAAGTCGTAAAACTTCTGGATCCAACTCCACTGTCGTCACATTTGTATCTTGTATGCTTTGGCTCAAATAGGCGGAAGTTCGGCCTCCGCCTGATCCAATCTCAACCACTTTATTTGGCGTTTCGGTATAGGCCATAGCGATTGTCATATACCGCGTATAAGTGACAGGTAGCGCCAATTCATCTGTAATATCTTTGACGCTTTCAGTGTAAATGCGTGTGTTATGACCAAATGTCATCGAGATAAGATTGTTATCTTTTCGGATGATGATCGTATTATACTGGCTTTCTTTTTGTTCAATGACTTCACCTTTAACAGGGTGAACGAATGCAAATAACAAGGCGATGAGAAGCATAAATTGCGACCATGAATTATTGCGTGAAAAGAATTTGGTCATATCAGATCATTTACTCACATTGGAAAACAAGAAAGATCCGATCAAAGATCTAAGCGTTTTCTTAAATTGACTGCTTTGGTTTAGCATTTAGATTACTTACCTGACCGCGATTGCTATAGGCAAGTGGATTGTTATCACTTTATTGCGCTAAGAATATGGTTTCAAAATCTAATTTTGACCGTGAACCTACTAGTCGCGTTAACGAAAACGATTAAGTTTGTTTGCATTCAAACAAATTTTCTGTTTCGATCCAAAAACTAATCTGCTTATATGCGTGGGAAAATAATAATTGGGAGTTGAATATGAAATTGAAAGCATTTGGATTGGCTGCAATTGCCGCCACTGCCTTGAGCGCTGCATCTATTTTGCCTGCAATGGCTGATGGCCACGGTAAAGTGAAAGTCGGCATGATCACCACACTGTCTGGCGGTGGTGCTGGATTGGGCATTGATGTGAGAGATGGCTTCATGCTTGCTGTGAAGCAAAGCGGAAACAGTAATTTGGAAGTTGTGATCCAAGATGATCAGCGCAAGCCTGATATTGCTGTGCAATTGTCTGATGAGATGATTCAATCTGAAAAAGTGGATGTGCTAACAGGCATTATCTGGTCCAACCTTGCAATGGCTGTTGTGCCTGCAGCAACCGCACAAGGCAAGTTCTACCTCTCGCCAAATGCCGGTCCATCTCCGCTAGCGGGCAAGGGCTGTCATCCAAACTATTTTAATGTCGCCTGGCAAAACGATAACCTGCACGAAGCAGCGGGTGCTTATGCCAATGATGCAGGTTATAAAAACTCATTCATTTTGGCGCCAAACTATCCAGCTGGTAAAGATGCTTTGACGGGTTACAAGCGTTTCTTCGAAGGTGGTCTCGCAGGTGAATTATACACAAAACTTGGCCAAACAGATTATGCGGCTGAAATCGCTCAAATCCGTGCGTCTGGTGCAGATAGCGTGTTCTTCTTCTTGCCTGGTGGCATGGGAATTTCGTTCTTAAAACAATTCTCAGGCAGTGGCATCGACTTGCCTGTTGTTGGTCCAGCCTTTAGTTTTGACCAAGGCATTTTGCAAGCCGTGGGTGAAGCGGCATTGGGTGTGAAAAACACATCTCAATGGAACAAAGACATTGATAACGCAACGAACAAAGCGTTTGTTGAGAGTTTCCAAGCTGAATATGGTCGTCTGCCATCGCTTTATGCATCACAAGGTTTTGACACAGCGAATTTGTTGCTAAGCGCGATGGAGAAAGCTGATGTTAAAGATGCTGATGCATTCCGAGCAGCACTCAAAGCCGCTGAATTCTCATCAACACGTGGTGATTTCAAATTTGGCAATAACCATCATCCAATTCAGGACATTTATGTTCGCGAAGTGATCAAAGAAGGTGACGTCTTTACCAACAAGATCATCGCAACTGGTCTGACAGGGCATTCAGATGCTTATGCTGCAGATTGTAAAATGTAGTCTGAATTAGATATCCATATAAAAGGCCAGGTCTGAAAAGATCTGGCCTTTTTTATTGGAATTAATTTGGTTGCTCGATCTCAGGTGGCGAGTGAACTTTAATGGGTGGAAGCGGCTTCTCCCATTTCGACACCCATACCAGTGCTGTATGCGCGATATTAGACTGCGATAACTCTGAGCAGCCTTTATCAATGGTCAGCACATTGGGATTGCCATGCACCTCGATTATCTCACCATCAATTTCCTGCGGATCATACCATGCGCCTGTTGCAAGCGAGATCGATTGTGGATGGATATCATCGGTCAATTGAGCTGCGCATAAACACTTGCCGCGTTCATTATGAACCAGAATAATATCGCCGCTTCGAATGCCATTCCTTGCTGCAAATTTGGTGTGCAGATAAGCGGGCTCTTGACCTTTGATTTTTGTGGACTTGGATTCCGATCCGTTATCGAGCTGGCTATGTAAACGCGTTGCTGGCTGACCGGAAATTAGATGCAGGGCATCCGGCTTGTTATGTTGATCACCCAACCATTCAACCGGTTCGAGCCACATGGGGTGAGGCGGGCAATCGGCCATATCCATTTTTGCAAAGGTGTCTGAATAGATCTCAATTTTACCGCTTGGTGTGTTAAGCGGATTGGCCGTCGGATCTGCGATAAAATCACCGAATTGAATGCGCGTTTCTGAGCTATTGGGGCATTCAAACACGCCTTCGTTTTTAAAGTCTTCAAATGATGGCAGATCGAATTTCTCAGAACGCGCAACTGCTTGAGAATCGCTCCAGAGTTGCTCGAGCCATTGATCAACTGATTTATGTTCGGAAAATTTATCCAACACGCCTAATCTTTCAGCCAAGCCGCAAAGAATATCGTGATCGGACTTTGCGTCGATTTTGGCTTCATAAACGCGTTCCATCCAAACCAATTTAGGATCGCGACGGTTCATCATAATATCATCGCGCTCCAGCGAGGATGTGACCGGAAAGACGATATCTGCCCGGCGTGCGGTTGATGTCCAGAATTGTTCATGGACAATCACTGTGTCGGGCTTGGTCCACGCGTCATTGAGCTTATTGAGGTCTTGCTGATGGTGAAACGGATTACCACCTGCCCAGTAGACCAGTTTGATATCCGGCATTTGATGGGTTTCGCCTTCAAATTTGAAACTCTGGCCAGACGTTGATAGAAGCTCGGTGATCTTGGCGACCGGGATAAAATCCTTCACCGGATTTTGCCCTTGCGGCACGGAAGGCCAGCTGATCAATTTATCAGACCTGCCCACTGGTGTGGTTGACCCATATCCAAAGGAAAAGCCAGTACCTTTTTGGCCGATTTGCCCCAACATGGCAGCTAATGTGAGCGCGAGCCAGATCGGTTGCTCGCCATGATCAGCGCGTTGCATCGCCCATGTTGTTGATATCATGGTTTTATGACGCGCCATATTTTCGGCAAGTTCAATGATAACACCCTCAGATATCTCAGTGATCTCTTCTGCCCATTCAGGTGTTTTTGCAATGCCATCCGTTTCGCCCATCACATAGGCTTTAAATGCGTCCCAGCCAACGCAATAGGTGTTTAGGAATGCCTCATCATAAAGGTTGCGATCAATGAGCGTATGCGCAATCGCCAGCATCAGCGCGGCATCTGTATTGGGTCTGATCGGTAACCATTGCGCGCCAGCATCGCTTGAAAAATCCGACCGCAGCGGTGAAATATTGACCACTTTCATGCCGTTTTGGCGTGTGGCTTCCAGCCAATTCTCCACCTCATGTTTGGACGTTCCGCTTGAGGTAATCTGCGCGGTTCTGGCTGAAATGCCGCCAAAGCAGACAAGATATTCGCAATGTTCTGCCACCAGTTCCAAGCTGGTCATTTCATCTTGGAAGACCCTGTTGGACATGCCGGTAATATGCGGCAATAAAACTTCCGCCGCACCATGTGAATAGGTGGTTTTGGATGAGGTGAAGCCCCCAATGGTGTTGAGGAACCTTTTCAGTTGTGATTGTGCGTGGTGAAAACGCCCGGTGCTTGCCCAACCATATGAGCCAGCATAGATCGCGGAATTGCCATGGGCTTGGCGAACACGTGTCAGCTCTTTGGCTGCAAGATCGAGCGCAACGTCCCACTCCACCTCTATATAGATGTCGTTGCATCGATTGGATGTTTCTCGGTTCTCAAGCCAACCTTTTCGAACAGCTGGCTTGGTAATTCTTAATTGATTGTCTGTGGTAGCGCTCATCCAACCATTGCCAATGGTGGATGGATTTGGATCGTCGTCCAAGGGTTCAAGTTTTACTTCGTCGTCTGACGCATCAACTTGATAGCTGCCCCAATGTGCAGCTGTATATTTTTGTCGCATTTCATCTCTGCTTACATTTTCCCCGCACAAAAGATGTGCGGGATCAACGTTAGCACAACAAAACTTAATGTTAAGTTGGTTTTTGCATGACAATAGAAAAGTGATCAACTGGCTCCATTGGCCACTTTTCTAAGGTCCTAAAGCGCTAAAGACATGACGGCGGTTAGGCGTCTGCTAAACTCTAATGCATCGCTTGGCGCTTCGCCTTCAGAGATCCGCGCTTGATCAAGCAGCAAATGTGCAGCGTCTTTGAGCAAATCATCGCTCGCACCGTCATCGCTTTTTGCGCGTTCAGCAAGTTTGAGGATGATTTGGTGCGTTGGATTGAGCTCTAAAACACGTGGTGTTGAATGCTGCAATTGTCCTGCACGTTTGAGCATGCGTTCAAGTGTGACATCCATATCACCATCATCTGCGATTAAGCATACAGGGCTATCTGTAAGGCGTTTTGATGGACGGACGTCCTTAATGGTGTCTCCAAGTTCTGCCTTGATGAGCTCGATAAGCTTGTCGAGCTCTTGGGCCTCGGGTTTTTCATCCTCATCCTTCTTGTCTGGATTATCAATTTTATCCAGATCATCAGAGCCGCGGGTGATGGATTTAAACGCTTTGCCTTCAAATTCAGTGATGTGTTGCAACCAGAATTCATCAACGGAATCTGACAAGAGCAACACTTCAACGCCTTTGGCTTTAAAACCTTCAAGGTGTGGCGAAAGGGCAATTTTGGACGCGTCTTCACCAACGATGTAATAGACCGCGTCCTGGCCTTCTTTCATGCGTTCAGCATAGCTTGCAAGGCTAGTAAGTTCTTCGCCTTGAGTTGATCTAAATCGGCAGATTTCTAAAATCTTGTCGCGTAGAGCAATTTCTTCGACCAGACCCTCTTTTAGAACCGCGCCGAAATTCGCCCAAAACGCTTTATAATCCTCTGGCTTTTTATCGGCCTTTTTCTTTAATTCACCAAGCACACGTTTGGTTAGGCCGGTTTTGAGCTTGGCGAGTTTTGGATCAGATTGCAGCATTTCGCGTGAGACATTGAGTGAGAGGTCTTTGCTGTCGACGATGCCGCGCAAGAAACGCAAATATGGCGGCAGAAGCCCTTGTGTGTCATCGGTGATAAAGACGCGATTGACATATAGCTTAACGTGGCTTTTACGCTCCGGCTCATAAAGGTCAAACGGCGCCATAGACGGCACAAACAACAGATTAGTGTAGCTGAGCAGACCCTCAACGCGATTATGCATGGTCAGCCATGGTTCATCATATGCATGTCCGGAATGTCGGTAGAACTCGGTGTATTGCTCTTCGGTGATGTCTTTAGCTGGTCGTGTCCAAAGAGCAGATGCTGAATTGAGCGTGTCCTCACCAAGTAATACGGGGAAGCTGATGTGATCTGAATAGGTGCGAATGATGTGCTTGATACGCGCATCTTTTAAGAATTCTTTGGCATCTTTCTTAAGTGCAAGTGTGACGCTTGTACCGTTACTGTCTCTTGTGGTCGGTTCGATGGTAAATTGACCCTTGCCATCAGATGCCCAAAGCCAAGCTTCTTTTTCTCCAGCTTTGCGGGTTGTGACGCTGACATTTTCAGCCACCATAAAGGCGGAATAGAAGCCAACACCAAATTGGCCAATGAGACCCAAATCGCCTTTGTTTTCATCATCGAGCGCGTTTAAGAAATTGCTGGTACCGGATTTGGCGATCGTGCCCAGCGTGTCTAGCAGATCCTGATGGTTCATGCCGATGCCGTTGTCAGAAACGGTCAGGGTTTTCGCCTTCGCATCAATTTCAATGCCAATCGTAAAGTCTTGCCCACCCTCTAAGAGAGAGGCATTTGTGAGTGCTTCATAGCGAAGTTTATCGCAAGCATCTGAAGCATTGGAGACGAGTTCTCTTAAAAAGATTTCGCGGTTTGAATAAAGCGAACCGGCAACGATATCTAAAAGCTGTCCAACTTCGGTCTGAAATGAAAATGTCTCTTTTGATGCTGTATCACTCACGATAATAAGCCTCCAAGATTGATGATGAATGTTGTTTAAAGCTGCGGCATATGTAGTTTAAAATCTCAATTACACAAGTGATGACAGACCTAAAAGTTCATCTATTCAGGCTTGTTGACAAATCTTGCGATTGTGAGGCTTTAAAAACGCCTATTCTTGGGTGAAAAGGCCAATTCTTCCGATTTGGCAATCAACTTGTTTTAAGAAGATTTCAAACTCAGCCGGTTCAGGTGCATATCCACCATTGTGATTGCGCAAATAGTTTTGCAGATCATGCGGCTGGTCGGTGCAATAAACGCCGACAAGTTGGTCTGCACCTGCTGGCGGGACAACCTGAAACTCAACAGCTAATCCGCGCGATCCGATCTCCGACGGGCTTGTCGGTTGAGGATAGAGATATTGAAACTCGCCATTGCCAGCGAGATTAAACGCTGTCAGATGCTGCAAATTTTCACTTGGTGCAGTGAAGGTAAACTTCACCCGCGAACCAATGGTTTGCAGTTTGGGCGATTGCGCAGCTCTGATTTCACCCAATGGTAAATCCGAGCGGACAAGCTTGTGCAGACGTTTAAGGAATTTCGTTCGTGCTATGATTTTTTGAGGTTCATCGCTCAGCTCGTCTTCCTCAAAAAGATGATAAATTTTATCGCCGGTGTGGTTATAAACCGTCCAACCGTCACGTGTCGGTTCAAAGGTGATGTCCGCGCTTTCGGTGACATATCGACCATCGGAACCGAGTGCAAAAATATCTGACCCATCGAGTGTACGAACTGTGATGCGATCGTCCCGCTTGACTTCGGTATCAACCTTTATCACAGGTTTTGGTTCTGGCTTTGGTTCTTCTTTTTCTGGCTCAGCGGGTTCGGGTGCATCTGGAACCAGTTGAAAGGCGACAGTGTCGTCACCGCGCGGCAGAAGGCGTGGTTTTTGGTTCTGGTTCATTTCCGCCAAAACTTGTGTTTCGATATAATTTGATAATTCACGTTTGCTGACATAATTGTTCTTATCCGCATCCGCTTCACCTGAAATGCCTTGCGCAAAATAGTAGGAAAGCGCGCCGTGTGGTTGACCATCAATGCGGGTTTCCGTCACAAGCAATTCATCTGTTGCGGTCGCCAGAATTTTCGTCACATGAGCGAGCGAATTATCTTTGTCACCACTTTTGGGGATGATCTCATCTAAAAGAGGTTCAACGGTAATATTCCACTTGCCGCCATTACGAGATGCGCCAGCAATGTTTTTATTGATCGAGCGCTCAAGACCACCTGAATGACAGGAATCCATCACGAGGATGATTTTAAATTCTCTGGCGAGTTTGAGCTGTTCTCGAATCTGATCGTCATTGAGCCTGCCAACGCGCGGGTTTTGTGGATCAAACTCGTAGAACATTAAAGTTTCATCGAGATTATCCTTCTCATCCAAAGGTTCGGCAACTTCTCTTTCCTGACCGCCGTGACCTGCAAATGTGATGATAAATGTATCGCCGGGATCCGCACGATCGAGCATGTTTTGATATGCGGCTAGAAAGTTTTTCGTCGTCGCAGTTTCATTGAGCAGGACATGCGTGTCAGGTAGATCAACGCCCTTGGCGCGCAAGGATTTGGCTATGAGTTTTGCATCATTTACCGCGCCTTGTAGATCGGTATGCTGGCCGGGAGGGGTCTCCGCTCGTGGAAAGAAATGTTTGTAATCATCAATACCCACGACCAAACCAAATTGTTTGGCTTGCGATAATTGTATCGATAAGCATAAAAAAACAATCGTGAAAACCGCGCGAATAACCATCATGAAATTAATCCAGTGCTAGCTCCACGCGACGGGCGATCGCTTGTCTTTGTTCGACGCTGTAAATTGAGTAATCAGATAGAACCGGTGGTTCTTTTTCACCTCGACCAATGGTGATGATCTCAGCAATGACACCACCATGATCGATTAGGAAAGTCTTCAGACTATGTGCACGACGTTCAGATAGATCCTGATTATATTCATGGCTGCCGCGTTCATCCGTATGACCAATCAGTTTGATTTTCTTGATGTGATAAGAGTTGATGAACTTGGCGAGTTTCAATGCTTCCTGCTTGCCTGTGTCACCTAAGTGATCGGAATCAGTTGCAAATTTAATCGGGATATATGTCGATTTCACCGGTCGTTTTTCATAGACTTCTTCATTGACCGGAGGCTTATACTCTGCCGCTGGTTTTTCTGCTGGCACAAATGATAGACCGCGCGATAAGGCTCCATAAACGCCTGTGGCGCGTCCATCAGACCGGCTGATAAGATTGGCTGTTGATCCTGCCAACATTGTATTTTCCTGCGCCAGCATAGCAATCTGCTGCGCGTATTCGCCCAATTGCTCGCTATCAGGTGTCAGCGCTTGATCTAAGATTGTGTCAAGGCTTGCATTATAAAGCTCAGCTGCCTTGGCTCGATCGTCTTGTTTGGCCGCAATGTCAGCGCGTGAAACTTGCACCAGCCAATGGGTCGCAGGTGCCATAGAGAGCAATTGCTCAGCATTTGATAGATTGCCATTGGCAATTTCACCTTGCGCGCGTTGGGCCAAAATGGCAGCTGTTTGCGTGAGTGCTAAATTGACGGATTCATCAGAACAATCGGTCGTTGATTTAAATTTACCAATTGCCGCTTCCACAATGGAATAATCCGCATTCATTCGTGCGTCATTCAGCTCAGCTAACGAAGTTTTGCAATCACTAGCCATGCTAAACGCTTTGCTTGCTAAAAATGTGGATAATCCAATTGCGAAAAGTTTCGTTTTGTTCTGAGTTGTCATCAACTTATCCTCCATGAGAATGACACCCGCAATAGAGGATCGCGGGTGTCAGCATTTTCGTTATCTCACATCAAAAGTGATGTAGTTATAGGCGCTTTCACCTTCATCAACTTCGATCTGCTCTTCGGCAACGAAGCTAATGCCGCGCTTGCGATCAAGTGAAAGTTCCTTAGCAAGTTCCACCACTTCATGTGGGCGGATACGATATTCACCCAAACCACCGACACGACAGAATGCGATTAGCGTTTCGCCATTTCCGGGCTCATCAAACTGAACACGCAGTTTCGAACCAGGGAAGGGCACTTTACGCCATTCATTGGCTTTTAGGATGTTGGGCCCGAGAACGGATTGCGGATATTCCTCAATCGTTTTGTTGGCTTCAACATATAGGATTTGCAACTCGCAATCTCGGTTGGTCGAAATTTCAAATTCCAGATAATCGCCAACTTTCACATCCGTATCACCTGCACGAATAAGCAAGTGCATCGGGTTAGAAGGCTTTTTAAACTCCTCATATTCCTTCGCAACCGTGGCTGTTGGTTTGTAAGGATCAGTGAGTTTTTCTGTTACTTTTTGAACGGCAACTTCTGTGACTTTTTCATAATCATCGACTGATTTAACAGCTTCATAAGTCACGGCACCGGAATAAGTATAAGCATCCAAATGCGTTAGAAGTGGTAGAAGCACTTTCCAATAGTTTTCAACTTCCTCACGTGGGATTTTTAAACCATTTTGTGCCCGTCTTGTCCAAGTCGCAACTATTTGGCTCAAATGAGCGTCACCAATACCGAAGATACGATCTTGGAACTCTTCAACAGTGAGACCAAACTCGCGTGCGAGCGCATCATATTCAAGATCATCAAAGTGAAGGTCAGCAAGATATGTGACCAGCTCGGTTTGACCAGTTTCAAATGGTGGACGACTACTGACTGTCATGCCTGCACTATTGGTCTCTGTGATGTTCAGCTTGGCAAGATTATCTACAAAGAATTCGAAGTCCTTCATATAAGCTTCTTGAATGACCTCTTCTTCAGGATACATTCTTAAAAGCACATCGCGCTGATCTTTGGTAAATTGCGCCGATGATAGAATCCCTTTGCGGACAACATCTGTGTTGAACACAATACCATTATCGTGACATTCAAAGCATGAGCGTGCATTGATGATTTCAACTCCACGGCCATTGGCTTTCTTTCTGTTCGACACAATAGCAGTCGGGCCAATCAATAAGCGATTGCCCAAATTATCAGACAGATAATAACCTTGCAGACCATTTGGCAGTGAGAAGATCATCTCGCCACCATCATATTCAAATGGCTTCGTGCCAGAGGCCGTACGACCTAATTCTGGCGGACCATCTGGATGGGCAAGGAGGGATCCTTCACCATCACTTGTGGCAAAGTCGTAAGATTTCCAATAGTAACCGCCATTGGCCAGTTCATGACGCTCGAGCATGCGGTTGTGATCAGACACACCTGATTGGCCTTGATCAAAGCCAGCGCGGATAATGCGTTGGTTGAAGATATTCGCTGCGACGTCAACATTAAGGCGTCTTTCAAGAACCTCAATTTGGTCTGGCAATTGCAATAAGACATCATAATAAGGCGATTCTGATGCAAAGCGCGTGAACCAGTCAGCACGCATGATCGGTACATCATCACCGATGCCTTGTGCCAAGGCAGCCAAGATCGGATCCGATGATGGTGAGATCGCATATGGATAAATGCTTGATGTTGTGCGCAGCAATGTATCCCATGCTTTTTGCGAAAAGTCAGCATGCGCAACACTTTCCGTAAATGCACCAGTTGAAAGCGAGAGCCATTGCTCAGCAGTCCATTCGTAATCACGCAGATCGATGCGCACCAACGCACCATTGGTGCCCGGTACAGCGGTGACTGGCACAAGGCGATTGCCGAGTGAAGCTGAGTTGATGAATTTATTAAATGCAGCATGAAGTGTGTAAACCGGATTGCGGCTTAAGCCTTCCGCGCTGCAATCAACCGGTGGCAAAGGGGTATAAGCAAAGTTGAAATACCGGACATATTGCCAATCAAGTTGATCCAGCTGACGCAAATCATTCATTGCTGCTAAATGAAGCTCTTCAATTGTCCCACCGACAAATTTTGGTAGCGCTTCTTTCGGTGCGCTTTTAATTTCAACAGCCGGCGCCGCAGCTTGTGCATTTGCATCTCCGCCAAGGGCTGTGATCCATGTATGTAATGCTGCAACTTCATCCTTGGACATCTTTTTGCCCAATGGCATACGGTTGCTCACAATGGATGCGTAAAGTGGAGAACCTTCAGGGTTTCCGGGAATAACAGAATTTCTGTCGCCGGCAATTGAGGCAATATCACCCATGGGGAAACTACCCGCATTACCGCGACCAGGACCATGACAGTCACGGCAGAAGCCATCCATAATGCTGTCAGCTTCCGCGATAATCGCTGGTGAAATGGTTGATTTATTTTGACCGGCTGGCGCTGCCACTGTTGTTGGAACGGTGCAATAGGCATCAATGCGTTGCATCAGTTCCGTGGCGCCTGTTGTATCTGGACGTGGATCGTTCGGCAAGACTTTCACTACATCAGGTTCGATCGGAATAACACCTTCCCGTTCCTGCGCAGCTTTGTCCATTTCCATCAATGGAGAGGGATCAACAGGCTTGCCTGTCAGATAGGCATAGATTGCGGTGCGGTCTTCCAGAGGAAGTTTGGCATATTCTTTGGCATAACGACGTTTGTTGGTGAGCGTCAGCGGCTTGCCGTTGAGCTTTTTGGCTTCCAGCATATTGCCGACCACAAATGCTTCTACACCGAAGGCTTCGATATGCTTTGCATTGATCTTAGGCGCAAAGTCGCCGAACAAGCCTGTCTCACCGGCAAATGAATTTTCTTCATCCAGTTTATATGTCATTGCACCCATATTTCGCGGTGTATGACATTCGCTACAATGGGCTGCTGAATTCACCAGGAATTCGCCGCGCGCCAATTGCGGATCGCTTGAACCCATCAATTCAGGGCGTTCATCAGACCATTGACGCATGATGAGTTTGCTAGGGAATGATACACTATGTTCTTTGCTTGGCGCATCGCTTTCCGGCAAAGTACCAATATAGGCTTTGATATCGAGCACTTGCTCAGGGGACATTTTCGCAAAAGCAGCATAGGGGAAGATCGAGCCAAAATATTTAGAGCCGTCTTCTTTGGTGCCGTTTATTACAGCATTTAAGAAACGCGCATTGCTCCAATTTCCAATGCCATGCTCTTTATTTGGCGTGATATTGGGTGTGTAAAATGTTCCAAGTTTTGTTGAGATTTTTAAACCGCCAGCAAGCGTATCTAATTGATCGGCAAGGCCATGACATGAGGCGCATGCTGATGCGTGAAACAGCGTTTTGCCATTGTCTAAATTTGCGCTGTAATCGCTGAAAGCGCCCTCGGGATATATCTCTGCTGCAACAGCTGATCCTCCGATTATGCTTGCTAATGTAAAGCCCGCTATTGCGACTAATCTTGATTTAGCGAAACTCAAATTTCTCATAATGCACTCCCTCAGGTGATTTCCCTGCTTTTTTTAAATCGCCAACGATTGCTTCTCGCATCGGTCCAGGTCCGCAGAACCAAAGCGATGATGAACTTGGATCAACGGGTGAGTTTTCGATGATATGGTTTGCCGAAAAACGCCCGTCATTGGCACTTACAAATAAAGTGAATGTGAATTTATCACTTCTTTCAGCGGCTGCTTGTATACGCTCAGGGCTGACAGCTTCTTCTTCTTTGCCGACGCAATAAAACAGATGAATGCGTCTGGTGTTATCTTCAGTTACACTATCGCAAAATGCTAAAAATGGCGTGACTCCGATCCCGCCTGCGACCCATATTTGCTGTGAACTTCCAAGTCTGTAATCAAATTTACCATATCCCCCTTCGATTGTCATGGCATCGCCAACTTGAACATTGTCTCGAAGATATCTGGTGAAATCACCCAGTCCACGGATGGAGAATTGTATGGTTCCGTCATCGCGTGCTTGGCTGATGGTGAACGGGTGAGGTTCCTTAAGGCCTGAGCGTCTGATGGAGATGAGGGCAAAATTTCCCGGACGCGGTTTAATGCGGATTTTGCTCTTCGGCTGCGCTTCAATAATGGTTGCTGCCGGGTGTTTAACTACCGATGAGATTTCATATTTTCTGCGTCGAAGAAAAGCGATCGTCTGAGTATAGATGAAACTCAGCACGCCAATGATCGCGGCAAGTTGCAGATAACTCGATAGGAGTGAGTCTGCCTCAATCGGTGCACGGACAAAAAACTGGTGGAATGCCAATGCCATGAATACCAGACCAAGAAGTCGATGGCTCATTCGCCAAAATTGGTAGGGAATTTCAAACGGTATCTTGGGGATGCGTTTCACAAAGCTTATGACGAGAAGAACGATTAATACAGGAAACGCATATTCGGCTACTTCTTTGGCTAAGGCAGCGGTTCCTCTGGTCAGAACCGCACCATCTAAATCCATGCCAATTGTTTCATGTCCAATGGCAAGCACCAATGTGGATATTCCGATCCATTTATGAGCGAAATAAACCTGATCTAGTCCGCCCATCAAGCGTTCGACAACTGGCGGGCGTGTGGCAAGAAAGAGGTTTGTTGCCATCAGGCAAAATGCGACGACCCCACAGGAAAGGGCGATGATGTTGCTGGTCGTGTTTGAAGCTAATGCGTCATAAGTTAGATAGGCTGGAATGACAGCACTGACTAAAAATATTCCTGCATTAAATAATCCCGCCAAAACAAAACGCCCCCAAATTCTGTCTACACTTAAAAACTAACAACACTCCCGCAGTGAAATCAACTTCTGGAAGAAAATTAATTTTTAATTCGCCAATCTACCCGAGTTATCCGCTAGATATTTAGCATAGGCCCATCCCGTGACACCTCTGTAACTGACCTGGCACCATTTATATCTAAAGCCACTGATAGAGTTACATGCATTTACAATAATGCCCGAACCATTATGCGGAATGGTGCCCACAATAGAGTATTTTGTGCTTGGACCTTTGCGCACATTTAATTCTTCTGATGGTGTATGGCCAACAACATGATAGGTGTTGCTCTGCGTGCGGGTTGAAGTTGTGGTCACACGAGAGCCATTTGACAAATATTTCTGAGATGCAAAACCTGACAGACAGCCATATTTAACCGCGCACCAGCGCCCATCACAAGCAGACGCGTAAATGCCTGTTGCATTATATTCTAGTTCACCCAAAATCCGGTTCGATGTGCTGCGACCTGCGCGTACATTCAGAGTATCATTAGATCTAATATTGACCACGCGATAAGGCCCGTCGCGCGGGGTGCAATTTTTTGCAACAAGATCATCGGTCGTTTGATCGATGATTTTACCGTTCTCTGAGGTGATCTTATATTGGTTGTTTGATCTTACCAACGACAGCGTCGTCCGGCTGACACCGCTGGTCTTTTTGGTCGCATTTTCGAGCTCAAAACGGGATTGAAATTCAACCCTGAAATAATTTTTGTCCAGGCGTTCAATCGATGCTGTATTCTCAACATATTCATAAAAATATTTCGGCCAGCGATTAAAGTAGTTGATCTTGTCGTTGATAATAAAATCAATATTGACATAGCCGCTTTGGTAATAATTGACGCGTGACGAATAGATATTGCGTAGGTGAGATGGATTATCGACAGATGCTGAAAGATAGTTATATCGTATGAAGTCGAGCAGTTCTTCTCGTGAGAAATTGTCATCTTTTTCTTCCTTGGGGACAATGTCATCCTTAGCAGGGGGTGTGACGACCGCAATTTCCTTTTCTTTTTCCTTCTCAAGACGTTTGATTTTAAGGCGTGCTAAAGGCACAAATTTACCGTTTGGATATTGATCAAGATAAGATTGGATATATTCAATATCACCAGAATCTTTTACCGTGTCCCAATATTCGAGCTCAACAGCAACCGTGTTGCTCTTCGTCGGGTCAAAAATCACAACGGGTGCATCTGTGCCTGGTTTCTTGTCTTCAGTCGGGTTTGGTTTTGGTTTTTCTCCCGGAACCAAGTAGATTTCTTTGCCGGGAAGGGAGCCATACATAAAAGGCTCCTGCGCGCCAGATGTGGCTTCTAATACGCTGTCGCGAACCTTTGCAAAGAGAAAACGAATATCAAGGCCTGGTTCTTGGATGTGAGACACGAGCGCTTTGGTATAGGGGCTGTTTCGACCTTCACCATCAGCTGCCGTTGTGCCTTCCCGTGCCGCATAGCTGACAAGTGTGCCGTGTTGCGGTTCGACAGGCGCCAATCCGCGCCCAATCGCACGCGTTGAGTTGGATCGCTCCATATTGCTGACAAAGGGGTTATTTCGGCAAGCATCAAGCAAGATCATGCGCAGGTTTTTGGCGCCTGCGACTGCCCGATTTAACAGCTCAATGGAGATTGCTTCATATTCAACGTCTTGATCACTGACAAGTTGTGCATCGACGGGAATAAGATAGTTGCGCTTATCCACTTCCATGCCGTGGCCTGCAAAATAGACCATCGCTATATCAGAACCTTGTGATTTGCGTCCAAAATCGCGCAAGGCGCGGCGCATTTTTGAGAAATTTGCGTCATCGACTTTTGTTACATCGAAACCAATCATGGTCAGCGCGTCTGCAACGTCTTCGGCATCATTTTTCGGATTAGCAAGTTGGGTGGTGTGTTCATAAGCTGAATTGCCAATGACCAGGGCTACGCGCTTGCCTTTTGCGTGCGCCGATGCGGTGAACGCACCCACGACAAAAACGAGACTCATCAATAGCCTTAAAAACATACGCATTGTAACACCCCACATTAATGAGAAGAAATATGAAACAGTATGTTTGCAAAATCAAGGTTGTTAAACGGACTGAAATGTCATCTTTTGATTGCTGTGGTTGGTTAACTGAATTGTTGAAGCCAAGTTTGCCGGCAATATTGGTTCTAATCCCTAACCTATAGGCTGGGCAATTTCTCTGAATAATTTCCGTCTGATTGCACGCGAAAAATCGTCAAAGTCGGTGGCTTTTTCGATGAATGCCCCCGGACCAAATATGACATTTTCGCGGTAATATTGATCAAGATCTGGATGGTCGCGGGTTAGGATTGGAAGACCATTGATGGTCACATTGTTAATCTCAGCCAAAAGCTTAGCGTCAGGCATCATGATGGTTTTGCGCGTAAACCAAAAATCGGTTTCTATACCATCCCCGGAAACATCAACCACCATGCGTTCTCCGTTGAGATTGTTTTCGCGGATTAACCGAATGGCTTCAGCAACACCGGCGCCAATACCAGTGCCACCGCCATTGGCGCCCATTTTATTATCTGCCGTGAGATTGAATTTACGAACAAGATTGGAAAAGGCGATGATGGAAGCTTCATCATCTAAGATATGCCAGCCGCTATTGGCTTTTGGAAATGCGGCATCGGACCAAAGAACGATGGCGACCGCGATTTTTCCGCGTGGACCTGATGTAATTGCAGCTTGGATATTGCTGTCTAAAAACGCATCCGCCGTGCCATTGAGCTGCAGCATATATTCATGCTCGCTAATGCTGCCGGAGGCATCCATTGCCAAAACCAGTTCAAGATCAACGTCCTGCGCTGAAGCACTGTTTATTGAAAATAACGCGGTTAGATAAAAAACCGCACCGTAACAAGGTCTGACAAATAGCTTCAACCAGTCCTCCGCCGCATTGCATGCATTCGCACTATTGTTGGCCGCAGGTTAGCAAAGGACTGTCAGTTTGACCATTTCTGAGAATTTAAATCCCATCAAATAAGTGTGATGGAAATGAAGGACTTAAGCAGCTTCGCCGATTAGACCTTCAAGATCTGCCAATGTATCGAGTTTTGAAATATCAAAATCCGCATCTGCTAAATCGATACCAAAATCGCTTTCCAGCGTCATCATGAGTTCTGTTGCTGCCAAGCTATCAAGCAAACCGCTTGTAAAGATCGGCTCATCTTTGGTGATCTCTTGTGTGTTGCCGCGAGCGGCCATCATAGATTTAACAACGTCCTGAATTGATTGTGCCATAATTAGTCCTCGTTTTTTGGGTGTTAGATAAAGAATAAGCTCAATACGAACTGGCAGCGTTCGGCTAATGTGCCTTCAACGGTAATGTCGCCGAAAATTTTCACGAAGCAGAAGAATGTACAAACATTCAGACGCGTGAGAATTTCGTAACAAAAGAAGCCATGTTCGGGTTTAATTTTAATTGGGTTGACCTGTGAGAAGACCAAGCCAAGCGCGAGCGCCAAGAAATAGACCCAGGTCGATTGGAACATTGCCAGGCCTTCCATCAATGTGGCGTCGGCAAAGACATGGGTATCGCGTGCGGCATGGAACAAGAAGTTACCTAAACCGGCTGCGCAGAATGTTGCAAAGGCAATCCGCAATTTTGGTGATTTTTTGAAGAACCTCACAAAAGCAGGGTAGAAGAAGAAATCAACCAATAGTTCTTTGTGATAGAAATGATATCTGTTCCAGAACTCTGCCAATGTGCGTGAGGCCAATGGATTGCGGCTGTTACGCGGGATGCGATAGCCAATCATGCGGATCACGGCCACAATCATATGACCCCAAACTGCAATGATCACCAGATCAAGGAAGTAATTGTAGATCAGGCTGAGCCAGCTTGTGCCCACCGTTGCAGTGCCATCAGCTGTAGCCAAGATCGATGTAATCAATGTTGGCAGCGCAAACACATCGCGAGCAAAATATTCCATGACAAACCAAAGGCCAGCGAGCAGCGCACCCCAGACAGCAAGCTTAAGTGCTTTTAATCGCGTGACTGCGAGTTCATCAGTGTCTTTGGAATCAAACTTGTTGAGATAGCCAAATCCTTTGCCGAGCGGTGTGGAGCTGCCACCCCAGATCGGGCGCATCATACCAGCTTTGGCAATTAAAGGCGTTTTGACCTTGGCTTTTTCATCAACGGCGGCATAGGCCAAGAACCAGATCGCCGAAATCATCACCCCGACATAGGTCCACACAAAGGCGCCAATTAAAGATCCTTTGGGCAGCATAATCGCTGTGATGAGAAACACAGACCAAATTAAAAACAAACTCGTGAGAGGCCGTTTGGCCAAACGTTTTGTCTTTTCCCAATGCATGGCTCTTAAGAAGAGCGCAGAGAAGAATAAAAACAACACCACGGCCGGGATCTGTAACAGATAGGGCGAGGATTCAATCACCTGTGATTTTAAATTCACTACGGCGGTCCAGCCATCAATCCTAAATGGTCGGAGGATCACATACAAAATGGATGCGCCAACCAATAATTCGATACGGCGATGAGGGGCCAATGCAATGGCACCCAATGTGGCAGAAACCATAACAAGTGCGGCACCAGAAAATTGACCTGATGCAGCAAGCGCAAGAATAAAGCCGACATGTAAAATGAATACGCCGAAATTTGTTTTTGCAAATTCGATCGCCACGGGATTTTGGTCCATGGTGAGCCAGGCGCGGCGCCATTTTAGCGGAGAATATTCAATCTCCGGCGATTGCAGGGTTTCTGTCGAAGCCATGTTTAAGACGCCTCTTCCAGTGTAACCGCGTCATTGGCCGAAGGGTTGGCAAGTTGTTCACGTAAAGCCTTGCGATCGATCTTATCACTGGTGTTGCGCGGCATATCTTCCAAAATGTGCACGGTGCTCGGCACCATGTATAAAGGTAGCGATTTTTTCATCGCTAACTGAATCTCTTCAGCTGTCTTGCCGTTTTCAATGGCAAATCCAACCAGACCTTGCGGGATACCCTCTAGGATTGGCCAGGCAACGATGGCTGCGAGTTCTATTCCTGCAGCTTTGCGCAAATGCGTATCAACTTCTTCAAGCTCAATACGATTGCCCTTCATTTTGATCTGGTTATCTGTGCGGCCCATATAGTGCAGCACGCCATTTTCATCGCGATAACCAAGGTCACCCGTAAAATAAAGGCGACGACCTTCGACATCGCGGAAGGCTTTCTTGGTTTGCTCTTCTGCTTTGAAGTAGCCATCGGCGAGCTTTTCACTTTCAAGCGCGATTTCACCCATCTTGCCATCTGGCAACAGATTGCCCTCTTCATCGCAGATCAGCATTTTCGTGTTTGAAAATTCCTGACCAATCGCCAGAATATCGCGTTGCTCGGTAATCAGAGGCGGATTGGTGACGGTTTGGCGCGAACACACAATGGTGCATTCCGTTGGTCCGTAAATGTTTTCAATCCGTGCATTTGGCGCAGCTTCCTGCATGGCTTCAATCGTCGCCATTGGTAGCGGCTCACCACAGAACATGGAAAGGCGCAGGCTTGGGAACAGATTTGGTCCAAGACGGTTTGCGCGACGCACATTGTTCACAATAGTTGGAACCGAAAGCCATACGGTAATTTCATGTTTGCGCACAAAGGCTTGCGGTGCCATCATGTCCAACTGGCTCATGATATAAAGCGCGCTGCCGCCGCGCCAGGCCAAGAACATATTATGTACGCTAAGATCAAAGGTTAGGTCATGGGCTTCTGCCACACGGTCATTCGCGTTCAGGTCACACCATTCATGGGCTTCATCGAGATAGATGTTGAGTGAATTATTGGACACCATCACGCCTTTGGGCATGCCAGTGGTTCCTGATGTGAAGATGATATAGCCGAGATCTTCAGGCTTGCGCTGAACGGGTTCTGCAACAAACTCCTCTGGTAAATCGGATAGTTTAACAACGCCTTCAACATCGCCCGCATCATCGCTTGAGACGATGATTTGAGGGGCATGTTTCTTCACGGTTTCGGTGATGAGTTTCGCACCAAATTTATCGACGATAACTGCATCAAGTTCAAGTTGATCAAAGATCGCTATGAGGCGTTCTTCTGGCCATTTCATATTCAGTGGCACATAGGTTGAACCCGCGGATGCTGCGCCGATAATGCCGATATAGGCCATTGCGCTGCGGGAGCCCAAAACGCCGACGCGTTTGTTTTTTAGATTTGGTTTGATAAAGCTGGCTAGTCGCGATGCATCGCGCCAAAGATCGCCATAACTGAAAGTTTTGCCGTCGCAAACTAACGCCGTATTATCTGGATTTTCAGTTGCGGTTTTATAAAACGCGTTCGCAATATTAAACTTTTCACTCATTAAAGGCACACCCCTGCTTAATAGTGACGCGCCTTGTTGTTTTTTAAAAATACGTGCCGAATATGGCCCGTTACGCGCACTAATCCTGTAATTTGGGATCAGTTATACGCAAAGGAGTTTAATTTTTGGTGGTGGAATTCGTTACAATTCTAACGAATCCCAAAATGGGACTAACAATTGGTAAATTCTATTTCTGCTGGAATGGAACTAAAGACAATCGTCGTCGGTTAAAATGCGCTGTGCAGCACCGTCAGGATCATCATATTGACCTGATTTCAAACTCCAGAAAAAGGCGCATAAGCCTAAAAAGCCAAGTAGCAGTGCGACGGGTAGTAATAATAGTATCAGGTTCATGGTTCCACCTTCGTCTCAATGGTTCGCATATCATGCCATGACAATCGTAAACTGTTAAGCACGACTATAATGGATGAGGCGGACATGGCAATGGCTGCAATTAACGGGGTGATAAAGCCCAAAAATGCGAGCGGAATGGCAATCATATTATAGGCGATCGCAATGCCGAAATTTTGTTTGATGATGCGTTTTGCCATTTGAGCTGTGCTCACCGTGAAGGGTACAGCATTAAGGCTGTCATTTGTGAAAATGAAGTCTGCTGCCTGGCGACCTACTTCGCATGCGCTCGCTGGTGCCATAGACACATGCGCCGCTGCCAAAGACGGCGCATCATTAAGCCCGTCACCCACCATCATGGTTGGGGTGCCATCGTTTTCAAGCGCATGAAGATGCTTGTGTTTGTCTGCTGGTTTTAATCCTGCGAGCCATGTTTTTATGCCAAGATGTTCGGCAATCTTCACCACCGCACCTTCGCCATCACCAGACAATATCTCAACTGCGATATTATGCTCTTTGAGATATTGCCTTGTATGGCGCGCACCGGTCCGCAAAGTCTCCTGCAAATTAAATTGCAGTAAAGTCTGACCTTCAACGGCAAAGGATATCTTATCCTCTTGAGGGGTTTCAGAATTGCTTGCAATTTCAGCGACCCAAGCGGCACGGCCCAATCGTATTGGTTTGCCGTTGATAAATCCTTCAACACCAAATCCTGCAATCTCGCGAATATCGGACATATCTGCTGGCGTGATCTCCTTTAGAGCGTTGGCGATTGCTTTAGATGCCGGGTGCGATGAGCGAGAGGTCAGCGCTTTGAGATAAGCCTTGGTTTGATCATCGAGCGCTTCCACGTCGCTATCGGCAAGTTTGGGCGTGCCAAATGTTAATGTGCCGGTTTTATCAAAGGCAATACGGATGACTTCGGCTGCGCGTTCAAGCGCTGTGCCATCGCGCATTAAAATGCCATGTTTGAAGAGTTGATTGGCTGCGATGACATTGGTCACAGGGACTGCCAGACCCAAAGCACATGGACAGGTGATGATCAAAACAGAGATCGCGATATTCAGTGATAGATGCCAGCTTTCGCCAACAATGAAGAACCAAATCAAAAATGCCACCAGCGCAAAAATGTGAACGACGGGCGCATAGATCTTTGCCATACGGTCAGCCAAGCTGACATATGTCATGCGTGAATTCTCAGCCGCTTCCAGCATTTTAGACACTTCAGACAAGAAGGATTGGTCTGCAGGTTTTGAAGCTTTGATATCAATAGCGCCCGTGAGATTAAGCACCCCAGCTTCAATCTCCTCACCAATTTTTGGTGCATGGGTATCACTTTCCCCATTGACCAAAGAGCGATCTAGATCCGTTTGCCCAGAGATCATAATCCCATCGACTGGTGTGCGATCGCCTGGGAAAATACGCATGACCATACCAGGTTTGACCTGATCGATGGGGATATAACTCATATGACCGTCAGGCAGAATTCGGTTGGCGCCTTTGGCGGCGATTTTGCTCAATGCAAAGACGGAATTGCGCGCTTTCTCCCGCATTTTCTGATCAAGATAACGCCCGATCAAAAGAAAGAATAACAGCATTACACCCGCATCAAAATATGCTTCGCCAGAGCCATAAAACGTTTCATAAAGGCTCATAAAGAGGGACAGGATGATGGCCAATGAAATGGGCACGTCCATATTTAGATGGCCAAATCTGAGTGCAGAAAACGCAGAGCGGAAAAAGACTTGCCCTGAATACGCAATTGCCGGAATAGCAATGAGTGCAGAGACCAGTTCAAATAGTTTGCGTGTTTCACCATCGGCGCCTGACCAGACGGAAACAGAAAGCAGCATGATATTTGCGGCGGCGAAACCTGCCACTGCCAAAGCTCTTATGAGTTTTGCGCTCTGTTGCTCCTGTTTAAACTCGCTTAAATCACCTAAATCGACCGGGGTAGGCGGGTAGCCCATTTTATCCAATTGATTGACGATTTGCAGGATATCTGCCTTTTGATCGATAATCATTTCGAGTTGTTTGAGGGTCAGGTTAACCCGTGCGGACTTAACGCCGGTTTGTTTGTCGAGCTGTTTTTCAATGATGTTGATGCAAGCACCGCAATGCACATTTGCGATGGAGAACACATATTTGGTGTCGCCAGATTTTAAAGCATGACCGGCGTGCAGATATTCTTCACGCCGCGATACTTCGCGATAATCCTGAGCACCAATTTCTTCTGCGATATCACCTGCACAGCAAGACATGATTTATCCCTCCACCTCCAAACGGATGGCTTTACTCCATGCCACACCGTCTTTGGTTTGAACTTGCAAATCGACCTGCCATAGACCGTTTTGAAGTTCGCTTTCGACGACATAATAGTCGCCGATTTGCGTGAAGCTAACCAAATGATCATTGGTTTCATGCACTGGGTTTCCAACCTTTGCAGACACATTGGCGTTCTTGATAAGGGCACCATTGCTATCTTTTAGCTGCACGCGAAGCTGTGCGTCCTGATAGATCAGATCAGATGTCCAACCCATGGCACGTTGATGCTCCAGCCTTTCCGTTTCTTCGTTGAAGATTTGGCTGGCAACATAGGTGTTTTTAACAACCAGACCGGTCCAGGTGGAGCCTGCATTAAAGGCCAGGATCATGTTGACGGTAATGATGGTGCCGAAAAACATACAGATGATTGTAAACATATGCCATCCGGTAAACACAGCTGGCGAGACAAAAGATTTGACTGCTTTGATCATTTTATTTTCCTGCTTCTGGGGCTTCAAAATTGGCTTCGTAAATATCGCGTTCGTTAGACTGTCTGTCCTCAGCGATAAATTTAAATGGTGTTGACCCGGGGATAAGGTTTTCTTTGGGTTGCTTAACAAACACGCGCAATTCACGCAGTTTGTCCGGATCAACATTGATGAGGAATGTACGCGCTTCGCGGTCGTCAAAACCGTTGATTTCCATCACCGCTTCATCCAAGCCATCCATTGAGAAAATGATGGTGCGTGGCTCCTGGATCATATTCAGAATCTTAACGGTATAAGCATTGCGGATGCCGCCATCACTGAGCTGCACAAAGACCGGGTTACGATCATGTTGGACATTCACACCCAAACGATCACGCAATGAAAGTGCTGTGAGTAATCCCAATCCGAGACAGGCCCAAATAGCGAAATACATCACGGTTCGCGGACGCAAGAAGACTTTTGGATTGAAATGCTTGATCTGATCGATAAATCCGTTTTCGTTGCGAATGCGGTTTGGATCAAGGTTCAGCGTATCCGGGTCCGTCGCCAGCGCCATATTAGAATTGTAATCTTCGAGCGTTGAATAAGAGATCAAACCTTTTTCGCGGCCAAGCTTACCCATAATGTCATCACATGCATCGATGCAAAGCGCACAGGTGATGCATTCCATTTGTTGACCATCGCGAATGTCGATGCCTGCAGGGCAAACATTCACGCAGGCCATGCAATCTATACAATCGCCGCCGGTAAAATCTGCTTTCTTGGCTTTCTTACTTCCATGGGTGCGTGGCTCCCCGCGCCAATCGTTATAGGTAACAACCAGCGAACTTTCATCAAGCATGGCTGCCTGAATGCGGGGCCATGGGCACATATAATTGCACACTTGCTCGCGCATATGACCGCCAAAGACGTAAGTGGTCGCTGTTAAAACCCCAACTGTCGCATAGGCAATATAGGGTGCTTCGAGCGTAACGAAATTAACCAGCAAAGTTGGTGCATCGGCGAAGTAAAAAATCCATGCACCGCCAGTACCAACCGCGATCGCCAACCAAATCGCGTGTTTGATAATACGTTTGCGGAGTTTATCGAAATTATAAGGTGCTTTATCAAGCTTCATACGGGCATTGCGGTCGCCTTCGATGAAGCGCTCAACAACAAGGAACAGATCAACCCAAACGGTTTGTGGACAGGTATAGCCGCACCAAGCGCGCCCCATCACAGATGTGACCAGGAATAATCCAACACCTGCCATAACAAGCATGCCAGCAACAAAGTAAAATTCTTGCGGCCAAATTTCGATGAAAAATGCATAAAAACGGCGATTGGCGATATCAATCAGAACGGCTTGGTCAGGTGCATGAGGACCGCGATCCCAGCGGAGCCAAGGGGTGATGTAATAGATCGATAGCGTGATCGCCATAATGATCCATTTTAAACGACGAAACTGACCCTCAGCACGCTTTGGAAATATCTTCTTCCGCGCTTCGTAAAGCTCGATTTTTTCTGGTTGAGGCATTTCTTGTTGGGCGTTCATCAGGTCAGTCTCTTGTTTCAGATAGATCTTGGTTAGGTGGCGAAGATCATTCGCCGCCACCTAGTGAGTGTACGTAATGGGTTAATTGACGAATGGTCACTTCAGATAAGCGTCCGTTCCAACCAGGCATAACACCCTGTTTTGGTTCAGAGATCTGTGCCACGATCTCTTCATGCGTATTGCCATAGAACCAAATTGCGTCACTTAGATTGGGTGCGCCAAGTTCACGAATGCCTTCGCCTTTATCGCCATGACATGCCGCGCAATTGTCCACATAGACACTTTGACCGCGCGTTGCTGCTTCCGCATCAAACTCTTGTCCTGAAATCTGGCGCACATACCATGCAACATCGACGATATCATTGCGTTCAAGCAATTCGTCTGCGCCATAACGCGGCATTTCGGATAGACGCGTATCATCGTCTTGCTCGTAGCGAATGCCATGTTGCAGGGTGAGATAAATATCCTCAAGCGTACCACCCCAAATCCAATCATCATCAATGAGGCTTGGATAAATCGTACCGCCATTGGCGCCAGAGCCGTGACATTGCGAACAATAGACTTTAAACGCGGATTTCCCGCCATTAACAGCAAATTGCAACAAGTCTGCATTTTGGCTTACATCTTCAAGTTCAACGCTGACCAATTGATTGCCCAGAACCTGACGGCTTTCTTCAACCTTGGAAATTTCGGTTGCCAATTCACCGCGGCTCGACCAGTTCCACAAACCTTTTGTGTTGGTGGTAATGCCAGGCCAGGCTGGATAAACGATTGTATATCCGATGGAGAATATGATCGTGCCATATAATCCCCAGAGCCAAGAGCGTGGCAACGGGTTATTGAGCTCTTTAATGCCATCCCATTCGTGCTGTGTTGTTTCAACACCTGAAATATCATCGATTTCTTTGTGATCTTTCATGGTTTAGTCCTCTTTAAATGGAATTTGTGCTGCGTCGTCGGACAGTGATTTTGCGCCGGGACGAAACGTCCAGAAAACGACGAAGACGAAAATTGCGAACATGTAGAGCAATCCCCAACTGTCGGCGAATGTGCGCATGGCTTGATATTCAAAATCCATAATCTGCCCTCCTAGCGAATGTTTTGTTCAGGTTCATAAGCGGAGAAATCCACCAATGTGCCGAGCATTTGAAGATAGGCGACGAGCGCATCCATCTCAGTCAATTTGGATGGGTCGCCATCAAAATCGCCAAGTACCGCTTTTGGATAACGCTCTTCCAAACCATCCCAATCAGCATCGGGATCAGCTTGGGTGACCAAATCAGCCTGTGCGTTTTCCACCATGTCGTCAGAATAAGGCACACCTACGCGGCGATTGGCGACGAGGTGGCTCTCAGGATTGTTGAACTCCAGCTCATTGTCTGACAGGAAGCCATATTTCGGCATGATGGATTCTGGCACCACAGATTGCGGATCAATCAAATGCTGAACGTGCCATTCGTTTGAGTAACGTGCACCAACACGCGCAAGATCCGGCCCTGTTCGTTTTGACCCCCATTGGAATGGATGGTCATACATGGATTCAGCGGCCAGCGAATAATGCCCATAGCGCTCAACTTCATCGCGGAACGGACGGATCATCTGGCTGTGGCAAACATAGCAACCCTCGCGGATATAGATGTTACGACCCGCTAGTTCCAGCGGCGTATAGGGCCGCATGCCTTTCACCTTCTCGATGGTATTTTCAAGGTAAAAGAGCGGCGCGATCTCGACGATGCCGCCGATTGTGACAGCCACCAGCGAGGTGACCATCAACAATGTGACGTTTTTCTCAAGGACAGTGTGTTTTGATAAAAATGACATGTTTGAAGTTCCTATTCAGCTGGTGTTGCAGCAGGTGTGACTGAGGTGAAGGGTTGCTCATCTCGAGTTTTGCCAAGGATTGTCATGGTCAAGTTGTAAGCCATGACGAGTGAGCCTGCGAGGAACAGAAGTCCACCAAAGACACGCATGACATAGTAAGGATGCATGGCTGCGATACTTTCAGCGAATGAGTAGACCAAGTAGCCCTGGCTATCATATTCACGCCACATCAAACCTTGGGTGATACCAGATACCCACATCACAGCGGCGTAGACCACGATACCCAATGTTGCGAGCCAGAAGTGCCAGTTGACGAGGCGAAGTGAATAAAGTTGCTCACGACCCCATAGTTTCGGGACAAGGTAGTAGAGCGCACCAAAGGTGATCATACCGTTCCAGCCAAGTGCGCCTGAATGCACGTGACCAATGGTCCAGTCTGTATAGTGAGACAATGAGTTGACCGTTTTGATGGACATCATTGGTCCTTCAAATGTGGACATTCCGTAGAAGGCGAGGGAAATCACCATCATCCGCAGGATTGGATCCGTACGAACTTTGTCCCAAGCACCTTGAAGTGTCATCAGACCGTTGATCATGCCGCCCCATGAAGGCATCCAAAGCATGATGGAAAAGACCATACCCAATGTCTGCGCCCAATCAGGAAGCGCTGTGTAATGCAAGTGGTGTGGACCTGCCCAGATGTAAAGGAAGATCAAACCCCAGAAGTGGATGATGGATAGGCGGTAGGAGTAAACCGGACGATTAGCTTGCTTTGGAACAAAGTAATACATCATGCCCAAGAAACCAGCGGTTAAAAAGAAGCCCACAGCATTGTGGCCATACCACCATTGGGTCAAAGCATCTTGTACACCTGCAAAGGCTGAATAGCTCTTTGAGCCAAGCAGTGAAACAGGCATGGTCAAACCATTGACTAGGTGCAGCATGGCAACGGTGATAATGAAGGATAATAAGAACCAGTTTGCCACGTAAATATGAGGCTCTTTTCGTTTGACCAAAGTGCCAAGGAAAACAATAAGGAACGCAACCCAAACCACGGTTAGCCAAAGGTCAACATACCATTCAGGTTCTGCATATTCTTTGCCTTGGGTGATGCCAAGAAGGTAGCCAGTGGCTGCCATTAAGATGAATAACTGATAACCCCAGAATACGAACCAACCCAGTCCGCCACCCCAAAGCCGTGCGCGACATGTGCGCTGAACAATGTAGAACGAAGTTGCGATGAGCGCATTGCCGCCAAAGGCAAAAATCACCGAGGAGGTGTGAAGAGGTCTAACGCGTCCGAAGTTGAAATAAGGTTGAAAATTGAGCTCTGGCCAGGCCAATTGCATAGCCGCGACCACGCCGACTAAAAAACCAACAACGCCCCAAAAAGTCGTTGCAATCACACCGGCTCGAACCACATCATCCATATATTCTGATGGATTGGCTTTCGCTGGTTTTGCAGTGTCCCAATCGGGTGCAAATTTCAAATTTCTTAGCATCACAATACAGGCAATTGCCATGGCGATGCAAAGCACGGTCATATGCGCTTGGAACAAGCTATCTTGCCCAAATGCAGCCGCTAACATGGCAGTAAAAGCTGCCAGCGCGGTGATAATAATCGGTATTCCGGAAGTCATGTGAACCCCTCATCTTCGTTCAATTTTGAACGCACGGATGCGCTCGATAACGGTCAGAGGAATAGTTTGAAAAAGACATTCCGGCTTTGATCTAGATCAATGCTGATCATTTTTGTGGGCCGCATATTGTCACAATGCAATGTGTCAATTTTCAAGAACTAAAAACGCAAAATGGGGTTACACCCATTGTGGTGGGAATATGCTCATGAACACAATCAAAGAAGGAGAGGGTGATTTGCCAGTGTCTCTCACACTCGCAGTTGAAGAACATATAGAGGAGCAGATATCACTTTGCTCTTCCTTGGAGAAAATCGCCGATAGCTTGCCTGAGGATTTTGATCCTCAGATGTGTATGCTTGCAGCGAAATCGATCTATCCTGTTTTCAAAGGTGCACATGATTTTGAAGAAAATGTTTTGTTTCCCTATCTGACCAAAAAGGATGGAGACAGCGACGGGCTTCAACAGATTTTTGATCGACTTCATGCAGAACATTGGGAGGATGAAAGTTTTGGCGAGGAGGTGTCTGAAGCGTTGATCGATTTGGTCAATGGCGAACAGGATAATCCAGAAAAACTGGGCTATATGCTGCGCGGATTTTTTGAAGGTGTTAAACGTCACATCGCCTTTGAACGCGAACACTTACTTCCATTGATATCCAAGTAACGGATAATAAGATGCTCGATTACAAAGCCGTGTTGGCACATTATCCAACCGCTGTTCCTCGTTATACAAGTTACCCTACTGCACCGCATTTCAAAGAAGGTGCTGGGCAAGGTGTTTTCAGCGATTTAATTGCAAATTTGACTGAGAACGAGCCTGTTTCGATTTACATCCATATTCCATATTGCGATAAATTATGCTGGTTCTGCGGTTGCAATACCAAACATACTTTGAAATATGCGCCTGTGGCTCGATACATGAACTATCTCATTCGTGAGATTGAACTATTAGGTCAGACGCTATCCTTCAGACCAAAAATTCAACAAATACATTTAGGTGGAGGCTCACCAAGTTTGCTTAA
>JAEPMD010000008.1:0-48834 GCA_017644105.1 Rhizobiaceae bacterium | reverse complement strand
GCGAAGATTTTACCCGCCTTCGCAAGGCTTTGGATGATGTTTTTGAGTTTCTTTCAGAGAGCGAAGTGAGTGTTGAAATAGACCCCTCTGATGTCAGTGATGATATGCTTGAAGGCATCAAAGAATTTGGTGTGACACGCGCTAGCATTGGTGTTCAGGATTTTCATCCTGATGTGCAAAAGGCGATCAATCGTCCGCAAAGTTTTGAGTTGACCAGAGATGTTGTCGCATCGTTAAGAGCTTTGGGTATCAGATCGATTAATATCGATTCCCTTTATGGCTTACCGCGACAAAGCTTTGGACGATTGATGGATACGATTTCAAAATGCATCTCGCTGAAGCCTGATCGCATGGCTTTGTTTGGTTATGCACACGTGCCTTGGGTGAAAAAGCATCAAAACATGATTGCCCAAGATGATTTGCCCGATAGCAATACTCGGTTTGAACATGCTCTCGCAGCAAGCCAGATGCTAATGGGTGCAGGTTATGACGCCATTGGTATCGATCATTTTGCAAAACCTGATGATAGTTTAGCGATTGCCGCGCGCACCGGCCGTATTCACAGAAACTTCCAAGGTTATACAACCGACGAATGTCATACGCTGATTGCCTTGGGTGGGTCTTCGATCGGGCGGACTAAAAATGGCTTTTATCAAAATCTTGTCGCGACTTCGAGCTATCAGGACAAGATCGAAAATGATGAATTCGCCGCTGCCAAAGGTCTGTTCTTATCTCCAGACGATAAAGTCAGGGCGCAAATCATTGAACGAATCATGTGTGATTTTAAGATCGATCTTTCTCAACTAAATTTGGATGCAAATTCTGTTGAGTTCTATCGTCAAATCGCAGAGGATTTTGTTACGGATGATCCATTTAACTTAGCAAAACTGGAAGGGGAAGTGTTTGAAATCCTGCCAGAAGGTCGCGCATTTACGCGTATTATTGCATCGCAGTTCGATTCGTATCTCAACCAGGCATCGTTTAAATATTCAAAAGCGGTTTAGCTTTCGCCGCGCGCTTTTAACCGCTCAATATCAGGTATTTTAAACAAGCGATTATTTTCGATTTGCACAACACCATCTTTGCGAAGCTTGGTGATCTGGCGGCTAACTGTTTCAATGGTTAGACCTAAATAATCAGCGATGTCGGCGCGTTTGAGGGGTAGTTCAAATTCGACCTGTTCTGTCTCGTGATCAATTTCAGGGTCGAGATGGATCGCCAGCATATAAAGAAAACTCGCGATCTTTTCAGCGGCCGTTTTTCGCCCGAGCGTCAGCATCATTTCGCGCGCCTCATCCAATTGTTTCAGAGCTTGCTGATGTAATTTATGCTCAAGTTCTGGCGATTCGTGGATCATGTCTTCCAAGATCGCTTTGGGGAAAGAGCATAATTGCACATTGTTGGCGGCTTCCGCATCCACATTGTTATATTCACCAAATGGCGTGCCTAAAAAGTCCGGTGCGAATTGCAGGCCCACGATCTGTTGACGGCCATCGGGCATAATTTTTGTTAATTTCACAACACCGCGCAGGATATTTGAAACCTGCGTTGCTTTGCTTTCGGCAACGATCAAGTTTGCATCGGTGTCTTTGAGTGTCCGCCGCGTATGTTTGCTCAATTTAAGAAGTTGTTCTGGTGTCATTGCACCACAGATACCGCGATGTCGAGCTTCACAAGATCGGCATAGAACTGGTATGTCCGAATTATGGATATCTTGTCTTGCAGAACTTTTTACGGTCATTTTTGATCTTTCATTTGTGTAAAACACGGTAACGTTTTGAAATCCGTCTGTAAAACTGTTTTTTGATAGATAACAATCGCTGAAACTTATATGTTCGCGGTTATTGGGAGGGAATGATCCAATAACTGATGAAAATAGCGATTTTTGCGCTAATTTTGTGAAAAAATGTGGATTTTAGCGTGGTCAAAATCTGTAGTTTTTAATGTTCTATTGGGGAATTAAAGCAAATTGGATCAAAGTTTAAACTGGGGAGTGCAATGCCAACCATTTTGATAAAGAATGCTGATCATCTGGTGACGATGAATCCGATCCGCGAAGAGTTCATCAATGTGGATGTCTTCATCCGTGATGGCGTGATTGAAGCGATTGGACATCATTTGCCACATGATGCTGATGAAATTGTCTTTGCACAGAATTGTGTCGTCACCCCTGGGCTGGTCAATACGCATCATCATTTATATCAAAGTCTCACCAAAGCTGTGCCGAACGGGCAGGACGCACTATTGTTTGGATGGCTCCAAACGCTTTATCCGATCTGGTCGAAATTTGGTCCCGAAGAGTTTTTCACGTCAGCGCAATTTGGTTTGGCTGAGCTTGCCATGTCTGGTTGTTCGATGAGTTCGGATCATCTTTATCTTTATCCAAATGGTGCCAAGCTTGATGATACGATCAATGCTGCGCAAGAGATTGGTCTTAGATTTCACCCCACGCGCGGGTCAATGAGCATTGGCGAAAGTGACGGCGGCTTGCCACCTGATAGTTTGGTCGAGCGCGAAGATGATATTCTCAAAGACAGCGCGCGGGTTGTCGATCAATTTCATGATCCTAATCCCGGCGCGATGGTACGTGTCGGCCTTGCTCCGTGTTCTCCATTTTCCGTCAGTCAGGACCTAATGCGAGAATCAGCGATTTTAGCGCGTGATAAAAACGTTATGTTGCATACTCATCTGGCTGAGAATGATGAAGATATTGCTTATAGCCTTGAGAAATTTGGGTGCCGGCCTGGCCAATATGCCGAGGATCTAGGATGGGTAGGGGATGATGTTTGGCACGCCCATTGTGTAAAGCTCGATACAAACGAGATTGATCTTTTTGCCCGCACAAAAACCGGCGTTGCGCATTGTCCATGTTCTAATTGTCGTTTGGGTTCTGGAATAGCGCCCGTTCGTCAAATGCGCGACAGCGGAGTGAATGTGGGCTTGGGTGTGGATGGGTCTGCATCTAATGACAGCGCTCATATTTTATCAGAAGCGCGACAAGCAATGCTGTTGCAGCGCGTTCAAAATGGTGCCGATGCCATGGCCGCGCGTGAAGCGTTGGAAATTGCAACATTGGGCGGAGCGCAGGTTCTTGGCCGCGATGATTGCGGCTCTATTGAAGTTGGCAAACGTGCTGATATCGCCATTTGGGATGTCTCTGGACTTGGGGCTGCTGGATCATGGGATCCAGTTGCTGCGCTGGTATTATGTGGTCCATTTAACGTGCGTGATCTGTTCGTTGAAGGAAAGCAGATCGTTAGAGATGGGGTGCTCACAAGTGTGGAGCTTCCAAAACTGATCGAAAAGCAAAACCGACTTGCAAAGCAGGTTTCTGAGAAATTCTAAAGATCAGGATGTGAGGCTTTTCCGGCGACATAAACCGCTGAAATGCTCCGATCATCACCCATCGTTTGCAGCATGAAGAGTTCTTCTTTAAGAGTGGTCACAGTCTCATAACGCAGCTTCATGGTCGGCGTGGGGCTGGCATTGAGCACAACGATATCGGCTTCAGAACCCACATCAAGCGTTCCGATTTTATCAGATATGCTCAAGGCTTTGGCATTGCCCAATGTCATCATGTAAAAGGAATGAAGCGGAGAGAGGATCTGGTTGCGTAGCTGAAGTATCTTATAAGCTTCATCCATTGTTTTAAGCATTGAATAGCTCGTGCCGCCGCCGGTGTCAGTCGCAACTGAGGTTCTCACGCCTTTTTCTCTCATGCCTTCAAAGTCAAACAAGCCGCTGCCTAAAAACAAATTCGATGTTGGGCAAAAAACGGCAATTGATCCGGTTTCTGCCATAGATGCTTTTTCGCGCTCTGAGAGATGGATACAATGGCCGAACAGGCTTTTATCACCAAGCAAATCGTACATTTCATAGATCTCAAGATAATCCCTGGCAGATTGATAAAGCTGCTTGGCAAATTCGATTTCATCCAAATTTTCAGACAAATGCGTTTGCATATAACAATCAGGATGCTCCTGCATGAGCGCTTGGGACATCTCAAGCTGTGTGGGTGTCGATGTGATCGCAAATCGTGGTGAGATGGCATAGCTTAACCGGTCGACATCATGCCAATCAGCAATCAGTGCTTTTGTATCATCATAGCCCGATTGCGGGGTGTCACGAAGAGCTTCAGGCGCATTTCGATCCATCATAACCTTGCCGCCAATCATGCGTAGATTTCGGTTTTGCGCTTCTTTGAAAAACGCATCAGCTGATGATTTATGAACCGAGCAATAAGTCACGGCCGTTGTGGTGCCGTGGCGAAGCGAAGTGTCAAAAAATATCTTCGCTAAACGTTCGCAATGGGCTGGATCTGCAAATTTTTGTTCTTCAACAAAGGTGTATGTGTTGAGCCAATCCAATAGTTTTGCGCCAAAGGACCCAATGACCTGCATTTGCGGGAAATGGACATGTGTGTCGATAAAGCCGGGTACAATAAGATGCGGACGATGGTCATTAATGTCTGCATCTGGGTATTGCTGGGAGATATCGGAATATTCGCCACGAGCGATGATCAAACCATCTGATAAGGCGAGGGCACCATCTTCGATATAGATGTAACATTTATCATCATCGAGTGATTGAGGTTCTGAGGTAAAACTTAGAATACGCCCGCGTAAGATTAAAACACTCATTCTATGCCTTCCACACAACCATGATTGCCATCCGCGATGTTATTCGCGAATGGCCTAATATTATAAAACTAAATTAGCTTTGGACGCCTTCAACATACCAATCCATGGATAGGAGATCACCGTCTGTTAATCTACCTTCAGCCAAGCGCACTTTGCCGGATTGATCTTTAATCGGACCCGTAAATACATCATATGATCCATCAATGATGCCGGCTTTAATTGCTTCAGCTTCTGCAACAACATCTGCTGGAATACGCTCATTATATGGCGCAAGAGCAACGATGCCTTCTTTAAAGCCCCACCAAGTGTCAGCGCTTTCCCATTTTTTGTCCATAACTTTTTGAATGCGGTCAATGTAGTAAGGACCCCAAATATCCATGATCGCCGTCAAATGCGCTTTTGGTGCAAATGATGTCATGTCCCAGCTTTGACCGAAAGCCAAAAGATCACGCTCTTCACACACACGAAGCGCTGCAGGGCTATCGGTGTGTTGTGTGATGATGTCCGCACCTTGGTCGATCAACGCAGTCGCTGCATCTGCTTCTTTTGGTGGATCATACCAGCTGTTCACCCAAAGTACATTGGTCTTGAAGTCAGGATTGATTTTCTGAGCAGCAAGCGTAAATGCGTTGATCCCCATCACCACTTCTGGAATTGGGAAGGAAGCGATATAGCCGACTGTGCCTGTTTTTGACATGTGACCAGCGATGGTGCCGCAAATTGCACGGCCTTCGTGGAAACGGGCATTGTATGTTGCCATGTTCGGTGCGCGTTTATAGCCTGTTGCATGCTCAAATTTCACATCTTTGAAGCGTTTAGCAACTTTAAGCGTTGGGTTCATGTAACCGAATGAACATGTGAAGATAAGATCATTACCTTCTTCGGCAAGGCGGCGAATAACACGCTCAGAATCTGGACCTTCAGCCACATTTTCAACGATTGTTGTTGAAATTGCATCGCCGAATTTGGCAATAGCAGCCTGGCGGCCCTGTTCATGCGCATATGTCCAACCATGGTCACCAATTGGCCCAAGGTACACAAATGCGACCTTTACCGGGTCCATAGCAAATGCTGATTTTCCAAGTAGGGGTAATGTACTTGCCGCCGCGGCGGACTTAAGGACGTTACGTCTTGAAATAAGTTTCATGATGTCTCTCCATTCATCGTTATCATTATGTTGATGGCTTAAACGGTTTTGCCAAGCATGCTGGTGCGGCTAAACCGGATGATTTGCGTAGTGATATGAGCGCGAGCACTACGATTGTAGCAAGGTACGGCATTGCCGCAAGTAGTTCGGGTGCAATAAAGGAAAATCCAGCCGCTTTTGCATGCAATTCTAGCGTCATGATGGCGCCAAACAAATAAGCACCAAGCAGCAAGCGCGATGGTTTCCAAGCGGCAAACACAACCAGCGCCAGCGCAATCCAGCCGCGCCCCGCTGTGAGTTCTTCTGACCATAAAGGTGTGAGCACAAGCGAGAAATAACAGCCTGCAAGACCGGCCATTGCGCCACCAAATGCGACAGCGGCATAGCGCACGCCAATGACCGAATATCCGATAGAATGTGCCGATATGTCTGATTCACCCACGGCACGTAGGATGAGACCTGCGCGCGTTTTCTTTAAGAAATAGGACACACCAAATGTCAGCGCTAAGGACACATAAACCAGCGGGCTGTAGCCAAATATCACGCGTAGCTGTGGATGTTCCGCCAAAGATGCTGGGAACCAAGAGCTGAAAATCTCAATGGTTTTGCCAACATAGGGTTCACCCATCAAGGATGATATACCAATGCCAAAAATAGTGAGCGCCAGCCCCGTTGCGACCTGATTGGCAGTGAGGGTGAGCGTCAGATAGGCAAACAACATGGCCGACAGTGTTGAGGCAAACATCGCAATGACAATACCAAGTAAGTGAAATCCGGTTGTCAGTGTTACGGCAAATCCTACCACAGCGCCGATCAGCATCATGCCTTCAATGCCAAGATTAAGAACTCCGCTTTTTTCGACAACCAACTCGCCAAGCGCTGCAAGAAGGATGGGCGTTGATGCGCCAATCACAGTCATGATGATGGAAATGATAATTGTATCACTCATGATGCGTCTCCTGCTTGTTTGGCAAGGTTAAGCTTTAATCGATATTTGACCAAAATGTCGGTTGCGAGCAGGAAGAAGAGCATCATAGCTTGGAAAATACCCGCGGCCGCATTTGGCAGTCCCAACGATGTTTGTGCAATTTCACCGCCCACATAGGATACCGCAAGCACTAAGCCGCCTAAAATAATTCCGATGGGATGAAGTCGACCCAAAAAGGCAACGATAATGGCCGTAAAGCCATAACCAGTTGGGAATTGCGGCACCATTTGTTGGAACGGGCCGGCAGCTTCGAATATGCCTGCTAGACCTGCAAATCCGCCGCCGATCAACATGGCTGCCCAAATCGTCCGCTTAGCGCTAAATCCACCGTAGCGCGCAGCAGCTGGTGCTGAGCCTACAACGCGAATTTGAAATCCAAAGATGGATTTGCTCATCACAAACCATGCAATGATGGCAATGAGAAACGCAAGTGGCACACCCAAATGGACAATGGTTCCGGGGATGATTTCTGGCAATATTTGAGAATCATTAAAGAGGCGCGTTTGCGGGAAATTAAAGCCCTCAGGGTCTTTCCATGGGCCGCGCATCAGATAATATAAAAGCTGAATAGCCGCATAGGTCAGCATCAAACTCGACAGGATTTCATTGACGTTGAGCTTGGTTTTTAAAAATGCTGGGATGGACGCATAAAGCCCACCACCGATCACACCGGCAATACACATAAGCGGCAGGATCCACCAACCTTCAAGCTCCCATGTGAGGAGGGCAATGCCCGTGCCCGCTAATCCGCCAACGATATATTGCCCTTCAGCACCAATGTTCCAAACATTGGCGCGGAAGCCGATAGAAAGACCAACGGCAATGAGTATCAATGGTGCGGCTTTGATCCCCAAATCCTGCCATTTATGGGTATCAATGAGCGGCGTGATGAAAATTTCGCGCACTGCTGCAAAGCCATTATGTCCGATCAGCGAGAAGAGGATACCACCCACAAACATGGTCGCCAGCACCGCAATAACCGGCGTTAAATAGAGCATCGCCTGGCTTGGCTCTTTACGTTTTTCCAACTCAATGAGCATGGGCATTCTCCGCCTGATCTTGACTTGCACTTGGTTCGCCGTGGATACCGCCCATAAGCAGGCCGATCTCATCAACCGATGCTTCACCAACTTTCAGAGTTTTTGATAATCTACCTTCGTTGATCACCGCCATCTCATCGCAGATTGCGAGCAATTCATCGAGGTCTTGCGAGATGACGATGATGGCTGAGCCATTATCAGCCAAATCGACGATGGCTTGGTGAATGGCCGCAGCAGCGCCCGCATCTACACCCCATGTAGGTTGCGAAATTAACAGCACATCAGGTTTTTGCATGATCTCTCGACCAACCACGAATTTTTGCAGATTGCCCCCGGATAATGATCCGGCAGGAGAGGCGTCACCAGTGGTTTTTACACCAAAAGTGGAAATCACGTCCTTGGTATATTTACGCGCCTGAGCATGTTTGATCATGCCATTATTGGAGAGGTTCATGCGATCTCGGGCTGTTAGGATAGCATTGTCCGACAGAGAAAAGTCGACCACTGCCGCGTGGCCATTTCGCTCTTCGGGCACCGCACATAAGCCATGCTTGCGTCGTTGGAGAATGGTTTGATCCGCAACTGATTTGCCATCGAGTTTGATCGTCTCGGCATTGAGTGATGGTGTTTCTCCGCTCAACGCCATCAAAAGCTCGTTTTGTCCATTGCCCGCAACGCCAGCAATGCCAAAAATTTCACCTGCCCGCACAGTGAAGCTAATATCAGACAGCGCGACACCGAAATCACCTTCGCCATCTTGGCTGAGATTATCGACGATAAAGCGTGGTTCACCAAATTCGGTTTTGACCTCTTTTTCGATTTGTTTGAGATCGCCACCGATCATCATTTCGGCCATGCTTTTTGAAGTTTCTTGTTTGGGATCGCATTCACCCACAACTTTACCACCACGCAAAATCGTAGCCTGATCACACAGCTCTTTGATTTCATGGAGTTTGTGAGAAATATAGAGGATTGAGCAGCCAGTAGCGGACAACTTCCGCAATGTTTCAAACAGTTGCGCGACCTCTTGCGGGGTCAGCACGGATGTTGGTTCGTCCATGATCAGCAATTGCGGATTTAAAAGCAAAGCCCGGACGATCTCGATACGTTGGCGCTCACCCACGCTTAATGTGCTGACAATGCGATGAGGGTCAAGCTTAAGCCCATAAACATCCATGACCTCGCGGATTTTGTCTTCCAGCAGGTTTTGAGAAATCTTGGCATCCATGCCTAGCGCAATATTTTCCAAAACGGTCATCGCTTCAAAGAGAGAGAAATGCTGGAAAACCATGCCAACGCCAAGTTTGCGGGCAGCTTTCGGATTGGCCACCTTAATCGCTTCGCCTTCCCAACGTATCTCACCTTCGTCGGGTTGCATGATGCCATAGATCATCTTCACAAGCGTTGATTTACCCGCGCCGTTTTCACCCAAAAGCGCATGAATTTCACCAGGTTTGATCGCAAAGCTCACGCGGTCATTGGCCAAAACACCAGGAAATGACTTGGTGACCGCATTTAATTCAATGCGATAATCGGTTTGTTCTGTCATATCTTAATCCCAGCCTTATGTGTTGCGCCTTTATGATCGGCTGCAACGTCTTCAACCTTATCAATGTGAATTATGATTTCTGCGAGCGCAAGCGCTGCGATGATCTCAGGGCGTTTATCACCAAGCGATTTGCCGTCTATGGCTTTTCCGCCGATTGGACAGGTCAGCTTGTTCAAATTTTGAGACTGGCCAGTTTCTTGTTTGTACCAGCTGTTAAAAGAGGCCCGCTTTGTCTTTGAACCAATCATGCCGATATAGGCCGCATCACCGCGCCCAAGAGCGGCTTCAACAATCATGAAGTCGAGCGCGTGATCATGGGTAAGCACCACAAATGCACTGTTTGGTTTTGCGCTTCGCACGGTAGCTTCTGGAATGGAAGTTAGATGCGTTTCAATGCCGGATGGTGCACTGGATAATTCGTCTTCGCGGCTATCAATGAGAATTGGTTTATAGGGCAGCAGGGCACATGCTTCTGCTAAGGCTTTGCCGACATGGCCCGCACCAAAGATATAAATATGTGGCTGCTCGTTAAGTTCTGCTTTGAGCATTTTGCGATACGTATCGCGATCACTATCGTCAAGCCGTTTGATGGAGATGGAAACGTGTCCACCGCAGCATTGGCCGATTTCTGGACCTAAGGGTATTTTGAGTTCAAGGTTGTTTTCGGCACCTGTTTGTAAAAGATCGCGCGCCTTTTCAATGGCGATGCTCTCGAGTTGTCCGCCGCCAATGGTTCGAAAGATAGAAGACGAAGAAACCAACATCCAGGCATCTTGATTGCGTGGTGTCGATCCTTTGATTTCTGTGATTTTAACGCCCGCGATGGCGTCATTATCAGTTAGGAATTTTTCGATATCATGGCGTTCTAAATACACGTTATCCGCCTTTCAGTTTTTCGACAGCGAGCAATACGCGTTCAGGCGTGGCGGGGGCATCTAATCGCGGGCAAATTTCGTAATCGCGTTCAGACGCAACAGCCATGGAGAGCGCTTCAAGCACTGAATTGGCCAGCATGAATGGCGGTTCGCCAACTGCTTTTGAACGTCGGATTGTCATTTCTCTGTTTTCTGACCAATCAGCAAGCGAGACATTGAAAATCCGCGGACGATCAGACGCTAGCGGGATTTTATATGTCGATGGCGCATGCGTTCTTAAACGACCAGCATCATCCCACCAAAGTTCTTCGGTGGTGAGCCATCCCATGCCTTGTACAAACCCGCCTTCAATCTGACCGATATCAATCGCTGGATTGAGCGATTTGCCAACATCATGCAAAATATCTGCACGATCTATTTGATACTCGCCCGTTAATGTATCGATACTGACTTCCGATACGGATGCACCATAAGCAAAATAGTAAAATGGGCGACCTTTACCTGCTTCGCGATCCCAATGAATGTCCGGGGTTTTATAAAAGCCAGCTGCGGATAATTGAACACGCGCCATATAGGCAGAATGAACGAATTCATCGAAGCTGATCTTCTTATTACCGATCTGAACTTTGTTGGTGATGAACGCAATTTCATCTTCGGTGACATTATGTGTCTCACAGGCGAACTTGATCAATCGCTCTTTGATTTGATGGGCCGCATTCGCAGCTGCCATGCCGTTTAAGTCAGATCCGGAAGATGCAGCAGTCGCTGATGTATTTGGCACTTTACCGGTATTTGTTGCGGTGATTTTAATCCGGCTTAAATCCACCTGAAACTCATCCGCTAAAACTTGCGCGACTTTGGTATTCAGGCCCTGACCCATCTCCGTGCCACCATGATTGAGGTGGATTGAGCCATCATTATAAATATGCACCAAGGCACCCGCCTGATTATACCAAGTGGCCGTAAAGGAGATGCCGAATTTAACCGGTGTGAGCGCAATGCCCTTGCGGATGATGCCTTTGTTTTTATTAAACTCGATAATGGCTTTTCGACGCGCTTGGTAATCGCTTGATGTTTCCAGCTGCTCAACAATTTGCCCGATAATATTATCGTTTATCTCTTGATGATATGGCGTGATGTTTCGGCTGGTTTCGCCGTAAAAATTTGCCTTTCTGATCTCAAGCGGGTCTTTGCCCAAAGCATAAGCGATTTCTTCAATCACGCGCTCACCACCGAGCATACCTTGTGGTCCGCCAAAGCCACGAAACGCCGTATTGGAAACGGTATTTGTTTTGTAAGGCTTGGACTTTAATGTGACATCAGGGAAATAATAACAATTATCCGCATGGAACAATGCGCGATCCGTCACCGGTCCAGACAAGTCGGCGGAATTTCCGCAGCGCGCGGCGAAAGTGGCATCAAGCGCTGTGATCTTACCGTCATTTTCATAACCAACATCATAATCCACTAGGAAATCATGGCGCTTGCCGGTAGCGATCATATCGTCATCGCGATCAGGGCGAATTTTCACCGCTTGATTATATTTTTTAGCGGCTAAAGCAGCGACTGCTGCAAAGAGGTTGCTTTGTGTTTCCTTACCGCCAAATCCGCCACCCATTCGGCGCACATTAACGGTAATTGCATGAGACGGGATATCCAATATATGGCCCACCATATGCTGCACTTCACTTGGGTGCTGTGTGGATGAATAAACCAAGACATCATCATCTTCTCCGGGGATCGCCATCGCGATATGGCCCTCGAGATAAAAGTGATCCTGTCCGCCAATGCGCATTTGGCCATTGATACGATATTCAGCTGCTTCTAATGCTTTTGGCGCATCGCCACGCTGCAAGGTCAAAGGTTCTGTCACGAGCGGATAATCTTGCGCGATTGCATCTGCCACATCAGTGACATGCGAAGCGGTTTCATATTCGATCTTGGCAAGTTTTGCGGCACGACGGGCGGCATCGCGGGTTTTTGCGACGACTGCAAAAATGGGCTGCCCGTGAAAATCAATATTCTCGGCAAAAACTGGGTCATCTTTTTTGCCGGTGGGGCTGATATCATTTTCGCCCTTGATATCGGCAGCCGTTAAAACGCCGATGACATCGTCTTCTGCTTCAACCGCGGAGAAATCCATCGATGTGATTTTGCCATTGGCAATTTCGGATAGGCCCAAATAGGCATGTAACAATCCGCTTGGTTCATTAATATCATCGATATATTCAGCTTGGCCTGAAACATGTTTATGGGCTGAATCATGCTTCTGCGTTTGATGCACGCCGCCTTGGATTTTTGTAGCGTTACTCATTGCGCAGCCTCGCATATCGCTTCGCGATCAAGTTGGGACGCGGACAAGCCATCCGTCATTTCAATATAGAAACGCTCAAGAAGGTTTTTCGCTGCAAGAGCGCGATATTCTTTCGAAGCACGCCAATCCGTGAGTGGCGAGAAATCAAGATCGATGCCGGTTTTGGCATTGCGAATGGTTTCTATTGCCCAGGGTTTTCCCTCTAACATCTCTTCAGTTTTAATTGCATGCATCGGAGTGCCCGCCATGCCGCCAAAGGCAATGCTGACATTTGTCATGACGTCATTCTCGATAGTCATTTTGATGGCGCAGCAAAGGGCTGAGATATCTTCGTCCCTACGTTTTGAGATTTTGTAGACCGCAAAAAGCTCATCCGATTCAATGAATGGGATATACACACTTTCAACAAAGTCACCCTCTGCGCGATCTTGTTTGCCATATTCGATAAAGAAGTCTTTAAGCGGCAATGTTCTTCGGCCATCCTTCGATGTCAAAGTGACTGTCGCACCCAATGCGATAAGCGCAGGTGGTGTGTCGCCAATTGGTGAGCCATTGGCAATATTACCGCCTACGGTTCCCATATTGCGCACTTGTTCACCACCAATTCTGTTCCAGAAAGCTTCCATTTGCGGGAAGTGCTTGGAGATAAAGGATTGCATATCTGTGTAAGATACACAGGCACCAATTTGAACGCCATCTGTTTGAACGTCGATCTGGTGTAATTCGCTCAAATGATTGATGAAGATTGTTGGCGAGATGTCGTGCATATGTTTGGTCACCCAAAGTCCGACATCCGTTGACCCGGCAACGATTGTTGAATTTGGATATTCCCCACGAGCATGTGCCAGATCAGCGACATTCTTTGGAATGATCACAAGATCATCCATGTGATGAATTTCTATGCGCTGATCATTGCGCATTGCTGAGAGCTGTTTGATCATATTTGCGCGTTCAATATTGAGCTTGTCATGAACAGGATCAGCGCTATTTGAAACTTCGATTGCTGCTTTGATAATGGGTTCATAACCCGTGCAGCGGCATAAATTACCCTGCAGCGCGCGCTCGATCTGCATATTGGTTGGATTTGGTGTTGTCATCCACAATGCGTAAAGCGACATGACAAATCCAGGCGTACAAAACCCGCATTGGCTACCATGTTGACTGACCATTGCCTGCTGCACCGGATGTAGTGCCCCATCTTCGCTCTTCAGATGCTCGACGGTGACAATGTGGCTGGCATTGAGCGAACCCATAAAGCGGATGCAGGAATTGACGGTTTCATAGCTGATACCTTCATCTGTGAGCCTGCCGACTAAGACCGTACAAGCACCGCAATCACCTTCGGCACAGCCTTCTTTGGTGCCTTTGAGGCTTTTGGTGAGGCGAATATAATCAAGCAGCGTCAAGCCAGATGGAAAGTCTGACAAAGAGATTGCTTCATCATTGAGCACAAATTTTATGTGATCCTTGGTTTCTGCCAATTTAGCTGCCTCGATATGTTGAAAAGCTGAAGGGGGAAACCAGCAATGGTACATGATAATGCTCATCAGCATTGTTGATGCCAAAGCGGATTGGGACTTCATCTAAGAAGCTAATCTCTTCGCCGCGCGAAAAATATTGCCCAACTTGAAACACCAATTCATAGACACCTTCTTGAAAGCTATCACCTTCCATAAGGGGAGAATCTGCGCGGCCGTCATCATTCGTTTTGATTGAGAGAATGTGAGATTTGGCGCCATTATCGACTTTATAAAGGTCGATTTTCATTCCAGCAGCCGGCGTCCCATTTGCTGTATCAAGCACATGTGTCGTTAAGCGACCTTGGTCATTTGTTGCGGCGTTCATTTGGTTTTGATTCTCCTAATCGATATTCAACCGATGCTATCTCCACAGTTGTCTTGTTCAAGTCACTTTTTGCAAAAAATGCTATTCATTTGGGTCATGATTTTCCCGCGATGACTTCATTATACCATTGAACCACGGCTTTGCGCTCGCTCTCTTCCATAAACGTAATATTGGCAGGCGGCATGGCGTGGCTGCGGCCAGATTGCAAATATATCGCTTTGGCGTTTTTTACGATTTGTGCATCTGTTTCAAGCAAAACACCTTTTGGCGCTGCAATAATGCCATCCCAAACTGGTTCGCTGGCATGACACATTGAGCATCGTCCTAAAACTGTGTCACGCACCTGTTCAAAATGTGTTGCTGAGACGAATTGCTGTTCGTAATTTGTAAGCTTTGCGCTTTCATCTTCACCAACCAATACTTTGGGTACGGTTGAGAGCCACATGATGATGATAAAGAGGATGGTTGTGGCAAGCCAAGTCCATGTTGGATTGCCCTTGCGCGCATGCTTGGTGTTGAAATAATGGCGAATTGTCACGCCCATTAAGAACACAAGTGAGGCGATAATCCAGTTAAATTCCGTTGCAAATGCCAATGGTGCATGGTTTGACAACATCAAGAAAATAACTGGCAAAGTCAGATAATTATTATGTGTCGAACGCTGTTTGGCTTGCATGCCAAGTGCAGGGTCGGGGCTTTTGCCAGCTAAAAGATCCGCGACAACTTTTTTCTGATTTGGAATGATGATGAAGAACACATTGGCCGACATGATGGTGCCGGTAAATGCGCCCAGATGTAAAAATGCTGCGCGCCCAGAAAAGACCTGCGTATATCCCCATGCCATGGCAACAAGCACGAAATAGAGGAGAACCATCAATCTTGTATTGTCATTGCCGATTGGTGACTTGCAGAGCAAATCATAGACGATCCAACCAAAGCCAATTGAAGCCAAAGATATCAAAATTCCGGTTGTCGGTGTGATATCCAAAACATTGGGATCAACGAGATATAGCTCTGCACCTAGATAATAAACCAGTGCGAGAAGCACGAACCCGGAGAGCCAAGTGCTATAGGCTTCCCATTTGAACCAGACCAAGTTTTCCGGCATTTTTTCAGGCGCAATCATGTATTTTTGAATGTGGTAAAAGCCCCCACCATGCACCTGCCATTCATCACCGGCAGCACCTTTTGGCAGATTGTCGTGCTTATGAAGCCCGAGATCGAGCGCGATAAAATAAAAGGAAGAGCCGATCCAGGCAATTGCCGTGATCACATGAAACCAACGCGCGGCAAATGACACCCATTCCATGCTAATCGCAAATTCGTACACGTTCTGATCCCTCTTTTAAGCTTATATGCTCATTATTCATATCATTTTGACACCCATTTTAAGAGGATAGAATAACAATAAAATTCCAGCACTTTCAAAAAAATAATGATAATGCTATGTTGGTCTCATGTCTTATGTCAACAACCTAAAAACATTCGTACGGGTGTATGAATTAGGCTCAATGTCGGCAGCTGGGCGGGATTTACGTATCTCTCCGGCAGTCTCAAGCAGCCGTATTTCAGAGCTGGAAAAGCATCTGGGCGCGAGATTGTTTAATCGGACAACACGGAACTTAACGCCAACACAACAAGGTGAGCTCTTTTATAAAGGCGCGGTAAAGATCCTTGATACCATCAATGAGGTCGAGGGCAGTGTGTCAGAAATTACTTCAAAGCCCAAAGGTACAATCTTTGTTTCTGCCCCATTAGGTATCGGTAAAAAGGTAATTGCGCCGATTGTTCCGGCTTTTCAGGAAATCTATCCTGATATCAATGTGCGCCTGCGTTTGTCCGATCGCAAAGTGGACATCACCAATGAAGGCTTGGATGCGGCCTTTGTGCTCGGGCGCTTGATTGATTCAGAATTGCGGGTCTTACCGATCTATGATTTCGATCGTGTTTTGTGCGCTTCGCCGGAATATATAAAAAACCACGGCATGCCAGAACGGGCAGGGGATCTGTTTATATATAACCATCGATGCCTTTTGCTGCGATATCCGGGTTTGACGGAATTTTTCTGGAGCTTGAAAACCGGCGATCAAATCGAGCGCTATGAATTTGTCAGCCCGCTTGAATCAGACGATGGTGATGTTCTAACCGATTGGGCGCTTTCAGGCTGTGGCATTATCAACAAACCGGTCTTTGAGGTGAAGCAATATTTGCAAAGCGGTGAATTGGTCGAAGTCGTGAAAGAGACGCCACCGATTAGTCTGCCGTTTTCATGTGTATACCCACATAAGAGACTTCAGGATCCCAAAATTCGCCTGTTCATTGATTTCATGTCCAAAGAGCTGAAAAAGCAATTGGTAGATGGCAGTGCGTAATAAATTTAATGCGAATATTCTTCAAAATAAAACTGATAGTGTTCGCGATGATAAACGATAAAGTAAAGTTCTAAAGTCGGAGTGAATTTTGCCAAATAGATATCCCAGAGACATGCAAGGTTGCGGTGCAAACACACCCAAGAGTGTTTGGCCAAACAATGCTGCGATCGCAGTGCAGTTTGTCGTTAATTATGAAGAAGGCGGCGAAAACAACATTCTTCATGGCGATAAAGCATCGGAAGCATTTTTGTCTGAAATTGTAGGCGCCGCTGCATGGCCTGACCAACGCCATTGGAACATGGAATCAATTTACGAATATGGTGCACGTGCTGGATTTTGGCGATTGCACCGGATGTTCACATCGCGCGATATTCCGGTCACAGTGTACGGTGTTGCGACAGCTTTAAAGCGTTCGCCCGCGCAAGTGGAAGCCATGCAAACTGCGGATTGGGAAATCGCTTCGCATGGCTTGAAGTGGATTGAATATAAAGACTTTGAAAAAGATGCTGAACGCGACGACATGCGAACCGCGATTGATATGCATGCGGCGGTGACAGGTGAACGCCCCTTGGGTTGGTATACTGGTCGCTGTTCGGTCAATACGGTTGATCTGATCTGTGAAGAGGGCGGCTTTGAATATGTCTCTGATACTTACGCAGATGATTTGCCCTATTGGTATGATCACAAAGGCCATCAGCAGCTGATCATTCCTTATACATTAGATTGTAATGATATGCGCTTTGCGACACCGCAAGGGTTTAACTCCGGTGATCAATTTTATGCATATTTAAAAGACACATTTGATGTGCTTTATGCGGAAGGATTGGCAGGCCATCCGAAGATGATGAATATCGGATTGCATTGCCGCCTGGTGGGGCGTCCGGGTCGCGCTGCGGCATTGGAGCGCTTCTTGTATTATGTGCAATCGCATGAGCGGGTTTGGTGCGCACGCCGTATTGATATTGCGCGGCATTGGCGTGAACATCATCCAGCTGAAGCACAATCAGCGCAACCCAGCCAAATGGATAAAGACGTGTTCATCGAACATTATGGCGGGATATTTGAGCATTCACCTTGGATTGCAGAGCTTGCATTTGATGATGAATTAGGCCCGGCAAACGATACGGCCTGCGGGTTACATGCGGCATTGGTTTATCATTTCAGAAGCGCTTCAGATGACGCGAAATTAGGGGTTCTCAATGCTCACCCAGATCTTGCTGGAAAATTAGCAGCCGCGAAACAGTTAACGGCAGAATCCACCCAAGAACAAGCAAGCGCTGGATTGGATGCATTAACTGATAACGAGCGGGATGAATTTACGGCGTTGAATTCAGCTTACACCGACAAATTTGGATTCCCTTTTATCATTGCGGTTAAGGACAATACTAAAGCCCAGATACTGGATGCGTTTAAGCAGCGTATTGGAAACGATCAATCCGAAGAATTTAAAACCGCATGCCGACAAGTTGAGCGGATCGCAAGATTGCGTCTTAACGATATTTTGCCACACGATTGAGAAAGAAGACTATGAGTGCCAAAACCTATGCCACACCCAAGGGTGGCCTATCTTCACAATCTGAACTTCTAACCGGCCGCGCTGTTTTTACCGATGCTTATGCTGTGATCCCGCATGGAACAATGCAGGATATTGTGACAAGCAAATTGCCGTTTTGGGAGAATACCCGTGTTTGGGTTATCGCCCGACCACTATCTGGGTTTGCTGAAACATTCTCGCAATATATTGTCGAAGTCTCCGAAGGTGGTGGCAGTGAAAAGCCTGAGCTCGATCCCGAGGCTGAAGGCGTTATTTTTGTTGTCAGTGGTGACTTGACGCTTACTATTAATGGCGAATTGCATGTCTTAGGTGCGGGCGGATTTGCTTATATTCCGCCAACAACCACATGGACGGTGAAAAATTATGCAGGGGACCCTGCAACTTTTCATTGGATACGCAAAAAATATGAGAAGGTCGAAGGCATCGATTATCCGGATGTGGTGATCACGAGCGACAAGGATGTTGAACCGACGCCGATGCCGGATACCGATGGTGCTTGGGCGACAACGCGATTTGTAGACTCAGACGATCTACGTCACGATATGCATGTTAATGTGGTGACCTTTCAACCAGGTGCCGTCATTCCTTTTGCTGAAACGCATGTGATGGAACATGGATTATATGTTTTGGAAGGCAAAGCGGTTTATCGGCTTAATCAAGATTGGGTTGAGGTTGAAGCGGGTGACTTTATGTGGCTACGCGCATTTTGCCCGCAAGCATGTTATGCTGGCGGTCCGGGCAAATTTAGATATTTGCTTTATAAAGATGTCAATCGCCACGCCAAATTGAGCTTTTAAAGATGATTGAGATTAAAGCGACTGCACTTACATCAAAGCTTTTCGTACCCTTTGGTGATGTAATTGACTTTGATCGCGAACCTGATTTTGCCATCAATAACGGCTTTTGCGATCGCTATCATGGCTTGGCAATCGCAGATGTGATTGGAAATGGTGGGGAGACTGGTATCAGCTTAGGTTTCGGTCGTCCTTACGAGGTGCCACTGAAGCTTAATATGGTTGAACGCCACCCGCTTGGCAGTCAGGCTTTTATCCCGCTGGAGCAGCAGCCGTTTTTGGTGATTGTCGCCGAAGATGATAATGGAACACCAAAACAGCCTGTTGCGTTTTTATCCGAAGGCGGGCAGGGGGTAAATTACCACCGCAATGTCTGGCATGGGGTCCTGACCCCATTAAATAATGCATCTAAATTCCTGATTGTTGATCGCATTGGCGAAGGTAATAATCTGGAAGAGTATTTCTTTGACGAGCCTTATCTCGTGACCATTTAAACTTGCTTCCTTTATGAAATTTTGAATGTACCTATGTAAGAAATTGCTTGCCAATAATGTATTTGTAATTATATATGTAATCGATTATATTTTACACTAATCAGCAGAACCAACAATCGTGTTCTGTCTGAAATGCCTTGATGAGGGGGATCTCATATGAGCGGTCAAAACATTTCACGTCAGGCATTTCCTGATGATTTCATCTTCGGTGCTGCAACCTCGTCTTATCAGATCGAAGGTACAAAGCTTGGCACCGTAGGCCCATCGCATTGGGATGATTTTGCCAAACGAGGCGGCACGGTCAACAATTCCAACGGTGACATTGCCTGTGCGCATTATGAAAAATGGGCGGAAGATCTCGATCTGATCCAAAATGCTGGCATGACGGCCTATCGCTTTTCAACGGCGTGGCCGCGCATTCAACCGGAAGGCAAGGGTAAACCGCTCACAGATGGACTAGATTTTTACGAGAAGGTTATCGATGGTTGTCTGGCGCGGGGGTTAGAACCGCACCTCACTCTGTATCATTGGGAACTTCCTTTGGCCTTGTCTGAAAAAGGTGGTTGGCAAACCGGTGATACGGCGAAATATTTTGCCGATTTTGCGGCTATCATTGCAGGCCGATATGGTGATCGATTATCATCTATTGCAACGATCAATGAACCCTGGTGTGTGGCATGGCTTTCCCACTTTTTGGGACATCATGCACCGGGTCTCACCTCGCTCGAAGCTGGTGTTAAATCTATGCACAATATCCTTTTGGCCCACGGGTTTGGGATGGAGGCTATTCGCAATGAATGTGATGTCAACGCTGGTATTGTTTTGAACATGGAATTCGGTGCGATTGATAGCGATAAGGACGAGGATATTCGTGCGCGCGATTTGTTTGATGGTATCTATAATCGTTGGTTTATCGATGCGATCTTTAAAGGGACATATCCTGACAATGTGATGGAATATTTCGCGCCTCATATGCCCGAAGGCTGGCAGGAAGATATGAAGGCCATCTCCCAGCCAATTGATTGGTTGGGGCTGAATTATTACACCCGCAATTTCATCTCCGATGATGGCACAGGTGTGTTCCCATTTGCTAAGTCACATAAAGGCGACTTGCCAAAAACGTCCATGAATTGGGAGATTTATCCTGAAGGTTTGGAATTTTTCCTCAATAGAATTTCCAACGAATATTCAAAAGATATTCCGATCTATGTCACTGAAAATGGCATGGCCTGGCATGACAATGTGATCGATGGCAATGTTGAAGATGATCTTCGTTGCGAGTTTTTCCAGGTGCATTTAGCGGCTGTGAATTCTGCGATTGATAGTGGCGTTAATGTGAAAGGCTATTTCGCGTGGTCACTTTTGGATAATTTCGAATGGGCCTTTGGCTATGAGGAGCGTTTTGGCATTGTGCATGTCGATTTTGAGACGCAAGAGCGTACGCCTAAAAAATCCTATTACATGCTGCAAAATATGCTGACTTCATAACGCGATTAGCGCGTTATGACTTGTCAGTATCGACCGGCCCGCCTTGGCTTTCCCATGTGGAAAACCCTTCTTTGAGATGTGACGCCTCAAACCCCATATCGTTTAAGGTGGCAACTGTGAGGGCCGAACGCCAACCCGATGCGCAGTGAAAGACATATTTCTTGTCCTGCGCAAAAACGTCTTTGAAATATGGGCTATCTGGATCAACCCAGAATTCGATCATCCCGCGTGGCGCGTGAAAACTGCCAGGAATATATCCTGAGCGCTCGCGCTCTCTTATATCCCGAATATCGACGATCACCACATTTTCATCATCAACCATATTGATCAGATCAGCTGTTTCAATCTCCTCAATGCGCGCACGTGCGGCAGCTACCATATCTTTGGAGGATGTCTTGAGCTTCTTCATATCGTCAACTTTCTTTTGCCTGTTACAGTCGCGTTTTGGACGCCAATCAAGTCGTTAAAACGTAAGATTTCAGATATGAGTTTGCAAGAGTTGTAATTCTACAATCTCGAATATTGGAGTTGCGAGTTTTTATGACTTTTGCCGGATCGTGATTAAGCCCGCGGAAGTGATCAGGATCATTCCGATAATTGTCGACGTGTTTGGAAATTCTGAGAAAAATAAAACACCCCAAAGAACACTGAATATCAAATAGAAATAATCAAATGGCGCGACGATATGCGGGGAGGCGATTTGATAGCCGATGGCGCCAAATATATTGCCAACCAAAATTGTGGTTGCCAATATCACCAGAGCGATAATCTCAATCAGACCAATCTGAACCCAGCCGCTTAGTAAGAACTCGTTCACCCCAACGACCTCTTGCGGCAGGTTAAGTGCAAGCAGACTTAAAGATACACTCGCGCCGATGGCGATGAACATGTAATTGATGAATAATGTCAGTATCAGTGGGTTTTCGTTTTTACATTTTGTACGGGTGAGCAGCATGGCGCTGGCATGCAATACAGCGCCAAAAAGTGGTAGCAGCGCATAAAGATTAAATCCATCAATGGTTGGGCGCAGCAGAAATAAAACGCCCACAAAACCCAATCCGATGGCGAACCATCCAATAGGCTGGATTTTTTGACGCAATATGATTGCAGATAAAAGGATAATGAAAAGCGGCAGCGTATTGTATGCAGCAGCGGCGACGGAAAGCTGAAGGTGCGGCAACGCGATATAATAAGTGGCGAGCATTGCAGCCATGAAGAAGCTTCGCAACAATACCCACCCTATGGCTTTTGGTAATAGCTTTAAGTCTGGACGTCGCCATTTAATGAAAAGCAATAATAAGGGAATGGCGATAACGGATCGCAATACATAGAGTTGCCAGAGCGGAAAACTCACGCTGATCGATTTGATGATCGCATCACCAAGGGACAAAGAAAATACGGCAAAGATAATCGCAGATATTGCGAGCTTCACATTATCCGTAGAGGTGCTTGAACCCACGCTAGCCATGTAGTGCCATGAACTCTTCATCGATGATGGTGCCAATCAGCGCACAATCTTCTTCGGTGAAACTTAAGGGGATCCGCATATCCATGATTTGCATTAGGATACCGATCGTTTTTTCAAGCGATTGTTTGGGCGCATAGGTCCAACTGTCATAGCGTGATGTAAAGCCAACAGGATTTGCATTGCCAAACCATTTCAATTCAACACCGCGTGCGAAACAATTTTTGACGAATTGATCAATCTTATCCTGCGGCCAGCTTGGAATTAAAAACTGAATGGATGAGCCGACATATTTTTCGTTCTGAGGGCGTTCTCTAACGCGGAGTCCTTGTGTTTCTTGAAAGGCTTTTTCGAGAACCTGATAACGCGCATTCCAGCGATCGATATTGTGATCAAGTCCCTTTAATTGGGGTCTTAAGATGGCAGCACGTAAATTGTCCATGCGTGATGAACAGTTTGGCATTTCATATCGTGCCAGCGCGTAATCTGACATATCGGGCCTTGCGAGCTGTTTTTCATACATCATATAAGAGCCTGATAAGATTGTCGCTTTTGCCATCAGATCAGGATCGCTGGTGGTTAGAAATCCGCCTTCGCCAGAATTCATATGCTTATATGTTTGTGTGCTAAAGCACCCAATCACGCCGAAATTACCGCTTTTGATGCCGTTCCATTCAGCACCCATTGTGTGGGCGCAATCTTCGATAATAACAGCATTATTGGCGCAGGCAATTTCGCATAAAGCTTCCATTGGCGCGATGTGGCCGCGCATATGCGATAAAAGCAGGATCTTAGAATCTGTCGATTTGAACTTCGCATCTAAATCTTCAAGGTCGATCGTGAGGTCTTGGGTGGTTTCAATAAATATCGGTTCACCGCCAACAGCTGCAATCGCTCCTGGGACTGGTGCAAGCGTGAAGGCATTTGTTAGAATTTTGTCACCAGGTTTTGCTCCCACGGCCCTGAGGGCAATCTGCATTGCCGTGCCGCCTGATGTTGTTGCCAAACAATATTTTGCCCCCTGATATTTAGCATATTCCACTTCCAACAGATTTGTTTCACCGTCTTCATCCGGGGTCAGGTTATACCGATGCAATCGTCCGGATTGCATCACTTTCACAGCTTCCGCAATAGCATCTTCTGGAATGGCTTCTTGCTGCGTAAATGGCTTTTCAAATTTTATTTTGGACATGGGTTAGGCCTTATGACCACGGCAAATCAAATCGCCGTTTTTATTGTTTGATTTTGCCTATTTGTGACACAAGTGAAAGCGCTTGCAAACCAGAAAATTGGTTGACGGTAGATTTTATATATGGGACGAAATGGTTCAATTCGAAGAGGGTGATATGGCGCATATTTGGGTTCGATCTGAACAAAGAGCATTTGAGCAAAGAGTGGGGGCTACACCGTCAGGTGTTTCAAAACTTATTGAAGCGGGACACAAGGTGACGGTTGAAGAAAGCGCTTCGCGTGCGATTGATATTTCCCTTTACGAAAAAACCGGCTGCGAGATTGCGCCCGCGCATTCTTGGGTCGATGCACCATCGGATGCCATCATTTTTGGTTTGAAAGAACTGGATGAAGATGGGCCTGATCTGATCCATCGTCATATCATGTTTGGTCATGCGTATAAGGGCCAAGCGGAAGGTCCGGCATTGCTTGCGCGCTTTAAACGTGGTGGTGGTGCGCTTTACGATCTTGAATATCTATTAGATGAGAACAAGCGCCGAGTAGCTGCTTTTGGTTATTGGGCGGGATTTGCCGGTGCTGCGGTTGGCGTGATGGCTTGGCTTTCCCAACAGAAACAGGAAAAGCTCGGCGCAGTTGGCGTTTACGGCAATAAAGATGACTTGATAGGTGAGTTGGAAAGTGGCTGCAGCGAAGCTTATGTTTCTGGTGCTTCAAAACCAAATATGATTGTGATTGGCGCGAAGGGTCGTGTCGGTAGCGGTGCGCTCGAACTGGCAAGATCGCTTGATATGAGCGTCACGGAATGGGATATGGCTGAAACAGCCCATGGTGGACCATTTCCGGAGATTTTGGATCATAGCATTTTCGTCAATTGTATTTTAGCGTCACCCAATGTTCCGGTTTTTGTACCGAAATCAGCTGTTGCTAACGCGCGAAAGCTCAATGTTATTGCTGATGTATCCTGCGATCCCAATAGTCCGTATAATCCTGTGCCGGTCTATAATCACTCAACATCTTTTGCGGATCCGATTATTCGTGTTGCTGATGCGCCAAACTATCTTGATGTGATGGCGATTGATAATCTGCCGTCCATGCTGCCGGTTGAAAGCAGCGAAGATTATGCGAGCCAGCTCTTACCGCACTTAATTACTCTTGATGATATGGATAAGGGTGTTTGGGCTGGCGCTTATGAATTTTTTGAACAACATAGTGCGAAGATTTGAAAGGCAAAAACATGACTACAATACATTGGATTGGCACTGGTCTTTCATCTATTCCTGGGCTTACGAAACTCATCAAAGACGACCATAATGTCGTTGTTTGGAATAGAACATTGGCAACGGCGCAAGCAGCATTGGCTGGGTTGGATGCTGATATTCGCGCTTTTGATATTGATGTTTTTGCCGATGCTCTCTCCGAAGGGGATATCGCCGTTTCGATGTTGCCAGGCGATTGGCATGTGCCCATTGCGGTGAAGTGCATTTCAAACAATGCGAATTTTGTATCCTCGTCTTACATTTCACCAGAAATGCGAGATTTGAGCTCGACGGCGCGTGAGAAAGGGCTTTGCTTTGTCAATGAGGTTGGTCTTGATCCTGGGATTGATCACCTTATGGCGCATTGGCTGGTGGATGATTATCGCAAGTCCGACGCCTACAATGCGGATAATGAATTGAGCTTTGTATCCTATTGCGGTGGGGTGCCGAAAATTGCCAATGATTTTCGCTATAAATTCAGCTGGTCGCCTTTGGGTGTTTTAAAAGCTCTGCGCTCACCATCAAAATCGATCAAAAATTTCGAACCATTTGATGTGGCTCGTCCTTGGGACGCGATTTCAACATTTGATGCGCCATTGGCTGAAAATGAAGCGTTTGAAGTTTATCCCAACAGAGATAGCTTGCCGTTTATTGAAGATTACAAGTTTGATGCCGATTGGAAGGTTAAACAATTTGTCCGCGGTACGTTGCGGCTTAATGGTTGGGCAAAAGCCTGGGATCATCTTTTTAAGGAGATCGAGACTTTATCGGGTGCGGAAGGGGACGCACGGCTTAAGCAGATTTCAGATGAACTTCTTGCGCAACATTCATATGATGAAAAAGAGCCGGATCGTGTCGTATTATGTGTTTCGTTAAAAGCTGAAGATGCGTCAGGCGAGGCGGTTTATCACAAAACATATTCGCTTGATGCGCATGGCAATGAGCATGGATCTGCCATGGCGCAACTTGTTTCCATCACCGTCGCGTTGGCAGTTCAATCTGTGATGAATAATGAGATTGATGCCGGAGTATCAGCCGCGCCTTCATCGCTGCCAATTGTCAGCAATTGGATGCGGGAAATTGAGAAAATCGCGCAATATGTAGAGATCAAAAATCTCGCCAAGTAATCGGGCGGATTTTGGCTTAATTTAATCATTTGGACTTAGCGTTTCTGGCATATTAGTGTATTTTTTTAATCGTTAAAAAAAGGAGGATGCCATGATCAAAAATCCAATATTGCCGGGCTTTAATCCCGATCCATCGATCTGCCGGGTAGGGGATGATTATTATATCGCGACATCGACTTTTGAATGGTATCCGGGTGTTCAAATTCACCACAGTAAAGATCTGGTGAATTGGACATTGGTATCGCGTCCATTAAACCGTGCTGATCAATTGGATATGCGCGGGAATCCCGATAGCGGTGGCATTTGGGCGCCGTGCTTGAGCTATGCCGATGGTAAGTTTTGGCTGGTCTATACCGACGTAAAACGTTTATGGGGCGGCTTTAAAGACACCCATAATTACATCGTAACTTGCGAGACCATTGATGGCGAATGGTCGGACCGTATTTATGTGAATTCATCTGGCTTCGATCCGTCTTTATTCCACGATGACGATGGTCGGAAGTGGTTTATGAATATGCAATGGAACCACCGCGCCAAAGGCACAGGTGTAAACCAAGCTAATCATCATTTTAATGGCACTTTATTGCAGGAATGGTCTGAAGAAAAAGGTCTGTTTGGACCCGCGGTTGATATTTATGCCGGTACGGATCTTGGACTGACGGAAGGACCACATATCTTCAAACGCAATGGCTATTATTATCTCACGGTAGCGGAGGGTGGCACAGGTTATCGGCATGCGGTGACCATGGCGCGCGCTCGAAATATCGCTGGGCCTTATGAAACGCGTCCCGATAAACATGTGATTACGGCAAAAGATACACCAGACCATCCGATCCAGCGGACTGGTCACGGGCAATATGTCGAAACGCCGAACGGAGAGTTTTATCACACCTATCTGATGGGGCGTCCGCTTGAAGGAAACTTTTGTCCGCTTGGTCGTGAGACCGGGATTGAGCGCTATGTTTGGAAAGACGATGATTGGCTTTATCTTGAGCATGGCTCGACTTTGGCGCGTCTGGAAATCGAAATAGATGGTGTCGATGCTGAACCTGTCAAATCTGTTGAATATGAATTTAACGGCCAAGATTTGCCGATGGATTTTCAATGGTTGCGTACGCCGGAAACGGATCGAATTTTTAAAAGCGAACCTTCTGGTTTAACTTTAATTGGTCGCGAGATGATTGGTAGCTGGTTTGAACAGGCTTTGGTCGCGCGACGTCAGGAACATCATTGCTATTCGGCGACCACTGTGACGGATTTTGCACCTGAGATTTATCAACATGCGGCGGGTTTAACGACCTATTACAATCAGACCAAATACCATGCTTTATTGGTCACCGCGGATGAGGAGCTTGGGCGCTGTTTGGTGATCCAATCCTGCCCAGGCAATTGGCCGATGGGAGAAATTGAGTTTCCGCTTCCTGCACCGCAAGCCATCCCAGATGGAGAGATTGAATTGCGTGTGGAAGTTGATCACAAGGTGCAGCAATTCTTCTGGCGCATGGTGGGTGAAGAAGCCTGGCAGGCCATTGGTCCAGAAATGGATGCATCTGTGATTTCAGATGAAGGTGGTGTTGGTGAACATTCATCCTTCACCGGTGCATTTGTAGGAATGGCTGCCTTTGATGTGACAGGGCTCGCAAAAACCGCAAGCTTTAAACGTTTTGGATATTACCCTGAAGTTTAGAGCTTCAGGGTAAAAATCTTTTCAAATTAAAGAGAAACCCAGCTGGTATCATCTTTAGAAGACCGTTGGCAGGCATCGATAAATCTCATGCCGGTCATGCCTTCTTCAATGGAATTAATGTGATGGCCATCGTCTAGACCTGCGCCATTTTCGTGGGCGATAATTGCATCTGCGGCTTCTGTGTAGATGGTTGCAAACCCTTCAAGATACCCTTCCGGATGACCGCCTGGTGTCCGGCTGACGCGATTTGCCAAGTCTGATGCGCCAGCGCCAGAACGGGTGATCAATCTTTTGGGTTCGCCAAAAGGCGTGAACCATAAATTATTTGGATTTTCTTGCGACCATTCAATCCCGCCTTTGTCGCCATAAACCCGCAGTCTTAAGCCGTTTTCATTACCCGGCGCAATTTGGCTCGCCCAAATGCTACCGCGAGCACCATTTTCAAAGCGTAAATTGATATGTGCGTTGTCATCAACAAGGCGAGCACCCACAAAGCTTGAAAGCTCAGCAGCGAGTTGCGTCACCTTTAAATCAGAAACAAAACAGGCGAGATTAAATGCGTGGGTGCCGATATCGCCGATTGCGCCAGCACCAGCCATTTTTGGGTCTGTGCGCCAAGCTGCTTGTTTATTATCATCATCCGCAGGTTCGGTGAGCCAATCCTGCGCATATTCTGCTTGTACCACACGAATGTTGCCAAGTTCGCCATTTTGCACCATTTCACGCGCCTGGCGCATAAGCGGATAGCCGGTGTAATTATGCGTGAGCACAAAGACCTTGCCGCTGTTTTTAACAGTTTGCTCAAGTTCCAATGCTTCGTCGAGTTGTGCAGTTAATGGCTTATCGCAAATGACATGGATCCCAGCTTCTAAAAATGCTTTCGCAACAGGTGCATGCATGTGATTTGGGGTGACGATTGAGACTGCATCAATCCCATCTTCGCGTGCAGCTTCCTTTGAAGCCATCTCTTTAAAATCTGAATAAATGCGGTCTTCAGAAAGCCCGAGGGCTGTGCCAGATCTTAAAGCACGATCAGGGTTTGATGACAAAGCGCCAGCGACAAGGGTAAATCTATTATCAATGCGTGCAGCAATGCGATGAACAGCGCCGATAAACGCACCTTCGCCGCCACCGACCATGCCCAGTTTTAATGTTTTTTGTACCTCAGCGCCCGTCATTTTAACCTCTATTTTATTCCAATCATTTTGTGGATTGCATCCATATCTGTGCCCGCATCTGCAAAGTCATCAAATGCTTTGTCAGTCAGCGGAATGATATGCTTTTTGATAAATGGCGCACCTTCTGCGGCACCGACTTCCGGATGTTTCAAACAACATTCCCATTCAAGCACTGGCCAACCATCAAATCCGTGCGTGGCAAGCCGTGAGAAAATACCGGCAAAATCCACCTGACCGTCACCTAGGGAGCGGAAACGTCCCGCGCGCTGTGTCCAACCTTGATAGCCGGAATAAACACCCTGACGACCTGAAGGATTAAACTCAGCATCTTTAACGTGGAACGCGCTAATGCGCTCGTGATAGATGTCGATGAAATCAAGATAATCTAGTTGCTGAAGCAAGAAATGCGATGGATCATAATTGATCATGCAGCGATTATGGTTGCCAACGGCTTCAAGGAACATTTCGAATGTTATGCCATCAAATACATCTTCACCGGGGTGGATTTCATAGCCCACATCAACGCCTGCATCCTCATAAGCATTGAGAATAGGTGTCCAGCGGCGTCCAAGCTCAGCAAATGTTTCTTCGATCAAGCCTTGTGGACGCTGCGGCCACGGATAAAGATATGGGAAGGCAAGGGAACCCGTGAAGGAAACGGACCCTGTCAGGCCAAGATTTTGGCAAGCCTTTGCCGCCCATAGCATTTGTTGTACGGCCCATTCCTGACGTGCTTTTGGATTGCCATGCACTTCCTTGGGTGCAAAGCCATCGAATTGCTGGTCATAAGCGGGGTTTACGGCAATCAACTGGCCTTGGAGGTGGGTTGATAGCTCGGTAATTTCAACGCCAGCTTCTTGGCAGATCCCTTTGACTTCGTCGCAATAGTCTTTTGATGTCGCAGCTTTTTCAAGATCAAAGACCCGCGCATCCCATGTCGGAATTTGCACACCTTCATAACCTAAACCAGCCGCCCATTTCGTAATAGCAGGTAACGAATTAAATGGCGCCTCATCGCCTAAAAACTGTGCCAGAAAAATTCCGGGGCCTTTCATTGTATTTGGCATTTCATTTCCTCCGCTACATAACCATTACGCCAAAAGTGCTTGCGCTTCAGCAGCTCCAAGAGCCGCTGGGCGCTCGCATGTTGTTGTCAACTCGACCTTTTGCCCTGATTCACCCGCCTTTAGAATGGATGTCATAACATCCACTACGTGATGTGCAAATTCCATCGAACATCTATGTGGACGACCTTCTTGAATTGCTATTGACATGTCGGACAAGCCTGCGCCGCGATAATTTGCGAGTTTTTGTCCACCGGCATTATCATTTTCAAAATTCGGCACTGAGAAAGGATGCTCCCAAGCCGGAAGATCAACTGGATCTCTTTCTGATGTGAGTTTTAAATCACCTGCAAAGAAGTTAGGATCAGGCAAATGCAACGTGCCTTTTTCACCATAGAGTTCCATGTGACTATGATTGTGTTCCCAAACATCCCAGCTACAAATGACAGTAATGATCGCACCATTTTTAAACTGCAATAATGCGTGAATTGTCGTTGGTGTATCCACCGGGATTTCTTCGCCGTTTCTGGGACCATTTGAAATGGTTCTGGTTTTCGATGGCGTTGACGTCATGGCAGAAATGCTCTCAACGGGCCCAAGAAGTTGAACAAGGTTTGAGATATAGTAGGGGCCAATATCCAAAACCGGACCAGCGCCAGGTTGGAAGAAGAAATCCGGGTTTGGATGCCAATGTTCCATTCCGTGGCTCATCACAATTGCCGTACCGGATGTGACTTTGCCAATGGCGTCGCTGTCAATAAGATGTCTCGCATGTTGATGGCTGCCACCGAGGAATGTATCTGGTGCAGACCCAATCCGAAGACCTTTTTCGGTCGCAAGTTTTTTCAGCGTTTCACCTTCTTCAGTACTAAGCACATATGGCTTTTCTGAATAGACGTGTTTGCCTGCTTCCAATATGGAACGAGAGACGTCAAGATGGGCAGCCGGAATGGTGAGATTGATGATAATATCAATATCATCGGCAGCCAAAAGATCTTCGATAGTTTCCGCGCGCAGACCAAATTCTTCGGCACGTGCTTTGGCTGCATCTGGATTTATATCGGCACATGCAATGACTTCAGTGCCGTTAAACGTATTGCCGTATCGCATGTAATGCGCTGATACGTTGCCACAGCCAATAATTCCTACACCTAATTTTTTCATTTGTTCGTCCTCACCGTGACTTAAAATTTCAAACAGTTTTCGATTGAGCGTTTTGCAAATCGGTGGTGATCGCTTGGATTGTCATGCTCCATGACAAAGAGTTCTGTACCGACTGAGCGAAGCTCACCATAAAGATTTGGCCAATCCATTGTGCCAAAACCCACATCAGCCCATCCGTCTTCGTTGACGCACTCACCTTCAGGAGCAATGTCTTTGACATGCGCTGCGGTGATGCGGGATGTATACTTTTTGATGAATTCAATTGGGTCATAATCGGCTTTCACAGCCCAAGCGACGTCAAATTCCATCTCTAGGTTTTCATCTTCATCCATCATGATTTCCATGGGAATGCCGCCGTCTTTAAGCGCTATGAACTCGAAATCGTGATTGTGCCAACCAAAGCCAATACCTGCATCGCGCAATGGTTTGCCAAGTTCAGTAAGTGATTTAGCGAATTCCACCCAGCCTTCAGATGTGGTCGGTCTTGCTTCAGGTTGCAAAAATGGCCCGAAGGCGTTGGTGATGCCCAGTGCATTGCAAAGTGAGATAACTTTGGCTGGATCGTCTTGAATGAAATCAAGGCCGATATGGCTGGATTTCATCACCAGATTGTTTTTATCAAGCAGCGCGCGCGTTGCTGCAGCATCGTCAATCTCTAGCAAGAGGGCGCCGTAGCTTTCCACGCCTGCATATCCCAAATTTGATAGCATCTCCAATGTGATATCCAGAGGCGGAAAGTTACGGGAGGAATAAAGTTGATATGAAAAGCTTGGCATAATTTTTCCTTCAAATATCCTATAAGGTCGCGTTTCGTAGATCGCGAATAACAAAATTTGGTCGCGCACCGTTGTTTTTGGGTGCGAAAGTGATCACGACGTCTTCTTTCGATGTCATGAGGAATCCGTTGTCCGAAAAACGCCCGGAAACATCGGCTTCAATTGAAACGTAAAATGCTGGTTTGTCGGCTTTAAGTGTGAGGTGGAATGCGCCATCTTTTTCCCCAACGTCAAATGAGATATTTGGGTCAGGCAGCGCATAGCCTTTGTAAGGTTGAAGCGCTAAATGATCCTGCATCATTGTGCCTTGATCATCGTTCCATCTGTAAACCAAAATGTCATCACCGATATCCGCTTTTGAAATTTCAACGACATCAATCGCTTGTTCGATACCAACTTCGATTGTTTTGGTTGCCAATGCGCGCTGCTCACCAGACATGGACAGGGCAAACACTTCCAATTCAGCTTTGCTTGCTTGTGGCAGATCATTGGATGCCCTGAGAATAACTTTATCATCTATCGGAACAGCACTGATGAGCAGTGGCGTGAAGAAACGTTTTTCCATGTGATGGAGCAGTTTCCAATCGCCGCCATAGTTCAAACTTGCCCAGCTACAAACTGGCCATGTGTCATTCAACTGCCAAATGAGCGCGCCCATGCTGTGCGGCTTTAAACTCCGCCAGTGGGTAACAGCCGTTTTGATCGCCAAACCTTGTTGCACCTGACTGAGATAAACAAAATTTTCAAAGCTGTTTGGGAAACGGAAATAGCGGAACATTGTTTCTGCAATGCGCGCATTTCCACCCTTATCTTTTTGGTGACTTTCCATCACGGGAGAAGCGATATTTAAATCTTCGTCTTCCGCAAATTGTCTGATGACATTCATGGATGGATAGGATTGAAACCCAAATTCTGAACAGAACCTCGGCGATACATCGCGATAATGATCAAAGTCTCTGCCTTCATGCCAAACGGACCAAAAATGCATGTCGCCAGAAGTATCATCATGCCAGGTGTCACCAAAGGACATTGGTCCAGGTGAGGGGCTTGATGGCCACCAATTTGAATGTGGCGCATTTTCTTTAACCTGCTTTTCGATAGCGCGGTTCAAGCGATCATAACCAACCAAATAACGGTCGCGATCTTTGACCGCTTCTTCGAACCAGGTCAGCGCGCCGAGCAATTCATTATCGCCACACCACAAAGCAAGGCTCGCATGGTAGTCGATGCGAAGAACAGCTTCTTTCACCTCCTGCTCGATCTCCGCTAAGAATTCGTCCGTTGCAGAATATAGATTGCACGAGAACATGAGATCGTGCCAGATCATCAGGCCGAGTTCATCGCAAAGATCATAGAACCAATCCGGCTCATAGCGACCACCGCCCCAGATGCGGATCATGTTCATGTTAGCATCGACTGCAGATTGCAAAAGTTCGCGCACGTCGTCTTGATTGATCCGTCCTGCAAGTGCATCCGCTGGAATCCAGTTTGCACCCTTGGCAAAGATGGCGCGGCCATTGACTTCAAAACGGAATGAACGACCCACCTCATCTGGTTCGCTGACAAGTTTGATGTCACAAAGCCCTATGCGCTTTTCAAGTTTTGCGTCGCCTAACGTGACCACAACGTCATATAGATTTTGCTTGCCTTGCCCGGCTGGCCACCATAATTTTGGATTTTCGACGGTAAATGTCGCGCCAGCTGACCCCGTTGCAGCATCATAGACACCCGTCACATTCTGCCCGTTTAGACTGAACACGCATTGTGCATTGCTTTCAGAGTGGTTTTTAATTGCCACTGAGATTTCAACTGTCGCAGACCCTTTGGAGTGCGTTTGTTTGAGCTGAAAATTCTCTAAGCGCACAGCATTGCTGGGTTCGAGATAAATATCGCCAAATAGACCAAAAGGTGCTAGCGCGATGTTCCAATCCCAACCGAAGTCGCATTGTGGTTTGCGCACCATATTTCCATTATGGATTGGGCACATTTTCTTCATATCCGGCACAAAATATGGCTGGGCGTCTTGTTTCGCATTTGCATATTTGGTGACAACTTTAAAACGAATTTCGATCTCGTTATGCCCAGTTTTCAGCGCAGATGAGACGGATGTCCGGTATGTGCGAAAGGCATTTTCAGTTTCAAGCACAGTGATGCCGTTGATCTTGATTTCGGAGACTGTATCAAGTTCAGACACCACAAGATCGAGATCTGTATGTGTCACCTCAAATGCGCGTTTCGCAATCCAGTCACGATCGCAAATCCAGCGCACATCATATTCATTGCGGCCAAAATATGGGTCGCTGATCAGCCCTTCATTTTGAAGAGCTGTTATGCCATCACCCGGAATTTTGAACGACAGGCTATGTTTGCCGGTCTCATCTTCTAGATCCCAGCAGCCAAGCAGCGAATTTTTTAACACCATTTTAGACTCTTAGTTCAGTATCTGTGTCAAATATTGAAAGTTTGTCCGCATTGAAGCCAATTTTGAGCGTCTCACCAACTTTGAGCGAGGATTGCCCTTCGGTTCGAACCCGGATGGATTGACCCGCTAGTGATGCCCATACAAGTGTATCGGATCCCATTGGGTCAACAATTTCGATTGTTGCATCACCAACGAAAGAACAGCCCTTCGTATTGGCGCCGGATTGGATATGTTCAGGACGAATGCCTAACCAAGCATTTGTGTTTGGTAGGTTGCCATCAACAGTCTCATAACCTTTAAGGTCCATGCTGACCTCTGGGCTTGAGAAAGAGCCATCTTTGATTTCACCTTTGAAGAAGTTCATCGCAGGTGAACCAATGAAGTCTGCAACATATTTGTTTCGTGGTTTTGCATAAATTGTGTTTGGATCATCCAGCTGTTGGATGATGCCGTCTTTCATGATTGCAATCCGGTCGGCCAATGTCATGGCTTCCACTTGGTCGTGGGTCACGTAGATCATTGTGTTTTGCAGTTGCTGGTGAAGACGTTTGATTTCAACACGCAAATCTGTACGAAGCTTGGCATCAAGGTTTGATAGTGGTTCATCAAACAGGAATACATCCACATCACGAACCAGCGCACGACCAATGGCTACACGTTGGCGCTGACCACCTGAAAGTGCTGATGGTTTACGCGCCAAGAGTGGCTCAAGTTGCAAGATGCCTGCCGCTTTATCCACACGACGTTTGATCTCATCTTTCGCCATGCCTGCATTTTTAAGGCCAAAGCTCATATTGCCCTCAACAGTCATCTGCGGATAAAGCGCGTAAGACTGGAACACCATGCCAATGCCGCGGTCAGATGGTTCGGCCCAGGTGACGTTTTTGTCGTTAATGAAGATCTGACCACCTGTCACATCCAAAAGACCTGCAATACAGTTCAGCAAAGTGGATTTGCCGCAACCCGATGATCCAAGAAGGACTAGAAATTCGCCGCGCGCAATTTCAAGGTTTAGGTTCTTTAGAACTTCGACTTTACCAAAGCTAAGATCGAGCTGTTTAATTTCAACTGAAGGGTTGGTGTTTGTCATTGTTATTATCCTTTTACAGCGCCGGCTGCGATGCCGCGAACAAATAGCTTGCCAGAAGCGAAATAGATGATGAGTGGTACAAGGCCAGTGAGAAGTGTTGCCGCCATATTGACGTTATATTCTTTCACGCCCTGAACCGAGTTAACGATATTGTTGAGCTGCACCGTCATTGGGTATGTCTCAGGCTTGGTGTAGATCACACCAAAGAGGAAGTCGTTCCAGATACCTGTGACTTGCAAGATCATGGCCACAACAAAGATTGGCAGAGACATCGGCAACATAATGCGGAAGTAAATACCCCAGAATCTCGCACCATCAACACGCGCTGCTTTAAACAAATCTTCAGGCACTGATGTGAAATAGTTTCTGAAGAGCAGAGTTAAGATCGGCATGCCGAAGATTGTGTGCACAATCACCAGTCCCCATAATGAACCCATGAGACGGAACCTTGGTGCATCTTCCCAGAAGAATTGCATGACATTGGTGATTCCATCGCCGCTTTCGCGCAACAGGATAACGATAGGATAGATCATCACCTGGTAGGGAATGAATGCACCGAAAATCAAAATCGTGAAGAAGACTTCGGATCCCTTGAATTTCCAGTTTGCCAACGCATAACCGTTGACCGATGCAATCGCGATGGAGAGGAACACAGATGGTACCAAGATCCAAATCGAGTTGCTGAAGCCGCGGCTTAGGCCATCACAGTTGATGCCGGTACAGGCTTCTGCCCAGGCTTTGACCCAAGGCTCAAAAGTCATTTCAACCGGTGGGCCAAAGATATTGCCCAGACGGATCTCAGGCATGCCTTTGAGCGATGTCATAATCATCACGTAAAGTGGCAAGAGGTAGTAAAGGCAAACGACGAAAAGCGTGCCGTAAATAATGATATTGGTAGATGAAAAAGCTCTTTTTGGCTTTGGTCCACTCGGACCCTCAAATGTTGTTGCGGTTGTATCAGCCATTTTTCTTACCTCCAAATTCAAGGTAGGCCCATGGAATGAGAACCACCAAAACACTCAGCAACATCATTGTTGATGCGGCAAAACCGAGACCCAGATTCTGTGATTGGAACATTTTGTCGATCACGTATTTCGCAGGAACTTCCGATGCAATGCCAGGACCACCTGATGTTTGCGCGACTACAAGGTCATAAACTTTAATGATACCGGCTGAGATGATTACAAGTGCTGTCACGAAGACCGGACGCATCATTGGGATCACAATGAAGATGTAAGTCTTCCAAGTTGGAATGCCTTCAACGCGAGACGCTTTCCAAATATCTTCGTCAATACCGCGCATGCCCGCTAAAAGGAGCACCATCACAAAGCCCGAGCCCTGCCAGATACCGGCGATCAAGATGCCGAAGATCACGATTTCCGCATTGTTGATCGGGTCAAAGGTGAAGTTTTCAAATCCAAGATTGCGAATAACATTTTGAAGACCAAGTTCTGGGTTCAAAATCCACTGCCAAACAAGACCTGTCACAACAAAGGATAGAGCGAATGGGTAAAGGATGATCGTACGGATCGTGTTTTCAAAGCGGATTTTCCGATCGAGCAGTGCTGCAAGGCAAAAGCCGATGACGAGCGACAGGATGAGTGAACAAATGCCGTAGATGGCGAGATTTTCAATACTTACAATCCAGCGGTTTTCGCTCCAAAGGCGTTCGTAATTGTCCAGACCAACCCATTTGTCGGGCGAGGGAAGCAATCTTGACTTCGTAAAGGAGTGATAAATTGTCCAAATCGTACAGCCGATGAAAATGACCAGCGCCGTTAGGATCATCGGTATCGCAGCGATTTTTGCTGTTAAGTTTTTGAACAATTTTGACGGTGGTTTTACGACCTCGTTCAATTGCTCTGCGTCCGAAAGTGACATCATGCCTCCCCTTTTGCTTTCCCCAAAGTACATCAAAAAACCCCACACAAGAGGTGTTTTGGTGTGCCCTGATACGAGTTTAGTAGGTAATCGAGGCTAACGCAAAACTGCGTTAGCCCCAATACTGGTTAGATATTAGTCGGCGTCTTTGATGATGCCAACGTAACGAGACTGAGCATCTTCAACGGTGATGCTTGTGTCGTTCCAGAACTCAACCATAAGGTCATCCAACTGACCTTGAGTATCTGCAGTAAATGCATTCACGCCATCTGGTAGAACGTTACCAGCTGCTAGAATTGCAAGACCTTTTTTCATGCAGTCATTTGCTGCAGAAAGATCAACATCACCACGGATCGGCAATGAACCTTTCTTAAGGTTAAAGGCAACCTGCACTTCTTTTGAGATCATCAAAGCAGCAAGTTCTTTTTGTGCTTTTTCGATTTCTGGGTCGTCCTGCTTAGGGAAGTAGAACGCGTCACCACCTGTTGCGATGATTTCGTTCACACCCAAACCTGGAAGACATGTGTAGTCTGTACCAGCGACTTGGTTCGCCACTTGGAACTCACCTTGTGCCCAGTCACCGTGGATTTGGCCACCAGCTTTACCAGTGATCACCAAGTTTGTTGCTTGGTTCCAGTCTTGAACGTTTGAGCCTTCTGACAAGAGACGTGCAGCAGCATAAGCTTCAAACACTTTTGTCATTTCAGCACTTGCAGCTGCTTCAGCGTTTTTGTTGGTTAGAACGTCAAGATAAAGATCTGTACCACCAACAGCAACCATGATCGCACCAAATGCGAGGTTTGTCTGCCATGACTGCTGACCCATAGCTAGTGGAACAATTCCAGCTTCAGTTAGCTTTGGAGCTGACTCTACGAATTGGAACCAATCTGATGGAACATCGATGCCAGCAGTTTTGTAAGCTTCATGTGACAACCACAACCATTGTGGTGAGTGAATGTTCACCGGCACACAGTAAACTTTGCCGTCTGATGTGCAGCCGTCTAGAAGACGAACTGGGTTCACAACATCGCGCCAGCCACCTGCTTCAGCAACATCTGTGAGGTCAAGCATCAAACCAGCTTCAACCAACTCTTCAGCCTGACGACCGTGGTTTAGCTGAGTAGCGTGCATTGGGTCACCGCCCAAGATGCGTGAAATGATGATAGGGCGAGCAGTACCGCCTGAACCAGCGATCGCGCCGTCTACCCATTTGTTGCCTGTTGCGTCGAACGCTTTAGCAAATTCAGCCACAGCTGCAGCTTCACCACCTGAAGTCCACCAGTGGGTCACTTCAAGATCTGTCGCATTTGCGAGTGTAGTGAAAGACAAAGCAGTGGTCACAGCCAATGCTGTTTTTAGAATTCTCATACAATTTCCTCCCAGAAATAACGATTGTTGAGTTTAAATATGTCTGTAATCGATTACATTAGTGATTTGCGCAAACACGACTGCAAACGATTACATAAAGATTTCTTTTTTTATTGAATGAGTCAACAAAAAAAAGTAGTTCTATAAAAATAAGTTCACGGTTTATGGAAGAAGATTGAAAAAATCTGTTAAAATTCAGGATGTTGCAAAAGTTGCGGGAGTTTCAACAGCCACGATATCTAGAGCCTTAAGTAACCCATCGGTTGTAAGTAAGGCGACGCGAGAGGCTGTCTTGGAGGCCGTTAAAGTCACGGGATATCGTGTAAATCGGGCTGCGCGAAATTTAAGGACACGCAAATCCAACACGATTTTGGTGCTACTTCCAGATATCGGAAATCCGTTTTTCTCGCAGATTTTGCAAGGCATTCAAACGGTGCTTTCTCCGCGTGGATTTTCCATGTTGATTGCAGAAACGGGTCAAATCTCTGCCGCTGGCGAGCATCTCATTGATTATTTTGATGACGGGCGCGCGGACGGTATGATTGTATTTGATGGTGGATTGGATCGCGATGTCGCCCGAGATCTGGTAGAAGCGCCGCAGCGCAATCAAGTCGTTTTTGCTTGTGAGTGGCTCAACAATGCGGATTTCCCTTCCGTCAGGAGCGCAAATCGCCGCGGTGCGGTTGAGGCCGTTAAACACCTCATTGAACTTGGTCACAAAAAAATTGCCCATATTAAGGGTCCCGAAGGAAATGTTCTCACTGATGCGCGGTTTGAGAGCTATGTTAAAGCGCTTGAAGAAAATGACATTCCAGTACGCGAAGAATGGATATTTGCAGGTGACTTTGATCTTAACTCTGGCCGTGATGTTGCGCGCAAGATTATGAAAATGAATGAAAAGCCAACGGCCATTTTCTGCGCCTCTGATCAGATCGCCTGCGCACTAATTTCTGAGTTTTCAAAGAATAATGTCAAAGTACCGGATGAAATGGCTGTGATTGGATTTGATGACATTGAGCTTGCAGAGCATTTTGTTCCAGCTCTGACTACAATGCGACAAGATCGTCTTGGATTGGGGCGCCAAGCCGCGGAAATATTACTCTCGCGTATGATGAATGACAAAGCTATTTCTGATTCTGATGTCATTGTCATGGATGTTGATCTGGTTGTGCGGGAAAGCACAGCACCACCTAAGAATTAACCTTCATTGTAAGTCTTTACGGCCTTTTTATTTTCTTATGTTATGTTAGCCGTCGCAAACACATGTTTGTGGAGTTCCATTGGTTATTGTGATGCTTGATCACAAGTGCTGTGGAAATCGAATCATAACCGGATCTAACTTTGAAGGGGCGTTCATGTCTGATCCTGAAGGCACAATATTGTCCAATATTGTGGTTGTCGTTGCTCATCCAGACGATGAGAACTTGTGGTTCTCCTCTGTCTTGCGTCAAGCCAGCAAGATTATTGTGGCTTACGAAGATTATTGGGCCGAACCCGATATTGGCGAGAAACGCGCGGCTGCGATTGCAGAATTGCCGCACCCAAATGTGAAATCTCTAAAGATTCCTGAAGCTGGCACCTATGGATGCGCTAACTGGGAAAATCCAGAATTGTCAAAATATGGTATCATGTTCAGTAAAGAGACTATAAAGCGCGAATTGAAACGGAAAGCGGTTCGAGCGATCCCCGGTTTAAGTGCTAAAGCAGCACCAAAAAGCATTTCGCAGATTTACACTGAAAACTACTATTCAATTTTGGAATTGCTGCGCGATGAACTCACTCCAGATATGAATGTCTTTACCCATAACCCTTGGGGTGAATATGGTCACGAAGACCATTTGCAGATTTTCCGCGTGGTTGATCAATTGCAATCTGAAATTGGGTTTACTCAGTGGATGGGCAATTATGTGACCAACAGATCCTTGCCTTTGGCAAGAACCTATTTTGGTTCAGATCTGGGAGATCCAATCTGTATGAAGACTGATGTGGCATATGCGCAAGAATTTACCGATGTATATAAAAAGCATGATTGTTGGACATGGCGTGATGATTGGAAGTGGTTTGATCAAGAGTGCTTTACTATTGCACCGAAAGCGCAATCCGATGATCCGCAGCAAACGCATATCGGTCCGATGAACGTATTTTCAATTTAATCCGCATAACGAAAATTTTATTTTCGTTATGCTTTCATTTTGTTTTCGTTTCGGTTATATCCATCTCATAATATATGACGATGGAGATGAGATTGTCTGACCTAATTGATGTTTTTGTTATCGGTGGTGGTGTCAATGGTTGCGGAATAGCACGTGATGCAGCGGGCAGGGGCTATTCTGTTTATCTGGCAGAAATGAATGATTTGGCCAGCGGCACGTCGTCTTGGTCATCCAAGCTCATTCATGGTGGCTTGCGATATCTTGAGCATTACGAATTTCGGTTGGTGCGCGAAGCTTTAAGTGAGCGCGAGGTGTTATTGAAAGCGGCGCCGCATATTATTTGGCCGATGCGATTTATTCTTCCACATCATAAAGATCTACGACCTGCTTGGTTATTACGCGCAGGTCTCTTTCTTTATGATTATATTGGCAAACGAAAATTGTTGCCGCCAACTCGGACGGTTAATCTAAAAACTGATGAGACAGGTAAACCTTTAAAACCGCTTTTCACAAAAGGGTTTGAATATTCTGATTGCTGGGTAAATGATGCGCGTTTGGTTGTGTTAAACGCCATGGATGCGCGCGAACGCGGCGCGTCAATCAATACCCAGACAAAAGTGATCTCAGCAGTGCGGCAGGATGATATTTGGGTGATTAAAACTCAAGATATGCAAACTGGTGATGTGACAGAACATAAAGCACGTATTGTGATTAATGCGGCTGGTCCATGGGTCGACAAGGTATTAGGTCAGGCGGCCGGTGTTAATGATGCGAAAAATGTGCGTCTCGTGCAGGGCAGTCATATCGTTGTGCCCAAACTTCATGATCATGATCGCGCTTATATTTTCCAAAATGCCGATGGTCGTATCATTTTTGCTTTGCCTTACGAACAGGACTTCACGCTTATTGGAACGACAGACCAGGATTATGAAGGTGATCCGTCTGATGTGAAAATTACACCCAAAGAACGCACTTACCTGTGTGATGCAGCAAGTGAATATTTCCAAAAGCCAATTGTTGAGGACGATATTGTTTGGACTTATTCAGGGGTACGTCCGCTCTTTGATGATGGGGCAACTGCCGCTCAAGAAGCCACTCGAGATTATGTGCTGAAAAAGGAACAGCCAAATAATCAAGCTGCGATGATTAATATCTTTGGTGGGAAGATTACCACATTCCGCCGATTGGCCGAATCAATGCTTGAAAAAATTGAGGAAACGATTGGCGCGAAAGGTTCACCTTGGACAGCTGAAGGCACATTGCCCGGTGGTGATTTTGCCCCATCCGAATATGATGCAAAAGTCAGCAAGCTTGTTGGTGAATTTCCGTTCCTTGAGAAAAAGCATGCTGCCCGATTGGTTCGTTCTTATGGCACCAATGCCTGGAAGATTGTCGCAAAAGCCAAATCCTATGAGGATTTGGGAATACAATTTGCGCATACACTGACTGAAGCTGAGGTTAAATATCTCATGGAAGCCGAATGGGTGACATCTGCGGATGATGTTTTGTGGCGACGTTCAAAACTAGGTATTCGCTATTCTAAGGATGAAATCAAACAGTTGGAAGATTGGTTTGCCGGGCTTAAATAAAGCCCGGTCATGTTAACCGATTTTGATCCGCTTATAGCGCTAATCGAACAATGATACCGGCGTTGACAATGACCGTCGTTCTGTCTGTCACTTCGTCGTAAATATTAAGGCCACCCTTGATGCCTTTCGGTGTGACTTGTCCATAGGGTAGGGTGCTTGCTACCTCTTCGAGATCGATCTTTTCCGGAGATTGGGCTGCAAGGTTCAACTCGATTTGCATGGAGTTTGGATCAATATCCAAGCTTTTAAAAATGGTTAGTGATGAATGATGGAGCGCATCTTGAACAGCACGTTTTGCAGCTTTGGTATAGTCCTCGCCATACAAATCATTGCCGGTGCCCATTTCCAGGATAATGCGTTTTAATTCGGTGCTCATGCGGCTGCTCCCCATGTTTTGCCTTCCGGCAAGTCGAGATAAACGACCAAGGCCGCATTGACCATGATGGTTGATCGCGAACCGTCTTCCGCTAGCGTGTCCATGCCACCATGTTCAACAACGACTTCGGGTTTGCCATAAGGCAGCAAATCAGCAACGGCTTGTTTGTCGATGGTTTCTGGTTTTTGAGCGCCGATGATAATCTTCACGACCATGTCTTCGCGGTTAAGACTAAAAGCATCGGCAATTGACAGTGAATTTTGTCGCAATGCGTTATGCACTGCTCTTAATGCTGCCTTTGTGTAGTCTTCCCCTCGAATATCGGTTCCCATACCGAGTTCGAGAACCATTCGTTTTAAAGCCATCGCGCTCATCCTTATATTCATTCGTTCTCATATAGGGACGCATTTTCGGCGAAGACAAGCCAAAAGTTGCAAATTGCGACAACTTATCTTCCGTGCGGCTCGCTCCAATCCACTCTTGGTCCGATGGGTATGATTCCCAACGGATTGCGTTTTTCGCTTTTGCTGAAATATCCGCGTTTATAAATGTCTAATCGAACCGTTTCAGCCACTCCCGGCATTTGGTAGATTTCGCGCGCGTATGGCCAGAGATATTCGTAATCAGATATTTTTTTCAGATTACATTTAAATGCATAGTGATAAGCCACATCAAAGCGCACTAGTGTTGGGAAAAGTCTGACATCTGCCTCGGTAAATTGATCTCCACATAAATAACGGTTTTCACCCAGATGCTTGTCAATTTTATCTAGGTTTTCAAAAAGCTCAAAAGCTGCGCTTTCATATGCAGTTTGCGTGGAAGCAAATCCGGCGCGATAAACGCCATTATTGACTTTGCTGTAAATCTTTTCGTTCCAGGCATCAATTTCATCACAGAGAGTTATGGGATATAACTCAGGCGTATCGGTTGAAAATTCTTCAAATGCTGAATTTAACATGCGAACAATGTCAGCTGATTCATTGTTCACCATGCAATTTTGTTCTTTATCCCATAAAACCGGAACAGTGATGCGACCAGTATATTGAATGGGGTCTTTGGAATAGATCTGATGGACTGCGCTTAGGCCATATAAGGGATCAGAAAATTCACCCGTTTCGTCATAAATCCAGCCCTGCTCATTGCGGTTTGGTTTTGCCACCGAAATTGAAATATGTTCATCGAGTTTTTTGATTGTCCTCGTCAGTAGAGTACGATGCGCCCAGGGGCAATTCCAAGCGACAAAGAGGTGGTATCGATTAGACTCAGCTTTAAAGTTTCCCTTACCCGTCGGACCAGGTGAACCATCTTTGGTGATCCAATTTCGGATAGTGCTCTTGGTTCGTTCAAATTCACCTGTTGAAAGATTTGTGCTGATGTCTTCACCTTCGTGATAAACACCTTTGATCATATAACCCATAAGCATACCTTTGTTGTTTATTGGGTTTTAGCATTTTAGAGACGAGAATGTAGAGCGAAAACTTGATCGAAACGCTTATGCTTGTTTGCGCGCTTGGACCTGTGATGTGTTAGTGCTCTCTATGAAGTTTGGGACTTCATGCGCAGGCATCGGTTTTGCGAAGTAATACCCTTGCATGAAAATTGCGCCTATCTGGTTTAAGATATCCATTTGCGCTTTTTCTTCAATACCTTCCATGATCAGATGGAAATCAAGCTCGTGGCCCAGTTTAATTAGAGCCTGGATGATTGCGCGGTCGGCCTCATTGTCTACGACGTTTTCGACGAAAGACTTATCGATTTTCACGGTGGTGCATGGGATGTCTTTTAATTGCGTGATGGATGAATAACCGGTGCCGAAATCGTCTAATGCGATGCGACAACCAGCATCTTTTAGAACATTGAGGTGATTAACAAAGAGGTCTTTATTATTGCCGAACATACAGGTTTCGACGATCTCAATAGCAAAAAGATCCGTGCTGAGATTGTTTTTCTCAAGTTGCGATAGGATTTTAAGCGAAAATCCTGGGCGCAAAAGATCACCTTCACCTGCATTTAAACCAATCGTGCCAAATGGAATGCCGGCCTCTTGCCATTCTTTCATATTGGCGACGACTTTTTCAAACATGATATCGCCAACCATTGCGCTTAGTTCAATGTCATCTAACATTTCGCCAAAAACACCCGGTGTTAAAACACCACGCTTTGGGTGGCGCCAGCGTGCTAGTGCTTCAAATCCCTCAACCACACCGGTTTTTGTGTTCATAAGGGGCTGGTAGAAAGGTTCTATCTCAGATTCAAGCAGTGCGAACTTAAATTCATCGCGCAAATCCAATCGGTCATTAAAGACCTTGCCCATGGCAGCGTCATATTCGCATAGCTTGGTTTTTGATTCTGATTTTGCTTTATATAGCGCAAGATCTGCATTTCTAATCAGCTCATTTATATTGCTGCCATCGCGAGGGTAAATCGCAATGCCGGCAGATACAGTTGCATGGATGATCTGGCGACCATTATCAATTTCCGTTGCAAGCTCATCGGGGATTTCCATGATATCTTCAATCTCGCGCGAAGGGTCGATATCTGGAATAATGATAACAAACTCATCCCCGCCGAGGCGCGCTAGATAACCATCTTTTGGAAGGTTTGTCCGCAAGGCTTGTGCAAATGCACATAGGATTTCATCACCCGCATGATGGCTATAATAGTCATTAATTTCTTTGAAATTGTTGAGGTCGAATAAGAAGATAATGGCAGAAGTTTCACGATCGCCGCATGATCTGAGGATTTTAGGGGCATAATCCTGAAAGGCATTGCGGTTATAAGTGTTTGTTAGCAAATCATGTGTCGCAACATAATGTGCTCTAATATCCATCTTCCGCTGTTCTTGTGAGGTACGGAAATATTTGAGCAAAGGATAGCCCGCAACTGCAATTAACAGGAAGAAAATGAAAGCCGCGCCGCCATAAAGAGATTTTGTGTAAGTGGAGGCAGCTGCCTCTAGATTAACCAATACACGGATGATGTATTGCATTTCACCACCTGAATAAACCGGATGATAAACCTCTCCGAATATCGAAGGCTGATTATCAACATCAGCTCGCATGATAAAGCTTGGATGTTCTCCACTTGCGGCAACTTCAGAAATGGCCTCCAAATTCATCGGCCAAATTGATTTGTAGTCCTTGTTTGTGGCTAATGGAGGATGGTTGTGTTTTTCATCGATAGGGGATGCAGAATGATTGCTGTGATCGTGAGGTTTTTCGTTAGCCAACTGTGTGGCATGCACGTGATCTGCGTGAGCGGACGTATCTTTAGTCGGAGTGTGGTCATGATTATGGTTGCCGTGTTGATCGGCAATATGTCCACCATGTTGATGGGAGCCTTTGCTGCCATTTCCCCTTTTTTTTGCGGGGAAGCAAACAGGCCGCCTTTTGTGATGCCAGCTAATTTACCAGCCTCTGGAAATTGCGTTTCCAGGTGATGAGCCCAACCCATTCCAGATGTATCGGATTTTTGTTCCAAAAGATTAGTCAGAGTGTATTGGATGCCTAAAAAGGCCGTCATCATAAAGACTGATGTCGCCATTGAGAGAATCAAGAGCAAAGTTATCAGCGGCTTTGCGCGCGCACGTCCAAACTGAGACGCAGCTATGCTCTCATCAATTGGAAGTTTTGTCATGATATCTGACGAATTTTGCAACCTTTATCCCCCAACATAAGGCCTCGCGCCTAACATTGGATTTCAGTGTCGCAAAAAGTGCTAAATAAACATTTATGTTTTGATTATGAGGATTTAGAATGCTGTTAACACTCTATTTATATATGTCTTTGGAATAAAACATAAAATTTCCACAGCTTATGCCAGAATTTTAAATTTTCATTCCCTCAATAATTTCATCAATTGCGCTGAGAAATGTCGATACTTCATGCTCAGTATTATAGTGGCACATGGAAACCCTCACACATGATGATAACCCAAGTGGTGTAAGAATATTGCCGGAATAGTGGTCTGCTTTTCGTGCATGTGTTCGAATGCCGCGTTTATTTAGCGCTTCCACAAGCTCAAGCGCATCCATGCCTTCAATGTTCATGGCGACCAAACCTTCGCGCAAAGGATTGTCGATCCCACATAAAACTGTGACCTCCGGCATGTCGGCCAAGCCTTTTTGGTTGCCAATGCCTTTGATCATGGCATTGGTGAGATCGGTTTCGTGTGATTTGATCGCCTTGCTGGCTGCCATGATCTTTGCGCGCGGATTGTTATCATCGGTAAACTTGCTTCCAAGCCACTCATAATATTCAACAACATCGGCAAATGTTGCATAGGCCCCAGTGTCGCGTGTGCCCAATTCCCAATTCTCTTTAGGTCCACCGACAAGCGAATTATGGTCAAGTGCAGATAGACGGTCTGAAATCCATGCCAGACCATATCCATGTCTGGAGAACATTTTATAGGGTGAGACAATATATGCGTCGATATCATATGCGTCGATGTCCAAGCCACCATGGGCAGCATGTTGAATACCATCGACAATAATAAAGCAGTTTGGTGCCACGGATCGGATAGCTTTTGAGATTGCTGCCACATCAACACCCATGCCAGAAACAGGGGAGGTGTGTAAGATTGTGGCAACACGCGTGTCCTCGGTAACTTCTCTTGCATATGCTTGTGCATCGACGGAACCCGTTTCATTGTCGTGCTTGATCAAGACATGTGGTTTGCCAGCAGCCTTTGCCCATTTTTCGCACGCACTTCGTGTTGCTGGGTGTTCAAGTGTGCTTCCTAAGACTTGGCCCCCGGTTTCAGACGCCATAATAGCAGCACATACAATTCGGAATATGAGTTCTGTACCGCTTTCGCCAACAAAGAATTGGCCGGAATTTGCATTAAAGAATAAACGTGCTTTTACTTTGGCTCTCTCAATAATGTCGACTAGGGCATAACTGGCCGGATTGTCTCGTCCTTGGTTATCTGGAATTGCAGCAAACTTTGCAGATGTGTCTACGACAGACTTTAATGTGAGTGCGCCACCAGCATTTTCAAAGAAAATACGTTCCCCCTGGAAAGGACAGGTGTCGACATGGGCAAATTTGGCACGAACATCTTCAATGATGTTTTGATCAGAACTTAACATATGATGGGTCACTCACTCTCACGTTTTATGGTGCGCATGATACGCAATTGCGATTAAATGAAAACCCAATTTTTTTGGCTGAGCATATGCGTTGGCTTGCTTAATTTGTAATGCCTCCTTTACGGCAAGACCGTTCTTCATTTGATGGGGCGTTATATATAATGCAGGTTAAAATGTGCATTCAAATTAGCCATTTTGCATGATTGCCTGTTAAAGCAGCAAAGTCCAAGTTGGATTCTGATGCGATTCCAACGCTAAATTTAGTCCATTTTTTACAATGCCCAGAATAGTAGGCTTTTTCGAATATTGGCGGAATTTTTCATCAATTGTCGAACATCTGAAAAAATATAGTAAATGCTTAAGTATTTGTTTTTATTAAATTTTTTATTTCTCATCGTAACGTCTTGTTAAGAAGTTGAGTTTTTTTTCGTTTTTATGACATTTTTTTAGATTTTGGTGTTGACGGTTTGTGGGAGTGTGTGTAGAACGCATCTCACCGAACGAGAGCGGTCGACGAGGTTGCTAGCGAGTTTTACTTGTGTTTGTTCGGAAAGCTTTTTTTAAGGGCGTAAAATTGTTGCTGATCTGGCTTAGTTTTAAGTTGAGTTAGGTGAGCGATTTGTTTTGTGTCTTGATGATTTGATCATCGGTTCTTTGACAATTGAATATGTAAGAAAGAGAAACGTGGGCGGCGGATGTCGGTGAGCGGTCTTGAATTTAGGTCTTTGGATTTAGGTTTAAGATACGTTCGATAAGAGACTATGGCGGTCACGTTTATCAAGAGAAGTTACACAGTGACGTTTGTATTTATATGAATGTTATCGTGTGAGTTCTCGTCAATGACGTAACGTGAC
>JAEPMD010000089.1 GCA_017644105.1 Rhizobiaceae bacterium | reverse complement strand
AGCACCTTCAGTAACCGTATTCCCTGAAGCATCTGTATCAGAAATCGCTGTGATCGATGTTTCATTCACATCATTCACACCAATCGCAAACGTTTGCTTTGATGTTGAACCATCATCTGAAGTGGCTGTTACTTCAATTGTGTGAGATGTATCGGTTTCAGCATCGAGCGATCCTGCAACCGTCACAACACCAGTCGATGCATCAATGTCAAAAAGACCACCTGCATCATCAGACAGCGAATATGTGACATTGTCTGTCGCATCACCATCTGAGGCAAGCGCAGTAATGCCAACAGTATCACCCACGGACGCATCTTCATCAACCGCATTTGTCGCAGTATTGCTATCTGAAATGCTGCCTACATTGAATTCATCGATATCGGAAACATTGATCGTAAACGTTTCTGAAGAAGTCGACCCATCTTCCGATGTGGCTGTGACTTCGATGTCAATCGAACCTTCGGTTTCAGCATCAAAGCTAGCACCAGAAGCCACTGTGACCGTACCATCTGCTGCAACTTCAAAACGTGCATCATCAACTGAATAAGTCACGGTATTATTCGTACCATCAGCATCCGTTGCTGACGCTGTCACACCAACTTCATCACCCGCAGAAGCATTTTCCGCAATCGTATTTGCAGTGCCATCAGCATCAGTGACCGCACCAACATCGAACTCATCAACGTCAGTCACGTTGATGGTATAGCTCTGCGTTGAGGTCGAACCATCAGCAGACGTTGCTGTCACCTCAATTGTGTGGCTGGTCGCTGT
>JAEPMD010000088.1 GCA_017644105.1 Rhizobiaceae bacterium | reverse complement strand
GGCTTTCACAGGCGCGGTTGGTACCGATTCAAGACAGCAGGAAGGATACGATTGGTTCCTAAAAGCTGTTTCGAATGGTGATAAAAGAGGCACGATAATGTTAGCCTCTATGTACGCGGGAAATAATCAAGTACTAGTAAATTACAATGTCAAGCAGAACCTCAAGCTGGCGGAACGACTTATAATCGATAATGGATTATCTGATGCTATCGGTGCAGCAAGAATCCTATCGCATACTTATGGAGATTGGCCTGCCAAAATGGCTATTAAAAACAATAGGGATAAAGAATTTTACTGGAACAAATCACACCAATGGAGACTTAGAGCCATAGAACGGAATGACCGTATCTCAATTATTCAAGGCGACGGAAAAGATGGCTATATTGATGACATTGAGACACTTTTAGATGCAATTATAAAGGTATCTACGATTCCCCATCCTGTTGATAGACCCGAGCAGGAAAAACTCTACTTCGTACGCGCATATGACGATAATCTTTATGTGGTCTACGATTGGAACCGTGAGTTACTAACAAGTAAGAAGCAATATGGTTACGATGTCGATGTTAATCTACATGCCAAGATAGATGAGGCGTACACAAAAATCGTTAATGCAAAACGAGTTTTCAATTTCTGACTTCATTTTAGTGTTTGGAAAGATACTTATGCAAGTACTGTCTATGTGGGGCAGGATAGCTTAAGTCTTCACTTATCCATTTCAACGTAGACAAGAATTGCGAATCTGTATCCCAATAGGTGCTTTTGGTATATTGCAGTTCTATCTCTTCATTGTCATGTAGTGGCGTTAGCTCCAATGCTCTCTTTAGCGAGTCAAAATTTTGATTGAAAAGATAACTTTCCAGAAATGCAGCCCTAATTTTACTTTCCATGGACTCATTTGTTAATTTTTGTCTAATTGAGTCTGCTTCAGCATCCAAAACTGCAAAGCCATATAATTGAAGCTTGGCGTATATCGCCATCTTATTACCCAGCTGGATCGACCGATCAACCAACCGCAGTGCTTCTTCTACATCCACGACAATCGCTTCATTACCCGAAGCCATTATGACGCTCAAATGCATCAGTCCATATTGATCATCTTGTTCGGCAGCTTTCCGCAACCATTTGATCGATTCAAATAGACTTTCATTAATTTGCCCATGATGAATTCCA
>JAEPMD010000087.1 GCA_017644105.1 Rhizobiaceae bacterium | reverse complement strand
CAACTGCTAAGTTTGAAATATCTGCGTTTGCCATGGGATGCCGCTCCTGTGTAAAAGCATTTAGTCTAACAGACTAACCGCAAGCTCAAAGGTGCAGCCAGTCCATCCCATTAGCAGAAATTTGACATATTTTTCCTATATTGTTTAAGGGGCTTAGAACCCTTTCAAGTTTACAATCAATTTTAGCAATATAAATAACTTATCCTTCAAAAATATGATGTAATTTATACCTTGGGCGATCTGCGGAAGATCGAGCATGATGCTTTTCCACTGCTTTGCAATGTTATCCTCAAAATGTTCGGGAAAGTATCATGAATATAATGATTGTCGGCGGAGACACGCGTCTATTAGACTATATCGAAAATCAAATCTGCCAATGCCACAACGAAGCTCGAATTTTCAAAACTACAGCTTTAAATAACGCTATTATGCAAACTCAGATGACAACTTTTGATCTTGTAATAAGCGCCCTGCAAATGTCATACGAAGATAGTTTGCACATATTAGATGTCTTCCGAAGTGAACACCATAACGCTCACATCCCTGTTGTTTCAATCTGTGAACAGGACGACGAGAGCACTTGGTCAGATTCGGTTTTGCATAACACCTTCGAGCCAAACTTTTTTGCTAGCGATCTTGAAGAGCTTTTGCAAATTGCCGACGAGATATTGATGCCTGCAGAGGACGCTCAAGTAGCTTAGTTGATCAACAAAACAAACGGTGTTCACAAAGCGGCTTAATCCTATTGTTTCATTGGTGGATGTCACGGTTTTACTTGCAATGAGGTTTCAAAGCGGAGGTGCCAAGTTTAGCGAGCTAGCATATATTAATAGTTTTTAGCCAAAATAGCGTTCAACATTGGAAAATGTAGACTTTTGCCAAATAAATAGATTTTTTTACTCATGACACAAAAACCAGCCAATCAACCGCACACACCAAGAACAAATTCCGCCCCAACGGCTATGGCGAAAGTTGCTGCATTCATGCAACGCATGAATATCGAATGCACTCCTGCTAATTTTGAGCTGCTTTTTGCAGTCGTGAGCGGTCAAAACGAAGAATTACGCGCAGAGTTTGGCCAACTTGATCGCAATATCAGACAGCATGATCTAGATATCCTCATTCGCAAGCATATCCCTCACCATGTTGAAGACGACGTCGCTTCTGAATCTATCGACACAGTCGGTGATGAGCTCACCAAATTCATGGATCTAGTAAAATCTGAAAGCAGTTCACTTGAGAAATTTGATAAAGTTCTCAAACAACAAACTCAGACGCTTGCAGATCC
>JAEPMD010000086.1 GCA_017644105.1 Rhizobiaceae bacterium | reverse complement strand
ACCCAAAGCACTGACAAACAGATCAAAAACGGAACACCCGCAGCAAATATCGCGACAGCGATTTAGTCCAATGGCACTTTTTGGACTAAAAGTCGGGGTCTTGTTATATCCACTTTTGGCGCCATAAGAGAGATTTATGAGTTTGCTACCGACAGTTTGATTGACAGATGCTGCATATCTTTTAAATTGAGTTTCAGTCTTGTTTATGCTCTCTCAGGTTATTGAACTATGCTCCGGATCATCGTTTTCACTTTTTTTGTTTTCTTGTATTCGCTTGGCACATCTCATTCCGTGGAGCGTATCGCCTTAATTGTTGGCAATAGTGCTTATACACATGTGTCCGCACTTAAGAATCCGAATAACGATGCTGAATTGATGTCCACAACACTGGAGAGTGTCGGATTTGATGTGACAGTGGTATCCGATGCTGACCTTCCATCCTTTCGTAAAGCACTAACCGAGTTCGGCCGTAAATTACGCAACAGCGATGCGGTCGGCTTGTTTTATTATGCAGGGCATGGAGTTCAGATGGATGGTGAGAATTTCCTTATTCCCGTGGATGCCAATGTACAGGATGAAACGGAATTAAGCTGGCAGGCATTAAGGGTCAATGACGTCCTTAGAGTAATGAGGCGCGATAGCAATGCAGTCAATATTGTTATCTTGGATGCATGTCGCAACAACCCATTTCCTGGAAATACCCGGTCAAATACACGTGGGCTAGCTCAGATTGAAGCAGCCAGCGGATCCTATATAGCTTATGCGACCGCGCCCGGAGATGTAGCGCTAGATGGGGATAGCGGAAACTCACCTTACACATTAGCACTTGCATCAGCCATGTCTGTTCCGGGGCTCACCATTGAAGAGACATTTAAAACAGCGCGTCAGGATGTTTTGAAAAGCACCAACGGCAAACAAATCCCGTGGGAAGCCAGTTCGATTACAGGTATGTTTCATTTTACCGATCCTGATCAGGAAAGTATTGGTGCACTTCAGGCAAAGCTGAGAGAGCAACAGGCTTTAATTGCCAGTTTAAAACAGCAGCAGGAAGATGTGGCATCATCATCGGTATTAAGTACTGAAAATCAGGCAAGTGGTGAAGCATGTAATTCACTTGCCACCAGTAAGGAAGATCGCTCGGTGCTTTCAGGTGAAAGTGTTGATTATACACAATTGCGCAAACATGCACACGATGCTGTTGCTGCCTGCAAACGCGCGGTTGAGGCGTTCCCGAAAGACGATCGGTATAAATATCAGTTGGCGCGTTCTTATCTAGCAATGGGTGATAAAGACGTTGATGCTGCACACTGGATGCGCAAGGCAGCAGAGGGTTATTATCCAGTAGCTATGAATGGTTTAGGTGTACTGCTCAACCATGGCAGAGGTGTGGCAACAGATAATGAAGAGGCTTTTAAATGGATTACCCGTGCCGCTGAAAAAGGTAATGTCCCCGCAATGACAAATCTAGGGGT
>JAEPMD010000085.1 GCA_017644105.1 Rhizobiaceae bacterium | reverse complement strand
AGCTGCGAGTTATCTCGGATTCGTACAAATCGCAGCGGCAAGACTATGGACAAGACAGTTTGTCAACAGAACCTAGTAACCTAAGTAATACTGTTTTATTACTTATTATTTGCTCCATGATGAAGCGATTCTTATCTCAAAAAATCATGATGATATGTCGGGATTTGACCACTGATGCGTGATTTCAAGGTAGCGGACTTGAAATTTGAACGAGCCATCAAAGGTGTTGCGGGATGCCAGATGGATTTGAAGCATCGCTTTATGAATGATTAGTGACTAAGGGGCTTACTTTGTTAAATAATCTAGTTTTGAAAACTGGTGCAGATGCGGTACTGCGGGCATTGCACAATTCATTGGCCATCATTGAGTTTGATGTTCAAGGCAATATTTTAACTGCAAACGAGAATTTTTGCGGCGCGGTTGGATACGAACGCAGCGAAATTGTTGGAAAACACCATTCGATCTTTATGGATCCTGAGGAAGCATCTCAGCCAGCTTATCAAGAATTTTGGAACTCGCTTGCGGCAGGTAATTTTGATTCTGGCGAATATAAACGCTTTGGAAAAGGCGGTACGGAAATCTGGATCCAGGCGACATACAATCCAGTTTTGGGCAGAAATGGCAAACCGGTTAAAGTTGTCAAATTCGCATCTGACATTACTGCAGCCAAGCTTAAAGCAGCTGAAGATGATGGCAAAATTAATGCAATCTCTCGCGCACAGGCCGTTATTGAATTTGAGACAGATGGCACAATTATCACGGCAAATGAAAACTTCTGCGGTGCTGTGGGCTATGAATTAAGCGAGATCCAAGGCCGACATCATCGTATGTTTGTCGAAGAAGGCTACGGCCGGAGTGATGAATATAAGCAATTCTGGCAACGTCTAGCAAAGGCTGAATTTGTTGCATCCGAGTTCCAGCGTTTTGGCAAAGGCGGTACGGAAATCTGGATCCAGGCATCTTACAATCCAATTTTTGATGTCAGTGGCAATGTGGTAAAAGTTGTAAAATTTGCGACTGACATTACTGGCCGTGTTCATGCGGTCAACACCATTGGTGGTGCTTTAAGAGAGCTTTCGAAAGGCAATCTAGATCAGTCCATCAATGAGGATTTCATTCCAGAATTAGATGGGTTACGTGTCGATTTTAATCAGACGTTGGAAAATCTAAATGAAACGCTGTCTCGCGTAGGTTATAATGCGCAAGCCATTGATAGTGGATCCAAAGAAATTCGCAGCGCATCTGATGAACTCTCAAAGCGCACAGAACAACAAGCAGCAGCAGTTGAAGAAACAGCCGCGGCACTTGAAGAGATCACTGCAAATGTGAGTTCGACAGCTCAATTGGCAGGTGAAGCCGGCGAATTGGTGAAAACCACCAAAAACGAAGCCGAACGATCTGGTGAAGTTGTGACCAAAGCCGTTTCTGCTATGTCAGATATTCGTGAATCATCAGATCAAATTGCTGATATCATCGGTGTCATTGATGACATTGCCTTCCAAACAAATCTTCTTGCTCTAAATGCAGGTGTAGAGTAAGCGCTGCGCTGATCCCACATTCCATGTAGTTTAGTGTTATGCGATTCAGTCCCTTCATAATTTTGAAGGGAG
>JAEPMD010000084.1 GCA_017644105.1 Rhizobiaceae bacterium | reverse complement strand
CCGGTGGCAGCTTAATAAGGGTCAGAACGCACTTATAAACCAGATCAAAACTGTTCAGAAAAACCGATCCACTTCTGAATATCCAAGAATTACCACGGCATTTTCATGAATCATTGTACTTAATTTTCGTGAAAAATAAGATTCTTGACTAGTGAATTTAAAGTAGTCTTCTGCAGTTAAAATCATATTCTCCGGTGAATCAACTGATCCATGGATGTGATACACCTTGACTCTTTTTTCAGACCGTGGAACCGGTAAACCTGGTGTAAGACTTTGACAATCACCGAGACCTGAAATCTTTTCTATCAGTTTGTCATAGTTAGTTGTAACGACGGTGAATGTGTGTTCTGACAGGAATTTCGATACTTCGTCATTGTTCCCTTTCAGCTCTAACTGTCCAATAATTTCAGCGGTTTCTGAGTGAATACGCTTATCGATCTGCAGTAACTTTATTCCAATAATATGTGCTGCTTCTTCCAAACTTAGCGGAGAATCTGAGTTTTCGGGAAAAAGAGACTCTTTGATCAAATCTGCGTCTTCAAGCGGAAGGCAGAGATTTTCTAAAAGCTCTTTCCAACTGGGCGCCTCACCATTTGTGATCGCTTTGGAAAATCCTGTACCTGTGAAGAAGCATAGTCGATTTGATACGGCAGCATGCGCTATTTCCGAGTAATCATCCAATGAAGCTCTCCAATTTAATTAACTATCTACCCGTCGCGACTAGAATTTACTAATACTTGATAAAGGCTTTCAACACAACCATAAGTAATTCCATTATATTAATACAAATTGAATTGTAAGATTGGAATCTTCTACCCCCTTGACCTCAAGCATGCTTGAGCATCCATAAACATTTCTCACAGTGACTCGCAGGTCTATTTTTCCGTCGCGTGGGTCATGATCATTTGAGATGTTTTGGAGTTTTTTGATGCATATTTTAACGGTTTTGGACCATCCAAACCCTTCTTCGTTTAGCGCCGCTTGCGCAGCTGAATTCATCAAAGGTGCGCAATCGGTTGGGCATACCACCGAGCTGGCCGATTTACATGCCGAAGGGTTTAACCCGCTCTGGACCATGGTAGACGTTGCGGGTGAAGTCTCACCTGACATGGCCTCTGAGCAAGCGCGGATTATGCGTGCGGATGCGATATGCTTGGTCTTTCCGCTCTTTTGGTGGGGCATGCCCTCGATGATGAAGGGCTGGACCGATCGCGTGTTTTCCTGGGGTTGGGCCTATGATCAACTAGATGATCGCGAACAATCCCTCCAACCCGCACGATCCGGCGTGCTCTTGGTGCCTGCCGGCGCCCGCTCTGATGAGCTTGAGGATGAAGGCTATCGCGCAGCACTAGAAACCGCCTGGATGAAAGGCACATTTGGTTATTTCGGCTTTTCGCCCCGCCAGCTTGAATTTCTATGCGGCGCACAAGGATCCGACACCCGCCGCGCCACCCTCCTCGCCCGTTGCTTTAAGATCGGTGCGACGATGCCTGAACCTGTTTAATCAAAACCCTGATAAGGTTTAGTGTTTATCAAATTGGCTTATAGAAAGCGCACGCATTACCCATTGGCTAGGTGAGCAAGCCGAGCACGCGCCTCATCACGAACGAAATTTAAGATACTGACCGTGCCTTCATGTGTGAATGGAGGCTCATCTTGGGTCACATCCCGCCACAACCTTTTTAGATCTGTTGGACTTAATCTGTTATCCAAAGCTATGTCGCAAAACTCGATATACTGTTCGAGCACATATTCGTTGGCTCCATCTAATGCTTCGATCAAAGCATCGTCATAATTCAGCTCGGCTTCCAGCCAGTCATAGTAAAACAATCCACCAACTAGCCCCTGCATCATTTCTGGAATTTCTGGTATTCTTGTCATGGCTTATCTCGTTGGAAATGCGGTTAAAACACGATATTTTTTCGGTGTACCAATTCCCCACAACAAGAATATCTTAATCTGAATAAGTTAACTAAAGCCAGACCTTTATATTAAATACAAAAATCCCCGCGGTTTCCCACGGGGTTTTAAAAACTTCAGAATTGAAAAGGCTTATTCTGTGATTGAAGCCACAATTCCCGCACCCCCTTCAAATCGCGCTTGCGCCCGATTTGAAATCTTTAGTGTGTGGGTAGCTTTGGGAATTGCTTCTAATCACCTATTCAGTGATGCTTGCTACGATGCCAGCGCCAACTGTACGACCGCCTTCACGGATCGCAAAGCGTAGCTGCTCTTC
>JAEPMD010000083.1 GCA_017644105.1 Rhizobiaceae bacterium | reverse complement strand
ATATGGGCTATGATGAGCCTAAATCACTCTCTTATAAAATCAAACCAATCTGTCCATAAGGCGCTGACGGGTTACAATCAGATGATGTTCAATTGATGTAAAAAAATGCCCTAAAGCTAAGTTAAAGCTTTCCGTAGGATCTTTTTTTTGTTACCATGGACTACTAATCGGGCTGGCCAAATCTTCTTGTTTCTAAGAACATATTGTGGTTTTGTTGCGATCATAAAAAGGACAATTTGGATAGGAAACATGAAGTTAATTTTGTCCATTGCAGTGATCTTAAACTTATTTTTTTCGCTTCATGTCATGTCCATGGAAATTGAAGAACGAGAAGACTTACTTTCTGAACTACAAGACCTAGTGTTCATTTACCCGCCTGCCTCCCCTGCCGATCACAATGGCCAAAAACGCTCACCAATGCCCCCTGACTTTGGGGCTCCTCAAGCAGGGCCAAGCGTTATTATGCTGACTGGTCAGATCACCAAGGGAGACGCTGACAAATTTATACAATATCACAGGAAAAATTGGGCATATAATCAGCTAATAGTACTGGACAGTCCTGGGGGTAATTTTCTGGCCGCTTTAAAGATCGGTGCGCATCTTCAAGAGTTGCAAGACCCCAGCGGTGGAGGCGATTACCCAACTTTTTACTTCCTAGTTAGGAAAGGCGATACATGCCTTTCAGCGTGCGCTCTTATCTTGGCGATGGGTGGCGGCGTTGGTAACGCTTTAGTTGAACAGGGTGCTGAAGTGGGCTTTCACATGGGTATTCTTCCGAAAGGTCAAGCAGAAAAATCGGCCCGCATCGGTGACGTGATGAATCTGACCTACGATATAGTCTCAGAATATACTCGATTGATTGTTGGTGGATGGCAGCCCCCGGAGTTACTTCGTGAGGCGCTGAAGCACAGATCAGCAGATAGCTTCTATTATTTGCGAGGAGGAATGCGGAGCTGGCAAATGGGATTTGAGCCAGTTGCCAAGAGTTCCGCAGCTCCACAAATTAATCAAGTTGGCTTGGATGACGGAACCGTTATGCGAGCCTGCAGTGCATTGATGTATGCCTCATCTCCCCGACTGCCAGATGAAACTAGACACTTTATTGCTGGTTATGGTGATTTCACCCCTCGATTACCTGATGCAGCAGTCCGCATTCGAGAGGTGTTTGAAGACCTGGAAAGCGACCATATTGCTCGCCCCTTCCCCGATAAAACATTCCACATAGTGACCTGCAGTTTATCTCGAGATAAGCGCGGAAATATATTCATAGGAATACATGATCGCAATTTAGATCCAGATGGATCAAACAGTCCGAAATGCGCAACCAGTCGCCGTTCTTTGTCCTGGTGCGCCACAAAGGCTAAGCGAGTCCATCCGTTCAGAGCACCATTGCTTGGTAATTCGTTGGGATGTAACAATGGAAGTCTATTGAAGGTTGGACCCGATAACCGTGATAATTGGATTGGTGGATGGTCAGAGACTGAGCGCGAACGCAAGGGAAAAGCTAAGCGAGACGTAAATATTCGAAAAACACCTGGGCTGGAAACTTCCCCCATTGGAACACTTAAACAAGGAAGCAAAGTTCAGATTGTTGATTGCGTGCTTACTAATGACAAACAAGGCGTGTTCTTCAAAATAAAATCAAGCCAAATTGATGGTTGGGTTAGTGCCCGATTCATAATTGAATCTGGTCTCTTTGCGTTTCCAGTGACCAATTAGTTGATTTCGTTCGAATGAGTACGATCGGTTGATGTTTCGCGACGAAATCAAAGCCTAACCTTCACGACTCGCCATGACATCCCTCCCCGCTCACCACATTTGCAGCGGATATTTTTCTTCCGTGATTTATTCATATAATTAATTTGATAGTCTGATTAATTCTTCCGCTTTCATCATGTCATCTGCATAGTAAGTCTTTCCCCCGCAGAAGTCATTGAATGCCTGCGTCAGGTCGCGAACTTTTTGTAATTGTAAATTGTGTTCCGAAACATATTTATTAAAATCTGATCTTATCCGTTCATAATTTGAAACAGAAGCATTGAACTTTCTTACGTCAGCCTCGCTGTACCTATTCAGAGCAATCTGTTGTCTCTCTAATTCTCTTTGTTGGCGCTCCAGTTCCCGCTTGTATGTTGATAAGAACTCTTCATCACTTGTAATCCTGCCATCCAGTTCATTCAGGTTCTTTTGTGCAATCAGACACTCCTTCAATTCCGCCACTGTCAAAGTATCTGGTGTATAGATTTTACCGCCTCCACCACCTTTCAATCGAGGTAGGCGAAGCCTTCTTTTTGCAAAGGCTGGATCTCCCACGACCAGAATTGCAGCTGAAAGAGAAATGCTAACTGGACTTGTCACGGTTTTGCACCGCTTCTTTGACTACGTATTATGTACCAAAGGAGAAAGAACATGGTCACACGA
>JAEPMD010000082.1 GCA_017644105.1 Rhizobiaceae bacterium | reverse complement strand
GCGCAATCATGTTGAACGCTGCTTCAACAAGCTAAAATGCTCAAGAAGATTGGCAACAAGATATGACAAAACAGCTGCGAGTTATCTCGGATTCGTACAAATCGCAGCGGCAAGACTATGGACAAGACAGTTTGTCAACAGAACCTAGTTCAATTTTCTTCTGACAACGCCCTGAGCAGGCAATTTTATTATCGATTATCAGTATGTTAATTCTTTTTAGTATAGAGTTTGAGTAGTTTTTTTGGATAAGTAAAGGCTTAAGTAATGAAGAAGTCTAATAACTCATTTCTCTCACAGATTTTGGGAAGCCTAGCTCATGGATTTATGATGCTTATCTTTGCATTCTCGATCGGCACCGGAGCAAGTGCTTTAGTCTGTTGGTATTACGGTCTACCGCTGGTTTTGTCGCTGATAGGTGGATTTATAGTGCTGGGATTGGCTGTAGTGGTCATGACAGATACCCCTTTTTTATAGCGGCCCAATCAATAACCGATCATCAATAACTATCTCCTCAACTCATTTTGTAAAGAGCAAAGTGTCTACAACTCTAGAGGCATCTCAATTCCTCTGTTTTGCTATTCTTTTCCTGTAACATGCGGTTAAGTCGGAGACATGGAATCAGGCTGTTTTAGCTTGTCCCTGAGAGCTTCATACGGTGTTTTTCCATTGAATGCACCATGTGGGGTTCTGATGGGATGGACGTCCCTAGATTGCCACTGACGTGGCATACTTGGATTGTTTCATCATAATCAGGAGATTTCTTATGAGCAGTGTTAGTATGATTGGCATAGATTTGGCGAAGAACGTTTTCCAGCTTCATGGATGTGATCAATTTGGAGCAGTGGTTTTTCGAAAGAAACTTAGGCGCGAAGGTATGATTACATATCTAGCGAAACAGCCGGCTTGTTTGGTGGCAATGGAAGCCTGTACAGGAAGTCATTACTGGGGTCGTGAGATTGAGAGGCTCGGCCATGTCGTACGATTAATTCCACCTGCATACGTCAAACCATTTGTGAAACGCCAGAAGAACGATGCGGCAGATGCTGAGGCAATATGTGAAGCAGCTATGCGTCCCACTATGAGGTTTGTTGCGGTAAAGAATGAGGAATGTCAGGCAGCGGCCATTGTGTTCAGAACCCGTGATCTTTTGATACGACAGCGAACTCAGACAATTAATGCCTTGCGCGGTTATCTTGCTGAGTTTGGAATTATTGTTGCCCAAGGTCCAGCTCATGTGGGTAAACTGGTTACTGTTGTGGAGGATCAAACTAACGAATTACCAGACTTGGCGCGTTCAATCCTTGGTGTTCTTATTGAAACAATGGAAGCATTGAATGCGCGTATCGATATTTTGAATATTGAGATCACACGCAGATCTAAGGAAGACGATGTGGCACGACGATTAATGACCATTCCCGGGATAGGGCCGCTTATCGCTACAGCGCTGCCAGCGTTGGCTCCTGCAGCAAACTCCTTCAAGCGTGGACGAGATTTTGCTGCCTGGCTAGGGCTCACTCCATTGCAGCACTCTACGGGTGGTAAGCAAAAACTCGGGCGAACCTCCAAAATGGGGGAGCGAACGCTGCGTCGTCTGTTAATCATCGGAGCAAGTGCGGTTGTCAGATGGGCTGCACGCAAAGGAGCTGCGCCAGGTTCATGGCTTGATAGTATGCTCAAACGCAAGCCAATAATGTTGGTGACTGTAGCGCTTGCCAACAAGATAGCACGTATCGCCTGGGCTATAATGGCAAAGGGTGGTGTCTATCAGGCTCCTGTCGCAGCGGCATAAGTTTTGCTGCGGTACTGGATCTGAAACCAATGTAGGAAGGTCAAACGGAAAGTAAGGCGCATCAGTCGATTAGACTGGGTCAGGAAAACCAGATTGCGACAACGTGCCATGAGCACGCGGTTCTGAATTGGATCTGATCAACGAACTCCCATACGGGCCGGTGGCATGTTAAAGCTGCAATAGAGGCCGGATACATGTCAGCACTCGACTACAACGGGTAGTGTCGCAAAGTTTACGCTCGGTTCATCTTGATTTTGTACTAAATCTTCAACCAGACAAACAACAAGTTGAGATTTTCATGATTAACTTTAAAGGCAACCACTACCCCAAAGATGTCATCTTGTATGCAGTATTCTTCTATGTGCGTTACGCTGTTTCCTATCGCGATTTGGAAGAAATCATGGCTGAGCGCGGTGTTGAAGTTGATCACGCAACACTGAACAGATGGGTGGTTAAGTTTAGCCCATTGATTGCCTGCGAAGCTCAGCGGCGCAAGTCTGCAACCAGCAATTCGTGGCGTATGGATGAAACTTATATCAAGATCAAAGGTAAGTGGGTCTATTACTATCGTGCTGTCGATAAGAACGGCAAAACACTTGATTTTATGCTATCAGAGCATCAGGATGCTAAAGCAGCTCGTCGCTTCTTCAAACAAGCTATCAATACTAACGATGTGCCGGACAAAGTAGTTATCGACA
>JAEPMD010000081.1 GCA_017644105.1 Rhizobiaceae bacterium | reverse complement strand
GGCCACAAGCAAGCAGATATCAAAGAACTGTTGCCATGGAATTACGAAAAATACGTGGGATAGAAACACCGCTTACAGTGCATCACAATATCAGCAGACTCTTTAACTCTATTTGTATCACGCTCTATGTGAGGCAATTAGGTTATTCTCGATCAAATTTCTGGCGGCAAAAGCGCAAAAAGCCAGAACTCATCTGAAAATTATCAAATAGAATAAAAATCTCGATACCAATCCACAAATCTTCGCACACCAGTTTGTACGTCTGTTTCGGGTTTGTAACCAGTCAAAGAATGAATTAGTTCAGCATTTGCCCATGTGGAAGGAACATCACCGGCCTGCATCGGCATGAAATTATATTGTGCCTTGATCCGTAAAGCATCTTCAACGGCATTAACGTAGTCCATCAGCTGAACCTGTTTAGAATTCCCAATATTCACGACCCTAAACGGAGCAACTGGAGATAAATTATCCCCTTTAATAACTTTTCCATCTTCCGGAGGATTTGGAACCGCATCGATCAGTAATCGAATACCTTTCACCAAATCGTCGACATATGTAAAATCACGTTTCATTTGACCATTATTGTAAATATCGATCGGCTGACCCGCCAATATATTTTTAGTAAACTTAAACAGAGCCATATCTGGTCGACCCCATGGACCATACACAGTAAAAAAACGGAACATAGTTATTGGCAGTCCAAACAAGTGCGCATAGGCATGCGCCATGTTTTCCGTTGCTTTTTTTGTTGCTGCGTAAAAAGACATCTGATAATCAGATTTTTGCGTTTCCTGAAATGGCATGTCACTATTTGCGCCATAAACCGAAGAGGTTGAAGCTAATAGCATATGCTTGGGCGGAAAGGCGCGTGCCGCTTCTATCAATTCAAATGTGCCATTTATATTAGATTCCAGATATGATCTAGGGTTTTCAATGGAATATCGAACGCCTGCTTGTGCTGCCAAATGTATAACTATATTAGGTTTTTCATACTCAAAAAGATCCGCCAATGTGCCAGGTGTCTCAATGCGTTCCTCAACTGCTCGATAGTTCTTTGAGCTGGTCAATTGCTTGAGACGTGCTTTTTTAAGTTCGATGTCATAGTAATCGGTCATCGCATCCAGACCGATTACGCGAAAACCTTCATCCAATAACTGACGTGACAAATGAAACCCAATAAACCCTGCGGAACCTGTTACCAAAACTGAATGCATTCCATGAATCCTTAATTCGCGCCAGACAAATCACGCGTGAATACTTTTGCTTCAATATCAATTATCTCATCGGTAACCCTATTAGCAATCACAATATCGGATAATCGTTTAAATTCTTCTAAATCACGTATGACTGGCGATCCAAAAAAGCTCTCGTCTTCTAAAACCGGTTCAAACACCACTACCGAAATACCTTTTGCTTTTACGCGCTTCATTATCCCTTGTACTGATGATTGTCTGAAATTATCCGACCCGCTTTTCATCACCAATCGGTATACGCCTACAATAGAAGGTCTACTGGCAATAATCTGATTTGCCAAAAAGTCCTTTCTTGTCGTGTTTGCATCAACAATCGCGCTGATAATGTTTTGCGGGACCTTAGAATAGTTAGCTAGAAGCTGTTTAGTATCTTTTGGCAAGCAATATCCACCATAGCCAAAACTAGGATTGTTATAGTGGTTCCCAATTCTAGGGTCCAAGGAAACACCTTCAATAATCTGTCTAGTGTTCATACCAGCCGCCATTGCGAAACTATCAAGCTCATTGAAGAATGCAACACGCATAGCGAGATAAGAATTGGCGAATAACTTAATCGCTTCCGCTTCATCCAACTCGGTAAAGGATAAAGGCACATCATTCTTCATTGCTCCCTCAAGCAACATGTTGCCGAAAATATTAGCGCGCTTGGATTTCTCACCAACAATAATACGTGAGGGAAATAGATTGTCATGAAGCGCGCTCCCTTCCCTCAAAAATTCGGGACTAAAAATTATCTGATCCGTGCTTAATTTTTCCCGTAGAGCACGAACATATCCAACCGGGATGGTTGATTTTATTACGATTGTTGCAAGCTTGTTCACTGCTACGACAGAACGAATGACATTTTCAACTGATGATGTATCAAAATGATTTGTTTCCGGATCATAGTTTGTCGGAGTAGCTACAATTACGAAATCTGCATTTTCAAAAATCGATGGATTAATAATATGTGCCTTCAAGTTGAGTTTCTTATTAATCAAGAAATTAGAAATCTCTTCATCTTCAACCGGACTTTCCAAACGATTAAGCATATCAACTCGTTCTTGCGAAATATCAGCAGCGATTACCTCATGATTTTGAGCCAAAAGCACAGCGTTGGCTAAACCCACATAACCAATCCCTACAACAATCACCTTCATACATTACCTCTAAATTTCATGGTTATAATTGTTCAGCAACTTATCAACAAAACACTTTTGATTATCTTTTATTGATGTTTCATAACGATAGCAACAATATTACGTCTTCAAATTTTAGCAGTACAAAGAAGTGGTTCGGAAATTTTGAACAAGAGATTTAAGTGAAATTTTGACCTGTCAGTGGCACTATGTGCCGAACA
>JAEPMD010000080.1 GCA_017644105.1 Rhizobiaceae bacterium | reverse complement strand
ATCGTGTGACCATGTTCTTTCTCCTTTGGTACATAATACGTAGTCAAAGAAGCGGTGCAAAACCGTGACAAGTCCAAGAGCAGCAATATCGTTTCCTCGAACAAGTGGAATGCGACGTAATCCAAGGTTACTTTGCAGGTAAACCAATGATGCCTGAAGAGCTGGACACTTGGGAGGAAAATTATACTCACCCTGTCAGGACATCTGAGGGTGAAAGTTTGAGCTCTGCAGCTTAACCTAATTGCACGTTTTTGGTTGAACGGTGGATTGATAGCATCGCAAATTTTGCCCTTTCGAACTTGGCGCACCCTAGAAATACAAATTCGTTCAACTCGTGATCCCATAGCTCGTGTTTTAAAGTAGTATGTGAATAACACCCATACTATTATGTCCTGTGGTATCTATTATCAGTGTTCATAAACCAACGGAGAAGTAATTGGTAAAGCTAATACATTCTATGATCCGCGTACTAGACGAAGCACAATCTGTTACTTTTTATGAAAAAGCGCTGGGTTTAACTATCGCGGATCGTCTTAAATTTCCAGACTTCACATTGGTTTACCTGAAAAATGCAGCCTCTGGCTTTGAACTCGAACTAACTATAAACAATGGGACATCTGAACCATACGATCTGGGGAACGGTTATGGTCATCTTGCAGTATCAGTCTCAGATCTAAATGCCGAGCATGGAAGGCTCAAAGACAACGGCTTTAACCCTGGGGACCTTGTTGAATTTGCACCAAACGGAGAGCGCATCGCGCGATTTTTCTTTCTTTCCGATCCCGATGGATATAAAATTGAATTCCTAGAACGTAGTGGAAGATTTAGCTAAGATACACCGATTAAATGCCTGTTAGTTGGGGTTGATGCGCATAGCCGAACGCGAACCATTTGAATTAGATTATTAAGCCACTTATTAAACCCAATCTTGAACAGCTAGAAAAATATCATTTACCAGCTGTTTAGGTCCCAGATATTTGAATTGATCTGGCTTTACCTTTACGGAACAAACATCAAAGAACCGCCGCCGCTTCTACTTTCTAATATGTCATGTGATTGAGAAGCTAATTCAAGTGGAATGCGTTTTACTGGTTCCATTTGCAATACTCCTTCTGAAAATGCTTTGAATGCAGAAGATACCATTGCTCGATATACATGATTCTGGTCCATGTAGTGGAATAATATCGGGCGGCTTACAGAGAGAGACTTTGTTGCTAGTTGCTGCATTTCCAAAGGCGTTACTGAGCCCGATGATTGACCGAAATTGATCAAATGGCCTGTGAACTTCAAGCATTCCAGAGATCCGTAGAATGTATCTCTTCCAACTGAGTCATATGCGATATCGACACCTTCTCCATTTGTAATATCAAATACTGCTTCAACAAAATCTACATCTCGATAGAGAATTGGATAATCACATCCTGCAGCCTTTGCTCGTTCTGCTTTTTCGTTTGAACCTACAGTCCCGATCACCGTCGCACCAAGATACGATGCCCATTGACAAAGTAAGCGACCAACACCGCCGGCGGCGGCTTGCACAAGAATTGTATCTCCTGATTTTACCTGTGCTACGCGAGATAAAAGCATATCTACCGTCATGCTGCGTAAGAGATTAGAGGCGACGAGATCATCTGGTAGTTCTTTGGGCACCTTTATTGCCAGTGCTGCAGGGAGGATACGATGAGATGCATAAGCTCCATAACTGCCAGTAACATAGGCAACTCTATCCCCAACGCAAAGGTTTTTGGCATTTTCTCCAATCGCTTCGATCACACCAACAGCTTCGCACCCTGGTATGCCTGGTAATTCTAGTGTTTTGTATAGGCCTGAACGAACATAGATATCGTGAAAGTTCACACCTATGCCGGTTTGCCGTATGCGTAATTCGTCTGCTTTCGGATCTTCCACATTGATATCCTCGTGAACTAACGCGTCTGAATTGCCGTGATTTCGTAAAATTATTGCATGTGCCATCAGAGTTTTGGGTCCGGATTTAGCGTATTTTCACTACCCTCTTGCAATAAGAGATAATTCATCGTTGAAGCAGCGTGACGAAACTCCATAGCTTCTTGGTAATCGGGGTCATTGAACCAAGCTTCCACGTCTGCCTTGGATGGGAATTCGAGGATCACTAAGCGCCCGTCGTAATCCTTACCCTCGACGCAGGTAAATGGCTCACCACGGGTTAGGAACTTCCCGCCATATTTCTGGACGATTAGTGGTGTGCGGTCTGTGTATTGTTTATAAGTCTCGGCATCTTGAATCGACATCATCGAAACAACATAGGCTGGCATAATTTTTCCTCCCTATCAAACCCCTGCCGAAGGCAGGCCCTCATATTCGATTCCGTCAATGACGGAAAGTATTCGTGTTGTAGTGGCCGCTTCCCGAATTACAGCTATTTTGCGATAATCCGGGTCAACAAAAAGATCAATTGCTGCTTGTCTGTTAGGAAACTCTGCGATTACTAATCGACCGTTGCAAATAGTATTCTCCAGATTAGTTAACTCGCCGCCTCGCGCAAGATAGCGTCCGCCGTATTGAGCAGTAAAATGTGCCGCAAGGTCGGCATATTCACGTAGCTTATCAGGGTCGATAACTGTCATCTGCGCTATAACATATGCAACCATAATTACTTGCCTTCGCGCTTAATTCGTTCAACTGCAATAGTATCTGCTATTTGCGAAGTAGGTAGATAGAAGTGGTTCGGAAATTTTGAACAAGAGATTTAAGTGAAATTTTGACCTGTCAGTGGCACTATGTGCCGAACACA
>JAEPMD010000007.1 GCA_017644105.1 Rhizobiaceae bacterium | reverse complement strand
CCCGGTGGCAGCTTAATAAGGGTCAGAACGCACTTATAAAACAGATCAAAACTGTTCAGAAAAACCGAACCACTTCTTAACTAATAATATAAAAACGAAGAGATTTGGCCTCATATATCGGATATGGTGTCATTCGGGGATTTGGTCGAGCGGGTTTAATGTCGGTACTGAGTAATAACATTCTTACGTTTAAAGCGCGTTATGCCCTGTTGATGGCGGCGACTTCCATTGTTTCATATGGCATCGTTTTTCCAGTTACAGCTGCCGACGTAACAATTACGTCCGGCTCCACAGTTGGACAACAAACCATCAGTGATGGTGATACGCTCATCGTCGAAAGTGGCGCGACCGTTAATAGCACAACGCCTGGTGTTGTGGATGCGGTTGATGGAACAACGATTGGTGTGCAAAATAACGGTACGATTACATCCACCGCAGACACGGCGATCGACAATACAGGTTCGACATTAAATCTTACCAATAACGGATCAATTTCTGGCGCAGCCAGCGGTATTATATCGCTCAATGCGGGCACATTTGTAAATAACGCAGATATTGTCGGAACTGGCGCTAATGGTGTGTATATTGTTGGCAACACAAATCAATTTACCAATACAGGCTCAATAACTGGGGGCGGTATATTTGGATTGTTGGGTGACGGCACGCTGACCAGTTTTACAAATACCGGGTTGATCACAGGCCCTCAAGCAGGTGCAGCCTATTTCTCCATAGGAACGGCAACCAATAGCGGAACGATATCTGGCGCATTGGATGGTTTGGTTGCTGATACTTTTACATCGCTAACAAACACAGGTCTTATCACAGGTACAAACGATTCTGGTTTGCGCGTGAACAATGATCTGGGATCGGCCAATAACACGGGGACAATTTCCGGTGGCACCGATGGAATTCTGACTGGCGGCAAACTCGATTCCCTGACCAATACCGGCTTGATTACCGGCACAGCTGGCTCAGGTATAGATACAGGTGGATTATTCGGTTTTCTCAACAATATGGGAACTATTTCCGGTAGTCTTGCCGGAGTAGATGCCGAGGATTTAGGTACAGTTGTCAATTCTGGTCTGATAACTGGCGGCGATGGTCTTTTTTCAAACGACAATTTAGTGAGCCTAACCAATACAGGAACAATAACGGGCACAGGAATTACGTGCATTTGCACGACAGGCGCAGGCGTTTATATTGCCAATACAGCAGGCACCATTACCAATACTGGGGCCATCACTGGAGATGGCATTGGGATTGATGTTGCTGACCTAACAAGCCTTTTCAACAGCGGGTCTATCACAGGCACCAATGATGACGGAGTATTTGTTGACGGGGGCACATTAGGAAATCTGATCAATACTGGCTCTATCACCGGCGCTGGCGATGGTGTTTCTTCACGATTTATCACAATGCTGACCAATACCGGTTCGATCACAGGTGGTTTTGATGGGGTCTTTGCACAAACCATCACCAGTTTGACAAATACAGGTTCAATCACTGGAACCGGTAATGATGGTATTGCCGCAGAAACACTAACCGCCCTTGTCAATTCTGGGACGATCTCCGGGGGTGATGATGGGATTGATGTTCGATTCATCACAGGCCTTACGAATAATGGCGCAATCATCGGTCAGGATGAGGGGGTCAAATCCAGAGAGATTACGCTTCTAACCAATAATGGCACCATCACGGGTGGTGGTGCCTCAGATGAATCTGGCATCGATACAGATTTCGGTACGATTGTGAATAATGGCCTGATCCAAGGTGGCATTGGTATTGAGTTTGATCGTGATAATTCTGATGGTGCAAATCTTGGAAATGCGAAAGTGACAAATAATGGCACTATCAAATCTTTGTCCGGCCCGTCAGGTGTTGCGATAGATTTTCAAGTTACCGGTGCGGATACGCTTACCCTTGGGCCTAATTCTATTATCGTAGGCGCCATAAATTGGGACGGGATTGGTGACACTTTAAACCTCAACCCGAATGTGAATACATTTACGACATTTTCGACCCTGCCGGCCACAATTAATACCAGTTCGAATTTTGTTAAGATTGACGGTAATACAGTCATTCAAGTAGACACAAGTTTCCTTGCGTCTGTGGATGATATTATCAACGGCGTTTCTGGCAATGCTAATCATGTTGTGTTTAATCAATTAAACGATGATATTTTCGGCGATTCTGCTCCAACGGCGCAGGCTTATAACGCAAACGGTAATCAACATTCAACTAATGTGTGGAACAGTAATTGGCTAAGTTACAGTCAATTGGATACAACCAGTACTTCATCGACGGATTACACGAGTTCAGTCGGTAGTGTTTTTGGTGCAGATCTTACAAGTCAGTTTGGGACTAAATTTGGCGCATATGCCGGCTTGGGTTTCAGCCAAACAGAAATAGGTTCCAACCTACCGCACAGAATTGGTACCGACAATTATTTTGCAGGCTTATATTCACAATTCACCGCACATGATGTGCATATTGATCTAGATATACAGGCGGGGCAAATGCAGTTTAATAGCGCGCGTTTGCTTGCTAATAACAACGTGGCCAGTGGTTTTGAAACCGCAAGTGCTAATTTTGACGGCGCCTATTTCGCTCCTAATATTAGATTATCGAAAGAGGTCGTTAGGGACAGTGGATTTAGCCTTATTCCTTCTTTAGCATTGGGTTATACTGGAATGTATGTAGATGGGTATACGGAATCAGGCTCTTCAGCGAATGCGACAATTGCCTCGCGCACAATTCACCAAGTTCAGGCGCGCGCCAAGTTAGGTGCAAGGCATGATTGGACAGCCGATAACAATATTGAATATATTTTTATGCCTTATGCCGGTCTTGAGGGGCGTTTAGCATCTGGCGACATCGACCAGGTAACAGGAACAATCACCGGAACAACGACAACCTTCAATCCGGGTGGAGATAAAAGCGTTGGTGCGGTTTTTGCTGGAATAAATATCCATGCAGAACTTTCGGAAACCGCCAGATTTGAAAGCGCAACCGAAGCTAAATTCGATAGCGCCGGTCAACTGGGAATTTCGACCAGTTGGGGTGTAAAATTCATATTCTAGTTTAAATACTAACTCAAGTCAGTCCAAGTTCGGTTGCGATCTTGGTGAGCATGACCGCATTGCCGCCACCGGTTTTCTCTCGGATGGACATTCTGTGGCTTTCAACGGTACGGACAGAGATGTTCATCGTTTCCGCAATTTCCTTATTTGGCATGCCGCGGGATATGGCCGCCAACACCTGCTTCTCGCGGTTCGTCAGCCCATAATCTTGTGCCGAATGACCCCGTGAAGGGGTAGATGCAGCCAAGGACTTGCTCAACCTTGGGCCAATGTAAGTTGCGCCACTTGAGGCAAGGCGGATAGCATTGAGCATTTCAGGCTTGGACACATCTTTCAGCACAAAACCATTTGCACCAATACGTAAGGCTTCCTGCACATATTCATCATTGTCATAGACTGACAAGAACAAGATTTTGGTATCAGGCAATTCTTCTTTGATAATACTGGCCGCTTCCAGACCATTTAGTTTAGGCATTGACACGTCGAGCAGGACCAGATCCGGTTTATGCGCTCTGCAAAGATCCACAGCTTCCCGACCATTTTTGGCTTCACCAACCAGATCGATATAGGATTCGCTGGCTAATCTGACATGAATACCTTCGCGAACAAGATCATGATCGTCTGCAATCACCATTCTGATGACATTCGTTTGCATTGCTTGCCTCCTCCAAAGCCAGCCAAAACAAGGCTGCAATAGCGCTTGTTTATTCTTGTTCGTCTATATTGGCCAATTTTTTATCAATTGGAATGCCAATCTTAATAATCAAGCCCGTTGGTCGTGCATTTTCGAATTTTAATGTTCCACCAATCGCGTCAATGCGTTCTTGCATGTTGCGAATGCCAAGACCCGCATGTTTTGGTGGCCATTGTGTATGCTGAAGAATGCCAACGCCGTTATCTTCCAATTTTAATACGAAACGAGACTTTTCTCGTTTGAGCGAGATCGTCACTTTGTCAGCGCCTGCATGACGGGCGATATTGGTTAGTGCTTCTTGAATAACACGGTAGGCAGCAATGCGCGCTTCATCCGTAATCTGTTTCTTTGGCTGATTGGCGTTCACAACAACTTCAATGCCGGTTTGCGTCGAAAACTCAGAACTCAGACTTTTCACCGCCGACACAAGCCCCATATCGTCCAAGACAGATGGGCGCAATGCCATGGAGATGCGGCGCACTTCGTTAATCGTATTATCGATCGTATCTATTGATTTTTCGAGCGGTTGCTGAACGTCTTTTCCCTTGGCTTTCGACATTGCCGCTTCCAAGCCGTACCGCGCTGAAACCAATAATTGGCTAATACCATCATGCAATTCATGGGCAACGCGTTTACGCTCTTCCTCCTGTACATCCACAATCCGTGCTGTCAGTTTTTTCAGCTTCTCATCGGCAAATCTTTGCTCACTAATGCGGGCAAATGTCAAAATCGCGGCGGTCAACAAGAGTGATCCGAGCGCCAATAGGAGAATCACAAGACGGGTTTCACCTATTCGGATCTCCGTTTGACTTTGAACGGCTTGGATTTGATCCGACACATCATCTAGATAGATCCCGGTGCCTAAAATCCAGTCCCATTTCGGTAGATAAACAGAATATCCTAGCTTGTCCACATATGCGCCACTTGACGGTTTTTTCCATTTATATGAATAAAAACCATCGTCCATCTTCGCGTGCTCAATAAGGTCTTTGACCACAGTACGGCCATTCTCATCCCGGATACCAATCCAATTACTACCGATGAAATGCGTATGACGTGGATTGACAATATTGGTGCCGGCACCATCGTAAATATAAAAGTAGTTATCCTCGCCAAAACTCATCTTTCGCACAATTTCTCGCGCCTCTCGTTGCGCTTTGCGTGTTGTCTTAAGATACGACTTGTAAGATGGCTCCAACGCATTCTCAGCAATGGCGACATAATTGAGCAATTCTCGTTCTTTTTGCGCAAGATATAAATCTTCAATCGCCTTTGCCTGTGATTCGATCAACCGCTTGGCCTGCAGATCAATAATGATCGTTGACGTTATTGCGATTAAGATCGTTGGCAACAACGTGATTATCAGCAGCTTTGTTTTGAAATTCATGTCATCATCATTCGTTTGTCACTTTTTACCCAGCACCCTTGCATATCGGTACCAAAAGTTCAAAAAATCAGTAGTAGTACCGATGCTAAACGGTAGTAACACGTGTTGTTGTTACATTCTTACTTCGGTAAGTGATGTTTAAGGTACACAAAAAGTGTGCTGATTTTTTTGTTCTTGGGAGGACCTAATGGAACGACGTAAATTTTTGAAGGGCGCAGCACTCGCTGGCGCCGCTACTACTCTTGCAGCACCTGCTGTAGCGCAAGGCAAAACGGAAATGGTTATCGTTTCCACATGGCCACGAGATTTCCCAGGCTTGGGTTTGCCAGCTCAGCGCTTGGCTGCTCGTATTGGTGAACTAACAGATGGACGTATTGACGTTCAGTATTTCGCAGCTGGTGAGCGCGTTGGTGCGTTTGACTCCTTTGACGAAGTGGCTTCAGGTAACGCGCAAGCTTACATCGCAGCTGACTACTACTGGAAAGGTAAACACCCAGGTTGGGCTCCATTTACTGCTGTGCCATTCGGCATGACTTACACTGAAATGGATGCTTGGATCAAATATGGTGGCGGTCAAGAGCTTTGGGACGAACTTGCTGGTGAGTTTGGTCTTAAGAACTTTGCTATGGGTAACACAGGCGTTCAGATGGGCGGTTGGTTCAACAAAGAAATCAACTCAGCTGACGACCTTAAAGGTCTGAAAATGCGTATCCCAGGTCTTGGTGGCGACGTGATGTCAAAACTAGGTGCATCTCCTGTTTCTGTTCCAGGCGGTCAGATCTATGAGAACCTTGTATCAGGCGCAATTGACGCGACTGAGTGGGTGGGTCCATTCAACGATTACTTCATGAAGTTCTATGAAGCAGCCAAATACTACTACTGGCCTGGTATGCACGAGCCAGGTTCACAGCTAGCTCTTGGTATGAACGCATCATTCTGGGGCTCATTGTCTAAGAACGATCAAGCTATTATTCACGCTGCATGTAACGAAGAAAATGCACGTACAATGGCTGAAACAAACGCAAATAACGGTGAATACTTCAACCGTTTGATCAACGACCACGGCGTTCAGCTACGTGAATTCAACGATGACGTATATGAAGCATTCGGTGAAGCCGCTGCTGAAGTTATCGAAGAAGCTCGTGATCACTCTGCACTATCAGCAAAAATCTACGATGCATTTATTGCAAAACGTGATGAGCTTGGTGCTTGGACATCATTGTCCGACATGGCTTACGTACAAAAACGTAACGCTGTTCTAAACCAATAGGTTTCTGATCAAAATTTAAATCACGTGAAGGGGCATTTCTTGCCCCTTCACTTTATGAGCTATTATCAGCAATGCGCTCAAAAAAGCGTTTAGGGGCACAATATGTCAGAAATTGCACACCAAGATCTTTCAACGCGAAATTCGACACTAATACGCATGTTTGGATGGTCAATGCTCGCCATAATGGGAGCGTTTCTGATCAATAACTTTTTATCCAACGGAATTGGCATGCCGGGCGCAAGTTTAAACTTTGCAGCCGATCATGGAATGATCAGCGCAGCAGCCTTCCAATCTCTATTATATCCATTTTTCATCGGTCTTGCGGTTGCCTATGCCGCAGCTTGCTCTCAAACGTCTTTGCGCAAAGACAGTTTGACCGTCTCTTCGATGAACACATTTTTCATCCGGGCTGCATTTTGGGCGGTCTTGCTGATCGGTCTTGTCGATGCAGCTATCTCATTCATGCGGATCGAAGGCTTTTTGGAAGTCTTTGTCGGTGAACAAACGGCAAAAGATTTAGGCCGCGCACAATTCCGCGGGCCTTATGTGCATATGCCGCTTGTCGCAGCTGGCATTGTAATCGCCATGTTCACCCGCACGCTTGGGTTCCACTGGCTGGCGCTTCTCATTGTTGTCGCAGAATTGCTTATTGTGTTCTCGCGCTTCATCTTCTCATATGAGCAAGCCTTCATGGCTGACCTTGTGCGCTTTTGGTATGGCGCATTATTCCTCTTTGCCAGTGCTTATACTTTGCTCGAAGAGGGCCATGTACGTGTGGATGTGTTCTATGCGAGCTTCAAACCAAAAACCAAAGGCTATGTAAACGCCATCGGTACGGTGCTTATGGGCATGGCCCTATGTTGGGTCATTCTCATCATGGGCATGGGCAATAAAGCATCTGTAATCAATTCACCACTTTTTAATTTCGAAGTTTCACAATCAGGTTTTGGCCTTTATGTGAAATATCTCATGGCCGCTTTCTTGGGTGTATTTGCGATCTCAATGATGATCCAATTTGTCTCATACATGTTTGGCGCTGTGGCAGATATTCGCGGCGAACCCGGTAAGCATCAACCTGAAGCTTCTGGTGCACACTAAATATGTGCGCGCAATCAAAATTTCTAAAAGCTGATCGATAAAGGCTCACGAAAATGGAACTGTTTTTTCTTCTTCTACTCGTTGTTTTGATGGCATTTGCGCTTGGGTCCGGATATCCGGTTGCCTTTGCATTGCCAGGTTCATCGATCATTACAATTTTATTGGCAGCCGGCGCTGGATATTTAATGTTTGGCGACACTGATATCTTCTTTGCGCAAGGCGGACCAAGTCAATGGCTAAGTGCCGGGGTGACCAACCTTCGCGGGGTCTATTGGGAACCCGAACGAGATACGCTGATTGCGATTCCCTTGTTCATTTTCATGGGTATCATGCTGCAGCGCTCAAAAATCGCCGAAGACCTACTCATCACAATGGCGCGCCTTTTTGGCCCGGTGCCGGGTGGTTTGGGGATCTCTGTGGTCTTTGTGGGTGCACTTCTTGCCGCGACAACAGGTATTGTGGGCGCAACAGTGGTTGCCATGGGTCTTATTTCATTGCCCGCTATGCTGCGCAATAACTATTCGCAAAGCTTAGCAACTGGCACGATCTCAGCATCAGGCACTTTGGGGCAGATTATTCCGCCATCCATTGTTCTCATTATTCTCGCTGACCAATTATCAAGTGCTGCTGACCAAGCAGGTTCCGCACGTAAAGCCCTATATAAAGATGCAACTGGCGAACTTTCCATGCCATCTATCTTTGATGTGGGTTCGACAAGTGCGGGTGAGATGTTCTTGGGTGCCTTTGTGCCGGGCCTCGTTCTAGTTGGCTTATACATGGTCTATATTTTGGTTTATGCCTTTATCAATCCAAAGGCTGCGCCTCCTGTGAAATCAGAAGAGGCTATTGACCGCAAATTCATGATCAAAGTGATCATCACTTTGGTGCCGCCACTTCTATTGATCTTCCTCGTATTGGGTTCAATCATTGGCGGTGTTGCCACTGTGAACCAAGCAGGTGCGATTGGTGCTGGTGGCGCGTTGATCATGGCGGGTTACCGCCTTAAAGAAAATGCCCGCGATACCTATTATCCGGCGATCCTTGCGATCCTGTCATTGGGCGTCATTGCTTTAACCTTATCGCTGTTCAACACCAATGTGAAATCCATCCAGAGCACAGATGATGTGATTGGTATTACGCTCGGTGTGATCGGCGCTTCGGGTTTGATCATTGCCCTATGTTGGAGCGGTTGGCGTGCGATTAAAATCGATGAAACACTTCATGGTGTGATGATTGAAACGGCAAAGACCACATCGCTTGTGTTTATCATCCTGCTTGGCGCCGCGATTTTGACAGCAGCATTCCGCGCCTTTGGTGGTGAGCATTTGGTGAAGGAATTCCTTGAAGGTCTGCCAGGTGGTTTCTGGACCAAGTTCCTCATTGTGATGTTGGTGATCTTTATTCTTGGTTTCTTCCTCGACTTCATTGAGATTGCAGTTGTGGTGGTTCCAATTGTTGCGCCAATTCTTCTGGCGGATCCGCAAGCCAACGTGACTGCTGTGTGGTTGGGTGTAATGATCGGTCTGAACATTCAGACATCGTTCCTCACGCCACCATTTGGATTTGCACTCTTCTATTTAAGGGGTGTAGCACCTGCAGTGGTGAAAACCATCAATATGTATAAAGGTGTGATTCCATTTATCGCGCTTCAGCTTGCAGCACTGGCCATTGTTGGATTTGCACCGCAATTGGTAAACTATCTGCCAAACCGCGTTTCGCTCACTTCGGAGAATTCTCCACCCCCACGTAACCCGAAACTCTCTTATTGCGTGGATCAATATTTAGTGGACGAATTCGGCTCCAATAAACAAGCTTTGCTTGCGCAAATTGGAACAGCCAAAGAGATCGACATCTCTATGCTGCCGAAAAAGATGCAAAGCAATCTGACCAAAAGCTTTGAAAGTGCAGAACAAAGCTTTGCATTGCTCGATGGTGCAGAAGCTGCGCATCAAGCTGTGGTCGATGCGTCACCGGCTTATCGTCCAATCCATGAAGAAGTGCGTGTGATTGAGCGCGACATCCGAAAACTTGAAGCACATAAAGCTGAGATTGAAACAACGCTCAGCAGGTTGCCGGATGGTGAAGAGCGTCAGGCTGCAAGGATCCGAGCTGAGATTGATGAGATCAATGCCGAAGTTCTTGAGCTACAGTCAGAAATCCCTGATAGCTGGGATGCCACATATGATGCGTTCAACGCGCTGAATAAAGCTGAAACATCAGAGCGTCGTAAATTCTATCAGGCAAGCCAAGGCGCTTATGATCCAATTGTCGAGACAATTGCAATTCTCAACTCAACCGAGGCCTTTGGTGAAGTAAAAGATGAGCTCTATGGTTTGGCAGCGAAAATTGAAGCCAGCGAGCCAGCTGATATGGTGGATCCGTTATCTGACTTTGCCAAGAAGTTTGACGCGATTGCAGGTTCAAGCGATGTGAAGTCTGGTGTGTCCAAAGCACGTCGTGCTTTACGTTCTAAAAACCCGAATAAAGAAAAGGCGCTTAAAGAACTGGCAAAATCTTTAGAAGAATATGAAGCGCAAGAAGCATGGCGCGCTCAGGCAACAGCCTCCGTCTTACCAGGGCTTGAAACCTACCATGATGCCATTAAAGGCAATATTGGTATTCGCGGACAATCCAAACTGACCGAAGAGCAGGCATTATTTGTTGCGTCTTGTCAGTCAGGACACCGCGATATCTCACTTAGCTTCTAAATGATTAAATATTAGTCATTCAATTTAGTTAGGTCAAATTTTAGGCAGAACAGGAGATTGTTTTCCGTTCTGCCTTTTTTTTAAACAGTAGAAACCCCGTAGATTAAGGATTCTTTAACATCTCCGGAAGTTGGCACGGTGCTTGCGTAACAGATAGCGCAATATCAATTCCTTAGGAGACATCATGAACGGAATTTCAAAAAAACTACTAACGACTGCTCTGGCATCTATGCTTGCGACGGGCGCGATGACAATCAGCGCATCCGCAGATGATACCATTAAAGTTGGTATTCTTCATTCGCTATCTGGAACAATGGCTATTTCTGAAACAACATTGAAAGACACAATGTTGCTTTTGATTGAAGAGCAAAACGCTAAAGGCGGCGTATTGGGCAAGCAGCTTGAAGCTGTTGTTGTTGACCCAGCTTCTGACTGGCCACTCTTTGCTGAAAAAGCACGTGAGCTTCTAACAGTTCACGAAACAGACGTTATTTTCGGTAACTGGACATCAGTGTCACGTAAATCAGTTCTTCCTGTGATTGAAGAACTAAACGGTTTGCTGTTCTACCCAGTTCAGTATGAAGGTGAAGAATCTTCAAAGAACGTATTCTACACAGGTGCTGCGCCTAACCAGCAAGCGATCCCTGCCACAGACTACTATCTTGAAGAATTGGGCGTAGAGAAGTTTGCTCTATTGGGTACTGACTATGTTTACCCGCGTACAACAAACAAAATCCTTGAGCAGTATCTTAAAGACAAAGGCATTGCTGAAAGCGATATCTTCGTGAACTACACACCATTTGGTCATTCTGATTGGTCAAAAATCGTAGCAGACGTTGTTGCGCTTGGTGCTGATGGTAAAAAAGTTGGCGTGATCTCAACAATTAACGGTGACGCGAATATCGGTTTCTACAAAGAGCTAGCTGCCGCTGGTGTTTCAGCTGACGATATCCCAGTTGTTGCATTCTCTGTGGGTGAAGAAGAACTATCTGGTCTAGACACAGCAAACCTTGTTGGTCACTTGGCTGCATGGAACTACTTCCAGTCTGCAGAATCTGATGCAAACGCATCATTCATCGAAGCTTGGAAAGCTAAAATGGGTGAAGAGCGTGTAACAAACGATCCAATGGAAGCTCACTATATTGGCTTTAACATGTGGGTTAATGCTGTTGAAGCTGCTGGCACAACAGACGTTGATGCAGTTCGCACAGCAATGTATGGCCAAGAGTTCCCGAACCTAACTGGCGGTACAGCTGTAATGTTGCCAAACCACCACTTGGCTAAGCCGGTTCTAATCGGTGAGATCCAAGAAGATGGTCAGTTCGACATCATCTCACAAACTGCCGAAGTTCCTGGCGATGCTTGGACAGACTTCCTTCCAGAATCAGCTGTGCTGAAGTCAGACTGGAAAGATCTAGAATGTGGTATGTTCAACACATCTACAAACACATGTGTTCAGATCAAATCTAACTACTAATAGTTAGTCGAATACGAGTTGGGGTGGGTTTCGGCCGACCCCAACATTTTTTTAAAAAAGGACTTGGGAAGCCTTTTTTCCTTAGGGGATCATTCGGTGCGATTTTTACTCACTATTATTATGAGCGTGATGCTTGCTGTCATGAGCTTATCCGCCACAACAGCGCAGGAAGCTGATGCATTTAGACAGGTGCTGTCCGACAATTATAAGCTTATTCAAAGAAGTTCGACGAAAACAGTATCGCCGGTACTGGAAGCTATCCAAAATACAAATTTTCAAGGCGCGGCGGAATTCCTAGACAAGTGGCAGGAGAAAGAACTTTGGTTCCGTAAATCCGACAATGCATTTGTTTATGTTGAAACGGATGACAAGAAAACCTACCGTTTATTAGATGTTGTCGACGGTACAGGCCTCGGCGAAGTTCCCAAAAAAGAAATTAAACAAATAAAGCCCAATAGCGGTGTGCGCGGTTTGCTCGCTGCACGTCTTGTACAATTCCAATTGACTGATCCTGATGTCGAGGTACGCAGAAAAAGCCTCGAGAGCATTAATAGAGATCCAAAATTGGAGCATCTTGAAGCTCTACGTATTGCGATTGAAAAAGAAACAGATGCCGGACTTCTTGCTGAGTTTGCCCGCATAGAACGAATTCTAACAATCAAATTCGATGAAGACCCCGCGGCACGGATCGAAGCGCTCAATTCTTTCTCGGGTGCTTTGTCTATCGATGTTCGCGCAAGTCTAAACCTGCTTCTAACCACCAAACTTGCTGTTGCGAAAACATTACCTGAAGATATCAATATTGCCCGTGTGATCGTTCCAGATCAGACAGGTGTTAATCCTGACGGCAGCGCTTTTCGTCTACACGGTTTGCTCGATATGGGTGGCGATCAAACAGAACTGACACGCGATGCAGCTTACGACATGTTGGTCAAAGCTAATCTTGCGCCGGCAACAATTGACCCTGCTGCGCGAAAAGAAATTCTGATTGCCAATATCGAAGACGGTAAAATTGGAAAGCTAAATGTTTCTGAACTGGATAGTGATGAAGCGCGTGATAGTGCTTATTCCGATCTTGTATTGCTCGGCAAAGCAGAGGCGTTTTTAACTGAAGACGAACAGGATCAGTTAATCAGCGAACATATATTTTATGCAAGCTATGTCGAGACTAATCAAGAAGTCACCGATGTTGCGCGTGAGGTGCTTAATGACATCAATGCGTCTGTGACGCTTAATCAGTTCTTTGATTTGGCGCTCGATGGGATCAGTCTGGCATCGATTTACTTCTTGGCGGCGATTGGTCTTGCCATTACCTTCGGTGTGATGCGTGTGATCAATATGGCGCATGGTGAATTCATCATGATGGGTGCATATTCAGGTTATGTAGTCCAGCAAATCGTGCCCAATTACACGATCTCAATCATTATCGGGATACCTGTTGCATTTATGGTGACATTTGCCGCTGGTGTGTTGATGGAACGATTGGTAATCCGTCATCTCTATAATCGTCCGCTTGAGACACTTCTGGCAACTTTTGGTATTTCAATTGCACTTCAACAATTGGCGAAAAACATTTTCGGCACACAAGCTAGACCGCTCACAGCACCAGACTGGTTGGATGGCGCTTGGGTGATCAATGATGTGGTCAGTATCAGTTGGATTCGCATCGCCATCTTTGTGCTTGGTATCTTGTTCTTCTGCATGATCTTGTTTGTGTTAAACAAAACACGTCTTGGTTTGGAAACACGGGCAGTGACGCAAAACCCGCGCATGGCCGCATCCATGGGGATCGACCCTGATAAGATCAACATGCTGACCTTTGGTTTGGGCTGTGGCATTGCCGGTATTGCGGGTGTTGCGATTGGCCTATTTGCCAAGGTTACGTCCGAGCTTGGTAATGATTACATTGTTCAAAGCTTCATGACCGTTGTTGTTGGTGGTGTTGGTAATATTTGGGGCACGCTCGCGGGTGCGACGATGATCGGTTTCCTTCAGAAAATCATCGAATATTTCAATCCGTCCAACACGCTTGCTGCACAAACTTACATGATCATCTTCATCATCATTTTCATTCAGTTCAGACCTCGAGGGCTCATTGCGCTCAAGGGTCGAGCGGCAGAAGCGTAAGGAGGCAGAACGATGCAAGATGCTGTATTGACAAAATTTCTACTTCGCCATCCTTCTGTATTGGTATTCCTTGGGATGCTGGCTGTCTTTACGATTGGTGTGACCGTCTTAAGCGAAGGCTTTGGGATCGGAGTTGTTTCTACCAGCCTAGTTAAAACACTTGGCAAAACACTGTGCCTCGCTCTGGCTGCGATCGCGATGGATTTGGTCTGGGGCTATTGTGGTATTCTTTCCCTGGGTCATTTCGCGTTCTTCGGCCTGGGCGGCTATATGATTGGCATGTGGTTGATGTATGCCAGAACCGAGCTCATTGTGCTTAAAGCCAATGCAGCAGCAGCTCTTCCGCTGACGCCGCAAGAGTTATCCGACGCCATTGGCGTCCAGATTTTCGGTGTTGTCGGTGGTTCGGAATTCCCTGCCATCTGGGCGTTTTCTGATAGCTTCATCCTGCAATTATTATTGGTCGTTTTAGTGCCAGGTATTTTGGCACTGGTGTTTGGTTGGTTGGCGTTCCGCTCACGCGTGACAGGTGTTTATCTGTCCATTTTAACACAAGCCATGACGCTCGCTTTGGCGCTTTATCTTTTCCAAAATGATAGCGGTTTGCGCGGCAATAATGGTCTTTCTGGGCTGCAGAACCTTCCAGGGCTTGAAGAGACCTCGCAAGCGGATGTGTCGCTTTGGTTCTTTTGGGGATCAGCCTTTGCGTTAGGTGTTTGCTATGTCATTGCCAAGCTGATTGTGGAATCCAAGTTGGGTAATGTTATCCGCGCCATTCGCGATGATGAGAGCCGTGTTCGGTTCTTGGGCTATAATGTAGAGGGCTATAAACTCTTCGTCTTTGTCATCACGGCTATCATGGCAGCAATTGCCGGTGCGATTTACTACCCGCAAGCCGGTATTATCAATCCGGCTGAACTTGCGCCAATAGCGTCGATCTATCTAGCGGTATGGGTCGCGATCGGCGGGCGAGGGTGTCTTTATGGCGCGGTCATCGGGGCGATATTTGTCTCGTTACTATCCTCCTTTTTCACAGGTGGCCAGATCCCGAATATTTCACTTGGCTTTTACACAATCCAATGGGTCGATTGGTGGTTGGTGCTGCTCGGTTTGAGCTTCGTATTGGCAACACTTTATGCGCCTAAAGGTCTCGGTGGCCTTGTCGATAAATTCAAGAAGGCGTGATCATGAGCAGTCTTTTAAATGTAAACGGGATTTCAGTTTCCTTTGATGGCTTTAAAGCCATCAATGATTTAAGCTTTGAGATCGCTGAGAACGAACTTCGCGCAATTATTGGGCCCAATGGGGCAGGTAAATCTACCTTTATGGATATTGTCACCGGCAAAACGCGTCCCGACATGGGTGATGTGATTTGGGGTGAAAAGAATGTCTCGCTGATCAAGAAAAGCGAGTCTGATATCGCCCGTCTTGGCATTGGTCGAAAGTTCCAGCGACCAACCGTGTTTGAGGATCAAACTGTTGAAGATAATCTGATGATGGCTTTGCGCAATGACCGCGCACCCTTTGCCGTGTTATTTTATAAATTCTCAAACGACGACAAACAAAAAGTTGTCGAACTTGCTGAAAACATTGGTTTGAGTGATGAAATAGATCGCATTGCAGGCGAATTATCTCATGGTCAGAAACAATGGCTTGAGATCGGCATGTTGCTCGCACAAGAACCACGTCTTTTGCTGGTGGATGAACCCGCTGCCGGGATGACCAAACAGGAACGGAACAAGACTGTCGAGTTGCTCAAAAAAATGGCGCAAAATCATGCTGTCGTGGTGGTTGAACATGATATGGAATTCATCCGCGATCTCGATTGCAAAGTAACCGTGTTGCACGAAGGTTCGGTGCTTGCAGAAGGCAGCCTTGAACAGGTTATCGAAAATCAAGACGTCATTGATGTCTATCTTGGAAGGTAAATATCACTTATGGCCGTTCTAGAAATTGATAAAATTGACCTCCATTATGGTGCCGCGCAAATTTTGCACCAGGTATCAGTCAGCGCTGATGAAGCATCAATCACATGCATTATGGGTCGCAATGGTGTGGGCAAAACGTCTTTGCTGAAAGCCATTACCGGGCATCACCCAATCTCAAATGGTGATATCGTCCTAAACGGCGATAAATTTGGCAAAGCTGCGCCACATATGCGCGCCTCTAAAGGCATTGCTTATGTGCCGCAAGGGCGCGATATTTTCCCCATGTTGACTGTGCAGGAAAATTTGGAAACTGGGTTCTCATTGCTGCCGAAAAATGAGCGGAACATTCCAGATTATATTTTCGAATTGTTCCCTGTCTTAAAACAGATGTTATCACGGCGCGGCGGCGATCTATCTGGTGGTCAGCAGCAGCAGCTTGCAATTGGCAGGGCATTGGTCACAAAGCCAAAAGTATTGGTATTGGATGAGCCAACAGAAGGAATTCAGCCTTCTGTCATCAAGGACATTGGCCGGGCCATTGAATTCTTACGTGACGAGCAGGGGCTCGCAATCGTGCTCGTTGAACAATATCTGCAATTCTGCCGTCAGGTCGCGAGCAAGGTCTATATCATGGACAGAGGAGCCGTGGTGCATGAAGGCCCAGCGGAAAGTTTGGACCAATCAGAAGTAAGGGCACACTTGACGGTTTAATGGACTAATCAACTTCGGCCACATCACCCATGAGGTATCTCGGGCCGTCGCCTTTTTGCGCGGCGCGGTCATCTTTATTATAAAGCCGACATGCATCGAGCGAGAGACAGCCGCAACCAATACAGCCATCGAGTTTGTCGCGCAGCTCTTCCAATTGCGTAATGCGTTTATCTAGCTCGCCGCGAAAGTGTTTGCTCATTTTTCCCCAGTCACGTTTGGTTGGTGTGCGCTTGTCGGGTAATTGATCGAGCTGGGTTCTGATCTGGTTGAGACTAAACCCCAACTCCTGTGCAATTAAAATAAACGAAACTCTGCGTATCTCAGAGCGAAGAAATCGACGCTGGCCTGCATTGTTTCGTTCTGAACGAATGAGCCCCTCGTCATCATAATATCGAATAGCTGATACTGCTGTTCCCGTTCGTTTAGCCACTTCGCCGATCGATAAAGTTGTCTCAATTCTCGCCATGAAGTTCCTAAAAAAAAGTTCTTGACCTCAAGTTAACTTGAGCAATTACCTTGCAGATATTCAAGGATTTTTCAAGTAACCAATAAAATGGAGATGATTATGACCCCAGCGTTTTTAGAACATATCAATGTGACAGTGAGCGACCCAGAAGCGACAGCTAAACGTTTATGCGATCTATTTGGTTGGAAAATTAGGTGGAACGGTGAAGCCATGGATGGCGGTGAAACCTACCATGTTGGCGGAGACCAAAGCTATCCGGCTATTTATAAAAAGCCCGGTGAGGTCCAGCCAAAAGGTAATACCTATCAGGTTTTAGGTGGACTTAATCACGTGGGCATTGTCGTTAAAGATATTGATGACATGGAATTGAGGGTGAAAAAACTGGGTTATGAACCTCATAGCCACGGCGACTATGAACCAGGGCGGCGTTTTTACTTTAAAGATGATGACAAAATCGAATTTGAAGTCGTGTGTTATTCCTAATTGGTGTTCAATTAAACTAAGCAAATATATTCCCCGAATTTGGGGAATATCGATGAATTTAATGAGAAATCGTCGAAAATTGCGCTTTTAGCAATAAAACCTAGTAAATTAACCAGATGAAAAAATAATTTTAAATAAATCCAGTGATGCATATGATATTCTAATATCAAGACATGCTGGTTATATTTGGTTTGAAAATTAATCTTCTTTTTACACATTTACCCCATTTTTACTGCCTTATAAGTAGCTGAATTTATGCGCAAATTTTGAGTAAAAACGTTATTATCTATGTCGCCGGTAAATAAAAATCCAAATCGTGTGCTGGTAGTCGGTGGTTCATCGCTCGATCAAGAGATTTACCTTGAGCAGCTCTCAAGTTGGGGCATGGATGCCTGCGCTACGCCGTCTTTTCTCGAAGCTCAAAAAGTTTACGAAACCGCTAGAAGCCTCGGTTCATCTGTTGATCTGATCATCATTGATCAGGACAAGTCCTCTCCTGAGTTGGAAATGTTGATCAAAAACATTCGAAAAACGTCTACAATTGATGACTTACCGATCCTAGCTATTGGACCAAATCGATTTATCCGAAGTGAAATATCTTCCTTGGCAAATGAAATCTCGGCAAAGCTTTTAAAACCTTGTGCACCATCGAAGCTCGAAGAGGGTATCGTAAAGCTTTTAAACGTGTCGCCGGACATGCTCGAATATGCAGATGATAGAGCCAGCCCAAGTGCTTCAGACTTCAAGCTTGATGTGCTGATCGCTGAGGATAATGAAGTTAACCAGATCGTTTTCAAACAGATTTTGCTTGATCTCGGCGTTGAATTTAAAATTGCCAATAATGGTCAGGAAGCTGTTGAACTTTGGGAAAAGTTTACGCCCGCCGTCGTTCTCATGGATGTATCCATGCCTGTAATGAACGGACATGAAGCGACACGTGAAATTCGAAGGCTGGAACAATCTTCAAATTATAGAACTCCGATTTGCGCAATCACCGCACATGCTTTGCGTGGTGACAAGGAAGATTGTATCGCCGCTGGCATGGATGACTACATCTCAAAACCTGTAAGCCCTGATGTAATGATCAACAAAATTAAAGCCATGCTGCCGAGCTACCATGGTTTAAGCAGCCGATCAAAAGCCAATAATGTGGCTTAACAGCTGCTAGTTTTTTATCCCGCAGATCATGTCGCGTTTACCGGCAAATCCTTTGGCTTTTTGAACTTCAAACCCAGCATCCATTAGATTTCTGCGTACCCAACCTGCGGCGGTATAGCTTGCAAATGTTCCGTCTCTCTGCGTGTGAAGAGCGATTTCCTGCATTAAGTCTAGAGACCACATGCTTTCATTTCGAGCAGGCGCAAAACCATCGAGATACCAGGCATCTGCAAGAAAGTTTTGTTTTGAAAGTGTGTCATTCACATCCCCGATATGGAGATGCAAATTCACATTCTCATTCAGTTCTAAAAAATGCTCTTTCTCAAAATTTTGCGGCCAAACAGCAAGTAATTGACCAAGCTCATTATCAAGTTCTGGCCAAATCGATAGAGCTTTTTGGATTGTGGCGGCGTTAAGCGGATTAATTTCAAAACTATGGAAATCGAGTAGGGAATTCTTACCCGCATATTGTTTGAACTGCCGCAGTGTTTCTAAGAAATTTAATCCTGTGCCAAAACCAAGCTCACCAATGACAAATCTGTCCGAACCCGCAAAACGGTGTTTTAGATCATTTCCATCGATAAATACGTGGTTACATTCTAATCGGCCATCCGATTTTGAATAATAATAGTCGCCAAATTCGTTTGAATAAGGCATATCACCCTCACGCCATTCCAGTTCATTGGAAATCGTGTCGATTTTGTCTTTTGTTTCAGGATTCTCATTCATGTCATCAGCGGATAATCCAGCTTCTGTAAACAGTCAATCGCATTCGATTAATTCAAGTGCTTATGACCTGGTTGTTGTGGGTGGTGGAATTATCGGCGCGTGGACGGCTTATAAGGCGGGAAAACGTGGTCTGAAAATCCTGCTGCTTGATGCTCAAAAAATTGGTTCCGGCGCAAGTGGTGGATTGCTTGGCGCACTCATGCCTCATATGCCCGAGCGATGGGACGGCAAGAAACAGTTTCAATTTGAAGCTTTGGAAGACATGCCGCTCGAAATCGCTCAACTGCAAAATGAAACCGGGATTGATTGTGGGTTTAACCGATGCGGACGTTTGGCACCGATTATGAATGAGACCAAACGTGGTCAAATGTTAGGGCATGGCGCAAATGTCGATGAGTTCTGGCTTGGCAAATACCAGTGGCAGATTGTCGATCAACCATTTGAGACAGATTGGCCGAGCGCGGATAAGGCGATCTGCGGCTTGGTCTATGATAGCTTGTCGGCAAGGGTCAACCCGCGCGGCTTGCTCAATGCGTTGCGCAGCGCGATCATCAAAGATGACAATATCACTTTGTTGGAAGGTACTGCGCTCACAAGCTATGACGCTGAGGCAAAGCAAGCATTTCTTTCTGACGGTCAATCCATATCGTTTTCGCATATTGTTTTGTCAGCAGGAAACAACACGTTTGGTTTTATTGCGCCGGAGTTAGACGTCGCGACACTGGCGTTAGGGCGCCCGATCAAAGGTCAGGCTGCTATGTTATCTGCCGATATCGATCCCGACTGGCCAATTGTTTTTGATAACGGTGTTTATGTCATTTCGCACGGCAACGGCAAGGTTGCCATTGGTAGTACCAGCGAGTTGGAATTCTCAGATCCCTATGCAACAGATCAAAAAATAGATGACGCGATCAAACGCGCAAGAGAACTATGCCCTTTAATTAAAGATGCGCCAGTTATTGAAAAATGGGCTGGTCTTCGTCCACGTGCGGCAGGTCGCGATCCGTTGATTGATGTTATGCCGGATCATCCAAATGTCATTGTGTCCACAAGCGGATTTAAAATTACCTTTGGCGTCGCTCATAAAATGGCGGATGTTGCAATTGAACATGTTATGGGAAAACTGACGACAACAGTGCCAGATAGTTTCAAGATTGCCGCCCATCTTGCCAAGGCAAGACGAGCAGAAATACAAGACAATTTATCTTGAAAAATTTAGCCGCGCGGCAGTACATCCGTGCTCGCGCAGCCCTGTATAGGCATTAAACCTATGCGTTTAGTATGTACCCGATATAGTTAACAGTTTCTTGACATTCAAGGGTTTGATGATCAAGCTATTGAAATATATAAATAAAATCGTAGATTATTCTGATATATTTGAGATATTTAAGAACTCTTCATCCAGATTTACCGTTGAAGATTTACCCACTTTGTCAAAGTTTTGATCAATCCATTCACCTGCAACTTCGCGCCCACGATCTCTTAGATCCGTTAAAAACGCCCAGCTGACATCAAATTTGGAGGCGACAGACAAATCTTGCAAAGCGTCATCTGATCGGATGGAATGGACAAAAACATCGCGAATTTTATTGTGATATTCGTCTTTGAGCCAATTTTCCTGAACAAGCTTGCTGGCAAATTTGATCGCGCGTAATTCTGCAATCAGCGAGCTGTTAAATGAGATCTCATTAATCCGGTTCATAATTTCAGGTGCTGTTTTTGGCACATTGTCCCGCAGCATGGGATTGATATGCACGATCATCACATCCGGACTTTCGCATTTATAAAAGAACGGAAAAATTGCGGGGTTTCCAATAAATCCACCATCCCAATAATGCTCCTCTTCAATTTCGACAGCCTTATAAAGATAGGGTAGACAGGCAGAGGCCATGATGACATCAAGCGTGATCTCTTTGGTTTCAAAGATCCGCGCTTTGCCAGTTTTCACATTGGTTGCGTTGATAAAAAGCTTCACCTCATTGCAGCAAGCGAGCTCTTCAAAATCTATGCATTTTTCCAAGATATCGCGCAGCGGATTGATATCAAACGGATTGAACTCGTAAGGAGAGACCGTGCGAGTAAGTGTGTCAAGCGCATTATAAGTCGCTGACACCATCGGACCGATGCCGCCAAATGCTGCGCCGAACATCGCATCAAAGGGTGTTGAGCGTACGGGCGAGAATACAGCGCCTGCTTGGCTTGAAGCGCGCCAAAATTCCTCCAGCTTCTCACGTGCACCATCAATACCGCCGGTCTGCAAACCATAGGCAAGCAGGGCGGAATTCACAGCACCGGCACTGGTGCCAGACAAGCCTTCAAGTTCGATTTTGCCATCTTCAAGCAAACGATCCAAAACACCCCAGGTGAAGGCCCCATGTGCGCCACCACCCTGTAAAGCGAGATTGATAATCCGTTTGTCTGAAGATTTTGTTGCCATTATTGGGCTGTCCAACCACCATCAATTGGCAGTGCAGCACCGGTAATTTGGGCAGCTGCATCAGATGCAAGATAGAGTGCTAGAGACGCAACTTGTTCTGTTTGTACAAATTGTTTTGTTGGTTGGGCCTTTAAGATGACGTTGCTGATCACTTCATCTTCGGAGATGCCGCGCGCTTTTGCTGTATCGGCGATTTGACCGGTTACCAAAGGTGTTTCAACATAACCTGGGCAAATAGAATTTGCTGTCACACCAAACTCAGCACCTTCCAGCGCAATCGTTTTAGTAAAACCTAAAACGCCATGTTTGGCGGTCACATAAGCAGATTTAAACGGTGAGGCAACCAAGCCGTGAGCAGAAGCAACATTGATAATGCGGCCAAATCCACGTTCTTTCATACCAGCAAACGCTGCGCGCGTGGTGTGAAACGTGCTCGACATGTTGATAGCGATAATCGCATCCCATTTGCTTGTCGGGAAATCTTCAACTTTCTCAACGAACTGAATACCTGCATTGTTGACGATGATATCTACACTGCCAAATTTGGCTTCGGTAGACGTAACCAGATCTTCAATCTGCTCCGGTTCCATCATATTTGCACCATGAAAGAGTGTTTCGCCTTTACCCAATCCATCAACATCGGCACGCACAGCTTCGTTGTCTTCGGCGCTGCCAAGTCCATTGATCACGACATTCATATCAGCTTTGGCAAATGCTTTGGCAATCGCCAATCCGATACCGCTTGTTGAACCGGTAATAATTGCAGTTTTTGTCATATCTCATCCCCTGAAGTCAGCTGTGCAGCATCAATTTATATCTATAATTATATTGCATTGCAGCATTTACAAGGATTTTGTGAAAAAGAAAAGGTTCCAACTTTCAATTTTCCGTCAACGATCGCGTCAGATAGGTCACGTAAATGTGGCTTGTTGTCAGCGATAGAAGGCTTTATAAATCAGCTCTAAACAAAGTGAATCACGCAGTGGTGCTTATTCTTGCGCCTCCGCCAATCAAAAGGCTTATGCATTGTTTAGATCGTTTTTCCCTGACCCCAAACTCTTTTTCATGTCCGCATTGATTTGGACCATTCTCGCCATCGGCATCTGGTTTGGCATATTTGAGGGAAATGCGGGCATGCTCGAAGCCTTGTCAGCTTATACCCCAGTGGCGGTTGAAGGCGAGCGTCCTCCATTTCTAACGCCAGACAAATTGTTGATATACATTTACATGGCGGTTGGTGGCTTCAGTTTTGCAATCGTGTGGATGTTTTTGGATAAAAATAAGTGGTCTCGATGGTCGGTGCTTGGTTCTACGATCATCATGCTTGTGACCTATTACAATGTGCAAATCTCAGTATTTTTGAACGACTGGTATGGCGGCTTTTATGATTTATTGCAAAAAGCGCTGTCAGAGAAAAATTCTGTATCCCTCGACGAGTTTTATGGTGAATTGATCACCGTAGCGCCGATCCTGTTGGTCAATATCACAGCGCTCGTTCTGCTCGATTTCTTCGTTTCACACTATGTGTTCCGCTGGCGCACAGCGATGAATGATTATTTCATGGATTATTGGCCAAAGCTGCGCCACATCGAAGGGGCAGCACAGCGTGTTCAGGAAGATACCATGCGTTTTGCGCGTATTGTTGAAGGCCTTGGTGTATCATTCGTGCGCTCGATGATGACACTCGTTGCCTTCTTGCCTTTGCTTTATACGCTTTCTGCCAATATCACCGAACTCCCATTGCTTGGTAAAGTTGATGGTTCGATGGTGTTTGTGGCGATCTTCTCAGCGTTCTTGGGAACATTCATCCTTGCAGCAGTTGGTATCAAATTGCCAGGTCTGGAATTCAACAATCAAAAAGTTGAAGCGGCCTACCGGAAGGAGCTCGTATACGGTGAAGATAATGCCGATCGTGCGCAGCCTCCAAAGGTAAGTGAGCTATATGAAGGCGTGCGGAAAAACTATTTCCGCCTTTATTTCCATTATCTCTACTTCAACATTGCGCGCTTTGGATATCTTCAAGGGTCAAACTTCATTCCACTGATCGCCCTGGGGCCAACTATTGTGTCAGGCACAATCACGCTCGGTGTCTTCACGCAGATTAACAATGCGTTTGAGCGAGTGGAAGAAAGCTTCAAATTCTTTGCCAACGTTTGGACGACGATTATTGATCTAATATCGATCTATAAACGTCTCATCTCATTTGAGAAAATCATCTACGAAGATGAGGGCACACAGGATGATATTTCAGCTGCGCCGGCTGAATAGATAGAGAATTTTTTATCAGCTATTATTGGCGCGTTTTTGATGAAGGCGCGTCAAAGCTTCTTGATAAGTAATGCAATCCACGTCTGGCATTGAACAAGTTTCAAAAGCAAAGCGTTCAAGTGCCCGCCAATAGGCGCCTGCATTCATTTCAACGAAATGAAATCCTATCTGCAGTGGAATGCGCGCACCGTTATATTCTTTTTTAAAAGCAGTTTTGAAAGCCTGATATGTACGTTCTTCAAAGATCTGCGATAATTCGGGATTATCTTTCGCCTTTGAATGTCGCACATAAAGATTATAATCCATCGCGATGATCTTTTTCGATGATGGTCCCTCTGGGATCAGCGGCAAAGCGAATTTGGTCAATTCTTCCAATTTTGGTTGGGCTGGTCCATTGGATACTGTGCTCGCATCATAAGTGAAGTTGTTTGCTTTAAGTGATGCAAACAGATTTTTGCTGTGTGACAAATAAGGCGCGCGGAAACCTTTGATCTCATTCACCGCAAAATTCTGCCAGTCTTCAGGCTCTTGATCGGCAAAACCATTGCGCATCCATGCGGAACTTAAGATATCGCGAAACTGATCAAACTCAGCATTCCATTCTGAGACTGACCACGCTTTGCCATCAAAATGCCCGCAGCCGTGATTGCCCATTTCATGGCCTTCCGCACGTGCCTGCCAAATGTGACCAAGCCGGGTATTTATTTCAGCTTTTGTTTGCGCAAACCCAACATTGGACAATCCCAAACTGTTTTTGGGAGAGCGGTAAAACCCGCGCGCATCATCCTTGGTGATTAAAAAAGCGCAGGATAGAAAATAGGTGAATTTTGCGTCCACACGTTTGGCCATATCCCGGCTTTTATCCCAAAGCGTATTATTATGGGCTCCATCAAAGGAGATGAGCACGATCTGTGGGTCTTTATCTTGGGCAAAAACAGGCTGTTGTGCTGCAAAAAGGCTACAGCCTGCCAATAAAAAACCAGTTAGCGCGCGCAATGAAACCACCCAAGACAAATCAAATCAACGAGAGGCGTTCAATATCAATAAAATTGCGGCAATGAAATGACGTTATTGCGTCGCACTAAGAATAATACAGGGTTTAGATTTTCCACTTAAATCCAGTGGCCTCTTCAGACACGTCCCACAAGTTGCTCATCACGGCTTTATCATAGGCATAAGGTTCGAGCGTACCCTCGCCAACGGGACCAACAGTTTCCATGCGTTTGGTTGGTCCATAAAATGCGCGTTCTGCCAAGCCGTCAGCGGTGGCACACATGACTTCAGGAAAAGCACCACGCTCGGCGGATTGCACCATTGGTGTTTTGGACATAAACCACCAAACAGCCCGAGTTAAGAAGCCGCCACTTGTGCTGATAAGTGATGTTGCTGATGCGCCCGGATGACAGACATAGACTTTAACATTTTTATTCGCTGCTTTGACCTTGTCCTGCAGCTCATAGGCAAACATCATCTGCGCCAATTTACTCTGGCTATAGACGGGATTTGCGCTGTAATTTTTATCCCAATTCATATCATCAAATTGGATGGTTCTAATGCCAAGCTTATAGCCAAGGCTGGCGACCACGACGATGCGACCATGAGATTTATCAAGCAGATCAAACAGCATTCCACAGAGAACGAAATGACCATAATGGTTGGTGCCTAGCTGGCTTTCAAAACCATCCTTAGTGAATTTTTGGGTTGGTACTTGTGCAATCGCGGCATTGCAAATTAATGCATCAATTTGTGATGTGTGCGCCAACAGTTCTGTTGCAGCCTGGCGGACGCTCGCTAAATCCGAAAGATCCATACGGATGTAACTCACTTGGGCATCGGCGCCGAATTCTGCTTTAAGATCCTTCACAGCGGCTTCTGAACGTTCTGCGCTGCGGTTTAACATAATCACTTTGGCGCCCTTGGTTAAAAGAATGCGTGTAGCTTGATAACCCGCACCGGCATTACCGCCTGTGATTACATATGTTTTGCCGGCTTGTGGTCCAAGATTGTCAAGTGTCCAACCTTTTGGCCCGAACTGTTTATGTTTCATAAAAATTGCTCCTTATCCGCGATCGCGGAGTATCTTTTTGGAAATTTGTTTGTTGTCTTGAGCGTGTAGATAACTCTCGGTTTCGATCTAAAACAGATGCGATACTCGCGAATACTTGCCTATTTGTGCCAGGGCGGTTGATGCGCGTGATAGGGCGCAATAAGTTACGTGCATGAACAAGCAATTGATTAGAGAATTTATCGAGCAAAGGGTCTATGAAGACGGGCTGGTCGAGACGGGCATAAATGGCGTGAAACTCTTTCGCGCGACAGATCCCGTGCCATGCGCACCCGTGGTCTATGAACCTTGCGTAATCGCTATAGTCAGTGGATCGAAAGAAGCCGTGCTTGAAGGCGCACAATTTGTTTATGACAACAGCCAATATATGTGCTGCCCCATGTCGATGCCTGTAATGGCTGGCACCCCAAAAGCGTCAGATAAAGATCCGCTATATAGTGTTTATATCTCGCTCGACCAGCGGGTGATGACCGAATTGGTCATTGAGATGGACAATGCAGAAGGCAGGTATAGTTCGTCCATTGCTGGTGAATTATCACAAGGGATTAAATTGTCGAGATGGGATGATGATTTTGCCAATGCGCTGTCGAGATTAATTGAATTAAGCGGACATGCGACCGACATTTCTATTCTGGGCGAAGCGCGGCTGCGAGAGTTTTATTATGCGCTGTTAAAGGGCGAAGCAGGTTACTTTGCGCGACAAGCCTTCGGTGTTGGCAATGCGATCGCACGATCAATCTCTTTCATTTCTGACAATCTTAGAGAACCAATTTCGATCGATGACATGGCAGCACGTGCCGGGATGAGCCGAACGGTTTTTCATCGTAAGTTTAAGCAGGCAACAGCAATGTCACCCATTCAATTTGTCAAATCCATGCGGTTAAACAATGCGGCTATGAATATTGCTGGCGGCATGACTGTCAACGAGGCTGCATTGGATGTGGGCTATATCAGCGCCTCTCAGTTTAGCCGAGAGTTCAAGCGGATGTATGGACAATCACCCAGACAGTGGAGCGATGCATTGCATGGGGTAACAGAAGATGGATGATTGTCTTTCAAGTCCATTGACGAAAGAATTAATCAGCACAGCCAACACAGCGTTCGGCCATGGGGTCAATTTCAAGACGTTTATCGGGAATTTCCTCGCCGCAATTGGCGCAATATCCGTATTCATCTTCTAATATCCGTCGATGCGCCATTTCAATGCGTACAAGATCGCGCTGCCGGTTTCGTTCTTGTGCTTGAGCCATGGCTTGCTGTTGCATGGAATCCATCCGCGAGAGGCGCCCGACTGATTGTTGGTCGAGTTTGACCGGCGCCCGCGCATCCGATGATAATTCTGAAAATGCTTCGAGTTCATCTTTAACCGACTGAAGCCTTAGTTTCGCTTTTTCAATGTCGACCAATTAAACCTCGCAAATATTTGAGGTGAACCCCCTCGAAAACAACGATTATGATACTTATAACATAATTTTGCACCCTAAGAAGCAAGGAAGCGCAAAAACTTCTTTCAACTTTGGCAAAATGGTTTAGAAGGCGGTCTTGAACATTTTTAAAGATGAATATGGCCCCGCTAGCAATTGGCCGTAGAAATTACTGGATAGTGATATGAGCACTGAAGACGACAATTTTATCCGCGAGGTCAATGAAGAGCTGCGTTCGGACCAGGCCAATGCCTTGTGGAAGAAATATGGCAAATTCATCATAGGTGGTGCGGTTGCCATTGTGTTGGGCGTTGCCGGTAATGTGGGCTACAAAAATTGGGTCGATAGTCAAGCAGCGGCTTCTGGTGATATTTTTTTGGAAGCTCTCACACACGCACGTGAAGGCAGAAATGATGAAGCACTCGCAGCATTTGATCAATTAAAGGCTGAAGGTTACGGCTCTTATCCTGTTTTGGCAAAAATGCGCGCCGCTACTGTGATCGCAGAGCAGGGCAATGCGGAAGTCGCCATTTCTGAATTTTTATCTGTTGCAAATGATGGTTCTGTCGCGGACGCTTTAAAAGATGTTGCGAAAATTCGCGCCGGTTATCTGATGGTGGATGTGAATACTTATGATGAAGTCGCAGCACAAGTGGAAGTTCTAACCAACACAACAAATACAATGCGCCATTCGGCCCGCGAGATCTTGGGTCTTTCTGCTTTTAAAGCCAATGATTATGCGCGTGCAAAAGATTGGTTCACTTTGGTGGTTGAAGACACATCTACGCCACAACAAATCTCGGCACGCGCGCAGGTTATCTTGGATCTAATTGCTGGGCGTTCTTCTACGTCTTAATTGATATATTTTATTGGGCATCGGTTTGCCCAATTCATGGAACGAAACAGATATGAGTTTTTCAATTGCCATTGTTGGACGGCCTAATGTTGGCAAGTCAACCTTGTTTAATCGCTTGGCTGGCCGAAAACTTGCGCTTGTCGATGATACGCCGGGTGTAACCCGTGATCGTCGCCCAGGCGAAGCAAAACTCATAGATTTGTCTTTCCGAATGATCGACACGGCTGGTTTGGAAGAAAAAGCGCCCGATACGCTTGAAGGCAGAATGCGCGAGCAGACAGAGCTTGCTATTGACGAAGCGGATGTCGCCTTGTTCGTGGTCGACGCCAAAGAAGGTATTACACCAGCTGATGAAACACTTGCGCGCCTTTTGCGCAAGCGCGGCAAACCGGTCGTACTCGTGGCCAACAAAGCGGAAGCCCGTGGCGCGGATCTCATGGATGCCTATCGTCTAGGATTTGGCGAACCTTGCCCGATCTCTGCCGAACATGGCGAAGGCATGCTCGATCTAAGAGACGCAATCGTTGAGGCGGTTGGTGAATTTGTGGCATTTCCCGATGAAGACGACGGCTTTGATGAAGCTGTCACCGATGTTGATGTCTATGATGATGATTTTGATGAGGATTATGAGGGTGAGATTGAGCCTGACATTGATACATCGAAACCATTGCGCATTGCAGTTGTGGGCCGTCCCAATGCGGGCAAATCGACATTAATCAACGAATATTTGGGCGAAGATCGTCTGCTTACCGGTCCTGAAGCTGGCATTACGCGTGATTCTATTTCCGTTGAATGGGAATGGAATGACCGCAAGATCAAGATGTTCGATACGGCCGGTATGCGCAAACGCGCCAAGGTTCAGGAAAAACTTGAAAAGCTATCCGTTGCCGATGCATTGCGCGCCATTCGATTTGCTGAAGTTGTGGTGATCGTATTGGACGCAACAATCCCATTTGAGAAACAGGATCTTCATATTGCCGACATGGTGGTGCGTGAAGGGCGGGCGCTGGTCATCGCATTTAACAAATGGGATCTGGTTGAAGATCGTCAGGCAACGCTGAAATATCTGCACGAAGAGACAACACGTTTATTGCCGCAGGTGCGCGGAATATTGGCTGTTCCGATTTCTGGCCGTTTGGGCAACGGGTTGGATAAGCTCATGCAGGCGGTTATCGAAACGCATAGAACCTGGAACAAACGCATTCCGACAGCGCGTTTAAATCGTTGGCTCAATATGACAACAGCGCAACATCCGCCGCCAGCGGTATCAGGGCGTCGTTTGAAGTTGAAATATATGACGCAGATCAAATCACGCCCGCCAGGTTTCATGGTGTCCTGTACGCGCCCGGATGCGCTGCCGACATCTTACACACGCTATCTGACTAATAAGATGCGGGAAGATTTTGATATGCCGGCGGTACCTATTCGCATCACCTATCGCTCTGGCGATAATCCGTTTGAAAATCGCAAACGCAAAAGAAGCTAATTCTCATTCTTTAAGAGTAAAATGAGCGAGATCGTTGTGATCGCAATGCCCACCAAGATATTGATGCTTGGCAAACCATTTCCTTTGGCAAATTCCCAAAATATAACCCAGCTTGTTATAAGATAGGTATAGGCCATCACTTTGGCAGATGGGAGGCGAAGTGCTGCAAACTGAAGCAAGAAGAATGTTAGCGAGCTGGCGGCAACAACAAGATAGATAAAGACCAGCCAAAAAGCGACAGGTAGATTTGCCCAGTTGGTCGTTGCGATATTGTTAAATGATAAAGCCCATAACACGATTGCGCCACCCACCATCACGCCAAAGGTGGAGACGATCACCGGTTCCCCTTTGGAAAGCTTTCGAAAGAGCGGTGTATAAAGTGCATGAGCGGCCACACCGATAAAGAAGATTGCTTCACCTTTTCCAATGTTAAAGCTCAAAAATGCTGCTAAATCCGCCCGGAAGATAACCCACAATGCGCCAACAGCGCCAATCGCGAGTGCGATCGAAATGCGTTTGGTCGCAACCTGTCGCAATATAAGATAGCTAAAAATAGCGGTGAGTGGCGGTGCAAGTGTGAAGACTGCGCTGGTTGATACCGGCTGCGTGATTTTCAAAGCTTCAAACATGGTCACAAAGAAGACTGAGAATAAGCCACCCAAAAAAATAAATCGCCACCCACCTTTAAAGTGTTCAAACTTTAGTTTGCTTGTAAACATGGCGATTGACCCAACTAAAATAGCACCGGAGCTAAATCTCATTGCGGTCAAAGCATCGGGTGGCACCAGATGCGCAATGGTTGAGCCGAGGCTGAAAGATCCCGCAACGAGGAAGGACAAAGTCAACATTGCCAAATGGCCAAATAATTGAGTGCGGGGCATGAACTTCCAATTTAGATGATTTGCAGCACAAGCGCGGAGACGACAAGATAACGCGTAAGTTTTGCAATTGTCACTAAAATAACAAAACTTAAGAGCGGTTCGCGAAACACGCCCGAGATCATGGTAAGTGGATCACCAATGATCGGTGCCCAGCTCAAAAGCAAACTCCAACGCCCGTATTTTCGATACCATTGTTCAGCGCGAACCATCTGATCAGGTTTTATCGGATACCATGTTCTGTCTTGAAGATGATTAAAATAACGACCAAGCACCCAATTGACCAAAGACCCCAAGACATTGCCGATGGTGGCAAAGGCAATAAGAAGTGTGACAGACTTGTCCGTTGAAGCCAAAGCCGTGGTCAACGCAATTTCGGATCCGCCCGGCAAAAGCGTAGCGGCCAAAAAAGACACTACAAATAAACCGAAATAGGCAGCCATTAGCTTGTTATTCCAATCAGGTTTGGAACATCACGCATGTCGTGAAAAATATGCGCGTCAAATGCAGTCAAGTCTGATGGATTTGTGTCTGCCGCATAGCCTAAACATTTGATCCCGGCGCGTTGCGCAGCATCAGCACCAGTAGGGCTATCTTCAATAACAAGACAATCACTCGGATCAACGTTCATTGTCTCAAGCGCATGAAAAAATAAACCTGGTTCTGGTTTCCAGGATTTAACATCGTGCGCTGAAAAAATCGCGTCATTAAACATATCAAGTAGGCCGCTTGATCCGAGCATAATTTTCATTTTGTCAACACTGCCATTTGATGCGACGCAAATCGGAATTCCAGCGTCTGCAACTCTTCCAACAATATCTTTGACATAAGGAATAAGCTCAACGCCCTGGCGCAATCGATCAAAAATCTCTGTATAGATTTCATCGAGCCAGTGGTCAGGCAATTTCGCACCCAGCTTTTTTGCAGCTTCACCAATTTCGGACATTTTGCCCGCGCCTAAAACATCTCGAACTTCAACAGGGCTCATGTGAAGATCATAACGCGCAAAATTATCGGACATCACTTCGCTATGCGCCATAACGCTATCAACGAGTACGCCATCGCAATCAAAGATAACGAGTTTTGGGAGTTCCATCATATTTATGAACTTTCAGCGGTTTCAAGCTTCTTTTGTTTCGACACAACATGCTCGCGATAAACTGTATATATGCCCGAAAGTGTAATGATAATGGCGCCAACCCATGTCCAAATATCTGGGAAATCCCCAAAAATATAAAAGCCATAAAGTGTGCCCCAGATAATAAGTGTGTAATGAACTGGCGCAAGAATAACGGCTTCCGCCATCGAGAGTGCTTTAATGACGCAAATTTCTGCTATCGCAGCAAGAATGGCGAGCGCGCTTAACAAAACGAGATCTAGACCCCATTGAGGTGTTTGCCAGACGAAGGGGAGCGGTATTGTTAAAAATGCGCCACTAACAAGAGCAGTGAAAGCGACTGTTGTCGTCACGCTATCAGCAATAAGCGCACGCGATAAGATTTGCCGTAAAGCAAATAAGGACGCTGCAAGGACCACTAAAAATGCAGCTGGGTGAACAACGCCCAATCCCGGACGGATGATAAGCAGGGTCGCTAGAAAGCCAATAGAAATCGCAGTCCATCGCCGGATGCCGACTTTTTCTCCTAAGAATATAGCGCCCATCACGGTCACCAGAAATGGCGCCACGAAACTCACAGCCACCGCATCCGCTAGAGGGACATAAACAATAGCAAAAATAAACAGGATCCCAGAACCTGCGGCCGCTATACCTCGAGTGACCTGAAGGAAGGGACGGTTTGTATGAAAGATCGAAAAACCTTTAATAGCGACGAGAATTAAAACCCCGATCACCAATCCAGTTTGGCGTGACCACATAACCTGAATGGGATGAAAATCATTTGTCAAAAACTTTGCAATTGTATCCACCATGGAAAACAAAAACATGCCGCTTGCCATAAACAACAGGCCATGGATGGGGCTTGTTGATCTGCGCGTCACATTGTTCATTGTGTCAGTTTTTGTCTTGGTGTCAGAAATTGTCGCATCCCTTAAGAGAAAAAGTCTCTTAACCACCCATGCGCTTTTTAAAGTAGTTTCGCAATGTTTATTGAATAATTGAGCCGACAATTATCCAAAATTGCCAATTATGGCTTGGTTTCTCGCCATCCACTGTAACAATTCTCAATATTTTCCGAGATCCAAATCTTTTTAGGGTCTGACCTCTTTTTGGCCACAAATATTCGATTGAAAGACAAATTAGGGAGGCGCGACAACGACATTAACTCTTCATCAAGGTTAACGACTTATGATCAACGCTAGTTTTGTACTGAGTAATAGTTTTTGTTGGAGTAGTGTCGTGCGTAATGAGAGTTCTAAGGCTCGCCCAGGTCTGGCGCGTCTAAGCGGATTGGCCGCACCTTTTATATTCGGCGTTGCCGGTTTTATGTTCACCCCCACCATCGTTGCCCAATCAGATACAGCCGCTCTTTTGAGCAGTCTTGGTAATCAAGATGACCGCTGGCGCATGCATATGACGACAGCACCTGCGGGTTCGATTGAGAAAGCCCAAATTGCTTTCGCTGATACAATTTTAACCGGATCTGTCGCACCAAGTGCTGGATTGGATCTGGGAAATGGTGAAACGGTAGCTTTTGATGCCAAGATCGGCGGCAGAGAGCTGACGCCCGATGAAGATCGTATCACGCGTCATCTTAAAAAAGGCCGTGTGATTTCCGTAGCGCCATCTCAACCACCTAAAAACTTCTCAGCTGGATCGATCATTGGCAAGCAGAGTTCTCTCGAAATCCCAAAATCATCTGAAGATGTGGCCATGGTTTTTAAGAAGCAGGAAATTGAGGGTAAAGAGCTACAAGTCGCGTCTGTCTTTTATAAGAAGCAGGACAAGCCTCAAATCTCCAACCGCGTTCCCACAATGCTCGCAAGTCTCATTACCAATGACAATGCGGATATCCTGGCAACTGCTTATGCGCCACCACAAAAAGACTATGCCAAACAATCTCCATTTGCATCTGTGTTAAATGACGGTCCAAAACGCGGACGTTTTATCCCCCCAATTGAAAAGGGTGATCACGCTTGGGCAGATGATCCACTGCCACCAAAAGCTTTTTCAGCTGCAGAACAGCGTTGTCTTGCGGCCGGCATTTATTTCGAAGCTCGTGGTGAAAAACTATCAGGGCAAGCCGCCGTTGCGCAGGTCATCTTAAATCGTGTACGCAACCCTGCTTATCCAAATACTGTCTGCGGCGTGGTTTATCAAAACAAAACTTGGCGCAACCGTTGCCAATTCTCATTTGCATGTGATGGTATCCGTGATCGCGTGAGATCACCAAAAGCATGGAATATTGCAGAGGAAATTGCACTTGCAACAACCGCGGGTAAGATCTGGTTCAAAGAAGTTGGTTCTTCAACACATTATCATGCGACATATGTGCGTCCTCGCTGGGCAAAGAAAATGCGTCGTGTGGGACGAATCGGTCTACACATCTTTTATGTCACTCATAATGGTGGTTGGAGCTGATTTTCAGCCTTAAAAACCCAGTAAAAGCTGCGTAACACTGTCGCAATCGGCAAAAGTTTACGCGGCATTTTTTTGTGAATCCTTTGATAATGGCATAAGATGTTGAATTGATTGGTGAATTTAGTTTCGTCATTGCCCTAATCTACTGCTTGACTATCCAACAATGTAAAACTATGTTGCGCCCAAATTGCAAACAGCCTTGCGGGCTGCTTTTGGTATGTTAAAAGAGCGCCAAGTTGATATAAATTCGGCGCTATTTTAGTGGGAGACATTAAGTCTTGTCCCAAAGCGAATGTGAGGGTGTATGGTAGATAGTCTTGAATCCCGTCGCCAAGAGCTGGAAGCAAAATTAGCATCCAAGCGCAAGGAAGACGAAGACGAGGCAGGCGATGAAGGTGGAGATCGTAAGGGATACGCCCTTGCAGTTAAGCTCTCCAGCGAATTTATCGCAGCTGTTTTTGTCGGTGCCATTCTTGGCTATGTGCTGGATACATTTGCAGGAATAGCACCTTGGGGAATGATCATCTTCCTTCTTCTTGGTTTTGTTGCAGGTGTATTAAATGTTTTGCGCTCTGTGGGCGCGGTGGAGAAGCCAAAAGTTGGCTATTCATCAAAAGAAGATTAAGACCCTTATGGGTGTGTGTTTGATCCGGTTTTGGCCGGAAACTTAGGAGAGATACAACGTGGCTAACGATCCTATCAGCCAGTTCCAGCTTTCAAGATTAGTACCAATTGAGATTGGTGGCATGGACTTTTCCTTCACCAATTCTTCATTGTTTATGGTTGCAACAACCGTTGTTGCAGCTGGTTTCTTGATGACAACGACAGCAAATCGCGGTTTGATCCCGACACGTCTGCAGTCGATCTCGGAAATGGCTTATGAATTTGTCGCCTCGATGTTAAGAGATGGCGCTGGATCACAAGGGATGCGTTTCTTCCCGCTCGTTTTCTCTCTCTTTATGTTTGTTTTGATTGCCAACTTGCTTGGCATGTTCCCATATTTCTTCACTGTCACAAGTCACATCATCGTAACATTTGCACTTGCAATGCTCGTTATTGGCACAGTTGTCATCTACGGCGTGATGAAACATGGTCTAAGTTTCCTAAAATTGTTTGTGCCTTCGGGCATTCCCGGCGTTTTGATGCCATTGGTCGTTATGATTGAGGTTATTTCTTTCCTCTCACGTCCAATCAGCTTGTCTGTTCGTTTGTTCGCGAACATGCTTGCGGGTCACATCACACTTAAAGTGTTTGCCGGATTTATTGTCGCCATGGGTGCACAAGGTGCGCTTGGCTTCATGGGTGCTGCATTGCCATTGTTGATGACAATCGCGCTCACTGGTTTGGAATTCCTCGTAGCTTTCTTGCAGGCTTATGTCTTTGCGGTACTTACTTGCATGTACCTCAACGATGCCTTGCACCCAAGCCACTAGGTAAAAGTTGAAGGCGGGCATGTCGTCCGTTTGAAAAAAGTTAGATATGAAATCATAATTCTAAGGAGTTTAATTATGGAAGCAGAAGCAGCAAAATACATCGGTGCAGGTATCGCATGTCTAGGCATGGGTGGTGCAGGTATTGGTCTTGGTACAATTTTCGGTAACTACCTTGCTGGTGCACTTCGCAACCCTTCAGCAGCTGACGGTCAATTCGGTCGTTTGATCTTCGGTTTTGCTGTGACAGAAGCTTTGGGTATTTTCTCATTGCTCGTTGCACTTCTCCTTCTTTTCGCTGTTTAATCATTCGCGAATTGAAAATGTTTGGTCACGTGGGGATGATTGCCCCCGTGATCGCATTATTTGGAGGTGAGATATGTTTGTGACCCCCGCATATGCGGAGTCTCATGCGACTCAAAACGCAAATACAGAAGTTGCTGGTCATGGCGAAGCACAGGGCGGCGGATCATTTCCCCCGTTTGATCCTGGTCTTTATCCATCACAGCTTTTGTGGCTTGCGATTACATTCGGCATTTTTTACTTGCTCGTTTCAAAAGTCATTGCACCTCGCATTGGCGGTATTTTGGAAGATCGTCACGATCGCATCGCAGAAGATTTGGATGAAGCCAATCGGCTAAAAGAAGAGTCTGATGCTGCAGTGGCAGCTTATGAGCAAGAACTTGCTGATGCCCGTCGTAAAGCAAATGAAATCGCCACAACCTCTCGTGAAAAGGCAAAAGCCGAGTCCGATGCAGAACGTGCTAAGCATGAAGAAGCATTGAACAAGAAACTTGCTGAAAGCGAAGCTAACGTTGCTGCTGTTAAGGCAAAAGCATTGGCAGAAGTTGATGGTATTGCAAGTGACACTGCTCAGGCTATTGTTGAGACATTGCTTGGTGGTAAGGTTACTAAAGCTGAAGTCAACGCCGCTGTGCGTGACGTTGTGAAATAGGAGAGGCCAAATGGACGCAACATTTTGGGCATTCGTAGGCCTCATCATTTTCCTCGGCATCATCTTCTATCTGAAAGTTCCTGGTACGATCACAAGTGCACTTGATGCGCGCGCTGATAAAATCAGAGACGAGTTGGACGAAGCAAAACGTCTTCGTGAAGAAGCACAGCAGCTTATGGCTGAATATCAGCGTAAGCGCAAAGAAGCTGAGCAGGAAGCTGAAGACATTGTCGCAGCAGCGAAAAAAGAAGCTGATGCACTTAAAGAAGAAGCTCGCGTTAAGTCAGAAGAATATGTGGCACGCCGCGAAGCACTGGCTGAACAGAAAATTGCTCAAGCCGAGCAGGATGCTATGAGCGAAGTTCGCGCTTCAGCGGTCGAAGTTGCTATCACTGCGGCTGAAAAGCTGATCGGCGATAAGGTTACAGCTTCAACAAAATCTAGCTTGTTCAAATCATCTTTGGCTGAAGTGAAAGATCGTTTGAACTAATCACGATTTTTCTTGCCGAACACGGCTCGCAAATTATAAGTAAAGGCCCGTTGATTACGTCAACGGGCCTTTATATTTGGAGAACAGCATGCCTCATATCGTTATCGAATATTCTGCCAATTCAATTGATCACGAACAACTGGATAAAGCGCTCAAATCCACCTATGACGTGTGCTGTCAATTTGATTGTATTCGCCCCGAGGCGGTTAAAGTCCGCGCCCATTCAATTCTCAACGCCTATTATGGCAATGGCGCAAAAGACTTTATCCATGTAACAGCGCATCTGCTCGACGGGCGTTCACGCGCACGCAAGGCTGACATCTCAAAAGCATTACTTGATCATGTCATGTCAGAATTTCCTATGATTGATACATTCAGCGTCGATGTTTTAGAAATCGACGGTCATGTGTATCAGAAGAATAAATAGGTTCTAATCGTCTTTGCGGATCGGTTTGAAGCTAAATCGGTGAATAGGGCAGGGGCCAAACTCTTCGATCGCATCGCGATGATCTTTGGTGCCATAACCTGCATGTTTCTCAAAACCATATACGGAATAGATTTCTGAGGCACGATGCATCAGGCGATCTCGGGTGACTTTTGCAATAATGGATGCCGCCGCAATCGACAAGGACCGCCCGTCACCTTTGACCAAAGCGTCAGCAGGTACATCTAATCCAAATGGAATATCTCGACCATCCACGAGCGCGTATTTGGCTGTTATCTCCAATGCAAAAAGAGATCGACGCATGGCATCCAAGCTCGCCTTGCGAATATCCGTCTGATCAATCGTTTTGGCGGAATTGGAACAGATCGCGACATGTGATGTTGCCATAATCTCCTCAAACAAAAATTCACGTTTTTTAGCTGTTAATTTTTTACTGTCGTTCAAGCCTTCAGGGATGTTGTTCTCATCCAATATAACAGCTGCAGCGACTACAGGGCCAGCAAGCGGTCCACGACCTGCCTCGTCCAATCCTGCAACAGGCCAAAATCCTTGATGTTTTGCCTTGAGCTCAGAGCTGAAATCAGGGCCTTTTTTCAAATCAAAATCTAATTGTGTTTGGGACATAGTTTGAAGAACTGACGTGGATAAGCATTGTGTAAGGGGATCATGCCATATCCACGTCAATTCTCGCAAGAGTTTAACTGCCCGAGCCGAAACTCTTGATATCATCATGATAAAAGGCAGTTGATATAAGATAGTCGGGGACAAAGGACTAAAATATATCTTGGGTTCTGAAATGGGGTCAGAACCTATGGTGCAAAGTCAAAATTGTTGGCGGAATTTTGATCTTAAACTGCACCCATCACATCAATCCAAAGATCTATGGCGCGACCTGAGGCATAGATGTAATTCGCTAAAAGCCTTGCTTCTTATAGCAGAGATAATTGTACATTCTCTCCTTCTGGCTTGATAAACAAATCTGTCCTTGGAGAAGAGACCCGCTTGGTGAGACCTAAACGTTTGCAGGTCATGTCAAAACGGCGACTAATCTGCCATGCATAAGGACCAGATCCGCGCATACGCTTACCAAATTCTGCATCATAATCCTTGCCACCACGCATAGATCGAATAAGCGACATCACATGACGATAGCGGTCCGGGTAATGGCGAAGTAGCCAGTCTCTGAATATAGGGCTCACTTCTTGGGGAAGGCGCAAAAGCACATAGCCTGCTTGTTGAGCACCCGCATTATGTGCACTATCTAAAATACGTTCGATCTCAAAATCATTAAGCCCTGGAATGATCGGGGCGAGCATAACAGATGTCGGAATGCCAGCTTCTGAAAGCGCGCGCATAGCCTCAAGACGTTTGGTTGGCGTAGATGCACGTGGCTCCATGGCACGCGCTAATTTGCGTTCGATCGTTGTTACCGACATGGATACCCGGACCAAACCATCACGCGCCATCTGAGATAATATATCAATATCACGCAGGATAAGCGCGGACTTCGTCACAATGCCAACCGGATGTTTAGCTTCCGCCAAGACTTCCAAAATTTGCCGCATAATGCGCATGTCTTTTTCAATCGGTTGATAGGGATCTGTATTGGTACCGATCGCGATGCTTTTGGGTTGATAATTTGCTTTCGAAAGCTCACGCTTTAACAGACGCGCCGCATCAGGTTTGGCAAATAGTTTGCTCTCAAAATCAAGACCAGCAGATAACCCCATATGTGCATGGGTCGGACGAGCAAAACAATAGACACAACCATGTTCACACCCGCGATAGGGATTGATCGACCGTTCAAATGGCAGGTCTGGTGAGGTATTACGCGTAATGATAGATCGCGAACGCTCAACCTGAACCTCAGTCTTAAACGGCTCAAGCGTTTCAAGATTATTCCATCCGTCATCAAAAACATGATGGGAGTGCAATTCATAACGGCCACTTGGATTGATACCTGCCGCACGACCACGTCTGCGTGAGTGATCGATTTGGATCGATTGATCAGCCAGCATTTGGCGATTGATATCCGAACCTTGCGGAATATCAAACTCAGTGTGGTGCCGTCCTGCTTCGTTCATCTTCATCTCCCTGCGCTCTATTTTATGAGTCGCCAACCTTGAATATATTCCTAGCATTTTATTGTGAACAAAACAAGAACAATAATTGTTGCATTGCAATATTAGTCAGCCTTAGATAAAAGAAATCTATGATTTCAGTGATTATTCAATGCCATAACCAAGAGGCAGAATTAGCGAAGACTTTAAGTGCACTTGTCAGCGGAGCTGTCGAGGGAATAATCAGTGATGTCTCCATCGTTGATGAAGGCTCATCAGATGGCACAGCAACCGTTGCTGATGCTGCCGGGTGCAATGTATATTCACCAAGTGAATTAGCCAATCTGCCAGCGCAAATTCGCAGTGAATGGATCATGTTAATCGAACCAGGTGCCAAACCGCTCCATGGCTGGATTGAGGCTTTTACCGAACATATCAATAATGGGCAAACATCAGCAAAGATGTCGCCTTCTGTGAATTATCGATTGCCATTTTTAAAGCGCTTGCTGCGCAAATCATCACCGCTGGAATATGGTTTACTCATGCCCAAACGCGAATTTGCCAATCATGTGAAAAACGCCAAAAATCTCGCTGGTGTTGCCAATGGGTCTCGTGCGGTGAAGCTAAGATGTGAAATGGTGCCCGCAAGCTATTCGCAACTCATGGCTTAACGAAAGCTAGCTTGCGCTGCGTTTTAGGTGTTCATCTAGCCGCGGCATGATCTCAACAAAATTACATGGCATGTGACGATAATCGAGTTGGTTCTTTAAAATCCCATCCCACGCATCTTTGCAGGCACCAGGAGAACCAGGCAAAACAAACACAAATGTTTGGTTCAAAAGGCCTGCGGTCGCGCGTGATTGGATGGTCGATGTGCCAATTTTGTCTTGAGAAATGCTGTGAAAGACATGGGAAAAGCCATCCATATGTTTTTCAAACAAAGGCTCAAGCGCTTCCGGCGTTACATCACGTCCGGTAAATCCTGTTCCACCAGTTGTAATTATAACATCAATACCATCGTCTTGGCTCCAGGATGTAACCCGCTCAGCAATTTTCTCTTTATCGTCCGTGACGATATCTCGTTCAGCCAAAATGTGCCCGGCATCTTCAATTCGAGTTGCAAGCGTTAAACCAGATTTATCATCATCCAGCGTTCGACTGTCTGAAACAGTTACAACAGCGATTTTAACTGGAATAAACTCGCGTGTATCATCAATGCCAGCCATTCACTTATCCTCAATTTTTCGCACGCAGAAACGTTGGTTTTACAAACCAATTATGATGATTGCCGATAATGGTTTGAGCCGCAGCGAGTGCGTTGTCCTCATTATCATATAAAGCAAAACAACTCGCACCGGAACCGGACATTCGAGCGCATGCGGGATTGGTTTTTAAAAGCGCATTCAGACATTCTGCTATTATAGGGCGATGTTCTATTGCTGGTTCTTGCAGATCATTGCGGTTTGCTTTGATGGTTGCGAGCAATTCTTGAAAGTCACTAAACTTCAGCTCGGATTTTAAAACAACATTTTGTTTTGTTTTAAGTGCCTTAAAAACAACTGGTGTTGAAACTGCGACCATTGGATTTGCAAGCACAATATGACATTTTGGAAACGGCCGGACCGAAGTGAGTTCTTCCCCTATGCCTTTGGCGATAAGCGGTTCGCTTTTTAAGCACATGGGAACATCAGCGCCCAATCCGAGCGCAATCTCGGTGAGCTTACTTTCAGAAATTTCAAGCTGCCAAAGCTTGGTAAGTAGGTTCAGTGCCGCGCCAGCATCCGCTGATCCACCACCTAAACCTGACGCAACTGGTAAATTCTTTTCGCACACCAATGAGACGGGTTTGATTTTTATCCCATTTTCCGAAGCAAATTCTGCGAGCGCATCTCGAGCTTTGATAATGAGATTTGTATTCTCATCTTCGTCTTTAAGCGCTGGCGCAAAGGGTCCACAGATTTCAAAGCTGTTCTCATCTGTGAGTTTGGCCGAGATTTGATCACCAAAATCTGCAAAGCCGACAAGGCTGTCGATCAGGTGATAACCGTCATTGCGTTGTCCGGTGACATGAAGTGCCAAGTTAACTTTGGCATGTGCCGTTACAGAATGTGTTGAATTATCCATCAGAGGATGTGGACGCGCTTTCAGTCTTTTCTTCTGGCATGCCATCTTTGATCTTTTTCTCAATCGCTGGCACAAGATTTTCATCAAAATCAGACATGTTTAGTAATGCGCGTTGCCATTGAAAACGTGCTTCAATTTTGCGGCCCACTTTCCAATAAGCATCGCCCAAATGATCATTGATCGTTGGGTCATTCGGCAAGAGTTCCACTGCTCGTTCCAATTCACGCACGGCACTTTCATATTGTCCCTGACGATAATAGGCCCAGCCAAGGGAATCGACAATATATCCACTATTCGGACGAGCTTCGACAGCCGCACGGATAAGGTCCATGCCTTCTTCGAGCTTGATATTCATATCGATCCAGGAGTAACCGAGATAGTTCATCACATCGGGTTGGTTAGGTGAAAGCTCCAGTGATCGTAAAAATGCAGGTTCTGCTTTTTCCCATTCTTTCAAACGTTCAAAGCCAATCGCCATACGGTAGAACATATTCCAATGCGAACGATTATGGATCGGTCCCACTGCTTTGATTCCCTGCTGAAAATTTTCAACCACTTCCTGATAGCGCTTCTCACGCGCTAAAATGCGTCCCAATCCTTCGTAAGCACGAATGTCTTGCGGGTATTTCTCTATAATTGCGCGAATATGTTCAAGCGCTTCTTCGATATTGCCGATGTCAGCCAAATTCAGCCCAAGCTGCAATTCCGATAAGCGCCGCATGGGAGAATCTTCGGGGATCATGCGATAGGTTTCAATCGCTTTTTCAGGTTTATCCAATTGCTCCTGAACATCTGCTAGCAATACCAAAATCTCTGCATTATCTGGATCAAGAGCGCGCGCCAATTGAAGGTATAAGCCAACAATTTCCTGGCTCTGTCCGTTATTTAAAGCTCCTGCGATCGCATAAATCGCATAGGCGGCACCCTCTTGTGCAGTTTTAACCGGAAAACGAACCTCTTCGTCAGCTTCTATACGTTGCGCTAAAGCATCTGCGGGTGAAAATCCAGCGCGGATATTTGGGTTCAAATCTAGAGCATCCAGTGCCTTTTCTTTGTCACCATCAATCGCATAAATCGAGGCGAGCGCACCATAACCCAGCAAGTAAGCGTCTGGTGCAACGCGAACGGATTGTTCGTCTAAAACCAGATCCGTGAGATGTTTGATAGCAAGATCTTGTTTCCCTGCTGCATATGCCATCAGACCGGAATTTAAATCTTTGAAATATTTAAACCAGACAGGGCCTTCCAACGCATCAATCTTCGCAAGGGCTTCATCAGCTTCATTGGCACCAAAACGAGACCAGGCTGAGAGCAGATCATTGATCAATTCATCCACGATTATACGCGGGCTATATTCGAGATATCTGTCCGTGCTGCTATATTCACGGTTACGAACAGTCTGGATCGCCAATGCCTGCTCAACAAGTTCGGCAACGTCAGCATCATCTTTGAGCGTTTGGGCGATTTCAATGGCATCATCAAACTCACCAGCGAGTAACAGCGAAGAGAATAGTCGGCGTTTTGCGGTTAGGCTTTCCGGGTCAAATTCAAGTGCACGTTTATAAAAGGCAATCGCTTGTTCGACGTCATTATCCGAATCTGCGATCTGTCCTGATAAAAAGGCTGCTGTAAAGGTTGGAATGCTTTCAGCATCGATTGAATTATCTTCAGCTGTAACAGCTTCTTTATGGCTGTCTGCCTTGAGATGTTGAACCGATAAAAGAGTTGAAAACGAAACTGAAGTAAGCAGCAGACCAGTAGAAAAAATACAAGATAATAACCGATTGCGCATGAAAGACCCTTTAACCCATTTGATTCGCCCATCCTCCGCCTGATGGTCAACTAATATTATGCACAAAACAAGGCAATTTACATATAAATTTTCCGTGGGGTCTGAATTTGTGCATTTTTGGCAAAAGTCTTTTATGCAGAATGATTTAATTCACCCTTGCAAGGCAAAAATCAACCACTTCCAGAAGGGCTGCTTTCTCTGGTGAGGAGGGCAAAGGTGCAAGCGCATCACGAGCCATAGCGCTATAATGTTCAGCGCGCGCTATTGTATCTTCAATGCCTTTATATTTGGCGATCAGTTCTGTAGCACGCGCCAAGGCGGCATCATCTGTTTGGCCATCTTCAATTGCGCTTTTCCAGAATTTGCGTTCTTCATCATCACCACGACGATAAGCGAGGATAACCGGCAGTGTAATCTTGCCTTCACGAAAATCATCACCTGTGTTTTTACCGAGATCGTCCGCAGACCCGCCATAATCCAGCGCATCATCAATCATTTGAAATGCGAGGCCCAAATTCATACCGAATGATTTTAGCGCATCGCGTTCAGCTTTAGAGCTTTGTGCAATGATGGGCCCAACTTCAGCAGCAGCAGAAAACAGAGCTGCCGTTTTGGCGCGGATCACCTGAAGATAATCGTCTTCCGTTGTTTCCATATTTTTCGCTACAGAGAGCTGAAGCACTTCACCTTCCGCAATGATGCAAGCAGACGACGATAAAACATCCAAGGCATCAATCGAGCCGACATCAACCATCATTTTAAATGCTTGGCCCAGGAGAAAATCCCCCACAAGGACACTTGCTTGATTGCCCCAGATCATCCGTGCTGTGGATTTGCCGCGACGAAGATCGCTTTCATCGACCACGTCATCATGAAGCAAAGTCGCGGTGTGCATAAATTCAACGCTGGTCGCGAGCTGAATATGTCCATCGCCTTTATAACCCAACATATTTGCAGCTGCGATGGTCAGCATTGGGCGCAAGCGCTTGCCGCCAGATGAGATCAAATGCTCTGCGACTTCCGGGATCATCTCAACGTCGGAGCCCGCTTTTGACAAGATCAACTTATTGACCAAATCCATGTCCGATTTTGTCAAATCAACAAGCGGCTTCACCGACGCTTTTGGTTTTTTATTTTCATCTAGTGAAATGACTACACCCACGAGATTGATCTCCTCAATAATTTACTTATTTTGGACCATAGTTTCGATAAGCGCGGCTCGCAAGTGGCGAATTGGCGCGGGTGGCATTAGATAGAATAAATAGTTCAGAAATAATTGAATGTTCTGATGAAAAGACATAGTGAGGGTGAAATTGGACGAGTTGATCAGGACAAATAATGCAGTTGTGCTCTCCCTTGCGCAGTCTTTGTTGAAGGATGCAGGGATCGCACATTTATTGGCAGATCAGAATATGAGCATTATGGAAGGATCAATCGGATTATTCCCACGAAGATTGCTGGTTGATTCAGATGAAATCACGCAGGCACGTCGCCTCATGGTCGATGCCGGTCTTGGAGATGAACTCTGGGATGGTTGAAACAGATGACATGATCTCATCAAAGGCAAGCATTGATGCTTTTCACAAAGGTGCGTTTTACCTTAAACAACCAAAAGAGAGCGGACATCGTGCCGGAATTGACGCCATGCTGTTAGCCAGCCTCGTACCAGAAAATACTGTTGGCCGCTTGGCCGATCTTGGTGCAGGAGCGGGAGCCGCGGGATTGGCTGTAGCGTATCGCTCAGAGATAAATGTGACGCTGTTCGAAACATCTTCCATAATGGTAGAATATGCACGTCACTCCCTCCGATTGGGACAAAATTCAAAATTTGCGCAAAGATGTAATGTCATCGAAGCAGATGTAGAATTGTCCGGTCAAGCGCGTGTGACAGCCGGGTTTGAAGATAATGCCTTTGATCATGTCATCATGAACCCGCCCTTTAATGAGGCAGGTGATCGCAAAGCACCTGACGCGCTCAAAGCTCAAGCTCATGCGATGTCCGGTGACGATTTGTTTGATAAATGGATCAAAACCGCGGCGGCAATCTCAAAGCCACAAGGGCAATTGTCGTTAATTGCACGACCTTCATCGCTTCAAAAAATTCTTACCGCGTGCGAGGGACGATTTGGTGGCATTGAAATCACCTCTGTGCTTCCTTCGCAGGATGAAAATGCCATACGTATATTGCTGACTGGGATTAAGGGCAGCAAGGCAAGATTGGAGATGCGACCATGTCTCGTCATGCATTCAGATGAAGACGGTACACGAAGATACACTGCCATTGCAGATGATCTCATCAACGGTCGCGCATTTTTACACCGCAGCTAACAACCGTACATTCCGCAATATCTAAAAACTGAGCGACCTTGAAAATGTAAATTTTTGTAAAGTTGCTTGTTTTGAAGGACTTTGCCCCCTACATGCTAGCTAACAAAACGATTTAATAGACCTAAAATGGAGTTACCGGCATGCGCCGCTTGAAGAAGTTATTACCGAAAAAATTTCGCAAAGAAAGCGTTGAAATCCCTGTTGTCAGATTGCATGGCGCAATCATGTCAGGCGGTAATCAGTTCAGCAAAAATTTGAATTTGGCTAGCGTTGCCGAACTTTTGGATCGCGCTTTTGCAGATAAAAAAGCGCCCGCCGTGGCATTTTCAGTCAATTCACCAGGCGGTTCGCCCGTACAATCTCGTCAAATCCATAATCGCATTCGTCAATTGGCTGAAGAAAAAGACAAAGACGTGTTCATGTTTGTTGAAGATGTCGCGGCATCAGGTGGCTATATGATTGCGTGTGCAGGTGATGAGATTTATGTTGACCCGTCATCGATTGTCGGGTCCATCGGTGTGGTCTCAGGTGGATTTGGTTTCCCTGAATTGCTCAAAAAGATCGGTGTCGAACGCCGTGTTTATACAGCAGGGAAAAACAAATCGACTCTTGATCCGTTTATGCCAGAGAAAAAGGCCGATATCGACCGATTGAAAAAACTGCAATTGGAAATTCATGAGGTCTTCATTGACATGGTCAAAGCCTCGCGCGGTGAGCGCTTGAACGAAACAGACGAAATGTTCACCGGCGCTTTTTGGACCGGCATGCAAGGCAGAGAACTTGGGCTTGTTGATGATATTGGCGATATGCGCGCGGTCTTGAAAGAAAAATTCGGTGATAAAACCCAATTGAAGCTTATCGCACCAAAACGTGGTTTTTTTGGTGGGCGTTCGCAAGGTGTGGCTGCGATGTTGGGTAGTGGTGCTACTGAGAATTTGGGAGCGAACCTCTCACAAGGATTTGCAAATACAGTTGAAGAAAAAGCCCTTTGGGCACAATATGGACTTTAAGAACTGAGTGGACGGGATCGCGCGGTCCCGACACTTTTGTGGCCAGAAGCTAGTTGGTCAAAACTAATTGGGATAGAAAGCCAGAAACATGAATGGACTGATTGTACTTGGTGTTGTGGGTGCTTTAGGATGGTGGGGATATAAAAACCTCACCAAAGCGGCAGAAAAGGTTTCTGCCAGAGTTCGCGATGCTGAGAAAGAGCGTCAAACCGGTGCGCAAGGCACTTTAATCGAAGATCCCGAAACAGGTGAATATCGCATAAAACGCGATGATGAATAGATAACCGCAGATAACCAAGCTTTATATTTTAAACAGATATCTTGACCGGAACGGGCCATCATGCGATTGAGCGCAGAGTTAAATCTAGCCACGTAAGTTGAACGCAATGACCGCATCAGTTCCAAAACATCTTGATCCGACAAAATCATTTCAGGGTCTTATCCTGACCCTTCATAATTATTGGGCAGAATATGGTTGTGTGATCTTGCAGCCCTACGATATGGAAGTTGGTGCGGGGACTTTCCACCCAGCAACAACATTGCGTGCGCTTGGCCCAAAATCATGGAATGCCGCTTATGTTCAGCCATCACGTCGTCCCACAGATGGTCGCTATGGTGAAAACCCAAATCGCCTGCAGCATTATTATCAGTATCAGGTGATCTTAAAGCCAAATCCATCAAACCTGCAGGAACTTTATCTCGGTTCGCTTAAAGCGATCGGGCTTGATCCGCTCGTGCATGATGTCCGCTTTGTGGAAGATGATTGGGAAAGTCCAACGCTGGGTGCTTGGGGTCTTGGCTGGGAGTGCTGGTGCGATGGCATGGAAGTATCCCAGTTTACTTATTTCCAACAGGTCTGCGGTATTGAGTGCTCGCCCGTTGCAGGCGAATTGACCTATGGTCTTGAGCGTTTGACAATGTATGTCCAAGGCGTTGATAATGTTTATGATTTAAATTTCAATGGTGGCGAAGGCGACGACAAGGTTACCTATGGTGACGTCTTCCTGCAAGCCGAGCAAGAATATTCTCGTCATAATTTTGAATATGCCAATACAGAAATGTTGTTGCGTCATTTTGAAGATGCTGAAGGCGAGTGCGAAGCATTGTTGAAAGCTGGTGCACCGGACGACCAGAGCGCTTTGCACAAATGCGTGCTGCCTGCTTATGACCAGTGCATTAAGGCTTCGCATGTGTTTAACCTGCTTGATGCGCGTGGGGTGATTTCCGTTACCGAACGCCAAAGCTATATCCTGCGTGTGCGCAATCTATCCCGCCAATGCGGTGAAGCCTTCTTGCTCACCAAAGCCGGCGGCGCTGAATAGTTTACTTGCGAAAGATGAAAGGCGAGCTATCCTATCTCTCATGAATTGAGGGAGAGCAGGATGGATCTTGGCAATTTTTCACAAAGCTTGGCGGTGAAAGACGTCGCAGCTTCAAAAGACTTTTATCAAAAGCTTGGTTTTGAGATTTTCCATGATCAAACCGAACATGGTTGGGTGATTATGAAAAGCCCGACCGCTGTGATTGGGCTGTTTCAGGGTATGTTTGAGAAAAACATTATGACCTTTAATCCCTGATGGGATGCTGATGGTCAAAACACTGAGAATTTCACCGATATTCGCGATATTCAGAAAAAACTGAAGAGCGAAGGGATAAAAATTGCTAAAGAAGTGGATGAAAACTCATCCGGTCCGGCTAGTTTTGTCGTAGAAGATCCTGATGGAAACCCCATCATGTTTGATCAACATCGGTAATTTACGAGGAGAAACCCATGGCCAAAGGACATGTTGCAACCACATCACCCATTCCGGTGGAAGTGGAAGAAGGCAAAAACTATTTTTGGTGCACCTGCGGGCAATCCGCAAATCAACCCTTTTGTGATGGCAGCCACAAGGGGTCTGAATTCGCGCCGATGAAATGGACAGCTGAAGAGACGGGTCGGAAGTTTTTCTGCGGCTGCAAGCAAACTGATGGTCAGCCATTTTGTGACGGAAGCCACAAAGGCCTCTAAACGAAGATAACCCGCACTTACGATCTACTGATCCGCGCCGATTGCACGTGACATCTTTCCCAACACTTGCTACATGCTGATCCATCAATTCTCATCAGCATGTGTTAAGGCCATGGATAGAGCAAAATTAATCAGTCAGGCACCGGTTTTGATGGTGTCAGATATAATCAAAAGCATCGCCTATTGGACGGATAAACTTGGATTTGCCGCCAATACCTATGGCGAGCCGGTGGATTTTGCCATTCTGCGACGCGATGGCTGTTTTATGATGTTAAGCCAAGCGCCTGAAGATCATGAAATCATCCCCAATTGGAAGATCAAAGACATGACCTGGAATGCCTATTTTTGGGTAGATGATGCGAAGAAGATCTATGAAGAGTTTCAAAAAAGTGGCGCGATCATAGATTATAAATTACATGAGAAACCTTATGGCGTTCTCGAATTTGGTATTCAAGATCTCGATGATCATGATATAGCCTTCGGACAAGACCTAACCGGCTAACACCAAGACAACCCATTCACGAGATAATGAAACCTGAGTATCACTTAAATGCCTGATCTATTATTAGAATTACGTTCCGAAGAAATCCCAGCACGCATGCAACGCAAAGCAGCTGGCGATTTGAAAAAGCTGGTGACAGACGCATTGGTAGATGCCGGGCTGACTTACGAAGCAGCGCGTGAATATTGGACGCCGCGTCGATTAGCTTTGGACCTGCGCGGGTTAACGGCAAAATCTGCTGACATTCGCGAAGAGCGAAAAGGTCCACGCGTTGATGCACCTGAAAAAGCCATTCAAGGATTTTTGCGCGGGGCAGGGTTATTATCAATCGAAGAAGCCACGACACAAAGTGATCCGAAAAAAGGTGAGTTTTATGTGGCTGTGATCGAAAAGCCTGGCCGTAAAGCAGAAGACATCATCGCAGATGTGATGCCGGGCATTATCAAAAATTTCCCTTGGCCAAAATCAATGCGCTGGGGTGCTGCATCTGCAAAACCAGGTGCTATGCGTTGGGTACGTCCGTTGCAATCCATCGTCTGTACCTTTGGACCTGAAACCGAAGAGCCTGTCGTCATCCCGTTTGAAGCAGAAGGTATTCAATCAGGTAATGTTACCTATGGTCACCGTTTTCATGCACCCGATGAAATTAAAGTGCGCCGCTTTGATGATTATGTCTCAGCGCTTGAAAAGGCTAAGGTTATTCTTGATGCAGATCGCCGCAAGGAGATCATTAAATCGGACGCGCAAAATCTAGCATTCGCATCAGGGTTTGAGCTCGTCGAAGACGAAGGATTGCTTGAAGAAGTGTCTGGTCTCGTTGAATGGCCGGTTGTGCTGATGGGTGAGTTTGAAGAAGAGTTTTTGGCAATTCCAGACGAAGTTATTCGCCTGACGATTAAAACCAACCAAAAGTGCTTTGTGTTGCGTGGCGCAAATGGTGCCTTAGCAAACCGCTTCATTCTCACCTCGAATATCGAGGCCGAAGATGGCGGCAAAGAAATCGCCTACGGTAATGGCAAAGTCGTTCGTGCACGTTTGTCAGATGCGCTTTATTTCTGGCAAACTGACCAAACAGACCTACCTGATCTCGATCAGATTTCCGGATCAGCAGACACCTATGAACTTGATATGTCAAAGCCGCTTGATCAGCGTATGGCGCGCCTTGATTGGTTAAATGTAACCTTCCACGCCAAGCTCGGTACGCAAGGTGCACGGGTTCAACGTATTGCAAAATTGGCGGAAGAACTTGCGTCGGTCACCGGTGCAGATCCAGCGCAGGTTAAACGTGCGGCTTATCTCGCAAAGGCGGATTTGCAAACAGAAGCGGTGTTTGAATTCACCGAGCTGCAGGGCCTCATGGGACGTCGTTATGCCGAATTGCAAGGTGAAACTCCCTCCGTCGCTGCTGCGATTGAAGAGCACTACAAGCCGCAAGGTCCATCGGACGAAGTGCCAAAGGATGCAGTGGCTGCTACGATAGCGCTGGCCGATAAGCTGGATACGCTGACAGGGTTTTGGTCCATTGATGAAAAACCAACGGGTTCAAAAGATCCTTACGCATTGCGTCGGGCGGCGCTTGGTGTGATCCGCATCATCTTGGAAAATCATTTGCGCTGCAATCTTAGCCAGTTCATGACAGAGACACCTGATCTATTGAACTTCTTCCATGATCGGTTGAAAGTTTATCTTCGCGACAAAGGCGCGCGTCATGATTTAATTGACGCAGTGCTGACCGATAGCTCCGATGAATTGGTGTCATTGACCAATCGATTGGTCGCATTGGCTGACTTGCTTGGAAGCGATGCGGGCCAGAACTTGTTGGCCGGCTATCGTCGCGCGGCAAATATCTTGTCAGCGGAGGAGAAAAAAGGTGCAGATATTGCGCTTGAAGTAAATGCAGATCTATTTGAGGGTGCGCCTGAAGAAGAACTTTATAAGGCAGTAACGGCTGCCCAAAGCGCTTCATCAGATGCTTTAGCAAAAGAAGATTTTGGCGCTGCGATGACATCGCTTGCAACACTCAGAGAGCCAATTGATGCCTTTTTTGAAGATGTCATGGTCAATGTTGATGACGAAAAAATTCGTGTTAATCGCTTGGCCCTTTTGGCGCAAATCCGTAAAAGTGTTGAGCTGGTAGCAGATTTTTCAAAAATTTCTGGTTAAAACAAAAAAGCCGGATGCTAGATCCGGCTTTTATAAATTTTTTTGTGATTAGTTCAGCCGTAAGCTGAAAGAATCTGTTTCCAATTCTTTCACAGTTACCGGCTCTTTCACCATTGCGACCGGCTGATCTTCAACGACGACTTTTTCATCAGAAGACGGCATTGCAGCAGTCGCTGCGACCGCAGGCATCAGGTTCGGTTCGATATCTGGACCTAGCGGCACACGTTCTTCACCGTTTTCAAGTGTCGCGACTGCTTTGACTTCAACTGGCTCAGCAGGACCGTAAATTGCTAGACGTGTTGGTTCCGTTACCCCGATAGAAGATACCGAATTGTCATCGATATTTGCAACTTCAACATCAGGTTTGTTGCCAAGCAAAATGTCAATTGATTCAGGGGTCGGCGCGCGATGTGCAAATGCGACCGGACTACCACCTAACCAATTTTCAACACGATAAAGCTTCTCGTCTTCACCAACTTTGCGCATTTCGAAAATTTGTGAACCGCTTTCTAATACCGGGCCCGTGTCTTCTTCCTCTTTGTTGCATGTCGGGCAACCAAAGACAATCAGACTACCCTGGGCGGTCTCTTGCATTTCAATCTTCTCAAGTTCTTTGATGCTGCTATCGGCAAGAACCAAAGATGTGCTCATGGACAGCGCAAAAGCGCTCAAAATCAGGAGCTTAGACATGTCGTAACCCTCTTTTAACGGATTTGTTCAAAGAGATACTAACACTGCAAAGTTAGGTTTTCGTGTGCTGGTGTGGTTAACAAAGGTTAAATGATCAATCACCGATCTCGGCGAGATATTCCTCTAATTTTTCACACGCTCGATGGCGCGCCAACCAATATCATTGCGGTAAAAACCTTGAGGCCAGTCAATGGATTTCACAGCATCGTAAGCCTTATCTCGCGCTTGGATGATATCATTGCCTGTGGCCGTCACATTTAAAACACGGCCGCCATTGGCAAGCAGTTTACCGTCTTTAACGACCGTACCTGCATGGAAAATCTTGGTGTCAGCGTCAGTAATCTGATCAACACCTTTAATTTCTGTGCCTTTAAGTGGTGAAGCGGGATAGCCTTCTGCAGCCATCACGACAGTGAGCGCAACATTATCATCCCAAGACATCGAATGCCCATCTAGCGAACCTTCAGCTGCGGCTAGCAGTAGCGGTAGAAGATCATCTTTCAAACGCAACATCAGCAATTGGCATTCCGGATCACCAAAGCGAACATTATATTCAATCAGTTCCGGACCCTTGTCGGTGATCATCAAGCCCACAAACAAAACGCCTTTAAACGGATGGCCATCTTGTGCCATGCCGGCCAAAGTCGGTTCGACAATTTCTTTCATGGTGCGCGCGGTCATTTCATCCGACATAACGGGCGCGGGGGCGTAGGCACCCATGCCACCGGTATTGGGGCCGGTATCGCCATCACCAACACGCTTATGATCTTGCGCTGCAGCCATAGGCAAAGCTGTTTTGCCATCGCATAAACAAAAGAAGCTTGCTTCCTCGCCATCAAGATATGCTTCGACCACAACCTCAGCACCAGCTGCACCAAAGGCGCCATCAAAACAATCATCAATTGCGGCAAGTGCCTCATCAAGTGACATTGCAACGGTGACGCCTTTACCCGCGGCAAGGCCATCGGCTTTGATCACAATTGGCGCACCTTGTTCGCGTGTATAGGCTTTCGCATCATCGGCATTATCAAAACGCTGATATGCACCGGTTGGGATTGAATATTTTGCGCAGAGATCTTTCGTAAACCCTTTTGAACCTTCAAGCTGTGAAGCAGCTTTGCTGGGGCCAAAGACTTTAATACCTGCCGCTTCCAAAGGATCAGTAATACCATCCACCAATGGCTGTTCAGGACCAACCACCACAAGTTCGATATTCTGTAGCTTACAAAATGCAATCACGGCTTCATGATTGTTGATATCAACATCAACGATCTCAGCATGGTCTTTAATGCCGGGATTTCCAGTTGCTGCAAAAAGCGTTTTAAGAAGTGGAGATTGTGCAATTTTCCAAGCCAACGCGTGTTCTCGACCGCCCGAACCTATTAGAAAGACATTCATGGTTTGCTCCTGATCTGTCGTTGGTTTTGGCGTAGTCGCAAGCCTTGCGAAGGTCAAGGCACGCGCACTCACTTTCCATAATTTTCAAGGCTAAAACCGCGAAATCATGTGCTCAATCATCACCGCGACAAAAACCATGCTTGACCTTTATCATCTTGGCTGACATCAAAAGGCATGAGTGAGGAAATTGGACATAATTCACGCGTGGCTGATGCGCCTTCTGATAATTGGGTGTATCGCCTCTTGCCGCAAAGTATTTGGCCAATGGCACAGATGGCCCGTTGGGATCGACCGATTGGTTGGCAACTTTTGTTACTGCCGTGTTTATGGTCCGCAGCCATGGCGGCAAATGCGCAAATAGCTGCTGGTGAAACTGCTATTCTAAGCGTCTATCAGACTTTCATTTGGCATTGTATTCTTTTCACAATCGGCGCAATCGCGATGCGAGGTGCAGGCTGTACCTATAACGATCTCGTTGATCATGAGCTTGATGCTCAAGTGGAACGAACGCGTTCTCGCCCGTTACCCGCAGGTCGTATAAGCCGAAAGAATGCGAAGCTCTTTATCATCGCGCAGCTTGTTGTGGGTGCATTGGTTTTGTTCCAATTTAATTGGTTCACGATTTTTCTTGCGATGGCTTCGCTTGTTGTTGTTGCGATTTATCCATTTGCAAAACGCTTTACCGATTGGCCGCAGCTCTTTCTGGGGCTTGCCTTCTCCTGGGGTGCGCTGGTTGGCTGGTCGGCAGTTTTTGAAGAAGTGACTTGGGCCTCAATTTGTCTTTATCTCGCGGCGGTGTTCTGGACCATTGGTTACGACACGATCTATGCCCATCAAGATCGCGAGGATGATGCGCTCATTGGCGTCAGATCCACCGCGCGCTTATTTGCGGAGAATACCAAGATATGGCTCGCCTTGCTCTATGGGCTGACACTGTTATTGCTGGCGCTCGCATATTATCTCTCTGCCATGCCATTTGTTGCATACATCACCTTGTTCTTCGTGATGGGGCTCTTCATCTGGCAGATCAAAGTTTTGGATATTGATAACCCTGATCAATGTTTGCGGCTGTTTAAGTTCAATGGCAAGGTTGGACTGGTTATCTTTGCAGGCCTTGCCATCGCTCTGGTGTTGCCATGAATCTCGGTGTGATCATGGTCGCTCTGTCGGCGGCGATTGCGGGCACTTTAGGCACCTTTGGTACGATCCTAAACGAAGCTGGCTTCACCGGATTTCAAGTTGCCAGCATTCGAATGCTCATCACCTCAATCACGTTGATGGCGTTTTATCCTGTGTTTTTTCAAGGTGCCCTATCGCTCATGCGGGTGAATTGGAAATTGCTATTGCCCCATTCAATTGCCGGCGTCTTTGGCTTCAACATGTTCTTTTTCATCGCAACCGAATATCTCGGCATCACCTTGGCTGTCGCGCTGTTATATACAGCGCCTATCTGGGTAATGATCTTGTCAAAACTGTTTCTCAGTGAACAATCTGATTGGGTGCGTTGGGGCTTGGTGATCTGTTCTGTGATTGGTGTCGTGCTGATCCTCAATACGCAAGGCAGCGAGATCAATCTCTCAGCATTTGGGTTGGTGTTTGGCTTTGGCTCAGCGCTCGGATACGCGATTTATGCAGTGCTTGGGAAAATTGCATTGGGCAAATTATCGCCCAATCAATTGCTGTTTTCTGCTTTCAGCATCGCCATACCATTGCTTTTACTCTTCCCCCAAACATGGCAAGCGCTTTCGCAATTGTTTCAGAACACAGAGTTTAAAGTTTGGGGATCCTTCTTTGCCGTTGGCTGGTTTGGCACGGTTCTCATCAATATTTTATACATGCGCGGGCTTAAGCGCATTTCAGCGTCATCTGCCACTGTGATCACAACGGTCGAGCCCTTGGTCGCCACACTGCTTGCCGTCTTTGTGGTCGGTGAAATTCTCTCCACCACGCAATATTTGGGCGTGGCACTGATTGTCTTAAGCGCAACACTGATTGGCCTGAGAGAAAGTAAGTAGAGCTCTTTATTGAGAGTATTCGCAATTAAAGAATTGGAAGAGGCCCGCGAGTTTTCATCTCACGCAAGATGAAATTACTTCGTGTATCTTTTACAAGTCCGGATTTCAGCAATCGCCGCATGATGAAATCCTCAAGATCTTCAGGTCCCCTTGCATATATTTTCAAAACAAAATCATGGTCGCCTGTAATGGAGGCGCATTCAACGATCTGAGTTTCTGTTTCAACGAGGCGTAAAAAGGAGTTGATGCTGTCTTCTTCGTGGTCACGCAAGGCCACATGTACATAGGCGATGGCACTTAAGCCTACAGTCTTTGCTTTTACCTGCGCTGCGTAACCAGAAATAATACCTGCCGCTTCTAAATCCCGAACCCGCCGCCAGCATTGTGAGGCTGAAAGCCCTGTTTTTTCGGCCACTTCCTGCATGGATAATCGCCCGTCAGATTGTAAAACCTGGAGAATCAACACATCTGCGTCTTGAATTATATAATTCATAATTCCCTATATTTTGAATTGAATAACTCAATATAACTCAATTTTCATCGATTTTGAAACGATAATTTCCGAAAAATAAGCTAGAATTTTAGCAAGGAGATTTATGATGCCAAAATCTAGCAAATATATTGCCAAAGTCGCCGATGAGCGCGGCCATATTCATTATACGGACGAAGAAAACGCCGTTTGGGCGGATCTATACAAAGCCCAAGAGGATAATGTTCAAACCTATATGGCCAAGGAATATCTCGATGGTTTGGCGCGGTTGGAATTGCCAAAAGATAAAGTCCCATCCTGTGCTGATTTATCAGAACCATTAATGGACTTAACTGGATGGAGTGTTCAGCCGGTTCCAGCCTTGATCGGGTTTAAGACCTTTTTCTCCATGTTGTCTGACCGCGTTTTCCCTGCAGCATCCTTCATTCGATCACGCGAAGATTTTGATTACATCGAAGAGCCTGACATTTTTCACGAAATCTTCGGACATACGCCGCTATTGAGCGACAAGCGTTTTGCCGCCTTTAGCCAATCCATCGGCGAAGCGGGTACGAAAGCTAGCGACAAAGATTATGCTTGGTTAATCCGTTTATATTGGTTCTCGATCGAATTTGGTCTCTCCCGACAAAATGGTTTGATCAAAGCTTTGGGTTCGGGACTAGCATCATCACCCACCGAGCTTGTCTATTCGGTGACCAGCGACATTCCAGATCGCGATGATTTCGATATTATGACCATCTTGCGAACGCCATATCGCATCGACATGCATCAAATGGGTTATTTTGTGCTCGATGATCCTGAGATATTGTTCTCGCTCGCAGAACGTGATTTGCTCAAGGATGTGCATGAAGCCCAAAAATTGGGTCTATTGCCAAATAAGTTTCCAGAAAAAATAGTTGCTGCAGAATAGGGGAATATCATGACCATCACTGAACAAGCCTGTGTCCCGTGTTCGGGCAATATGGAAGCCTTATCAAAGAAAGACGCTGAAGCAAAACTCAACGAACTTGGTCATGACTGGGCGTTGGATGATGCTGGTAAAGAGCTTAGCCGGCATTTTAAGTTTAAGGGATTTGCCAAAGCAACATATCTCGCCAATTTTTGCGCTTGGCTGGCGGATAAAGAAGGACACCATCCCGATGTCAGTTTCGGCTATGGCTATGTCATCGTCCGACTAACCACGCATGAAATTGATGGGCTAAGCGATAACGACTTTATCTGGGCAGCTAAACTCAATCACTTGGTGGGGTAGCCTGATCTAATCCCAAACCAAAAAAAGAGCGCAGCGGAGACTGCACTCTTTTGGGATCTGAAATAAATTTGGAGGTCTAGATCAGAACTTTCTAGCGGCGGGCGATTATTTCGCGGCCAGAAATCTTCATACGGCAACCCAAATGTCCGGTTTTCCGGCGTACAAGGAAACGCGGACGGCGTTGTCCAGTTGTTGAATTGCGACGTTTATAGCTCGATGTTGTCTGCGCACGTGTTTGCGGATCAGATTTGCTTTGCGCCATATCTTCATCCAATGGACGCGCCACACCATCAGCTTCCACCATCAGCATTGGCACGTTAAAGGCTTCAGACCATTCGCGCCAATCACCAGCAATATTGTGAAGTTCGGTATCAACCAGCAACGGAATACAAAGATCAACATCTTGATGGTGCAATTCAAGTGTCACTGTTGAATTGCCCTTACCATCATCAATTGCACGCGCAGCAATGCCTTTAAATGCATTGGCAGGTAGCGCCATTGAAATTGGAAGGTCAGACTTCTCTAAAACCCTATCGATGACCGCGCCGCGCTCATTTAAGGTAACGTGGATGTCCTTCTTACTCCCGGCTGCTTTATAACTAAAGCGGTGCGGGAGTTGACCCGGAACAATGCGTAATTCGCACCCAGCCCATTCGGGCTTTCGTATTGTAGTTGCCATTTTAATCGCCTCATAAACTCTTGAGCGCCCATTTTTGGATCTTCTCAAATACCGGGGGCTTTTGCCCTCTCGTTACATGGCAATTTACACATACTCTATTCCAAACCACTTAAGGTGTTTGGTTAAGAGAATCTGACTTTTCATAAATGGTTATCAAAAGTATACCAAGGCGTTGGCATTTCGTTTACTTTGCCGATTTTAACTAAATTAACGCTTTAAAACCTTGTTAGGATTCATGATCTGATTGGGGTCAAAAGAGGCCTTAATGCGCTGCATTAGCTGGATTTCGATGGGGTCGCGGATCTCAGCCAATTCGTCTCGTTTAAGCTGCCCAATGCCGTGTTCGGCAGAAATTGAGCCTGTCATTTGCAACACAATGCCATGAACAAGCTCATTCATGGGACGCCAATGGGACAAGAATTCTTCCTTATCAGCGCCCACGGGCTGAGAAATGTTATAATGAATGTTACCATCTCCCATATGACCAAAGGCGCAAATGCGCGCGCCTGGCATATAGTCGAGCACCGCTTTTGATGCCTCATCCAGGAATTCCGGCACTTTGGCGATCGGAACCGAGATATCGTGTTTGATCGATCCACCTTCGGGTCTCTGCGCTTCAGACATGCTCTCTCGCATATGCCAAAATGCATCACGCTGCGTTTCGCTTTCAGCTAAAGCCGCATCTTTGGCAAAACCTTCTTCAAAAGCCTGTTCGAACAATTGCTCGATCATTTGTCTGGCAGCTTCTTCAGACTGTCCTGATGAAATTTCAATTAAAGTGTACCAAGGATAGGGCGCTTCCAGCGGATCGCGACAATTGTCGATATGCTTGGTGGTAAATTCTACCCCCAGACGCGGCATCAATTCGAAGCCTGTCAAAGACGGCCCGCAAATCTCACGGGCAATATTAAACAAAGATAACGCATCCTCAGTGCTATCTAATCCGACAAACATAACCTCGCGGCCTTTTGGTTGCGGGTAAAGTTTTAATACTGCACCGGTGATAATGCCCAATGTGCCTTCTGCACCGATAAATAGATCGCGAAGATCATAGCCGGTATTGTCTTTCTTAAGGCGTCTTAGACCGTGCCAGATTTCGCCCGTTGGCAACACAACTTCAAGACCCATGCACAATTCACGCGTATTGCCATAAGCGAGCACCGCAGTGCCGCCCGCGTTGGATGATAAATTACCGCCAATCTGACATGTGCCTTCAGATCCAAGGGAAAGCGGAAACAGAAGATCATGTTCCTCAGCTGCCTTTTGCGCATTGGCAAGCACAACACCAGCATCAACCACCATGACATTCCCCAAAAGATCAATCTCACGAATTTTGTTCATCCGGCTCAATGAAATGATCACTTCACCATCAGGCACTTGCCCGCCTACAAGTCCGGTATTGCCACCCTGCGGAATGACATTGATTTTATTGTCATTGGCAAGTTTGACGATTTGGCTGACTTGCTCAGTGGAATTTGGCTTCAAAAGCAGCGGGGATTGGCCTTGATATAAGCCGCGAAGCTCAACCAGATGTGGTGCAATCTCAGACTGGTCGGTCACAGCATTTGCGTCTCCAACTATAGCTCTAAAGTCTGAAACCAACTGGTCGTTCAATTCACTCAATTTTTTTCTCCGGTTAGAAACTATCGTGGTGCGGCTGCGCGGGTTAGTCGATCATTGATCGCTTCCCCCAAACCTTCATTTGGAATGGGTGCGACGACAATCATTTCTGCATTCGTTTTATCTGCTTCGATTAACATATCAAACAGGTTATGCGCTGCTTCCGCAAGATCACCCTTAGGTGAAAGATTAAATACGGCTTGGGCGTTAGATTGCCCTGCGATCTCTGTATTGCCAAAGGTGATGAGAGTTTCGTTTGAATTCACAGCCGCCGCATGTAATCGCATTTGTGCATTGGGTGCATAATGCGAGGTGAGCATGCCAGGCGCTTCGATCTTATTGTCTTGCGCGTTATCCACACGGAACAGGTTTTTGCCAATAACCGCTTCAATCTCAACCGCTGACACACCACCCGGTCTTAAAAGATAAACATGCTCACCATCTGATTTCACAATGGTAGATTCGACACCGACATCGCAGGCGCCATTATCTAAAATAAGCTCAATCTTCGCGCCAAGATCAGCTTGCACATGTTCTGCGGTTGTCGGGCTGATCTTACCTGAACTATTGGCGCTGGGTGCCGCAAGGGGTCTGTCAAATTTGCCAATCAATTTTGCTGCAAACCCTTTTGGCACACGAATGCCGACGGTCTCAAGACCTGCTGTTGCGAGTTTATGAATGCCACTGTCCGGTTTTAAGGGCACCACGATGGTGAGCGCGCCGGGCCAGAAATGTTCAGCGAGTTTTTTGGAAATCGCGTCAAATTCGCCGTATCGTTCAGCCATATCCATATCCGCCATATGGCAGATCAGCGGATTAAATTGCGGACGACCTTTTGTTGTGTAAATCGAGGTAATCGCATCAGGGTTGGTCGCATCCGCTGCCAATCCATAAACAGTTTCGGTTGGGATCGCGATGGGCTGACCATTCGATAGAAGCGAGATCGAACTTTGCAGCGCGTCATCTGGGCGATCAGGGATAGATATGATTTCAGCCATGTCTTAACGCTCCAAGAGCGCGACCATCTCAATATGGGTCGACCATAAAAATTGATCAATTGCGGTGATCGATTTGATCTTAAAACCACCCTTGGTGAGCAGTGCCAAATCCCGTGCCAAGGAAACGGGATTGCACGAGACGGCGGCCACTTTCTTGATGTTCAACGCCCGGGCGAGCTGTTTGCTTTGTGCTTCGGCACCTGCACGTGGTGGATCAAAAAGAACACCTTGATAGGGCTTTAAATCTTCGCGCACAAAAGGACTGCGAAACAAATCACGTCGTTCAGTTGAGATCGGTTTTAACCCCTGACGCGAACGAAATCCTCGGTCAATCGCGTTTAGCGCAGGGCCGCTGGTTTCAACCGCATGCACTGCGCTTTTATGCGCCAGAGGAAAGGTGAAGGTGCCGCTGCCTGAAAACAGATCGACCACTTTTTTGCATGGTTTTAGATGTTTCGTCACAAGTTCAACCATCTCAAGTTCAGCGCGTTTGCTGGCTTGCACAAAATTCCCAGACGGTACTTGGATGATGGTCTCTCCGAAAGTTAAAACTGGTGGTTCGATTTCCACCAGCACTTCGCCGTTAAAGGCAAGGCGTTTGATCACATTTGTCGAGGTCGCCTTTTGCGAGACAGCATGGATCGTCGCATCCTTTAAGGAGAAATCTGCGTCTATCGCGATATCAAACCCGTTTTCACACAAAAGGATCGTCAGTTGCGATGTCTTATAATGTGGCGTTACGATTTGTGCCACATCGCGAAACAGATCAAAATTTTGAACGATCGTCGGATGCGCAACTGCGCATTCTGTGATGGCGATGAGATCGTGACTGCCAGCTTGCAAATAACCCAATTGCGTTTCTTCATTTGTGCGATGCGCGGTTAAAACTACACGGCGACGTTCATCAATCGTGCATGGCAGGAATTGATCAATCCTGTGTTTGATACCGCCTTTATCCAACGCCTGCTGCGCGTTTTTTAACTTCAAATTTTGATATGCGTTATCCGACATATGTTGGGCTACGCATCCGCCGCATTTTTGGAAATGTGCACAAACGGGATCAATTCGCTCCGGACTTTTGGATTGTATTTCGGTGATGGTGCCACGCGATTTATCAAGGTTCACGCTGACTGTTTCACCTGCCAATGCAAAAGGAACAAATACCGGGCCATTCTCAGTTTTGGCTATGCCGTCGCCACGTGCACCCACATGATCGATTTTAACTTCAATTTGGCTCACGCTTTGATGCCCCCAATGAGATATTCAATATTGCCATCGCTTCCGGTAATCGGCGATTGTATAGCATCTAATGCCGACCAATTGGGCTGTCCGTCAAGCCAATTGAGCAGATCGTCTGCAATTTTTGGTCCCATTGATGGATCTTTTAAGATGCCGCCTTTACCAATTGCGTCACGCCCAGCTTCAAATTGAGGTTTAACAAGAAGAATTGTTTGAGCGCCCGAGGCAGCCAAAGATAGTGCTGGGGGGAGGGCAAGTTTCAGCGAGATAAAGCTAACATCACTCACAACCATATCAATTTTGTGTCCAAACAGATGTTCTTCTGAAAGGTCTCGCGCATTGAGCCCATCGATTTGATCAACGCGTTTGTCGTTAACAAGCGAGGGATGTAATTGATCATGGCCGACATCAATCGCGATCACATGGCGTGCGCCATTTTCCAGCAAGACTTGCGTAAAGCCACCCGTTGACGCGCCAACATCTAACGCTGTTTTACCATCGGCGTTAAATGCAAAATGTTCCAAGCCCTTTTTGAGCTTCAATGCTGCGCGGGAGACGTAAGCGCTGGCCGGGTCGGAGATCTCAATCTTCGCGTTCTCATCCACTTGTTGCCCGGCTTTTTTAGCCGTTATGCCAGTGACCGAAATGGTGCCTCGAGAAATAGCATCCTGTGCACGCGCGCGCGTTTGATAATCTCCTCGCGCGACAAGAAGTTGATCAAGACGCATCAGATCAAACTCGGTTATTTTGAGCTAAAGGGCAGCACAGTTTTTTCAGTGCCAAGGGCTTTGAACACAACATCGATAATACCTGCACGATCAAGCTTGGCTTGCATATACATATTATCGGGGCTGGCCTGATCCATATAAATGTCAGGCATGACAAGTGGGCGGAATTTCAAACCGCCATCCAGCAAACCTTCATGTGAGAGGTAATGCGCGACATGACTGCCAAAGCCGCCAACTGCGCCTTCCTCAATCGTAATGAGCACTTCATGCTCTGCAGCCAATCTGCGGATTAGGTCGTGATCAAGCGGTTTTGCAAATCGTGCATCGGCAACGGTTGTTGATAGGCCTGATGCATCCAGATCTTCTGCTGCCAGCAGACAATCTGCAAGGCGCGTACCGAACGATAAAAGCGCAACTTTGGTGCCTTCTTTAACCACGCGGCCTTTACCAATTTCGATGATTGAACCGCGTTCTGGAAGTTCAACGCCCACGCCTTCACCGCGCGGATATCTAAATGAAATCGGACCTTCATCATAAGCTGCTGCAGTGCGTGTAATATGCATAAGTTGAGCTTCATCGCTGGCTGCCATGACAACAAAATCAGGAAGGGTTGCTAAGAAGGTCGTGTCAAAACTACCTGCATGGGTTGGACCATCGGCACCCACAAATCCCGCGCGATCAATCGGAAAACGCACCGGCAATTTTTGGATCGCCACATCATGAACCACCTGATCATAAGCGCGCTGCAAGAATGTCGAATATAAAGCCACAAAGGGTTTTAAGCCTTCGGTTGCAGCACCTGCGGCAAAGGTCACAGCATGTTGTTCGGCGATGCCAACATCGAAACAACGGTCTGGGAAAATATCGTTAAATTTATCAAGCCCAGTACCAGAAGGCATGGCGGCAGTAACAGCAATCACCTTGTCATCTGCTTCACCTTCTTTGATCAGAGCTTTGGCAAAAACAGAGGTGTAGGATGGTGCATTGGGTTTGGCCTTTGCCAAAGTACCAGTAATGACATCGAACTTGCCCACACCGTGATATTTATCGCTCGCAGCCTCAGCCGGCGCATAGCCTTTGCCTTTTTGTGTCACGACATGAATGATCACGGGTCCATTGGAATTATCACGCACATTGCGCAGCACTGGTAAGAGATGATCAAGATTATGCCCGTCAATTGGACCAATGTGATAAAAGCCAAGCTCTTCAAACATGGTGCCGCCGGTTACATAACCACGAGCATGTTCAAAAGCACGTGTAATGGCGCGATCCATGGTTTGACCGAGATAGGCGGTCATTTTTTTACCAATGTCGCGCATACCCATATAGGTGCGTCCAGACGCCAAACGTGCAAGATAGGCACTCATAGCGCCCGTTGGCGGTGCAATCGACATATCATTGTCGTTCAAGATCACGATAAGTCGCGCGTCAAGCGCACCTGCATTATTCAGCGCTTCATAAGCCATGCCGGCACTCATCGCTCCATCACCAATGACAGAAATCACGTTGCGCGGAGTATCTTGTAAATCACTCGCAACCGCCATGCCAAGCCCGGCAGAAATTGAGGTCGACGAATGCGCTGCGCCAAAGGGATCATATTCGCTTTCAGCCCGTTTGGTAAAACCAGACAAACCATCTTGCTGACGCAATGTTCGAATGCGGTCACGGCGTCCGGTTAGAATTTTGTGCGGATAGCATTGATGGCCAACGTCAAAAATCAAGCGATCATGGGGCGTGTTGAAAACTTTATGGATCGCAACCGTTAACTCAACAACACCGAGGCCAGCACCCAAATGTCCACCCGTTCGCGACACAGCATCAATCATCTCAGCGCGAACATCATCTGCGAGCGCAGGAAGTTCGCTATCTTCAATGTGATCTAAATCTGATGGTACTGATACTTTGTCCAGAACTGGTGTATGCGGCGACTGTGTCAAAATAACCCCTTACTTTGTTACCAACTGGCGTAGCCTGTCTTCATAGGACTGTAAATAGTTTTATCGCCAATTTGATGCGTCAAATCCGCTTATATGATCACAATTGTTACGGAGTTGGGCGTGAGTTGGATGATTTAAAGGTGTTTTTGTGACCTATTCAGGGTCCAAAGGTTCTGTGCCTTGTGGATTTCCTGCGCGATCAAGGCGAATTTTCTCAATTCGTTTTTCCGCCGCGCCAAGCAAATTCTGGCTGTGTTTTTTCAGCGCTTCACCGCGCTCATAGATCTCGATTGATTTTTCAAGCTCGACATCGCCGCTTTCAAGTTTGGTCACAATCGTTTCCAGCTCAGAAACAGCCTGTTCAAAGCTCATTTTTTCAATGTCAGCATTGTTTTCGTTCTGATCGCTCATGACTAACCTTTCATCATTCGATAAATATGTGCACCTGCCGACTCAGCAAGCCCCAAGAGATCATAACCTCCTTCGAGGATGCTGACGAGACGGTTGTCAGCACTTGCACTGGCGATCTCCATGATTTTACCAGTGGCCCAATCAAAATCATCAGCGACAAGGTTGATCTCAGCGAGAGGGTCGCGATGATGCGCATCAAACCCAGCAGAGATGATAATCAGATCCGCGTTTGCTTCGGTTAGTGCAGGAAGAATGCGCGTTTTAAAGGCTTCTTTGAAATGATCACTTCCATCATTTCTAGCCAGCGGCGCATTGGTAATATTGCCTTCACCGATTTCATTTTTCGCACCGGTTCCGGGATAAAGTGGCATTTGGTGCGTGGAGCAATAAAATACGCTCGGATCGTCAAAAAATATATCCTGGGTGCCATTGCCGTGATGAACGTCAAAATCAACAATCGCAACGCGTTCAGCACCATGCATCTTTTGCGCATGTCTTGCGGCAATGGCTGCCTGATTAAAAAGGCAAAATCCCATCGCGGTTTCGCGTTCAGCGTGGTGACCCGGCGGACGCGTGGCAACAAATGCATTATCTGCTTTGCCTTCAAAGACATGATCCACCGCTTCCATTGCGCCACCAATCGCCGTTAACGCGGCTTGAAAACTGAGTGGCGACATCGTTGTATCACCATCAATTTGTACCATGCCGGTTTCAGGGATTGCGTTGCGGACTTTGTCGAGATGGCTTTGAGGGTGGGCCAGCAACACACTTTCTTCAGGTGCAGCTTTAGCTTCAAGCGAAACGAGTGCGCTAAAATTGTCATGTTCAAACAACTGGTCTAAAGCTCGCAACCGATCCGGACGTTCGGGATGTCCTGGAGGGGTGATATGTTCAATGCATATCGGGTTGCGGAAAAGTTCAGTTGCCATGAGATGATTTGTTTCGTTTTGTTATTCCATAATTTCCGTGGACGAGATTTCAATGCCAAAACCTTCAAGGCCCACATAATGTCGTTCTTTTGAAGCAAGAAGGCGAATAGAGATTGTGCCCAGATCTTTCAAAATCTGCGCGCCAAGGCCAATTTCGAGCCATTCTTCTTCACGCGTTTGCGCTTCAGCATGAGCTTCTTGACCTGAAACTTCCAATCGGCGCGCAGCCTGTCGACCCACACCCACAGATCCTTCACGCAGATAAACCACAATTCCGCGACCATGGTCGGCAATGCGTTTGATATTTTCTTGCAAAGGCTGCGCTTTGCCAAATACATCATCGGCAACCGATTCCAGATGCAATCGCACAGGAATATCCTCACCATCGCGAATATCACCAAAAACAACAGCCAAATGCTGCATTGGATCCCAAGGCAATGAATAACTATGAGCGACTGCCATGCCATAGGGTGTTTCGATCTCAAATGTATCGTTGCGTTCAATCAATGTTTCTTGGCGCTGACGATAGGCGATCAAGTCAGCAACCGAGACTTCCTTTAAACCATGCTCTTTAGCAAAATTGCTCACTTGCTCTCCGCGCATAACAGAACCATCGTCATTGACCATCTCGCAGATCACGCCGACAGGTGGCAAATTTGCAAGCTTACATAGATCAACGGCGGCTTCTGTATGACCCGAACGCATTAAAACCCCACCTTCGCGTGCCACAAGCGGGAAGATATGACCAGGACGTACAAAATCTTCAGCACCAGCATTTGGATTGGCCAAATTGCGAACTGTTAAAGTTCGATCATCGGCGGAAATTCCAGTTGTCGTGCCGTGTTTGTAATCAACAGTGACAGTAAAAGCGGTCTCATGCGGCGCATCGTTTTCAGCAACCATTGCCGTCAAATTCAAACGTTTCGCCTCTGAGCGCGTCATCGGTGTACACACAATGCCAGATGTATGACGCACGATAAATGCCATTTTCTCGGGCGTACAATGGGTTGCCGCAACAATGAGATCGCCTTCATTTTCACGATCATTATCATCCGTGACGACAACAATTTCACCATTTTCAATAGCGCGAATAGCGTCAACAACGCGTGCTTGATTGAACGACATGATACTTAATCCTGATTATTATTATTGTTTTGAGAACCAAGGCGACCAGTTTGCCCACGGTCACGAATATAATGATCGGCAATGGCGCATGCCACCATCGCTTCACCGATTGGCACGGCTCGAATACCCACGCATGGATCGTGACGACCTTTGGTGCGCACATCCACTTCCTGCCCATCACTATCAATGCTTTTGCGTGTGGTTAGGATCGATGAAGTTGGTTTAACCGCAAGACGAGCAACGATTGGCATGCCTGTTGAAATACCGCCCAAAATACCGCCGGCTTTATTGGATAAAAACTCCGGTTCGCCATCTTCGCCGATGCGCATCTCATCGGCATTTTCTTCGCCAGAAATCATCGCCGCTTCAAATCCATTGCCAATTTCAACGCCTTTGACAGCATTAATTGACATCAAATTGGCGGTGATATCAGTGTCGAGTTTGGCGTAAATAGGTGCGCCCAATCCAGCCGGTACATTTTCTGCCACCACTTCGATAATCGCGCCAACGGATGATCCGCTTTTGCGGATTTCATCAAGATATTCTTCCCAAACCGGAACGATTTCAGGGTCAGGTGCGAAAAATGGGTTGTTGTTCACTTCATCCCAGTTCCAATTGTCACGATTGATTTTTTTCGTTCCAATTTGTACAAGTGCAGCACGGACAATCATATTTGGTACAACTTTTCGCGCCAAACCACCAGCGGCTACCCGTGTTGCCGTTTCACGTGCTGAAGATCGGCCGCCGCCACGATAATCGCGAATGCCGTATTTCACATCATAGGTGTAATCGGCATGGCCAGGTCGATAGCGTTTAGCAATTTCAGAATAGTCTTTGGACCGCTGATCTGTGTTCTGAATTTCCAGCGAAATCGGTGTGCCGGTAGAAATGAATGATCCGTCTTCTTGCGGTAGAACACCCGATAGCACGCGTACTTCATCAGCTTCACGGCGTTGGGTAACAAAACGGTTGGTCCCAGGTTTGCGTTTATCCAGCCAATGTTGCAATTCTTCTGTTGTGAAGTGAATGCCGGGTGGGCAACCATCAACCACACAACCAATGGCTATGCCGTGGCTCTCGCCCCAAGTGGTGACGCGAAACATATGACCAAATGTATTATGGGACATAAATTCATCCGTAAAAGTGTATTTGTTGTACCCCTCATAGGGCAAAACGCAGTGTTTTTAAACTATTTTCTAAATTCCTATCACATTGAAGCTAATCAGAGCCAACCGATCTGGTTATTCTCGATTTTCAACACACGATCTTGCGGAATTGGCGCTGCGGCTGCGGCGCGTAAATCTCCACCATTGATGATCTGAAACATCGTGCGAATAACCCCGCCATGGCAGACGCAAACGGTGGGTTTATCAACAGATTTAAGATAGGGCGCGATGCGCTCGGCCACCATGCCGTAGCTTTCTGACTGCTCGCCCGGAGGAATGAAACTCCATTTATCGCTCTCGCGCTTTTGGTAAAGCTCAGGAAAAGCTTGTTCTAAATTGCTGATGGTGAAACCTTCCCAATCGCCAAAGCAAATCTCGATTAGACGATCATCCAACCGATAGTTTTCAGCATCAATACCAAGTTCTTCTCGGATGAGCTCCATTGTCTGGCGTGTGCGCCCCAATGGGCTTGAGACAAAATCAAACTCGCTGAGTTTATCGCCGAGGAGTTCTCTCAAAGCACGCCCATTGCCACGCGCTTGCTTTTTGCCATGTTCGTTAAGCGGAATATCCAAACGACCTTGAAAACGCATCTCAGCATTATAGTCTGTCTGGCCGTGGCGAACCACATAAAGTACCATTGGGAAACCTCGGATATAGAATTAAAAAAGGGGCCAATTGGCCCCTGAAAACTTTGTTTTTTAAACTGTACTGATGTCAGGGGCATCAACAGCTTTCATACCAACAACGTGATAACCAGAATCAACGTGATGCACTTCACCAGTCACACCGCGTGAGAGGTCAGAAAGTAGATAAAGTGCGCTGTCGCCAACTTCTTCAATGGTCACTGTTTGTTTGAGGGGTGAATTATATTCGTTCCATTTAAGGATATAACGGAAGTCACCAATGCCAGATGCAGCTAGCGTTTTGATCGGACCCGCTGATAAAGCATTAACGCGGATCTTGTTGCCACCCAAATCAACAGCCAAATAGCGAACACTTGCCTCAAGCGCTGCTTTAGCAACACCCATGACATTATAATGGGGCATAACACGCTCGGCGCCGTAATAGGTTAATGTAAGCATTGAGCCGCCATCGGTCATCAGTTTTTCAGCGCGTTGCGCCACTGCCGTGAAGGAATAAACCGAGATATCCATAGTTTTCATGAAATTATCATGGCTGGTGTTCACATAACGCCCAGTCAATTCATTTTTGTCCGAAAAACCAATGGCATGAACCAGGAAGTCTATCTTGCCCCAATCAGCCTCCAATTTTGCAAAGACAGCATCCATGGATTCAGCATCAGCAACGTCACAATGGCCGGCAATAGTCGCGCCCAGCTCAGCAGCAATCGGTTCAACACGTTTTTTCAAAGCTTCGCCTTGATATGTCAGCGCAACTTCTGCACCTGCGTCACACAGAGCTTTCGCAATGCCGTATGCAATTGAACGATTGTTTGCCACGCCCATGATAAGGCCGCGTTTGCCCTTCATAAGTCCATTTGATTCTGTCATTTTCTTCTCCCAGATCTAGTTCAAGGGTCGAGATGTTGAAAATCCCCGGTCATTTACACTGCCTATGGCATAGGCACGGATGAGGTTCAAGCGTTCAAGCTCAATCTTGTGGCGAGATCGCGGCAAAATCTTCATTTTCCGCAAAAAAGCTTAGGTCAGGAATTGATTAGAAAGAATTCCAGGTCGTAGTTTTTACATGAACCAGCTTTTGCGACTGTCTTTGAGTACAGTAATCAGCTCATCATTTGGTTTTTCTGGCAACAAGATACAGACATTTGCGCAAAGATCTCCGCGCTCACCATTTGGCGTGGGCAATCCGCGCTTGGGAATGCGAATGATGTGATTTGAACTGGTCCACTCGGGGAGCATAAAGGTCGCCGGACCTTCTGGTGTTTGCGCGGTAACTTCACCACCCAGCACAGCATCGGCAAGTTCGACGGCGAGATGTGTGTGCAATTCGCCGTTTCGTACCCAGAACTGCTCATTTGATTTATAACGCACAGTGACAACCACATCGCCCGGGATCTCACCTTTTCGGCAACTGCCCATATTTCCAATTTTGATCTTGGCACCATCAGCTGTTCCCGCTGGAATATGGACGTTCAATGAATGCTTGCGATGTGGCTCGATCGGCAGCGTGACACCGGTAAAGATATCAGCTAATTCCACATCAACATCATAATGGCTGTCCGGTGCCTGCGTCGTCGATGTATGTCTATGTTGCTCAAACTTGGTGAAAGCGTCATCTAAAACCGACATCGCCTCCTCGTGAAAATTCGTATTTTCACTGGCGTTTGGTCGAGTTTTGCGGCGATACGCATCAAGTTCTTCAGCGGCAAGACGCTCTTCTTCGCTGCCAAAGATTTCGCTCAAGCGTTCTTCAAACAAAGCACTTTCTTTCGGTCGAGACGTGGAAGGTTTTGCCTTTGGGGTGGATTTAGCAGATGCTTTTATCGTCTCGGAAGGCTTTGTTTGTTCAGCTTGTTTTTTGTCTTTAAAAAATGGCTTATCCGTTGCTTTATCACCGGCATCACTGCTGGTTGATGATTTCTTGAACGGGTTGAAACCAGTGTTGACGACCGTTCGTTTTTTGCGGCGGCGCCCATTGGCGTCGATTTTGCCAGCGTCAAATAGCTTTCGGCGCGGTGCGTCTGTTAAGAGATGATAAGCGTTATTGATCTCGGCGAAGACTTCTTGCGCTCGGGGGTCGCTATGGTTCTGATCGGGATGCCAGATTTTGGCAAGCTTCCGATAAGCCAATTTGATATCTTCATCTCGGTCAGTCTGGGAAATTCCCAAAACCGCATACGGGCTACGCATTACAAATACCTTTAACTCAATACTAACCTAAACTACCAAGTAGTGGTTAACCGCTGGTATACGACACAACATGAAATTTGCAGTTGTCAATGCAATTACAAATCACAGAGATTGCGCAAGAGATCGGAGCTGTTCTTTAATTGATTTGGAAAAAGATAAAGACAGATTATGAAACTTCGGAAAATTTCTTGAGTGTCCAGCCGCCTGAAGAAGATTTGCAGCTCAAACCCTCATAAAGACTTACACCTTCAAAACTTAGCAAAGACGTTTTGAAGTTGCGGCAAAGCGAGGTGCCTGCAGTTCGCTCTGAAATAAAGGTAATCTCACCCTGGCTGCCAGTGACATCATTTGACCAGGCTAGACCAGTTGGCGCATCAGATCCGGTCTGTTCCAAAGTTTCAACAGCCGCGATAAATTCAGGACCAGATTTTGAAACCACACGCTGAATGGTCAATGCGTCCGCCAATACCGCGTCACTCAGCTTAATTTTATCGTAGGATGCAATTGAATAAGCTGCAATATCGTTTGAAGCTTGCATTGTCGTTGTCACAGAACTCATACATCCGGCAAGAGACAAGCCACAAAGCAGCAAAGTTAATTTGCTGGAGAGGCGCGACACTTTTTCAAATGAAGAGCTGGTGAACATCATCATAACTAAAATCTAAGATACCTAAAAACTGTATAAAACTATTAAGCTATTAGAAAGCATTATGCCGCAGGTAGGGTTAACAATATGTGACCAGAATGAAATTATTCGTTACACGCGCGGGTGCAGTTGGGTTTTCGAACCAAACAAGCCTAAATTCTCGTCATAATGGCGAAGGCCAATATCTAACGGTTTTAACCATATAGATACTGTGCAAGACGGGTGTAAAGCCGATTTTAAATGGAAAAGCTGTACCGAGATTGCTCTGAGATAAGATTTTGTTAACTCAATTGACATAATCGGTATGATTGGCAATTTCAATTGGCGCTAGCGCAACAGGTCTTGAAATTTATTCGTCATGCGCGTGAAAAATTTGAACGGCAACCCTGACGCAAGAGCCCCCACATATCGGTTGCTCTGATAATATCCATTTAGTGAGATGCGTTGGATTGAATGAAGGTTGTCTTTGACATCAGGTTTTAAAACATCCGGCTCGGTTGAGACCGCAAGATCAAACCCTAAGTCTTTTGCCGCGTTAAATTCGCGTTCGCCAGCGTTTTCCAACTTGCCATAGGGGAAGGCAATATTTGTGGGTCGAACTGAAGTCATGGCCTCAATATCGCGCCGAGACTGGTCCAGCTCAATCTTCAATTGCTCGTCTGATAAAAGCGCTAGATTTGGATGGGAGACAGTATGTGCGCCGATCTGCGCCAATGGCTCCCTTGAGAGCTGTTTCAACTGTGCCTCATCCATGATGAGTCGATTTGTAATATCTGTTGGGTGGACACCGTTCTCGCGCGCTATTTCATCAACGCGGGAAATGACGTCATTTTGGTCAAGCATCATGATATCATGGGCAAGCCAGCAGAAGAGGTTATATTTTTCAGCAAGGTTGGCTGCTTCAATTGAGCGGGGCCCATTACCGAGGTCAAATTTGAGATGTTTTAACTTGATCGCGAGTTCGGTGATCGTTTCCCACCATATGGAATGCTGTCGGTTTACAAATCCGCTGCATGCAAAAACGGTGAATGGAATATTGTGTTTCTTAAACACCGGCAAAGCATATTCAAAGTTATTGCGATATCCATCATCAAGCGTGAAAACCATCACTGGCTGCTGTGGGTCTGGACTATTAAGATGATCTGGTAAGGCATCTAACGGAATAGCTTTGTAATTCTTTGATTTCAGCTCGATAATTGCTTTTTCAAGAAAATCTGGAGTAACGCTCAGATGTGCGTTCGGGTCAAAGCGAGAATATTGATAAGGTTCAACACGATGCAGGGTGAAAACCGAGCCCAAACCGCGCGCATTTGGAAAAATCCCCGTAGCTGATGCAGCGGAGAACAACTCCAATCCGGTCTGGATTGCAGTTTTCTTGATTGTTCGTTTCGCGGCAAATAGCCCAGATTGCTCATCGTAAAATTCTCGGTGTTTGAGCAACCAATACCAGTGTAACGTTAAAGTAGAATAAAGATCGGTGGTGAGGCCAAAGAAAAGACCGATCACGTGGTTAATAGAGCTTAAATCAGACCAATTTTAGCGCATGATTGCTTAAGTCTGAGTGCCACCAATGGTCATTTGGTCCATGCGCAAATGCGGTTGACCCACACCAACAGGCAGGCTTTGACCTTGTTTACCGCACATGCCAACGCCGGTATCAAGTTCCATATCATTGCCAACCATAGAAATACGGTGCATGGCTTCCGGTCCATTGCCGATCATCATCGCACCTTTGACTGGTGCACCAAGCTTGCCATCTTCGATCAGGTAGGCTTCTGTGCAACCAAATACGAATTTTCCGGATGTGATATCAACCTGACCACCCCCGAAGGAAACGGCATAGATGCCATTTTTGACAGATTCAATAATCTCTTCTGGTTCTTTATCACCACCGAGCATATAGGTATTTGTCATGCGTGGCATGGGTTGATGCGCATAGCTTTGGCGACGTCCATTACCCGTGGCTTTGACACCCATAAGACGTGCATTCTGACGGTCCTGCATGTAACCTACCAGTTTGCCATCATCAATAAGCACATTATAACCAGAAGGTGTGCCTTCATCATCAACCGAAATAGAGCCTCTTCGATCATCGATCGTACCATCGTCGACAACGGTGACGCCTTTGGCAGCAACTTGCTCACCCATCAATTCTGCAAAGGCAGAGGTTTTCTTTCGGTTAAAATCACCTTCAAGACCGTGGCCAACCGCTTCATGCAACATAACACCCGGCCAACCGGCACCTAGCACAACATCCATTGTGCCCGCAGGGGCTGGGATTGCTTCTAAATTCACCAATGCTTGTTTGAGCGCTTTATCTGCGCCTTGCTGCCAGCTCTCGGTCAAAATAAAATCACCGAATTCCTGACGTCCGCCAATACCATATGATCCGGTTTCCTGTCTGTCACCTTGACCAACAACAACTGAGATATTCATACGGGTTAGCGGTCGGATGTCGCGCACAATATGCCCATCAGCGCGCAGAATGTTGACAATTTGCCAACTCGCGCTGAGCGATGCCGAAACTTGGCGAACTTTGTCATCTTTATTCCGCAAATAGGCGTCGATTTCTTTCAACAATGAAACTTTGGTTTCAAAGTTTGGTGTTAAAAGAGGGTTTTGGTCCGAATATAGCTTTTTATTCGTGCCTTGCGGCGCTGCGCTATAGGTTCCTTGATATCCGCGTGTGACTGCGCTTACCGCGTCAACAGCGCGCTTTAACGCGCTTTCACTAAACTCGCCGGAATGTGCATAACCGGTCGCTTCGCCTGCGACGGATCTTAAACCAAAGCCTTGATCTGTGTTGTAGGATCCTGATTTGAGCCGTCCGTCATCAAACAGCAAAGATTCAGATTCGGTATATTCGAGAAAAAGTTCACCATCATCAGCATTCGACAAGCTATCTGATATGATGGTCTGCAATTTGCTGGCATCAATATCAAATTTTTCGATGAGGTTACTGGACATAAAAATTCTCCAAAAGGGCGTCTGTTTCCGTTAGGCACATTTAAGCATTGAGTTTGATGAATTCAAACACAAATCGCAATGCCGTAAACTCACGTTAGAGTGAGCAGAAGGTGAAAAATAAGGTATTTGGACTATTCTAACGCGGCAAAGCCGTCGGAGAAACCAGTGAGATCAACAGGCAGACCAATTCCCTCTTCTTCGCTTTGGAAGATAAAGAAGATAGCTGTGTTTCCTGCCTTTAATGCATTAAGCATGGCATCATCCATAATTACCTGCACAAAACAACCATCAGAGAAACAACGAGTGAAATAGGCGCGACCGAGATCTTTGCCATCAATGATAAGCCCCAGACCGTTTGGCAGAAGAACGCCCAATGGTGCTAGAATTCGCAGGATGCGTGCTTTTTTGTCAGCTGTTTTGATGACAATGACTGAAAGTCCGACATCATCACGGTCATCAGCCACAACATTTTGCATTAAGACACATTGATCCCCAGGCGCACCTGCGGGTTGGTCGCACACAATATGCCATTCACCAAATTTTTGTTTGATAAATCCCGGTGGTTGGCTGCTTGCGCCATTGGGGTTTGGAATAACCTGACGTCCCGGATCTGTTTCAGTACTTTGAGCATGTGCAAGCCCCGGCAAAACAAAACCTGCAAAAATGAACATGAAAACTAAGACTTTAGAAAACTTCATTCGGCTCTCACCACCATCTAATTATTGGCCGCCCACCAATGCTGACGAATCACTTACGTCCATATCTAGCCGTTATAAGTTAAAATATCACCCCTTATGCCAGCCTTGTTGCATATGGGCGAGTAAAATCGGCAAAATTGTGGAATTTTATGGATTTTTGAGAATTGGAGCAAAATCGCAGGAGATTCAACCTTTTGTGTAACTGTCTTTCGGTTGCGGTTTATCCCCATCCTATCCCAAGAATGCAACAATTCCTGCCGATCTTTGTCCAAATGTAGTAGAATTTGTGGATAGCGCGCAAAAATGCCGCACGATTAGTTGGTAAGATCGGTTGCGGTCTCGACTAAACTGTGGTTTTAACGGACACGGGTATATTAAGATTCTGCGCCTTCACGGGCGCTAAACGTTTTGCGAGGGAGATCCAACGTGAAAAAATTGGCTCACGCAGCTATCATGCTATCAAGCCTGCTGCTATCGATTAAGGGCGCTTTTGCAGCCCAGCCTGTTGATTGGCAATTGGGATTGCAGCCAGCTGCGACTGATATGATGCGTCAAATCAGAGAATTTGAACATTATACAATGTGGTTCATTGTTCCGATTACATTGTTTGTTTTGGCTTTGCTGATTTATGTCTGCTTAAAATTCAGAGCATCTGCTAATCCAACACCATCAAAGACCACTCACAATACAAGTATTGAATTTGTGTGGACTTTGGGTCCGATTTTGATCTTGTTGGCGATTGCGGTTCCTTCATTCAACATCCTCACGCAGCAGCTTGCGCCGGAAGAAGAGCCTCAGTTGACAATTAAAGCAACAGGCTATCAGTGGTATTGGGGTTATGAGTATCAAACTGAAAACGAAGTTTCGTTTGATCAGCTTATGCTTCAAGAAGGTGACCGCGCGACATACGGCAAAGAGAACGTTGCTGAATATCCGCGCTTGCTTGCGGTCGACAATGACATCGTCGTGCCGGTTGATACAATGGTACGTTTGACAGTGACTGCGGCAGACGTGATCCACGCATTTGCAATGCCAGCCTTTGGTATCAAGATTGATGCGATCCCAGGTCGTTTGAACGAAACTTGGTTCAAGGCTGAAAAAGAAGGCATCTATTACGGTCAGTGTTCTGAGCTTTGCGGCAAGGATCACGCCTATATGCCGATTGGTATTCGCGTTGTCTCGCAAGAACAATATAACACATGGTTGGCAGCAGCAGCTGACGATCTTGAAGGTGCTAACGAAGCTTTGATGGCGTCGGTTGCAACAGGCGAAAAAGCCGTGCAAATCGCTGCATCTGAAGCTCAATAAGATAGAGGTCGACAATTATGGCTGATTCAGCTGCACTACATGATGACCACGGCGTTCCAAAGGGTTTTGTGCGTCGTTGGCTTTATTCAACAAACCATAAAGACATTGGTACACTTTATCTGATCTTCGCGATCATTGCTGGTATCATTGGCTTCACACTGTCTGTCGTGATGCGTATGGAACTGCAAGAGCCTGGCATTCAGATCTTCCACGGTCTGGCGTCTATGGTTTACGGTATTGATGGCGACGCTGCCATTGATGGCGGTAAGCACATGTATAATGTGTTCACCACAGCGCATGCTCTAATCATGATCTTCTTCATGGTGATGCCTGCTCTGATCGGTGGTTTTGCTAACTGGATGGTTCCGATCATGATCGGTGCGCCTGACATGGCGTTCCCACGCATGAACAACATCTCATTCTGGTTGTTGCCACCTGCGATCATCTTGCTATTGCTTTCAATGTTTGTTGAAGGTCCAACAGGCTTCTACGGCACTGGTGGTGGTTGGACAATTTATCCGCCGCTATCGACAACGGGTCAGCCTGGTCCTGCGATGGACTTTGCGATCCTAGCGCTTCACGTTGCTGGTGCGTCTTCAATCCTTGGTGCGATTAACTTCATCACCACGATTTTGAACATGCGTGCACCTGGTATGACATTGCACAAAATGCCACTCTTTGCATGGTCAGTGCTTGTGACAGCATTCTTGCTCCTCTTGTCATTGCCTGTACTTGCTGGCGCGATCACAATGCTTCTCACAGACCGTAACTTTGGTACTGCATTCTTCACACCAGAAGGTGGCGGCGATCCAATCCTGTTCCAGCACTTGTTCTGGTTCTTCGGTCACCCTGAAGTGTATATCTTGATCTTGCCTGGTTTTGGTATTGTGTCACACATCGTGTCTACATTCTCACGTAAGCCAATCTTTGGTTACATGGGCATGGCCTATGCGATGGTTGGTATCGGTGTCGTCGGCTTTGTTGTGTGGGCGCACCACATGTACACAGTTGGTCTATCACTCAACGCACAGCGCTATTTCGTGTTCGCGACAATGGTGATTGCGGTTCCAACAGGGATTAAGATCTTCTCTTGGATCGCAACAATGTGGGGTGGTTCAATCACGTTCCGTACACCAATGATTTGGGCTATCGGCTTCATCTTCCTCTTCACCGTTGGTGGGGTGACAGGTGTGCAGCTTGCCAATGCTGGTCTAGACCGCGCATATCACGATACATACTACGTTGTGGCTCACTTCCACTACGTACTGTCACTCGGTGCTGTGTTTGCAATCTTTGCAGGCTGGTATTACTGGTTCCCGAAAATCACAGGTTACATGTATAACTCGTTCCTAGCGAAAACTCACTTCTGGGTCACTTTCGTTGGCGTGAACATCGTGTTCTTCCCGCAGCACTTCCTAGGTCTTGCAGGTATGCCACGTCGTTATATCGATTACCCTGATGCATTCGCTGGTTGGAACGCGATTTCATCATACGGCTCATACATTTCAGCTGTTGGTGTCTTGATCTTCTTGTTCAGCGTTTGGGAAGCATTTGCGAAAAAACGCCCAGCAGGCAACAACCCTTGGGGTGAAGGTGCTGATACACTTGAGTGGGAACTTCCTTCTCCACCACCTTATCACCAGTGGGAACAGCTTCCGAAGATTAAGTAATCTTCGAACAAAAATACGAAGCCGCCGGTTCAGTTTTGATCTCGGCGGTTTCGCTAAAATTGAAACGGGCGTTTTGTAGCTTTAAACGGATAACCACTTAAATGGCAGTTACGCAAAACATAGAAATCAAATCATCCTCTTCTGATGTTCATCTCTCAGAAGCGCTAGCTGGTGATTATTTTGAATTGCTTAAACCACGCGTCATGTCGCTTGTCGTGTTCACTGCAGCTGTCGGTTTGATCGTCGCGCCTGGTTACATTAATCCATTTATTGGTATGGTCGCCATTTTGTGTATCGCAATTGGTGCTGGCGCCAGCGGTGCTTTGAACATGTGGTATGACGCAGATATCGATGCTGTCATGACCCGCACACGCAAGCGTCCTATTCCATCTGGCCGTATTACAAAGTCCGAGGCGTTAGGCTTTGGGATCGGTCTATCTGTCTTTTCGACAATCTTTTTAGGCTTAGCGACCAACTGGTTGGCTGCAGGCATTCTCGCATTCACAATCGTCTTCTACGCTGTGATCTACACAATGTGGCTCAAGCGCTCGACGCCTCAAAATATCGTGATCGGTGGCGCAGCAGGTGCCTTCCCTCCGATGATCGGCTGGGCTGCGGTGACAGGTACAGTGACCATCGAAAGCATTGTGTTATTTGCAATCATTTTCCTTTGGACACCACCTCATTTCTGGGCGCTGGCTTTGTTCAAAGAGGGCGATTATGAGGCCGTTGGCGTTCCGATGATGCCAAATGTTGTTGGCGCACGTAAAACCAAAATTCAAATGCTGGTCTATGCGGTTCTCACTGCAATTGTTGGTGTTCTGCCAACAGCTCTGGGATTTGCAGGGTTGGCATATGGAATTGTTTCTGCAGCACTTGGTCTTGGTTTCATTTGGTACACATTTAAAACGTATCAAATGCGTGATGATGATGAGACGATGAAACCTGCCAAAAAACTCTTTGGTTATTCCATCCTCTATCTCTTTGCTATTTTCGGTATGCTACTTATTGATCGTGGCATTATGCTCGTTGTTGGAGGTCTGTAATGGCTGAGATCGAACGGGTTGAACTCACAGAGAAACAAGCAAAGGCGCGTAAAGGTCGTTCGATTGCGCTTGCGCTATTGCTCGTTGCTTTTGTGGTGCTTGTTTATGCGGTGACCGTGATCAAAATTGGTCCCGATATTTTAAATCGTAGTTTATAGGAGAATGGGCATGTCCGACACACAGTCACAAAATTCTCCTCAACAGAAACCTGCTGAAAAGCGTCATCGCAATGTTGCATTTGCCTGTGTTGGCTTTGTAGGCGCGATGGTTGGCATGAGCTATGCAGCTGTACCGCTTTACGAAATTTTCTGTCAGGTCACAGGTTATGGCGGCACAACAGCACGCGTTGAGCAAGCCTCTGATGTGATTTTGGATCAGAAAATCAAAATCCGCTTTGACGCGAATATTTCTCCAGCTCTAGGTTGGGAATTTGAGCCAAAGATCCGCGAAGTTGAAATCGCGATCGGCGAAACGGCTCAAATGGAATATTTCGCCAAAAGCATTTCACAAATGAACACTCATGGACAGGCCACATTTAATGTGACACCGCAATCTGCTGGCGCGTTCTTTAATAAAGTAGAATGTTTCTGCTTTACGGAAACTGAGCTCGAGCCTGGCGAAGTGCTTGATATGCCCGTTGTCTTCTTTGTTGATCCAGACATTGTGAACTACGAAGAAACAAAGGGTGTTAAAACCATTACACTTTCATACACATTCTTCCCCTACGGTGATGACAAACCCGTAGCTGCGGCAACACCACCAAAAAATATTGGTGAAGGCGAGGGGTGATGAAAAAAAGACTTCAAATTAGAACTAATGTTGTGGTATCCGCAACGCATATCCGCGCGGGCGGAAACTCAACCGCGGAGAATCAACCATTGAGGGGTAATTCATATGGCTGGAAATAAGAATCACGACTATCACATTATCGATCCGAGCCCATGGCCGCTTCTAGGCTCAATTGGCGCTTTGGTAATGGCTCTAGGTGGCATTGGATACATGCGCTACCTAAACGATGCTGGTGCTTCGCTTAAAGGCTTATCGTTCTTAACAGGTCCTTGGATCTTCTATATTGGTCTTGCCATTGTGCTTTTCACAATGATTGGCTGGTGGGCAGCAACGATTAAAGAAGCGCATGAAGGCCACCACACACGCGTCGTGTCCTTGCACCTTCGTTATGGCATGATCATGTTCATTGCCTCAGAGGTTATGTTCTTTGTGGCTTGGTTCTGGGCATTCTTTGATGCCAGCCTTTATCCAGCCGAAGCTATTCAGGAAGCACGTGTTGCTTATACTGGCGGTCAATGGCCACCTGCAGGCATTGAAGTTCTAGATCCACTTCACCTACCACTTTACAACACTGTGATCTTACTATGGTCTGGTACAGCTGTAACTTGGGCGCACCACGCACTTCTTCATGGTGATCGTCAAGGTCTTGTATATGGTCTTTTGGGTACAATCCTTTTAGGTGTATTGTTCTCAGGCGTTCAGTTCTACGAATACACAGTGGCACCATTCGCGTTTAAAGACAGCATCTATGGCGCAACATTCTTCATGGCAACAGGCTTCCACGGCTTCCACGTTCTCGTGGGTACGATCTTCTTGGCAATCTGCTTGATCCGAGCGCTTAAAGGCCACTTCACACCGAAACAACATTTCGGTTTCGAAGCAGCTGCATGGTACTGGCATTTCGTTGACGTTGTTTGGTTGTTCCTCTTCTTTGCCGTTTATGTTTGGGCATCATGGGGCGCGCCAATCCACCACTAATTTAAGTGGGATACAGATTTGCAAAGGGCGGCTATTTGGTCGCCCTTTCTTATTTAAACTCAGGAAATCCAAATGACTGAAGACCTTCGTTTTGCGCCAGTTGATCCGATTAGAACGGGTATTAAAGGCCGTTGCCCGCGTTGCGGGGAAGGTCAGCTATTTGAAGGCTTCTTAGGTTTGAAAAAATCATGCCGATTATGTCATCTTGATTTTTCATTTGCGGATTCTGGTGATGGTCCCGCAGTGTTTGTAATGACGGCTGTCGGCTTTATCGTTGTTGGCTTAGCGCTTTGGTTAGAGGTTTCTTATAGCCCGCCATTATGGCTGCAATTACTGATTTGGTTTCCTGTATCCATCGGCTTGGGATTATATTTGCTACGTGCCATGAAAGGCATCATGATCTGTTTGCAATATAAAAACAAAGCGCAACAAGGTGAGATAGACCGTGGGTAATGCAGCTTCAAAAATGTTCAGTTTAAGAGCCATCATTGTCTCGCTTATTCTCACTGCAGTCTTCGCAACGTTAATCGCGCTCGGTTCATGGCAGATGCAGCGCTTGGAGTGGAAAGAAAACCTTCTTACAAGTCTTGATCAGAGACTGACGTCGAATCCTGTCAGCATCAAGAATGTGATTGATGTGGCCAATACGGGCGAAGATTTTGAATACCAACCTTTAACGCTCGAAGGGATCTTTGATCACACCAAAGAACGGCATTTCTTCGCCACGCATAATGGGTTTTCAGGCTATTATGTTTACACGCCTTTATCAGGTGATTTCGGGTCAATCTTCATTAATCGTGGCTTTGTTCCGTTTGATTTTAAGGATCCGAAAACGCGACTGGAAGGGCAGGTAACTGATCGAGTATCAATCACCGGCCTTGCCCGCAAAATGCTTGATGAAAAGCCATCAAGCGTGGTGCCTGAAAATGATATTGCGGCGAATATCTATTATTGGAAAGATCTCCGTTCGATGGCGCAAACAACAGGATTAGATTTTGAGGACCCAAATCTACTCAAGTTTTTTATAGATGCGAATGAAGCCCCAAACCCTGGAGGGTTTCCTCAAGGTGGCGTAACGATTATCGATTTGCCAAACAATCATTTTCAATATGCCTTCACCTGGTACGGACTTGCTGCAACGCTTTTGTGCATTGTAGTGATATTTTTATTTCGTAGGAAATCTGCTGTAGGAAAAAGTTAGCGCACCCTCACGTCTTGACATTGAAGCCGCGTCAACCCACTAAAGAGATAGAGAAATTCGAAAGAGTAGAGCCATGTCCAAGCCTGATATGACAATCCGATTATGCGGCCCGCGTGGATTTTGTGCCGGTGTGGACCGTGCCATCCAGATCGTGGTTTTGGCGCTTAAAAAATATGGCAAGCCTGTCTATGTCCGTCATGAAATTGTGCATAACCGTTTTGTGGTTGAAGGTCTTGAAGAACTTGGCGCGATCTTCGTCGAAGAGCTTGATGAAATTCCAGCTGAGCACGTGGATCAACCTGTCGTATTTTCAGCGCATGGGGTGCCCAAATCTGTGCCTGAAGATGCAGTGGCGCGGAATTTGTTCTACCTTGATGCCACATGCCCATTGGTATCAAAAGTTCACAAACAAGCCATGCGTCATGTCCGTTTAGGGCGCCATGTTATTCTTGTTGGACACAAAGGTCATCCAGAAGTTATCGGAACTATGGGCCAGCTGGAAGCCGGTGAAGTCACTTTGATTGAAACCGTTGATGATGTGGCGGGTTTTGAGCCCAAAGATCCCGATCAACTAGGTTTCGTCACGCAGACTACTTTGTCTGTCGACGATACCCAGGATGTGATCGATGCTATGAAGAACAAGTTTCCCAATATTCAGGCACCCGCAGCTGAATCTATTTGTTACGCGACGACTAATCGTCAGGAAGCGGTCAAACAAGCAGCAGAAGATTGTGATCATTTCATTATCGTCGGCGCACCAAATTCATCAAATTCAAAACGTCTGGTGGAAGTTGCAAAACGTGCGGGCGCGAAAAAATCGCTCTTGGTTCAGCGTGCCAAAGAAATAAATTGGGAAGATTTCAATGGTGTTAAAACCCTCGGCATTTCAGCGGGTGCTTCTGCACCTGAAGTCATCGTCGATGAAATCATAGGTGCTTTCCGTGAGCGATTCAACGTCAAAATTGAATTGGCAGAAATGGTCAAGGAGACGGAGAATTTCCTTGTAAACCGAGAGCTGCGTGATGTTGAGTTGACCGTCAGCGATATGGCTTTTGTGAACGGTCAATAATATGGCGGTTTATACAGATATTACCGAGATCGAACTCGCCGATTGCCTCACGCAATATAATATCGGCACATTGTTATCTTATAAGGGTATTGCTGAAGGGGTTGAAAATTCCAACTTTTTGCTACGCACGACCGAAGGCACATTTATTCTCACGCTATACGAAAAACGCGTCAATAAAGATGATTTACCGTTTTTCTTAGGTCTTATGGAGCATCTCGCTGAGCGTGGTCTAAATTGTCCGCTTCCGGTTCATCGCGATGATGGTGAGATTTTAAGTGAGCTTGCTGGCAGACCTGCGGCTATTATTACGTTCTTGGAAGGCATGTGGTTACGTCGCCCGCAAGCAAAACATTGCAAAGAACTTGGCGCTGCTCTAGCCAATATGCACTTGGCCGGAAAAGACTTTGAAATCACGCGCAAGAACGCGCTCGCCATGGAAGATTGGCGCCCCTTGTGGAACTTGTCTCACGACCAAGCCGATAGCGTGCAAAAGGGTCTGACCGCAGAAATTGACAAAAGCCTAGCCAGTCTGGAAGCCAATTGGCCTACGGATTTGCCTAGCGGTGTGATCCACGCGGATCTCTTCGCTGATAATGTCTTTTTCATTGGGGACGAACTATCGGGTCTTATTGATTTTTATTTTGCTTGCAATGATATGTTTGCCTATGACATTTCCATCTGTCTCAATGCATGGTGTTTCGAAACGGATGGCTCATACAATATGACCAAGGGCAGGGCACTTCTAAAGGGTTATCAATCTGTGCGCCCACTTGAGCAAGCCGAACAAGATGCATTGCCAATCCTTGCGCGCGGCTCAGCCATGCGGTTTTTCCTAACGCGTATTTATGACTGGCTAACCGTGCCCGATGGGGCATTTGTGCAAAAGAAAGATCCGCTTGAATATCTCAAGCGATTAAGATTCCATAATCAAATCAATTCTTCATCCGAATATGGATTGATGTAGCTATATGAAAAAGATTGAAATTTACACAGATGGTGCCTGTTCGGGTAACCCGGGCCCGGGTGGTTGGGGCGCGATCTTGCGTTATCAAGGCAATGAAAAAGAGTTAAGCGGCGGCAAAGCTGAAACCACCAATAATCAGATGGAGCTCACCGCAGCGATTGAAGCGTTAAACGCGCTCAAACAGCCTTGCGAGATCGATCTTTATACAGATTCCGTTTATGTCCGAGATGGCATTATGAAATGGATCGATGGTTGGAAGCGCAATAATTGGCGCACAGCGGCCAAGAAGCCTGTGAAAAACGTTGAATTATGGCAGGCGTTAGATGAAGCAACTTCACGCCATAACATCACTTGGCATTGGGTTAAAGGCCATGCCGGTCATCCCGACAACGAGCGTGCGGATGAGCTCGCTCGTGCCGGAATGGAGCCTTATAAATAGAAATAAATTAAAGCTGCTCAAGCAGACGCGATGCGCCAGAAGTTACCGCTTCACCCGGGGTATCTTCAATGTTCAGCGCAGTTACTTTTCCGTCTTCAACAATCATTGAATAGCGTTTTGAACGCAGACCAAGCGTGCCGGCAGACAAATCCATTTCCATGCCAATCGCTTTGGTGAAGCTTGCATCCCAATCAGACAAATAACGCAACTTGCCTTCACCGCCGGTGCTTTGTGCCCAAGCGCCCATCACGAATGCATCATTCACAGAAACGACGGCAATATCATCAACACCTTTGGCTAGGATTGCATCTCTGTTCTCAAGATAACCAGGCAAGTGGTTGAGATGACATGTCGGCGTATAAGCCCCAGGAACCGCAAAAAGTGCAATTTTCTTACCTTCAAAAATCTCCTTTACAGAGACTTCTGCCATGCCGTCCGATGTTTTTTCCTTAAAAACTGCCTCAGGCAGTGCGTTGCCAATTGAAATTGCCATGTTTTGCGTATCCTCAAAATAAATTTTTTCTAGAACTGAGATAGTTCTAAGTTAAGCAAAAACAAGGGTTTGAAAAGAAGATAATGAACTGTTTATTCAGCGCTTAACAGCTTGCTGTGCCAACTTGATGTTGGCATAGGGAGGAGGTGCCAAGCTCAAGTGTTGTCTCAACTGAACGCTGCCCCAGTTTCATCAGTACATAAAGCTGACCTTCAAGAGGATCATCAGCTTTGGGTTGATCAAATATGTCGCTGCGAAAGCGAACAGTACCATCATCAGTATCAATCAATTTCGGCTGCGTCATGGGCCACTTTTCAGGGCCTTGAATGAAAATTTCCGGCTTCATATTGGGGGGGTAAAATGCGGGCATGGTCAGCTCAAACTCAACGGAATTACTGACACTGTTATAATTTGCCTGCTTGAGATTAAAATCTTTGGCCGGTTGAGTGGGCAAATTAAACCGTGCATTTTCGATGAGTGTCATTTGATCGGATGAAGTTTGAAACTCTTTCAGATCTAAGTCGATCTGCGCTGAAATCGGCACACAGATATCCTTGCAAACGCCCATAAATATATCAGCTTGAAGACGGGTGTCATCCTCGGCATTCTTAGTCATCAAATCTATAGGGAATGCCAATGATTTTTCGTAGCCTGCATAGCTTCCAGTTGCATCTTTGATCATGGTTGGAACAGGATAATGAACCTTCACATCCTGCACATTTTCACTTTCTGAAAAATTGAACAGCGGTGGAATCCCGCTCGAACCCGGTTCTCGCCAATAGGTTTTCCATCCTGGCTCGAGATCAACTTCAACAATTGCTTTAAGAACACCATTCTCGTCAGGAACAGATTGAGTGACGACGCGCACACGTGCACCTTCAGCCTCTTGCCAGTCTGAGCTGGCGGCAAAACTATCAAGGATCAAAAATGTTGATGTTGCCATTACTGTTGCAGACAACAAAGGTAAAGATGTCAAAGCTTTAATCATGGTATGAGCATACAGCATCACCCTATCACTCACCAATCAAATTGAGTTTACTGATAGAGGGTTTGATTTTACAAATGTCGGCGTATGCGTTAACCAATTCTTAAGAAATAGACCCCGGTTTAGTGGGATAAATTTGCTATCGGTTGCCATATTTGCTTTTAATAATTGGCAGAATAGTAGCGTAAACAGGCATACTTGATGACAAAATCAGTTGAATTGTTCAAAAGAGGCGAGGGCGGACCATTGGAAGACAGCATGCTCGTTGCGATGCCTGGTCTCTATGAGACCGAGTTTGAACGCAGTGTTATCTTAATTTGCTCGCATTCTGACGATGGTGCAATGGGTTTTTTGCTCAACAAAAAATCAGACATCACGTTTTCGCAATTTATGGCGAAGTTAAGGGGCGAGGTCGCCGCCGGCATTGATCTACCAGATGTGAACATTGATCACATTCCAGTTCATGTCGGCGGTCCTGTCGATCAAGGGCGGGGTTTCGTTCTACACACGGCTGAATATGCGTGTGATTCAACCATTTCAATAACGGATGATTTATCGATCACCTCCACTTTGGAGATTTTAACAGCTATTACGCGTGGCGCAGGTCCTGAGAAAGCAATTTTATGCCTGGGTTACGCAGGATGGGGTGCGGGTCAATTGGAAGATGAAATTGCCACGAATAGCTGGTTGTCTTGTCCTCTATTTGAAGATGCAGTTTTCGAACCAGAGATCGACATGATTTATTCAAAAACACTTGCCTCCATGGGCATCGAGGCTGCAAATCTTTCAAGCCTAAGTGGGCACGCATAAGTTTTTACTTCGCAACAGCTGCAAAGCGTTCACGCAAAAACCGGATCGTTTGGTCCGCATTTACTGGTGAACCGAATAAATAGCTTTGACCAAATTTGCATCCAAGTTCTGAGAGAGCTTCGGCATCAGCTGTACTTTCAACACCTTCGGCAACAACATCCAATTCAAGCTCCTGTGCCAGATTGAGAATTGAGTTGAGCATTTTCTCTCGTTTATCACCGTCACCCGCCACAATCGAACGGTCGATTTTGAGAGTATCAAATGGGAACATCGATAGATACGACATTGATGAATAGCCCGTGCCAAAATCGTCGAGTGCAAGACCGACACCAAGCGCTTTAAGCTTTTCAAACGTTGCCAGTGCAACATCTGGATTACCCATCAAGACAGTCTCTGTCAGTTCCAGCTTGAAGTTTTGTGGGGAGCATTTCGAGCGACCAAGTGTGGATTTGATATCGTCAAAGAGTTCGGATTTCTGGAGTTGGGCAGCCGACAAATTCACCGACATGAAAATGGGTAGTTCGCCTAATATTGTGCGCCAACTCAACATATCCTCAACCGCTTGCTGTAGCGCAAACATTCCCAGTTCAAAAATATAACCATTTTTCTCGGCGAGCGGAATGAATTCTGAAGGTGGGATGAGGCCGCGTTTTGGGTCTTCCCATCTCAACAGAGCTTCAAAGCCCGCTAATTCCAACGTATCAAGCTTGATAATTGGTTGATAGACAACCTGCATTTCATTTCTGGCAATCGCAGATTTCAGATTTTCCTGCACGCTTTGGAAATTCACACCTGTTGAACGGAACGCTGGGCGGAACGGTTCAATGCGATCCCCACCAAAACGCTTGGCATGCAACATGGCAAGTTCGGCGTCCTGCAAAATTTCCTTTGGTGCTTGTAAGTTATTGACGACACGCAACATGCCAATTGATGCGGTCATTGTGAGTTCACGTTTCGCAAAATCAAGTGGTGCTTTAATGGCTTCAAGCATAGCCTCGGCAAGTTCCGCGACGCTTTTGGGATCAGTTTCAGACAAGAGGACGATACCAAATTGATCGCCGCCCAGTCGTGCCATCAAATCCTCATTCTTTAAAAGGCGACGAATGCGGCGCGTAAGCGCTAAAAGGATGGTATCACCAGATGACATGCCGATCGTCTGGTTGATCTGTTTAAAGTCGTCAAGATCAATCACTAAAACGGTCGGCAACAAATCTTCGCGACTTTCGCCAATCGCCAATAACGTTGCCAAACGATCAAGGAACAATTCCTGATTTGGCAAACCGGTTAAATTGTCTTGAACAGCATTGCGTAACAATCGGTTTTCAGATGTCTTTTGTTCGGTAATATCGTGAACCGTACCCACGCAGCGGATCACTTCGCCATTTGTACCAATCACTGGGCGCGCTTTGAGCGAAAACCAATGATGATGCCCATCAGAGGCGCGCAGGCGGAATTCGTGATTTAAACGACCTCTGCGATGCTCAAGCATGATATCAAGCGCGGTGCTGAACCCATCACGGTCATTGGGGTGCAAAATGGGTAGCCAGTTACGCATCGCACCTTGCAAGGAATTTGGCGCCATGCCCAGGCCTTTGGAAATATCCGGGTTTGTCGTGAGCCGATCACGCGTCACATCCCAATCCCACACCGTGTCACCAGACCCTGTGAGTGCCAAAGATTGACGTTCCGCGTCAGAAAATAAACCTTGCTGATAGATGCCAGCGGTGAACACATGCTGCATAACCGTAAAGCTAATTAGGAGCACAATGAGAACCATGCCACCGCCCAATGCTGGCTGAAGAATGTCATTGTCCAATTCACCGATTGCGGTGAGCCCTGCGGCTGCCAACCAACAAATTGTTAAGAGCCATGTTGGCACCAGCATAAAGGCGCGATCATAGCCGCGATAGGCCAAATATCCAATGAGGAAAATTGCCAAAATCGTTGTCAGTGCAAATGATATCCGCGCAATACCTGCGGCCACCGCTGCATCGATCAAAATGATCGAAAAGAGGGCTGCTAGACCTAAAAGCCAGACAAGCGCGACATAAGACAAATTGATATGCCAATTGTGCAGGTTTAAGTAGGTGAAGAGGAATATGATTAGCCCGCCGGCTAATAAGACTTCCGCACCCGCGCGCCAGAACTGCAATTCCTGCGGGCCTAATCTAAAGAGCTCTGACAGGAAGCCAAAATCAACGCTGATATAAATCAAAACAGTCCATGCCAGCATCGCTGTTGCAGGCAGCATAATCGTCCAGCGCACAATGAATAGGTTGGTCAGGAACACCGCTAACAACCCCGCAATGCCGATCAGAATGCCTTTGTATAAGGTGAACGAGTTGACCGTATCTTTGTAAGCAGTTGGTTCCCACAAGTATAATTGCGGCAGATCATTTGATGATAGCTCGGCGACGAATGTCACGATCGTCCCCGGATTCATGGTGATCCGGAAAATATCGGCGTCGTCAGACGCTTCGCGATCAAGCGCAAATCCTTCTGATGGTGTGATAGAGATGATGCGCTGGGACCCAAGGTCAGGCCAAATCACGCCGGCATTTGCCAAACGATAATGTGGTGCAATAAATAATCGGTCGATCTGTTCACTCGTGGTATTAGCCAAAACGACGACCGCCCAATCGCCGCTGTGATCATCGCTAATAGCGCGAACCTCAATACGGCGCACGATCCCTTCATTATCAGGTGCAGTTGAAACCTGAAATGCTGGCCCTCTGCCACGGAAAACCTCAACAGATTGAGTGAGATCCAGGGCAAGTTCATCACTTGTAACTTGCACAGCATCAAAAGCGTTAGCTGATGTTACGGGGTAAAAGCTACCCGCCAGAAATAAAACGGCAACGAAAAATGATAGAAAAAGGCGCGAAAGTTGAGCCTTGGTATCAAGTGCAGCAGTGGCGATATTTTGGTAATCAACAAAAAACATTCAAACCCTAGCTTTGTTCGCCTTCATGCTAATGTCTTGATCATTCTGCCGCTCGGATGATCGAATGAGGGCTTTGAAGCTGTGCTTCCATTTCCTCAAGCGATGCCAATTGGTCAATTGGTCCGACAGCAGACAAGGTGATCTTCTCTCCAAAGAATAATCTTCCCGCTAAATCTGTAAGCCTATCAGAATTGATGTTTTCAAGACGTTCCATCAATTCTTCATTAGATATCAAGCGACCAAACAACATCATTTGACGGGCTAGCTGACCCGCGCGCGCCGCCGGGCTTTCTTGTGTCATCAAAAGGCCAGAGCGGATTTGGGCTCGAGCGCGATCAATTTCTTGTTGGTCAACATTCTCTGCAATTTTTGCAAGTTCTGTCATAACAACAGGCACAAGCGCTTGAATGTCTTCTGCGCCGGTCGCGGCCTGAATGCCAAAAATACCACTATCAGAAAATCCCCAATGGAATGCATAAACCGAATAGCAAAGACCATGACGTTCGCGAACTTCTTGGAACAAACGCGAGGACATCCCGCCACCCAATATGCCAGCCAAAATCTGCGACGCATAAAAATCGCGTGCGTGATAGGCGCGGCCTTGAAAACCAAGCAAAATATGCGCGTCCATCAAATCACGTTTTTCACGATACGCGCCGCCGGTATAATTGGCTTTCGGATAATTTCGTGTGTTGCCATGTTCAGGCTGAAGGTCTGAAAAGCTGGCTTGCGCAAGTTTGCAAATCTCATCGTGATCGACAGCACCAACGGCAACAATTGTGAGCCGATCAGCAGAATAATTTCGATCCATATAGGCGCGGATTTGGTCTGGTGTGAAACCTTGTACTGTTTCAGGTGTTCCCAATATTGGACGACCAACACTCTGATTTCTAAAGGCAGCTTCTGAGAATTTATCGAAAACCACATCATCGGGCGTGTCATTAGCAGCGCCGATTTCCTGCAGTATAACGTGTTTTTCACGCATGAGCTCATGCTCATCAAATACCGAATGGGTCAGAATATCCGCCAGAATGTCGATACCCAGAGCCACATCTTCTTTCAGAATGCGTGCGTAAAACGAAGTCGTCTCCGTGGATGTGGACGCGTTGACTTCACCGCCGACATTTTCAATCTCTTCAGCAATTGCCCGCGCCGTACGACGTTTGGTGCCTTTAAAAGCCATATGCTCCAAAAGGTGTGCGATGCCGTGCTCATCATCGGTTTCATCGCGGGAGCCCGCTTTGATCCACACCCCGAGCGCAACGCTTTCCAAATGCGGCATGCGTTCGGTAACAATGGTGAGCCCGTTGGGCAATACTGTAGTGTTGATATTCATACTTTAAGTGGTTATTGGCTCGCTCTTGTGTGCATCGAGATAAATTCCTCCACAAATTTAAGCTCTGCAGGCAATACCTTAAACCGTTCCTCCCGTTCCATTAAATCACTTAGCCAATTTGGCAGGGCAGGGTTAATTCCGCAAGCTGTTTTCACAGCACTTGGGAATTTAGCCGGATGCGCGGTGGCCAAAGTGATCATCGCTGATGTTGGCTTGGCAAGTTTTTCTGCCACAAACAGGCCCACAGCAGTGTGGGGATCAGCGATATAGCTATTCTGTTGATTGTATCTTGAAATTGTTTCGCTTACTTGCGCGCCAGTTGCTTTAGCAGCAGCAAATTCACGGCGGATGGCTTTTAATACAACAGGTTCAATCGAAAACGAACCAGATTGCTTGAGCGCACCCATTGCGCTGCGAACCTTGCTTGCATCGCGGTCATACGCTTCAAATAGTAAGCGCTCAAAATTTGACGAGATCTGAATGTCCATGGAGGGTGAACTTGTCGCGCTTACACCTCTCATTTCATAGGAACCAGATTTCAAGGTTCTTGCCAGAATATCATTATCGTTGGTTGCGATGTTGAGCTTTGCAATTGGCAAGCCCATACGCTTGGCGCAATAGCCAGCAAAAATGTCGCCAAAGTTGCCTGTTGGAACTGTAAATGAAATTTTGCGTTCTGGTCCACCAATAGAAAGGCTCGCAGTGAAATAGTATACAATCTGTGCCATAATTCGGCCCCAATTGATCGAGTTTACGCCCGATAATTGTACGTTATTTCGAAACTCCTGATGATTGAACATCGCTTTAACAAGGTCCTGACAATCGTCAAATGTTCCTTCAATCGCGATTGAGTGCACGTTGCTGGCTTTGGATGTTGTCATCTGGCGTTGCTGTACGGGTGAGACGCGATTGTGCGGGAACAAAATAAAGATATCTGTGCGATCACGATTGGCAAATGCTTCAATTGCAGCGCCACCCGTATCGCCCGATGTCGCGCCAACAATCGTTGCACGTTGATCACGTTCTTCTAAAACATAATCCATCATACGCGCTAAAAGCTGCATGGCCACATCTTTAAATGCGAGCGTTGGACCATGGAACAATTCTAAAAGATAAGCATTATCATCGGTTTGCACCATTGGGGTTACCGCTTTATGGCGGAACGATCCATAGGCCTCATCAATCATATCCTTGAGTTTATCGTCAGGAATTTCTCCATCAACAAATGGCTGCAAAATAGTAAAAGCCACATCAGCATACGGCTTGCCGCGCATTGCTTTTATATCGCGCTTGCTAAATTGTGGCCATGATTTAGGTACATAAAGACCTCCATCAGTTGCCAATCCAGTCAAAAGAGTGTCGCTGAAATTAAGTTGAGGGGCTTCACCACGCGTTGAAACATATTGCAAAGCAGAATTCTCCTGGGGTTGCGTCGATAAACTATTTTATTATGACGCAGTGGATCGATTTTTTTGTCTGGCGCTGATATAGACTATCATGCCATTGATGCAAAGCCCTGATATATAATGATCAAAATTGAAAGTAGAGTATAGGCCCGTGTTTTCGAAAATAAATAAATCGTCACCTGTAATTCTTGGCTGTCTAATTCTTGCCGGATGTAATTCGACGGAAACCGCAAACACATTGGATGTGACCGCGCAACAAAATGCAACAGCTACACCGGCCGTCATTCAAGGAAAATGTCCGCGCGTAAGTTTGCGCGATGGTACTGCCTTTTATCGCGCTTACACGCGTGGCGGAGATGGCGATCCGTCCAAAATCACGTATCAGGCGTCATTGGCTGATGCCACGCGTTCCTGCACCACGTCCGGTGAAGATTTGATTGTCAATGTGGTGGCCGCTGGCCGATTGGTTGCGGGGCCTCAGGGTAAAGCCGGAAATGTCACATTGCCAATTCGAGTGGCGGTGGTCGATAAATTGACCCGCACCGTTCTCTATTCTGAATTAACGCAAACACCTGTCGCTCTATCAGGTGCTAATTTGACGGCGCAATTTGTGTTTGCCGATCCAAATGTCAGGATCCCAGCAGGTGCAGGTGGGGAAACGGAAGTCTTTGTTGGCTTTGACACCGGTCCAACGCGATAACAAATTTCACAACCTGTTGAGAACAAATTTTATTTAAGCTCTTTCCACGCAGAAAGAGCTTCAATCATCGGCGCAAGATCTGCCATGCGATTGATGACGGTTTCAGCGCCGGCATCCATGAGCTTATCCGCGTGACCAGGGAATGTATGGCGTCCACCGGTAAATCCAATCACTCGTGCACCAGCGGCTTTAGCGCCTTTTACACCAGCCTCTGAATCTTCCACTACAATGGTATAATCAGCTTCGGCATCATGCTTATCAATTGCATATAAAAAGACATCCGGCGCGGGTTTCGGTTTGCCATCTTCGATGTTTCGAGAGGAATAAATAAAGTCCCCAAAAAAGCTGTTCAGGCGCGTTTTCAACAACATGGCTTCTAGTCGGCTTTGAGGCGAATTTGAACATACACACATCGGGACATCGATTTTATCCAAAGCTTCATGCGCACCCCAGATCGCTTCAACTTCTTTTGGCAAGCGCGTGTTCAACTCATTCTGTGTTGCTTCTAACAGCGACGCCTGTAGCGGAATATTGGCTTCGCGCTCCACTTCAAACAAAATTTCTTTTGTTGTGAGCCCTGCGAAACGCTCGGCAAATTCCTCAGGCGTGATATTAAATCCTGCTTTGTTCAGCTGCTCTGATTCAATTTGCGCGGCAAGATATTCGCTATCAACAAGAGTTCCATCACAATCAAAAATTACCAGATCTAAATCAGCCATACTTTTTCCGTCTTTTTTGGGGGAAGTTGAGAAGTCTTTTTCCTTATTTGGGCCCGATAATCAAGCACTGCAAGGGCAAGAATATCATTCATGGTTTATTTACCATATCTGCAAACCCAATCTTTACCCTGTGCGGTAACAATGTGCTCATCATGTTTCGCGTTTTTATTGTGAGTATCCTATGCCGTCTATTGTATCGCTTTCCGACATCGCCAGATCATCTGAAGATAAGACCCCTTACCTTAATTCGATTATCAAAGGCGATTGTGTAGCTGCACTAGAGGCACTGCCGTCTAATTCGGTTGATGTGATTTTTGCAGATCCTCCCTATAACCTCCAGCTTGGTGGGGATTTGCATAGACCAGATCATTCTAAGGTCGATGCAGTAGATGATGCATGGGATCAGTTTACATCATTCCAGGCTTACGACAGTTTTTGTCGGGCCTGGTTGATGGCCTGTCGCCGGGTGCTTAAACCAAACGGCACAATTTGGGTGATTGGCTCATATCACAATATTTTCCGCGTCGGCACGATCTTACAAGATCTTGAATTTTGGTTGCTCAATGATGTGATTTGGCGCAAGACAAATCCAATGCCAAATTTCCGTGGCCGCCGGTTCCAAAACGCACATGAAACTATGATTTGGGCCAGTCGCGATGAAAACGCCAAAGGTTATACGTTCAATTATGATGCAATGAAGGCGGCCAATGACGATGTGCAAATGCGCTCTGATTGGTTGTTTCCAATTTGCTCAGGTGGTGAACGATTAAAAGGTGATGACGGCAAAAAAGTACACCCAACCCAAAAACCAGAAGCTTTGCTTGCTCGTGTGTTGATGGCATCATCAAAACCTGGCGATGTGGTTCTCGATCCATTCTTTGGATCCGGCACAACAGGTGCTGTCGCAAAACGTTTGGGTCGTAATTTTGTCGGCATAGAGCGTGAGCAAGAATATATCGACGCGGCGCAAGCACGCATTGATGCAGTTGAACCTTTGGGTCAGGCTGAATTGAAAGTTATGACCGGTAAGAAAGCTTTGCCGCGCGTTGCCTTTAATACGCTGGTTGAATCTGGTTTGATCAACCCAGGTGCTGTTTTAACTGATAGCAAAAAACGTTGGAGCGCAATTGTTCGCGCTGATGGTACGATTGCAGTCAACGGCGATGGTGGATCCATTCATAAAATGGGTGCCAAAGTGCAGGAGTTAGACGCTTGTAACGGTTGGACATTCTGGCACTTTGAAGAAAAAGGCAAATTAAAGCCAATTGATGACCTTCGCGCGATCGTTCGCGCTGAAATGGCCAATGCTGGTGCTTAGTCAACCCCGGCGAGTTATCCCATATAAACCTATATCACCGGCTTTGCGCCCTAGCTAATTGCCAAATTACACGGATTCCAGATTTCACGGTTCGTACTATCTGTACTTCCTTGGATCGTGCGCGCGATTTCATTATCGTTAAGCTGCCGGAAGACCAATGTTTGTCCAGCGTCCCGCTCACTTTCGGGAGCGGTGAAAATAGCTGTGTGACGATCAATCTGTGCTTGCGGGGACGCGCCGCTGGGGGAGGTGATCTTTGAAAACTCGACAACCAGCCGCTCTGTGCCATTTGTCCAGCAACCGTATATCGCATCAGCATGCGCAACATTCGGGCTCGTTAATAATAATGCAGCTAAGAAGAACTGTTTCATAACGCGCTACCTTTCCTCTGTATCACGATTTGATATCTAGATATGCTAGCACAAAAGCGGATTGGGAGAAATCAAGTCAACTTTTGAAGGCATTTGGATGAACAGCTGTGATCACCTTCTTCATCAGGTTGGGTAGCGCTTCGCCGGCAATTTGTTCAGGTCCTGACCACCAACCGTCAGCCAATTTTGAATCGGTCATGTCTTTGGCTGATATCTCAGCGGAATATACAAAGAGCGTCAGCTCAAAATGGGTGAAGACGTGCCTGATACTTCCTTTAGGGACCCAGTCTAAGTCCATGGGGGCCGCATTTGCACTCGTCTCGCCATCCTGATTGGAGTTCCAGTCTGATGTTGGAACTTCACTCATATCAGCCAAAAGTCCACTATCGGGCCGCTTGCGTAAATAGATCGCGCCATCTTGATCGCTGATCACAAAAGCAGCGCCTTCGCGTTTTGGCTTTGCCTTTTTAGGCAATTTCACCGGATAGAGTTCTTGCTCTCCTTCTGCAGACGCTTGGCAGAGATTTTGCACCGGGCATAAAAGGCAATTGGGCTTTTTGGGAGTGCATATGCTTGAACCCAAATCCATAAGCCCTTGAGCAAAATCACCAGGTCGATCCAATGGCACGTGCAATCCGACACGGGTTCTTATTTCTGATTTCGCAGAGGGAAGGGGTGTTTTTATAGTAAAAATTCTGGTGAACACTCGTTCAATATTTCCATCCACTACTGCTGCTGGTTCATTAAATGCGATCGCTGCGATCGCAGCGGCCGTATAAGGCCCTACACCTGGTAATTTGAGCAGTTCTGCTTCGGTGTTTGGGAATTTTCCATCATATTCCGTTGTGATCAGCTCAGCGCATTTTTTTAAGTTGCGAGCTCGCGAATAATAACCTAAACCGGCCCAAGCCTGCATAACACTTTCAGCCGACGCTTCTGCCAGGTTTTCAACGTTTGGCCATAATTTAATAAATTTTATGAAATAAGGCTTTACTGCGGTCACAGTGGTTTGCTGCAACATGATTTCTGATAGCCAGACATGGTACGGGTCAGCTTCAACCCCTATGGCTTGATCAACGGGTGAAATGCGCCAAGGCAATCGTCGATGGTGTGCATCATACCAATTTAAGAGCTGTTTTGAAAAATCGGATCTGGAGGTTGGAAATGGATTGGGCAATGGTAGAAAAAACCTATAGAAAAGATAATATTTTTGGCATTGACTTTAGTATCCTACTAAGCGAAATCCACCATTCAATCCCTTACTGGTCGCCCTATTCAATTGCATGAAGTTATGAGCATATTCAAGTCATCAAATTGGTCAACAATACATGGTCGCAACTCGATCTTTATTTTGGCCTTGGTCACGCTCGTTTCCGCTGTTGGTTCAATTTTGGCCGTGCTGATCGCCTGCTCTGCTACCAGTGGCGCTTATTTGTTCTTAAAACACAGAAAGTTTGCTTTGCTCAAGTCTGATTACTGGTTGGTTGTACCCGGCATATTGTATCTGGCCGCGATGTGGAGCTCATACATACGCAGCGATTTTGAAATAAACGATTTAGCGGGGTGGGCAAAACCATATATCTTTATTTCCATTGCCTTTATCTTATATAATTTTCGACTTGTGAAAAATGTCGATTACTTCTCCATGTTTATCAAATTTGCAGGTTACAGCGGATATATCTTGATCCCATGGCTATTGTATGAAGGTGTTTGGCTGGGCCAAAGGATGGCGGGTGGTTCTGGCAACGAAATTCCATTTGCGATGGTGTGTGGTATTTTGGCTCCTATCGCGCTTCTGGGCATTATTGGTGCAGATCGGCGACATCAATTAATCGCAATCGGCGGTGCCTTATTATTATCGGTTGGACTTGTTCTATCTCTAACCAGAGGGATGTATATTGCATTCACACTCAATATTTTGATTGTTATGTTCTATGCTATGAGCGTATCCACAAAGCGATGGCGCGTGCTGGGAATCTTTGCCGTAGTCTTGGTTGTCTTGGTAGGAATAACTGCGACCTCTGAGACGATCAGAGATCGCGCGGGGTCACTCGGAGTTCTGGTTGAAAATCTTTCTGCTGGAGAGTTGCCAGCAGACGGTTCTTTTTTTCAACGTATGCAATTGTATAGCCGTGCGTTATGCCTGATCAAAGAACAGCCCATTTTGGGATATGGATATGGAAAACGTGATGAAATTCTCGCTCAGGGCGAAAAAAGCATCATGATGGAAGGGGAGGTCATTTGTCCGCAAGAGCACCTGCTTTCTACACATTTTCATAATGGTTTTCTCACTGCAGTGATTGATGCTGGTGTATTCGGACTAGCAACGGCAATTTTATTGTTTTTGTCCCCCATGATATTTGTTCTGCAAGCACCCAAAGATGAAAAGCACAAAGTTAGGTTGGCTTTTGCAAGCATATTTGTCGTGTCGTATGGTATTATGGGAATGTTCAATATCTTGTTTGGTCATGATATTATTGATAGCCTTTTTATCACTGGACTAATATTTTTAGCATTAAGCGTGGTAAAAACAGATGGGTTTGCGCTCGAAGATCCCGTCGAAGTTAAAAATTCGAAATAATTGCAATTACTTGGCGATCTTAAGTCGAATTGGCGCTGTTGATGTCGGGAAGAACATATATGGCTGACAAAAATGCCAAAGGGCAAAAAGGTGCACTGCAGATTGCAGAGCTGACCAATACGTTGGTAGACCCAATTCTGGCAAAAAAAGCCGGAATAAACACCATGCTGCTAGGGATTTGGGATGAAATTGTTGGCCCTGAATTTGCCGATTGTTCAAGACCTGACAAAATTACCTGGCCAAAACAGCGCGATTTAGGCGCAAGTCAATCTGAACAGGGCGGAGGATTATCGCCTGGGCAATTAACAATCGCTTGCGAAGGTTCTCGCGCATTGTTTTTATCCCATCAGCAAGATGAAATTCTTCAACGAATTAATGCATTTTTCGGTTTTCCTGCCTTAAATCGCATTAAAATCGTCCAGAAAGTGGTGGTAAAACACGATTTAAGGCGCAAAAAGCCACGCAAATTGTCATCTCTTGAGCAAAAAAAACTCACCGAAATGGTGAATGACATCGAAGATGAGCGACTAAAAGAAGCATTGACAAAATTGGGCAAGGCTGTTTTTTCCAAGAAGTAACATTTTTTTGATCTAGCAAAGTCATCAAATTGCCCGAAATATGACAGAAATAACTGTGGTATGGCGGTTTATTTTGTTAGGCTGATCATGTGAATAATGAGAGCAGCGCTCGACTGCGGATTTCCGGGGCTCCTCGCAGGTTTAAAATACGACGAAAGGGTTAGGTATGTCGTTTATGGAAATAAAAAAGTTTAATCTGCTGTCTAAAGCTGCGCTCCTGGGTGGAGTAGCTTTATTGGTCGCCTCATGCAGTGAAGCTCAAGATGTGAGTGATGCAAATGATACCACTAAAGTGGAGCAAGTTGCGGGTGCCGAGAAAGCGATTGATCGGGTGGTGACTTCCGCCAATGTGCCGGCGGCAAGCGGTACTGTTGATATGGATGAGGTATTAAAACCAAGTCCACTTAAAGAAATGGAAATGGGCGATGCAAATGCTCCTGTGACGATTGTTGAATATATGTCTTTGACATGTCCGCACTGCGCAAACTTTCATAAAAACACATTTAAAGACATTAAAGAAAAGTACATTGATACTGGCAAAGTCCGCTTTATCATGCGCGAATTTCCGTTCGACCCACGTGCTGCAGCTGGCATAATGTTGGCCCGTTGTGCACCTGAAGAGCAATTCTTCCCATTTATTGATGTTCTTTTTGAACAGCAATCCACATGGGCAAGAGCCGAAGATGCCCGCGCTGCCCTGCTAAAAATCTCTAAATTGGCGGGTTTTACACAGGAAGAGTTCAATACTTGCTTGACGAACCAGCAGCTTCTTGATGATGTAACAGAAGTGCGAAATCGCGGCGCTAACGATTATGGTATACAATCCACACCGAGTTTCATCGTCAACGGAAGCCGGTATTCGGGGGATATGTCAGTTGATACAATGTCGGCACTTATCGACAGCTATCTATAATAAACGTTCTTTCGAGCGCTGGGTAAGTGTGCCCGGCGCTCATTTTTATTACAATTTAATTGAATTAAGCGATTTAGGTGGCGGGGATACCCGTCCATGAAGTTCAATAAACTCCGCCTACTCGGCTTTAAATCTTTCGTTGATCCAACCGAATTTTACATCGAACGCGGCTTAACTGGCATCGTTGGACCCAATGGTTGTGGCAAGTCCAATCTTGTGGAAGCAATGCGCTGGGTGATGGGTGAGAACTCCTATAAGAACATGCGCGCATCCGGCATGGATGATGTGATTTTTTCAGGTTCTGGCAATCGTCCAGCGCGAAATACCGCTGAGGTGGCGCTTTATCTTGATAATTCTGAGCGCGATGCCCCGGCGGCATTTAATGACGTTGACGAGGTGCAGGTCTCACGTCGGATTGAACGTGAATCTGGGTCCGCCTATCGCATCAACGGCAAGGATGCCCGCGCCAAAGATGTTCAGCTGTTGTTTGCGGACGCCTCAACGGGCGCACGTTCTCCATCTATGGTGGGGCAGGGTCGTATTGGCGAATTGATCCAGGCAAAACCTCAAGCACGAAGACAATTGCTAGAGGAAGCAGCCGGTATTTCTGGGCTTTATTCGCGCCGTCATGAAGCTGAATTGCGCTTGCGGGGTGCAGAGACAAATCTTGAGCGCCTTGATGATGTCACAGCCCAGCTTGAAAGCCAGATCGAAAGCCTGAAACGACAGGCGCGTCAGGCCAATCGTTTTAAAGCCATTTCTTCAGATATTCGCCGCAGCGAGGCGACATTGTTGCATTTGCGTTGGCAACAAGCCAAATCAAGCGAAGGGCAGTCACAGTCAGAACTCTCAGAAGCCACAAAACGTGTCGCTGAAATGGCAGCCAAACAATCTGAAGCGGCGCGCAATCAGGCCGTTGAAGCGCATAAGCTTCCGGATCTGCGCGAAGAAGATGCAAAAAGCGCTGCCGCATTACAGCGTTTGCAAATCGGCAAAACTCAGCTCGAAGATGAAGCGCAACGCCTTGAAAAACGGAAGGTTGAGCTAGAACAACGCTTATCGCAATTGGCTGCCGATATTGCCCGCGAAGAACAGCTCAAAGCGGATAATAGCGCGATTTTAGCGCGTCTCGATGAAGAAGAAAAAGAACTCAAAGATATTTTGGCAAATTCAGATGCCCACGCAGCGGATTTGAAAAATGCATTTGAAGCGGCAAGTGTGAAACTCGTTGCGAGTGAAAAAACACTGTCTGCGATTACATCCGAGCGTGCGGAAGCTGCGGCGGGTAAAATTCAGCTTGAACGTAAGAACCAAGAATTAAGCGAGCGAAAAGCCAGAATTGAGCGACAATTAACGGCGCAGCGCGAAGAACTCGTTGGTATTGAAGCACAAATTGCCGGACTTCCCGATCCGCAAGTCAAACAAAGCGAGCTTGAACAATCTGAGGTTAATCTCGGTGCTGCAGAAGATAAAGTTGAGGCGGGTGAAGCGAAACTTGAAGCGGCACGCCAAAATGAAAATGACGCACGCAAACCCTTGTCAGAAGCGCGGCGTCATTTAAACGAGATTGAAACTGAAGCACGGACAATCCAAAAAATTCTCAACGCCGGGTCTGAGCCTGAATTATTTGCCCCTGTGGTTGATAAAATGAAGGTGGAGCGTGGCTATGAGACTGCTTTAGGCGCAGCCATTGGCGATGACCTTGATTTGCCCTTGGATGCATCAGCACCTGCCCATTGGTCGCAAATATCTGGTACAGGTGACGATCCGAAATTACCAGCTGGGTTGACGGCTTTAAGTGCAGTTGTGCAAGCACCGGATGCTTTGGCGCGTCGTCTCGCGCAAATCGGATTGGTTGATGATGAAGTGCAAGGAGATGCGCTGCATGCAGCTTTATCACCTGGCCAACGTTTGGTGAGCAAAGATGGTGCACTATGGCGTTGGGATGGCTATCGCGCGTCAGCAGATGCGCCAACACCAGCTGCCATGCGTCTTGCGCAAAAGAATAGACTTTCAGAGTTGGATGCTCAGGCGATCACAGCAACAAAATCACTACGTGAAGCCGAAGAAAATTTGGAAAATGCTGCGCAAGCAGTAAAGGATCATCAAGATGGTCAACGTGCATTGCGCGAAGATGTGCGCTTAGCCAATATCGCTGTGGGTGAAGCCCGTAAAGCTTTGGCACAAGCACAAGAAGCTTCGGGCGCTCTATCTAATCGGGCAGAAGTTTTGCGACAATCAACAGCGCAGTTTACCCTTCAGCTAGATGAGGTGAAAACAGAATTGGTTGATGTCGAGGCAGCCAGTTTATCTGCACCTGATTTATCGGAACTAGATCAGCGGCTTAGTCAGGCAAATTCAGAAGTCGCAACCGATCGCGGAGCAGCGGCTGAAGCGCGTGCAGCGCATGAAAGCATGGAACGAGATAATCGTAATCGTCAGCAACGTTTGACCGCAATCGGCAACGAACGTGAAACCTGGCTGTTACGGGGTCAAAATGCCGATGGGCAAATCAAAGCTCTTAAAGAACGTTCAAATGTTGCTTCGGTTGAAGCACAGGAGCTTGCCGATGCGCCAGACAATTTGGCCAGCCGCCGCATTCAATTGATGAATCAATTGACCGAAGCAGAAACTGTGCGGAAATCATGTGCAGATGTGTTGGCGCTTGCGGAAACAAAGTCGCGTGAAGCTGATAAAGTTGCCACCGAAGCCATTGCGGCTTTATCGTCCGCGCGTGAAAATAGAGGCCGAGCGGAAGAGCGTGTGGTTGCTGCAAAAGAACGCCGCGAGGAAACTGAAACACGTATTCGCGAAGCGCTAAATTGCGAACCGCATGAAGCCATCAAACTGGCACAAATTGAAGGTGATGAAGCAGCGCTTGATCCTGACAAAATTGAGCGCTCTCTTGAACGTTTGAAAATGGAGCGCGAACGTTTGGGGGCAGTAAACCTGCGCGCAGAAGAAGAACAATCTGAACTTTCAGAGCAATATGATACGATCATCAACGAACGCGAAGATGTGATCGAAGCGATCCGCAAATTGCGTGCTGGCATTCAGAGCTTAAACAAAGAAGGCAGAGAGCGATTGCTGGCTGCATTTGATGTGGTGAATGAGCAATTTACCCGGCTGTTCACCCATCTATTTGGCGGTGGTACAGCTGAGCTGCAATTGGTTGAAAGTGAAGATCCGCTTGAAGCTGGTCTTGAGATTTTGGCAAGGCCACCAGGTAAAAAACCGCAGACCATGACACTTTTATCCGGTGGCGAGCAGGCATTGACCGCAATGGCACTGATCTTTGCGGTCTTCTTGACAAATCCAGCACCGATCTGTGTGCTTGATGAGGTCGATGCGCCGCTTGATGACCACAATGTTGAGCGTTTCTGCAATCTTATGGACGAAATGGCGTCATCAACCGAGACGCGTTTTGTGTTGATCACGCATAACCCAATTACCATGTCGCGCATGAACCGCTTGTTTGGTGTCACCATGGCAGAACAGGGTGTGTCGCAACTCGTTTCGGTGGATCTACAGACTGCCGAAGGAATGCGCGACGCAGGTTAATGCCTCTATTTTTGGCAATTTTCCGTGGAATTACGGCATAAATCCGACAAATATGAACAATTTATGATCATTTGCCTGCAATTTTTGCATGGCTGGTAGAAAAAACTAGCACTACTCATTTTTTATAAAGGGCGTATATCTAACTGCGATACAAAACAAATTGAAAATTACGCAAGGACAATAACAATGAAAATTTTCTCATTTTTAAAAGCAGAAGATAGCCGTAAACGCAACGAGCGCGAATATCTAAACAATGCAAAAAGCTTGGCAGATCTTGAATATCGCATGCGCCAAGTCGACAAAGGTGTTTTCAAACAGCCTTATAACTTTATCTAATCGATAAGTTATAAAATCAGACGTGTAGGGAGCGCGAGGCGATAATGCCAACGCGCTCAAATATGCGTTTTGACACAGCTAACTTGACACAGCCAAATTGAATGTTTTTAATGTGCTACCGATTGTGGCGCGTTTTATTTTTCGCTTTGAATGGATTGCAGATAGACAATCACATCAGCAACTTGAAGCTCTGTCATTTTAAAAACTGGCATGTCCGGATGGGTTGTTTCAATGCCATGCGAAAAAGCTTCCTCAATTGCGTCAACGGGATAGAATTGCATCAGCTCGCGAAACAGCGGTGCATCTGGATGCGAGCTGTCCCCTGTTGCGCCGATCGCATGACATTTCGCGCAATTTGTTTCCAAAATCCGTTTGCCATGCGCACGAGGTTGCACCCAGGCAATCCAAGCGGCAATATCGCGCGCTTGTTTTGGCGTTAGATTAAACACCGGCATGACATTGTCTTTCGGCAATGCGTGATTAAGCAGATCACGTTCGATCGTGCTCACATCCCGGTGGATGGTCATGCGCCAAAACGGAACGGCTTGATGCAATGGGCTTGCGCCATCGATTGTCACCGCATGACATTGAGAGCAATTCGCACGTGCTAAATCGCGGCCATGCGAAACATCGGCTTTTGGGTTCTCAGCTTGAGCAATCAAACTCGCGCTCAAAGAGACTGCAATGCCGGTAAGCAAAGGAATAATTCCTCTTTTGACCATGGACTTTCCTTTCTCAGCTTTGTGATGACGGCAGGCAATTAACACACCACTGTTTCCTTACATTTTGTGATTTTAAAAGGCTGGATACGTCCTTCTCGAACGGCGTCAAACTGACGGCCATCTTCACATTGTGCACGGGCTTCAAAATATAATTGCCCAGCTAATTCGGTTTCTTTCATAGATATGAAATAGCCCACATTGCATTGTTCTTCTAATGCGAGCTGAACTGTGACTTCATCAAGCCATGCCGGGTTCGTAGATTGCGCGAGCGCAACAGAAAATGTCATCGCAATGCCGGTTACGGTGCTGTTCGTTAATTTTAGACAATAAGGCATATTTTCTCCTCATCTGGCAGAAACTGCCAATCATTAATTGATCTGCCCGTGCATTCCGGTGAGTTCCGTTGGCACGATGTGCTGTCCGAGATTTGCCAGTTTTTGCATTTCATCTGAATATTGTTTGGATGCGTTTTCAAAAAAACAGCGCTGCAATTCCCAAATCTCCAAGATCGATGAGCAACTCATCAGCTTTTGTTGAAGTTCAAGGTCTGCCAGCATGCGCTGGGAATAAAAGTTCAAAATTTCCTGCTGATATTTAGATAATCCTGCAACGATATCCGAGCTGATATGGATCAGCTCATAGGCTGTTTCGATATCCTCTTCGCTCGCTGTTGGCAGGGCAATGCTTTGCTCAACAGCTGCATCATCAGGCTGTTGCGTGGTCTTTGACGTTTGTGCGTTTTTGACTTTCTGGGCCATGGGTCCACTCCTGTTTGAGTTGCCTTGGCCTTAGATTAGCAGTCTGACGTGACAGAACATTGATTTAGCTCAAATCAACGCGAAAAAAGAAATTACGGAAATTCGATATCGCCGGTTTCAGGTGGTGATAAAAACAGGGCGACCACATCTTCTGGCACATCAGCAATTGTCGGATAACGCCATTTGGGCTGTTTGTCTTTGTCGATAATCAGTGCGCGAACACCTTCGATAAAATCACCATGTTCCATAGCACGAGACACAAATCGGAATTCCTGGCGTAGCGCGTTTTCGATACTCGGATTTTTGCGGACAGCTCTTATGGTTTGTAAAGTCACACATATAGAGATAGGTGAAGCAGAATTGATCTTATAGAGCGCTTTTGCGGCCCATTCAGCCTCTGATTCTTCAAGTGCAGATAAGATCTCGCCTATGGTTTCAAGGCTAAAAATTGCATCAATCTCCGCCTTCATCTTTGCAAGATCACCTGCGTCGGTCGCTTGGGTAAATGATAAAATATCGCCCGCATCGCCAGAGTGGGTGAGTTGATCAATCAGCGCCTCAAGTTTATCTTTGGGGACAAAATGATCCGCAAAGCCACAATAGATGGCATCTTCATACCCCACGCGTCCGCCGGTAAGCGCCAGATATTCACCAATATGGCCGGGTGCTGCGCTTAATAGGTGAGATGAGCCCACATCTGGGATCAAGCCAATGGCGCATTCAGGCAGCGCAAAGCTGGTGTTTTCCGTCACAATCCGATGCGAACCAAGCGCTGAAATCCCAACGCCACCACCCATGACAATACCGTTCATTAAGGCAATATAAGGCTTGCTATAATCCGAAATAAGCGCGTTTAAGCGATATTCATCGCGCCAAAAATTAACGCCGCTTTCAAAATTTCCGGCTTTTCCCTGAGCATATAAATCTTGAACATCACCCCCTGCGCAAAAGGCCTTCTCGCCACTTGCGTCAATGATCACCAGTTTCACATAATCATCATTTTTCCACGCATGCAGTGCTTCCTCAATCTGTAATGCCATATCGTGGGACAATGCATTGAGTACTTTCTCGCGGGTGAGGGTAATATGGCCGATCTTGCCGGTTCTTCGTATATTAATATCTGTCATGACGTTATTCTAACTTGGATGAAATTGGGGGTTTGTAACCCGCTACAAATTCCAAAATTACCCTTCTTCTTATTGCCATCAGCACTGTGAGCGCAATGGCATTTCCCTAATTTTGACTTCCCAAAAATGGATGTCAAAGTTTGCTGTATTGTTTTTCATTCTGTTATCTGCTATTAATTTAACGAACGTTCATTTAATTAGCAAGGAATTTTTATGGCGCGCATTGCCGGATCAGACGGGGAAGTCACCAGAAGCGAGATCAGAAAGGTCAGCCTGTCTTTGTTTGCCCAATTTGGATATGCCGCTGTTTCCATGCGTCAGATCGCAAGCCAAGTTGGTGTGCAGGCCAGTGCGATCTATCAATATTACCCAAACAAGCAGCAAATCTTAGTCAGCTTATTGCAGAACCATATGGATGGATTGCTGAGTGCTTGCCACGAAGAAATAACGGCAAAAGATCCTGTCGATCGTTTGGAGCAATTTGCCCGCTTTCACATTCGCTACAATATCAATCGTCCGGATGAAGTTTTCCTGTCTTACATGGAATTACGGTCGCTCGAGCCAGAAGGGTTCGCGACCATTGCTGATTTGCGCAGCAAGTATGAAGCGGTTTTAAAATCCATCCTGCACGATGGCATCAAATCTGGTGTTATGAAAATTGACGACCCTCATGTTTCCGCCATGGCTATTCTGGCCATGCTGACAGGTGTGAACACATGGTACCGGTCCGGCGGTCGTCTGTCACAAAAGAAAATCGAAAATATGTATGCGTCGATGGTGCTGAAGTCACAAGGCATTGTGCCAAGCGATCATGACGAGAAGGAGGCTGCTCATGTTTGATCACGTAATGGATTTTGGTTTGGGAGATGATATCAACGCTTTGCGCGAAATGGTGCGCAAATTTGCCAGTGATGAAATCGCACCACGCGCGTCTGAGATTGATAAAATAAATGAATTTCCAAACGATCTTTGGATGAAACTAGGCGAATTGGGCCTGCACGGTATTACTGTGTCGGAAGAATCTGGCGGTGTTAATATGGGATATCTCGCCCATTGTGTGGCGATTGAGGAAATATCCCGCGCATCAGCCTCTGTAGGTCTATCATATGGCGCGCATTCAAATTTGTGCGTCAACCAGATTAATCGCTGGGGCACAGACGAGCAGAAAGCAAAATATCTGCCTAAATTGCTGACGGGTGAGCATGTGGGCTCGCTTGCGATGTCAGAACCCGGTGCCGGTTCGGATGTGGTTTCCATGAAGCTTCGCGCGGAAAAATCCGGCGATCATTTTGTGCTCAATGGCAACAAAATGTGGATCACCAATGGGCCGGATGCAAACACATTGGTGGTCTATGCCAAAACCGATATGGAAGCCGCCTCCAAAGGGATAACCGCATTTATCATCGAGCGAGAGATGGAGGGTTTTTCGACAGCACAAAAACTCGACAAGCTCGGTATGCGCGGATCCAATACCTGCGAATTGGTTTTTGATAATTGCAAAGTGCCGGAAGCCAATATTCTTGGCAAAGAAGGTGAGGGTGTCAAAGTTCTCATGTCCGGCCTAGATTTCGAGCGTGTGGTTTTAGCAGCTGGCCCAATTGGGATTATGGCGGCGGCAATGGATATCGTTGTGCCATACGTGCATGAGCGCAAGCAGTTTGGAAAACCGATTGGCACTTTCCAGCTCATGCAGGGCAAGCTTGCTGATATGTACACCACAATGAATGCCTGCCGCTCTTATGTTTATGCAGTGGCACGCGCTTGTGATAATGGCCAAGTCACCCGCAAAGATTCAGCTGGCTGTATTCTGTATGCTGCAGAAAAAGCCACGCAAGCGGCGCTTGAAGCCATTCAATGCCTGGGCGGCAATGGTTATATCAATGACTATCCAACAGGACGCTTGTTGCGTGATGCGAAACTTTACGAAATCGGCGCTGGCACAAGTGAAATTCGCCGCATGTTGATCGGTCGCGAAATGTTTAGTGAGACTGCTTAATGACCAAGTTAGTCAGTACATCCATGCCGAACGCTGATAATGCCGAGGCGATGCATTGCCAGCTTGATGACGTGCGCGAGGAAGCACGACGCATATTGCAAGGCGGATCGTCTCGTGCACGCGAACGTCATGTCTCGCGCGGCAAGTTACTTCCCCGAGATCGCGTCGAAGGTTTGATCGATCCAGGAACAGCGTTCCTAGAAATTGGCCTTTTCGCGGCAAAAGACACCTATGATGCGGATATCCCAGCCGCCGGTGTCATTGCAGGCATTGGGCAGATCAATGGCCGCGATTGCATGATTGTTTGTAATGATGCGACGGTAAAAGGCGGCACATATTATCCGCTGACCGTCAAAAAGCATCTCAGAGCGCAGGAAATTGCTGAAGAAAATATGCTGCCATGTCTTTATTTGGTCGATAGCGGCGGCGCCAATTTGCCTAACCAGGATGAGGTGTTTCCTGATAAAGATCACTTTGGTCGTATCTTTTATAATCAAGCGCGTATGAGTGCCAAAGGCATTGCACAGATCGCTGTTGTGATGGGCAATTGTACGGCTGGTGGCGCATATGTACCGGCCATGTGTGACACAACGATTATGGTCAAAGAACAGGCGATGATTTTCCTCGCAGGCCCCCCACTTGTCAAAGAGGCGACCGGAGAAGAAGTCGACGCTGAAACTTTGGGCGGTGCAGACACGCATACCAGATTATCCGGTGTTGCAGATTATATGGCCGATGATGATGCGCATGCATTAGCACTCGCGCGCAATGTTGTGCGCACATTGGGCGAAGCGCCACAAACGAATATCACATTACGCGCGCCAAAAGAGCCAGCTTATTCTTCCGAGGATATTATGGGGCTAATCCCACATGATACGCGGCAATCCTATGACATTCGAGATGTGATTGCGCGCATGGTAGATGGCAGTGAATTTGATGAATTTAAAGCTCGTTATGGCACCACCTTGGTCACCGGCTTTGCCCATATTGACGGCATGCCTGTCGGCATCATTGCCAATAATGGTGTCTTATTCTCTGAAAGCTCGCTCAAAGGTGCACATTTTATTGAGCTCTGCTGTCAGCGAAAAATTCCGCTTCTTTTCTTACAAAATATCACCGGCTTTATGGTCGGTTCGAAATATGAAGCAGGCGGTATTGCCAAGGACGGAGCAAAGCTCGTCAATGCCGTATCAACAGCCAATGTGCCCAAAATTACTCTGATCATTGGTGGGTCATATGGCGCCGGTAACTATGGCATGTGCGGGCGTGCTTTTGGCCCGAGATTTGTTTGGATGTGGCCCAACGCCAGAATATCCGTGATGGGCGGTGCGCAAGCGGCAGGGGTGATGGCAAGCGTTACCCGCGCTGGCAAAAAGGCGCGTGGTGAAGATTGGAGTGCCGAGCAAGAAGCTGCTTTTAAACAACCCATTTTGGATCAGTTTGAAACTCAATCACACCCTTTTTATGCGTCAGCCAGACTATGGGGTGATGGCATTATCGATCCTCGCGATACCCGTAATGTCGTCTCATTGAGCCTAAAAGCATGTTTGAATGCGCCGGTAGAAGATACAAGCTTCGGCTTGTTTAGAATGTAATGGTGGCGGGTATGACGATGTTTTCAAAAATTCTCATCGCCAATCGTGGCGAAATCGCGTGTCGGGTTATCAAAACTGCAAAAAGAATGGATATTCAAACCGTTGCTGTCTATTCAGATGCAGATGCCAATGCGCTGCATGTTGAAATGGCAGACGAGGCTGTTCATATTGGCCCACCGCCTGTCAGCGAAAGCTATTTGCAACAAGACGCGATCATTAATGCTGCAAAACGAACTGGTGCTGAAGCCATTCATCCAGGTTATGGATTTTTGTCTGAAAATCCTGATTTTGTTGAGGCTGTCGAAGCGGCAGGTCTTAAATTCATTGGTCCAAGCGCCAAAGCCATTTCCGCGATGGGTTTGAAAGATGCTGCCAAACAACTCATGCAAGATGCAGGTGTTCCGATTGTTCCTGGCTATCACGGATTAGATCAAACGCCAGAGCTCTTGAAATCAGAAGCTGATAAAATCGGCTATCCCGTCTTGATAAAAGCGCGCGCAGGCGGCGGCGGTAAAGGCATGCGGCTGGTCGAACGCGAAGAAGATTTTCTCACCGCATTAGAAAGTGCGGCGCGGGAAGGGCAAACAGCCTTTGGCGATCCGGCGGTATTAATCGAAAAATTCATCACGTCACCGCGCCATATCGAAGTGCAGGTTTTTGGCGATTCCAAAGGCAATGTCGTTCACATGTTTGAGCGTGATTGCTCACTGCAACGGCGCCATCAAAAGGTAATTGAAGAAGCGCCCGCGCCAGATATGCCAGAAGATGTACGCCAGGCCATGACGCAGGCGGCGGTTAAAGCGGCACAAGCGATCAATTATGAAGGTGCAGGCACCATTGAGTTTATCGCCGATGGTTCAGGACGTCTTCAAACGAAGGGGTTCTGGTTCATGGAAATGAACACCAGATTGCAAGTGGAGCATCCGGTGACAGAAGCCATTACCGGCCTTGATTTGGTTAAATTGCAATTGCGTGTTGCCGCTGGGCAAGCATTACCCGTGTCGCAAGACGATATTGCGATAAATGGGCATGCATTTGAAGCGCGGATCTACGCTGAGGATGTGCCAGCTGGCTTTCTTCCGGCCACAGGTGAGATCTCTCATCTGAAACTATCCGATCACGCTCGAAACGATAGTGGCGTACGCACCGGTGATCAGATTTCACCCTATTATGATCCGATGATCGCCAAGGTCATTACACACCGCAGCGATCGTAATGAAGCATTGTCTGCCCTGACGTCCGCGCTCGCTGAAACACAAGTCTCAGGACTAGCATCCAATATTTCATTTTTGTCGAAATTATCGTCGCATGAAGGCTTTGGCAAAGGCGAGGTAGATACAGGACTAATTGAGCGCGATCTGGATGCGCTTACTATTCAAGATCAACAAAACGAGGTGATGATCGCCTTGGCCATGATGATCGCTTTGGATTGGCAAACATCCAAACCACAATCGAATTGGCGCATGTTTGGATCTGCTTCGCGCATGGTCGCTATGACGTATCAGGGGGAAAGCATTGAACGACGCCTTGAGGTGGGGTCAGATGTGACATCATCGGATCTGGCAGGCAATATCCTTTCGCAATTTAAGCTCATCGCGCAACATGAAAACTCGGTAGATATCGAAGTCGATGGGATGCGTTTCGGTTTGGATTTCGCAACCTATATGAATGGGCAAGACAATTATGTCGTTCTCTATAAAGATGCACAGAGTTTTGAATTCATCTTGCCGGATCCTCTGAGCGCAAATGCACAAGCCAATACGGGCGAAAACATCATCACAGCCCCTATGAGCGGTGTCATTAGGTTAATCGATGTGGAAGAAAATACAGAGGTTTCTGAAGGCCAGCGCCTGATTGTGTTGGAGGCCATGAAGATGGAGATGAACCTTGCCGCCCCCTGCGCGGGTCAGGTAAAGGGTTTAACTTGCCAAGTTGGTGATGCTGTGGAAGGTGGTTCAATACTTATTGAAATTGAGCCGGAGGCTTAAATGGATTATCCCAAAGATAGCTATTGCTATCAAGTCGCAAAAGATGGCTGGCAGCTGCCAGAAACCTATAATATGGGATTGGCGGCCTGTGATGATTGGGCGGTGAAAACCCCCAATGCCACAGCACTTATTTTGGCCGATGAGGATCAAACCATTTCCTATGCCAAATTGCGCGATCTTTCCAACCAGATGGCAAATCTATTTTGCGAACTTGGCCTTAATCGAGGTGATCGAATAGGCATATTATTGCCGCAAGCGCTGGAAACTGCGGTTGGTCATTTAGGTGCATTTAAATGCGGTCTGATTTCCGTGCCGCTTTTCATGCTTTTTGGTCCTGACGCCCTAGAACACCGCGTCATTGATGCAGGTATCAAGGTCATCATCACCAACCAGAAAGGCGCTGATAAACTTTCTGAGATGAAAGATGAGGCGCGCGAGGGACTTAAAATTCTCACCATTGGTGGTGTGCATAATGGGCTGAAGAGTTTGTATTTTCAAGCCATGCTCAGTGCGCAATCGAATGAATTTAAATGCGTGCAAACAGGCCCTGATGATCCGGCCATGATTATCTACACATCCGGTACAACAGGCTCACCTAAAGGCGCTTTGCACGGTCATCGCATGCTTGCAGGTCATATGACCGGATTTGAGACATTTAATGATTTTAAAACAGCTCCAGGTCGGGTCATTTGGACACCAGCCGATTGGGCGTGGATTGGTGGTTTGTTTGACGTTTTAATTCCAGCGCTGGCTTGCGGAATGTCTGTGGTGTCCAAAAGATTTGAAAAGTTCACGGCTGATGCCGCCTTTGACCTTTTGGCGGATTACAAAGTTCAGCACGCATTTTTGCCGCCAACGGCGCTCAAGCTTATGCGCTCGACTTATCCAGATCATTCGCCTCGCGATTTACATCTTATATCGGTCGGCAGCGGGGGTGAAAGCCTAGGCGCGCCGTTGCTCGATTGGGGTAAAACGGTTTTAGGCGTGACCATCAATGAGTTTTACGGTCAAACCGAAGGGAATTTGTTAATTTCATCATGTGCTGCTCTCGAACAACCCCGACCCGGCATTATCGGCAAGGCAGTTGCGGGTCATGAAATGGCAGCCGTCGATATGGATGGCCATGCTGTGCCAGATGGGGAGATAGGTGTTATAGCCGCCAAAGCACCTGATGCTGTGATGATGCTCAATTATTGGAACAATTCTCAAGCAACCAAAGACAAATTTATCGGTGATTGGATGCTGACAGGTGATATGGGTATTGTTGAGAGCGATGGTTGGATCCGCTTTGTCGGACGTGATGATGATGTGATCACCTCGGCCGGATATCGTATTGGTCCCGGCAGTATTGAAGATTGTTTGATGCGCCATCCATCGGTCAAGATTGCAGGTGTTGTGGGTAAACCCGATGAAACGCGCACAGAGATTGTCGTCGCTTTTGTGGTCTTAGCAGATGGCGTGGCATCCTCGGATGATCTGCTCTCAGAATTGCAGACGCATGTGAAAACGCGGCTTGCCGCACATGAATATCCGCGCGAAATCCATGTGCTCGATGAATTGCCTGTCACAACAACCGGTAAGGTGATGCGGCGGAAATTACGGGATAGGTTGGTATGAGTGACAAATTTGTCAAAATCTTTGAAGTTGGACCCAGAGATGGTCTTCAAAACGAAGAGGAAATTATCCCCACAAATGAGAAGATCGAACTGATAGACGCGTTTTCTGATCTTGGGTTTAAAAACATCGAAGCAACCGCCTTTGTGTCACCCAAATGGGTGCCGCAAATGGCCGATTCATCCGATGTTATGGCCGGCATTAATCGCAATCCCAATGTGCGCTATTCTGCTTTGACACCAAATTTACAAGGTTTTGAAAAAGCGTTGGACGCAAAAGTCGATGAAGTTGCGGTCTTCGCCAGCGCGTCTGAAACCTTTAGCCAGAAAAATATCAATTGTTCGATTGCTGAAAGCCTTGAACGTTTTGTGCCGCTCATGGAGCGCGCGCGTCATCACAATATTCCCGTCCGCGGCTATGTGTCTTGTGTTGTGGGATGCCCCTATGAAGGTGAGATTAAACCTCAGGCCGTCGCTGACGTTTCGAATGCGCTGATGGAGCTTGGCTGCTATGAAGTGTCTTTGGGTGATACAATCGGTGTTGGTACGCCTCAGTCAACCACACAAATGCTCAAAGCGGTGCAAGCGGATATTGATCCCTCAAAGCTTGCCGGACATTACCATGATACCAAAGGTGTTGCGCTTGATAATGTCAAAGCCAGCTTAGATATGGGCCTGCGGGTTTTTGATAGCGCAATTGGTGGATTAGGCGGCTGCCCTTATGCGCCAGGTGCGAAAGGCAATGTCTCCACATTAGCATTGGTGCAAATGCTGGAGGCAGATGGTTGGTCAACAGAACTCGATTTAGATGGGCTTGTGAAAGTTGAGACGATCATGGCGAAATTGGCGAGGCAAAATCATGCATGAATTTCAAACCATCATTTTGGACATTGACGATTTTGGGATAGCCAATCTAACGCTTAATCGACCCGATAAGCATAATGCCATGAATGCTGAAATGATTGTAGAATTGTCAGAAGCAGCACAACAATGTGCATCTGATCCAGCCATTCGAGCAGTGGTTTTACGTGCCATTGGCAAAAGCTTTTGCGCCGGTGGTGATTTAGCTTGGATGCGCGCGCAAGCAGATGCTGATCGCGCTGGTAAGATCAAAGAAGCAAGCGCGCTATCATCCATGTTGCTAGATCTTTATAAATTGCCCAAGCCCATAATTGCAGTTGTTCAGGGCGCAGCCTATGGCGGGGGGATCGGCTTGATGTCCGTTTGTGACATCGTGCTTGCAGACCCAAAATGTAAGTTTTCGCTAACAGAGACAAAGCTCGGCTTGATCCCTGCAACGATCGGACCTTTTGTGGTTAAACTTCTGGGGGAGGGCGCAGCACGTCAGATATTCTTCTCGGGCAAATTGTTTGATGCAGCGGATGCGCAAAAATTAGGATTGGTTTCATATGTCATAGTTGATCTAGAACAGGCTGTTGCGACAGAAATCAAGTCTATTTTAAAAACCGCGCCACAAGCATCAGCGCGTGCTAAAGCTTTATGTTTGAAATTAAGTGGTGGTATTTCACAAGAGGATATTGCTCATTCAATTGAAGCTTTGGCCGATGCGTGGGAGAGCGATGAAGCACAACATGGCATTTCATCTTTCTTTGCTCAGACCAAGCCTGATTGGGCGAAGTGAACCTAGTTTGTTAAAGCTTTGTTGAAAAATTCAATGGCGCGCTCTTCGCTACCAATTCTTGAAAATCCGCCATGTCCTAAGCCTTCGATGATAATAAACTCAGTGCCCTCAGGTGCGTTGGCATAAAGCCTCTGACCATATTCGAGCGGCACAGTAGTATCATTATCACCATGCATAATGAGAATAGGTGCCGTAACTTTCTTTATATGCTCATCAGACTGAAAATCATGCTTGATCAGCGATAGAACTGGAACCCATGGATATCGATCGGCTGCAACTGCAGCGACGGAATTAAAAGGCGCTTCTAGCATTACGGCAAACACATCGCGTTGCGTTGCTAGATAAGTCGCAACACCTGTGCCGAGCGAATGTCCGTAAAGTGCGATTTGCTGCGCGCGCTGTGCTTGGAGAAAATCGTAGGCGGCAATCGCATCGATAAAGAGGCCGGTTTCACTCGGTTTGCCTGTGCTACCTGGATAACCGCGATAACCTGCAAGCAACACACCATAGCCAGCGTTCATGAGCCGCTCACCGCGGTTTTTTTGACGAACAGCTGAGCTTGAATTGCCATGGAACACGATAATCGTTGCCTCTCCTTCTTCAGAAGGGTGATGAAGCGCAAAGATTTGTTCGCCATCTGGCGTATCAATCAGAACTTTTTGAAAGTTTTCATAAGCGGCATTTTCAGTATCAGCAGCGCGTACTGGGAAAATCAGCCTGTCTTGCGAGAAATATAAATATGCCACGGCGCCGAGATAAGCGGTCGCGCCTGCAACGATGACGAAAGAGATGAGCTTTTTAAGGAGCGACAATCGCAACGGACACCTATTGTTTTAGGGTGGAGGATGATGCCCACACCCATTCATGATCTCATGTGTTCATACGCCAGCGCCTGACAAGCGGTTTAGCTCAAATCAGAAATTGCGCCGCGAATATGCTCAATAATGTAATCCTGCGTGTCGTCCGACAAATATGGATGCATAGGTAAGCTTAAGACATCGAGCGATAATGCATCGGTTACAGGAAGGACCCCGTCCGAAGTCTGTCCTGCAATCAGATTATGTTTATATGCATCTTGCCTGTGCAACGGTTTTGCATAATAGACCGCAGTTGGAATACCTTTGTCTTTGAGCTGTGCTTGCAAAGCATCTCTGTCCAAACCTTGCGGAAGACGCGTTGTATATTGCGCCCACACAGATTGGCATCCTTCTGGAACGTGCGGACAAGTAACAATGTCGCTGAGACCGGATGTATAGCGATCGGCAACCTTTTGGCGCTCAACGATCTCGCTATCAAAAATCTTTAGTTTCTCAAGCAACACAGCTGCTTGCATAGTATCAAGACGACCAGTCATACCAATGCGAACATTGTCATATTGGCTTGTGCCCTTACCGTGGAATAGGATCGAACGCAGATCCTCTGCTAATTCATCATCATCAGTGAACATTGCGCCACCATCGCCATAGGCACCCAATGGTTTGGCTGGGAAAAAGCTTGTTGCTGTGGCGATGCCGTTGGTCCCAATCGGCGCATTGTGATAGCGCGCGCCAAAGCTCTGCGCAGCATCCGACATGAGCCACAGATCATTTTCTTCAGCGATTTTTAAAATTGAAACGTAATCAGCCGGAAGACCAAAAAGATCTACCACGATAATTCCTGCTAAATCTTCACCATTTGCCTTTGCGGTTTCAATTGCTGCTTTCAGTGCCTTTGGATCCATGTTGAATGTATCCGGCTCCACATCCACAAAACATACCTTTGCACCTAACCAAGCCACAACTTCCGCCGTGGCAACAAATGTGAAAGACGGGCAGAAGATGACTTGTCCTGCCCGCAGGTTTTTCGCCATCAAAACCATGGCCAACGCATCGGTACCCGATGAGCAACCGATTGAATGTTTTGCACCACAAAATTTGGACAGTTCAGCTTCCAGTTCAGCCACTTCAGGTCCCATGACATATCGACCATGATCGAGCACACGCGCCATGGCTTTATCAATGTCAGCACGTATGCGGTTTTGCTGGCTCGCAAGATCAACAAACGGGATATTGGGGATGTCAGTCATTTGGATACTCATATGAACAAAAAGTGCAGTATTTCTAGGTTTCGTTACGCTGAGTTTTCCTTATCGTCTAGGGCTTTGTGACAATTATTTGAAAATGAAGTTAATTTGACGCACACAATAGGTATCTTATGGAGATATTTCGTGAGGATTGAGACTTTTGATCATCAATTTCGGTTATTCTAGCTGACAATTGATCGATCTTCGCTTCGTCGCCATTGTGCGCCGTCTGAGAATGCGATGCAGGAACCAAAAGCAGAATCAGTCACATAGATCATTCTCCCAGGCATTGTAGCATCGGGCAAGTTTAACAGTGAATGGCTTTTTAATTGAACCGGCATGTGAGCTGTAATCACGCCGTCCTGTAGGCGCAGAATATCTTCATCATTTGTTTGAAAGATGATGGACCCATCACCGTTTTGCCGAATGGTCAGATCACCATTTGCCGCCGTCGAAGTAATCTCTGCCATTGCCGCTGATACATTCGCATCAAGCGATGCATTTGATGCCGGGTCTTCAACTTTCATATTGTTGGAAACTGTAAGCGTTGCCGACGGCGCTATGTCACCGATAGCGACAAATCCAGTCGCGGCATCTGCTATCAGTGCGGTCTGAAAGGTTGTGCCGTCCTGACTGGTTTTAATTCGAAATTGATCATCTCCTGCTATGCCAAATTCGGCACGCCCGGAAAATCCTGTTTGGAACAAAAGGCTTGCAGTATCAGACACTTGTGCTTTGTTGATTTTGAGTTGATGACTGTTGCCATCATGATTAAATAGGCTTGCATCCGATGACATTGAAAAGCGGTTAGTCAGGTCTGCGGACGTATTCACGCCGAGCGTTAAAAACACAGCCTCGCTTCCCAGTCCTTGTAAGTCTTGCCAATCTGAACCGTCAAAATACTGATAGGTATTCTCCTCAGAAATATAAGTAAGCCAGCCAATTTGAGGGGTGTAAAATTGATAAATACCGTCTTGAAAAGCAGCGATTTTACCAGTTTGGTTGGCGAAATTTCCACTTGCGTTTTCAGGCACGATGTATCGGGCTCCAACTTGTGCATCCACCGGTCCTTCGGGCACATTTTTACTGATCACACTTAATTGCACAATCGCATCTAGCGCCAATAAAGCTTCGTTATGGGTAATGTGTTTTTGCGCCTGAGAGGAGAGAATAAAAGGTAGCGCCAAATTGTCGGAATTGGTCAAAGCAAAAAATCTCATTTATGTGAATATATCTTACCCCTCGCAAACTGTAATGGGGTAGGCTTATAAGATAACCAAGGAAGTAAGATGGCGGAAAAATTTCAGGTATGTATTGATCATCTGAAATTAAAGATTAGTAAAAACAACAAGTTAACGTGAAGAATTGAAAGAGATCAACTCTGTTTTTTTACCCTCTTTTTGCATGTGATATGGCTCTTTTGTAACACGGGGGAGAATAAGTTCTTTATAAAACTGTTTTTTTTCATGATTTGTTTTACAGCTTAAATTCAGCTGGTTAGATTAACCAATTCGCGCGTTGTTGGCGTGGGTGGGGAGAAAAATGTTGCATTGCAACATAAAACCTGTGTAACTAAGTTTAAAAACGTGGCAACAAGCGTTTGAATGTTAGGTTTAACAGGTATGTGGTTATATGCGGGGTCGTGCAAGGAGGGCGGATCCGGTGTCGATATGGATTGATCAGCTGGGCGAATGCCAAAAGGCAGCCTCAGATGCCGATCGCTATGGCGATTTGCATTTGGGCTATGCTGGTGCGCGTCTATTTGCTTTATCCTGTTTTGATATTCCTGTTCAGCCCGGTTTTATTATCCGCGCTGAAACCTGCAATTATTACCATGAACACGGCACCTTGCCGGACGAATTTGAAACGGAATTGAAAAATTCGCTTCAAATTTTGGAAGCTAAATATTCTAAAACAAATATTGGCAAGCAATTACCCCTATTTTTAACCTCGCGAGCATCTTCGCGTTCGAGGGTGGCCGGCGTTGTGAGTCCTATTTATCATTTGGGTATGAACGCCGAAAATACTCGGAAAATTGCACAGCTCATGGAACCGAGCACGCGCAAGGGCTACGAAGCATCCAATGATCAAAAAGCTGCTCAACAGTTCATGCGTTTTTTATATCAATTTACTGAAAACGCGCTCGATATCACGCCTGATATTTTAGAAGATCTTTTCGACGAAAAACGAACAGAACTGGGTTATGAAAGCGATAATGACTTTTCCATGGATGAAGTCATCGCCATTTCCAAAATATACAAAGAACAGCTGAAATCTGAACTTGGCTTCGATCTTCCGGATGATTTATTTGGCCAGCTTCGTCTCGCAGTCATTAGTGCGATTAAAAGCTGGATGTCACGTCGTGCGGTGATGCAGCGCCAAATTCATGAAATCAGCGATGATGAAGGCCTTGCCGTAATTGTTCGTGCAGCTGCCTTTGCTGATTTTGATGATATGAGTGGGCAAGCATATCTCGATACAAGAAACAGTTTGACTGGTGAGAACAAAGTTGAGGGCGGTTTAGGATGGAATTTGGTCGGAGAGCAGAGTGCAAGAACCTCCCGTTTTCCGACGTCTTTGGGTGACGATGCTGAAGAGGCTTGTGAGAAACTGATTGATATCGCACCTGATTTGCACGCTCGTTTGACAGAAATCGGCAAAAAAGCTGAACGATTTTACGGAAGGTGTCAGCGATTAGGTTTCATCGTTCAATCTGGTGAAGCTTGGGTGGGCGATAGTTTCGATTTGCAATTATCTGCTGCGGCTGAGCTAAAAACAAATGTCGATTTCGTCCATGAAGGTATTTTGACGAATGAGCAGGCACTGTGCCGGATTGATCCTTTATCTCTTGAGCAAATCATGCACCCGTCTATCCGCCAGGAAACAGAACGCGAGGTGATCGCTTCAGGTGTGCCGGCGTCTCCTGGTGCTGCATCCGGGGAAATTGTTTTCTCTTCCGAAGATGCCATCGATGCAGCTCGTGAAGGACGAAAAACCATTCTCGTCCGAATGGAAACAAGTCCTGAAGATGTGCATGGAATGCAGCGCACAGAAGGTGTTTTGACCATCCGTGGCGGCATGACAAGCCATGCAGCCGTGATTGCAAGAGGTATGGGTCGACCTTGCGTATGCGGCGCCGGTAATATGCGCATTGATCTGGCAAATGAGACGCTCTTTGCGTCGGGTCGATATTTGAAAAAAGGTGACATCATCACCCTTGATGGGGCAAAAGGTGAAGTGCTTTTGGGGGAAGTTGCTATGGAAAAAGCAACATTGTCCACCGAATTCCAGCAATTAATGTCTTGGGCAGATGAAGCGCGTCGCATGGAAGTGCGCACGAATGCTGAAATGCCAAGTGACACGTTAGCTGCGCGCCAATTTGGCGCTGAAGGCATTGGTCTTTGTCGAACAGAGCACATGTTCTTTGATGAATCCCGCATTTTGACAATGCGTGAGATGATCTTGTCTGAGACAGAGGCAGGACGGCGTGCAGCGCTTGATAAATTACTGCCCATGCAGCGTTCAGATTTTATTGAACTGTTTGAGGCGGCTAATGGTCAACCGGTGACCGTCCGCTTGCTCGATCCACCTTTGCATGAGTTTTTGCCCAAAGCAGACGAAGAAATCGCCCATACCGCCAAGGCTATGGGTGTTGATGATATCATCGTTCGTCGCCGGATCGATGAATTGAGTGAGTTTAACCCTATGCTGGGTCACAGGGGTTGCCGATTAGCAATTTCTTATCCGGAAATAACTGAAATGCAGGCTCGAGCGATTTTACAGGCTGCCATCATAGCGGCGAAAAACACTGGTGCGCCGGTCATGCCTGAAATTATGGTGCCGTTGGTCGCGCTGAAAAAAGAGCTCGATTTCGTTAAAGAACGCATCAATTCTGTAGCGGAAGACGTGATGCAAGAGATGGATGCCAGCGTTCAATATCTTGTTGGTACAATGATCGAATTACCGCGTGCTGTGATTCGCGCTGATGCAATCGCTGATTCGGCAGATTTCTTCTCATTTGGTACCAATGACATGACGCAAATGATGTATGGCATCTCGCGTGATGATGCTTCGCCATTTTTGAAGACATATCGTCAAAAAACCATCATTGATGAAGATCCATTTGTCACACTTGATATTGAGGGCGTGGGCGAACTTGTCAAAATGGCTGCTGAACTAGGCCGTGAAAATCATCCAGATTTGAAATTGGGTGTTTGTGGTGAGCATGGTGGTGATCCAGTGTCAGTCAAGTTTTTTGATCGAATTGGGCTAGATTATGTATCCTGCTCACCGTTCCGGGTGCCAATTGCAAAGCTTGCCGCCGCGCAAGCCAGCATAGAGGCTGGCAATTCTAAAAAGGGCGGGTAAACCAAATGCCGGTAGTTTATCGTCGCCCATCTTCTGTCTCCGCTATTTGGTCGCGAAAAATCGGCTATTTTGTAATCATATTGTTGCTCACAGTTTGGGTTGGTCATCGGTTCTTTGACCTGCAAACATCAAATGCAGTTGTGGTTGGATTACTAGCAAGTGTTATTGCAGCACTAGGGCTTGGTTTAGCCATCATTGGTTTTTCAATGTTGTGGCTTGTCGGTGCGCGTGGCGGCCGGGCCTCATTCGTTGGTTTGTGTCTTAATCTTGTCGCGCTGTTGCCCTTCGGGTTCAGCCTTTATCGCTACGTGTCTCTTCCAGAACAATATGATGTCGTCACATCCAGCGATGTACCCATTGAATGGTTGCGCAATCCGTCGCGACCGCGGTCATGGCTTTCAAGTGATAGTTCCGGCGAAGTTATTCTCAATCTAAATAACACACGAATCTATGGTCAATTGACCGAACGCCGATATGAAGGGGCGATAGATCGCGTATATCGAGCCATTCGAGCTGTCGCATCTGAAGAAAAACTGAGAGTTATCGCGCGTGAGGGGGATGATTTTTTATCACCTGACGAGCCTCAGTTAGATGAAGGCGAGGCGGCTGAGACAACCAGTATTCCGGTGCCAGCACCAACCCCAAGAGATCGGATAAATGCTTCTGTTCAAGGACAGCTGGCTGACGGCGCAGATTTATTTGAAGGCTCCACCATTCGGCTTCAATTTGCCAAAGGTTCGCTTATCCTTGGGCTGAAACACGATATTTTGGTTTTATTGACCGAAGATGAAACGGCAACTTTCGTGAATATGCGCGCTGCAACGAAACAGGGGCCACACGATTTGGGGCTTAATGCAGAGCTTATCAATAGCTTCTTGAGCAAGGTTGATAACCGCCTGCTGGGTATTGTTGGTGCTGGATAAGGTTATTTGATCCGGTAAGTGCCATCGAGTTGGGCCGGTCCATCGGTTTCAACCGCGTCTTGATCGATTAAGTCTTCCAAATGTGCCAGAACAGATAAAGCCGCTGCGCGTTGCAAATTTTCAGCCAGACCCAGATATATCTGAGCAACAATTTCATCGATCGTCATTCTCTCATTTCGAGCCAAACTTTTGATAATTGATTTTTCGCGAAACAATCGATGTTCTTTCAGTTTCCGCAAAAACATCGGCGGATCAATGACCTCACCGCCGTGACCGGGAAAAATTTCTTTGTTTTCTCTTAAAATCAGCTGATCCAGGGAATTCATAAAATCACGCATAGAACCATCAGGCGGGGCAATAATGGATGAGGACCACGCCATCACATGATCTGCAGAAAATAATATGTCCTCGACAACGAGCGCAAAAGCGCAATGATTAGCGGTATGACCTGGGGTATGGATAGCTTCGATCTGCCAATCGCCTCCATCTACGATCTCACCATCTTTGAGCTGGATATCAGGTTGAAACGCGAGGTCTGAGCTTTCATGAAGTGGATTAATTTCGCCTATGTTCAATTCACGCGCAGCCCGATGCGGGCCCTCTGCGTAAATCTTAGCTCCCGTTCTGTCCTGCAACACTTTAGCAAGTGGCGAGTGGTCTTTGTGGGTATGACTGACAAATATATGCGTGAGCGGCTGATCGCCAATCGCTTTTAATAAAGCTTCAAGATGCGCATCAATTAATGGACCAGGGTCGATGATGGCTAAATTATTTTTCCCAATAATATAACTATTGGTTCCATGAAATGTCATTGGACTTGGATTGGGGGCAGTGATGCGCCGGACATCTTTGGCGATGGTAATCGCTTCGCCATGGGCTGGATTGAAGTTTTGGTTATAATTTATTGCTACCAATTTGATGCCTCTATCTAGGACAAACCCCAAAATTATGGTGTTCATAGATACCAGATGAATTTTTTTGTCAATTTATCAAACTAAGTCCTTGTCGGATTGAAATACATTTGCTATCTGCCAGTCGCGGTAACGTTGGGGTATAGCCAAGCGGTAAGGCAGCGGTTTTTGGTATCGCCATCCCTGGTTCGAATCCAGGTACCCCAGCCACCGCTCTTTTTCTTTTCAGTCGAGCTTTAATCTTTCTGCGAATTCTATCAAGAATTCATGGGCTTGTTTTTGTGTCTACGTGATAAATATGCCGTAATCAGGCATTTTGGGCTGCGATTTTATAAAAAGTCTCTGTTGGAATATTTGGAGGTGCAGGTTTGCAGGATTTGCATCGCTTTAATTGACGGCTGATGCTTGGGTTAGGGAAATGTATTTGTGACCTGGGGTGACAAAAATGGCAGATCTCAGTTTAGACAAGTTTTCCAACCATCTCACGCTGTTCTTCCCAGTTAGAGGGAAGGGGCGATTTGAGTAACTTAGCCGATGTCAGGCCATATGGCTGAAGTCCTTAAAGGATCTTATCTGTGATATCAGGTGCTAAGCAAGCGAGTTTGATGAGATGCAAAACACGTCTGGCAGTGATTGTTGTGTTTGATTTAAAGGAATAGTCTTGCACAATCTGATCAGGGCTCTTTCCTGATTTAAGCTGCTCCATAAAATGATGGGCTTGAGAAAGATTTTTGACCAGTATCTCATCATAGTTTGTAATTTGACTGCCTATAGTGAACTTGGATTCAACACCGCGTTTTCTATGTTGGAATGGAGTGTCAAAAATAAGTAGGTCGTCATTGATCAGTTCTGGATCGATTGATAGCTGGGTAGCTGTTTCTTCTCCGTTCAGCGTTATGGTGACAGACCCTGCTTGTAGATCAATGCGCTTGATCATTTCAAAATAACTGAGTTTTAGCTGAAGAGATCCATCATTGTCATAGGCTAAGGATTTTATGGTTTCCAAGTATGACTTTATTTGTTCTGTAGAAACGTCCTTTGTCAGCAATTTATGTTGGTTTTTGATTAGGTGATCCATGATCGCTGCTCCGATCATATCTTCAAACTGTTTTGCTGGTAGCCTCCAATTCGTTTTGCTGTTGGTCTCGCCCGGCGATTTCGATTGATCAGTAGATAAATTTTTAATGCCATCGCGTATTAGATGACGAGAGACATAATAGCGGTAACGCCGTTTGCCTTTTTTTGAATGACTAGGCGTAAAGCGTTCACCATTTTCATCAAATATCTTGCCCAGAAGTTTGGACTGATCAACTGCGCCTGTCTTTTGAGTTCGGTTTTTGCGAGCATCTGCTTTTAGCTGGAGTTGAACTTCATCCCAAGTTTGCGGATTGATGATGGATGGATGCTGACCATCGTAAACAGTGTCTTTATGGCGTATGCGTCCCGCATATATCGGATTGGTCAGGATGAAGTGAATATGACCCTTGCTAAACGGTACGTCACCTATCTGTTTTTGATGTTTTTCGCCAACAGATGGTTTGATAGTAATCGTTCTACATTTTGAACGAAGCCCAAGTTTATCCATCTCATTCTTGACCAAACGGATATTGCCATACTGTTGATAAAGATCATAAATGGTTCGGATAGTCTCAGCTTCTTTCTCATTCAGCTTTAAGCTCCTGCCGCAAATCTCATATCCAATCGGAACAGAACCTCCCATCCATTGGCCCTTTTTCTTTGATGCTGAAATCTTGTCCCGAATTCGTTCCGCGGTGACTTCTCGTTCAAACTGAGCAAATGACAATAGAACATTGAGCGTTAGCCGCCCCATGCTTGTAGAGGTGTTAAAACTTTGGGTAACAGATACGAAGGAAGCCTCTGCCGCATCAAGATGATCTACGAGTTTGGCAAAGTCTGCCAGTGACCGGGTGAGCCGATCAATTTTGTAAACAACAATCTGATCCACCAGACCTTCGTCAATATCGTTCAACAGCCTTTGAAGGGCAGGGCGGTCCATAGTTCCACCCGAGATGCCACCATCGTCATAATAATCGCGCAGCAATACCCAGCCTTCATGTTTTTGACTGGCTATGTAAGCTGCACATGCTTCCCGTTGAGCATCAAGTGAATTGAAGTCCTGGTCTAAACCTTCCTCAGATGACTTTCTGGTGTAGATGGCACAACGAATTTTCTTCATTGTGCGGCTCCAGCAATAGCACCAGGGGCTTTCTTTGATTTAGACGTGTCCAGACCAAAGAACCTTGGTCCTGACCAATGAGCGCCTGTTATCTTCTTTGCAACAGCAGAGAGAGAACTGTAGTTCTTCCCATCAAGCATGAAGCCACCGTCAATCACCTCAACTCGGTATGGTTTGCCATTCCACTCTCTGATCAATTGAGTGCCCGCAGAAAGAAGAGGTGGTTGAGCGGTCTGCTGATTTGCGAGGGTAGCTTGCCCATCAGATGAAGCATGATTTGCCAGCTTGCGATATGATGCCGCAAGTTCTTTGCGCAGTGCCCGTTTTGATGCAGGATTTAACCCTCCATTAGTTCTGCATTGCACTTCATGTGCGATGATACGCATTAGGATGGATGATGAAGTGTTTTTAGCGGGTTTGGTCCCGAATAGTTTTTGCCAAACTTCAACTAAAGCTGATCTGTCATATTCAGATATCTCGGCAATCCTGTTTGCTGCATGTTGATTCTGGACTTGTCACGGTTTTGCACCGCTTCTTTGACTACGTATTATGTACCAAAGGAGAAAGAACATGGTCACACGATT
>JAEPMD010000079.1 GCA_017644105.1 Rhizobiaceae bacterium | reverse complement strand
GGATGCTAAAGCAGCTCGTCGCTTCTTCAAACAAGCTATCAATACTAACGATGTGCCGGACAAAGTAGTTATCGACAAAAGCGGTGCCAATCTGGCGGGATTGCGATGGACCAATGTAATATTGAAATTCGTGAACGGAAGTAAGTTGATCAAGATATTACAGGTGAAATATCTGAACAATATCGTAGAACAGGATCATAGGTTTATCAAGAAACTGGCCCGCCCCATGATGGGCTTTAAATCGTTCCGTTCGGCTTCAGCAACGCTACAAGGTATCGAAGTTGCACACATGATCCGCAAACGTCAGTTCGGAAAAACCACCCAATCTGAATTCCAACAATTTGCCGCGCTCGCTGGATAATTGTGTCCACAGATAGGATAGATTTACCTCGCTACAAACTTTGCGACACTACCCATGGATTTATGAGCTTATCAGCACAATATCACACTAGACTTCTCGCGCCCTGGCAAACCCACAGATAACGCCTATATCGAAGCGTTTAACTCTAAACTACGCAGTGAATGTTTGAACACACATTGGTTCTTATCGCTGTCTGATGCTTGCCAAAAGCTGGAGGAATGGCGTAAGTACTATAATGAAGAAAGACCGCACAGCGCGATCGGAAATAAACCGCCGACCATACTAATAAAATCAGAAGGCGTTCCCAGCTCGCCATCATGATAAAACATCGGAAATTCTAATCAATGCTGGCCCAAATTACGGTAGCACTGCACCGGTCCCTGAAACTCTTTCAAAAAATGGCACAGAATAAGGGGCTGGACACAACTGCTGCATCTATATCAAACTTATCTTCCATAGTGTCGTTCCTTTCAATTCATGAAATAATAAAATGGCTCAGATTTTTGAATACTACCTTTTTTCACGAAAATGGCTTATATTTCTTCTTATTTTAGCGTTTTCTTCGAAAGAATTGAGCTTATCAATCGTTAGGACTTTTAAGCTTTCTTCAGTTATTTCAGGTTTTACTCGTCGCAAATGTAATCTTACGATCATTAGTGATACGATTATAATAATAAAACCCAGAAAGAGGATTGTTCCCATAAAGTTGTGGTAAGTTTGTACGTGAGGTAATTGAAATAGTTCTTGATCTGTATCTTTAACATACCTTTCAGCTTGTTTTAATGAAATATTTAAATACTTCCACCCATATCCGTTTTTAAAATACAGCACATAATTCCCGTCGGCACTTCCCCATAGAGGAAAAGTAAAAAATCGAGTGCGAGTATGAGCCCAACCAAGGTCAAAGAATCTTCCCTCTATTTTAAATTTTTCTATGTCTGGTAGGTCTGTCAAATGCGTGATGTGAGTCCGGTCGATTTGATCACCAAACATCAAGGTACCGTGACTTACTTTCGTAGAAGCCATTGCAATATTATTTAACACTGCAAACGAAATGAATGTAAAAAATAACTTTATCAAAATAAAACCAAAACGATTTTTTAGCCGCGGAGTTATTGTCAAATCTGGTGTTTGAGGCTCTTGGGTCATGCAGCAATCTGGCCTGTTTTGGTTGTTTCAATACCGTCTTTGAATTTAACGCCAGTGATAATTTTGGCGAGATAGTCAAATCCGCGTAGTTTACGCCAGTTTTCTTCGGCGCATTTCCCCAGCTTGAACATCATGTGCAACATGCCATCCCTGTTCAGACAACCTTTTGAGCGTTTGGTCCGATGCCGGATCGTGGCAAAGGCGGATTCAATTGGATTGCTGGTTCTGATGCTCTGCCAGTGCTGGGCTGGGAAGTCGAAGAAAGCCATGAGCTCATCACGATCCTTGTGCAGGCACAATGCCGCCTTAGGATATTTGGGTTCATAGGTTTTGACGAACAAATCGAATGCTTTATCGGCATCCTCTTTGGTCTCTGCTTGCCAAATATTGTGCAGAGCTGATTTGGCTTTTGGCTGGGAGAGCTTAGGCAGGCAATTTAGCACATTCATCGTTTTGTGTTGCCAGCAACGTTGTTGACGGCTGGTTGGGAACACCTCTTCCAGCGCAGCCCAAAAACCCATAGCACCGTCACCGATTGCCAGTTTAGGCGGGTTCATTCCTCGGCCTTTGAGCTTGAGGAGGACCTCGCGCCAGCTTTGGGTAGCTTCGCGCACGCCATCTTCAATGGCGAGAAATTTCTTTTGACCGCGGGCGTTTACACCAACAATAACAAGGGCACAAAGCTTATCTTCCTCGCCACGCAGACCACTGTAAATGCCGTCCGCCCAGACATAGACCCATTGATCGTCATCCAGAGGTTCATCTCGCCAGCCTTCATATTCGCTGGCCCAAACGCGCTTGAGGCGAGATACTGTGTTCGCAGAAAACCCTTTGGCAGCAGGGCCCAACAGAGCCTTCAGCGCCGTTCCCATCTCGCTCGTCGATATGCCTTTCAGATAAAGCCAGGGCAAAGCTGCCTCCAAAGTCATGGTCTTGCGCACATATGGCGGTACTAGAGCAGAATGGAACGTCACTGGGGCGCCGTCTTTGGATCGAACCTTGGGAATACGCACGTTCACAGGACCAATGCCTGTTTGAATGGGCCGTTCGGGGTGATGCCCGTTGCGAACAACTACCGCATGACCTTCCATTGTGCGCAACGCCGCAAATTGCGCCATATACCCTTCAAGTTCCGCCTCGACAGCAGTGGCTATCAATTGTTGCGCTCCTGTTCTTAACAAATCTGTCAATGCGTCTGAAATCTCGTCTCGACTTGAAAAATCAACAATGTTACTCTTTTCCATGGTGGTGTGTCCTCTTTGGTTGTCCGTCATCATATGATTTGGGACTAGTTAGCTGATTATTTAGAGGAGTATTTGGCTCATCTGTTTGGTTTTTAT
>JAEPMD010000078.1 GCA_017644105.1 Rhizobiaceae bacterium | reverse complement strand
GCTGTGAGTTATCTCGGATTCGTACAAATCGCAGCGGCAAGACTATGGACAAGACAGTTTGTCAACAGAACCTAGCTCAAATCTGATCTTCAGCGATTTTTAACCATGAATTCGCTATAATCTACATCTATTGTATTTGAGTAACTTTGTATTCTCGCGTGTTTGGAGATCCTACCTTGCCGATAAGCAAGTCGACATTGATGATATTGTGTCTGACAATGCTTGTTGCTCAGCCGTCTCGTCATGCCCAGGCATTTGATTTATTCGGTTATTGTTTAAGCGGTGATTGCAAAAAGACCGCTCGTGAAAACGAAGTCATAGATCCCAAGACGTATCAAGTTGATCTCAACCTCCGTGGTGATGTGAACGAAGAGGTGGAGCTTGCGATTAAGGCAGCGTCTGAACTGTGGCGCGGGCGCGAAAAAGCGGTTGCCGGGTCAGCAGGATTGCTTGCAAGGGCGAAAGGTGATTATCGCCGTCTATTGGCAGGGCTTTACAACGAAGGTTATTATGGTGGGGAGATATCTATCCTCATCAATGGTATTCAAGCCTCAGCGATGAAGCCGGGAATTGAATTTACCGATGAATCGATTGTGACCATCTCCATAGATACTGGAAACGTTTATCGTTTTGGAACATTTGACATTTTCAATCGTGCACCCGACCCGCAAGGCGGAGAAGATCACGTTGAAGTCCCCGATACTTTAAAAGTTGCGCCCGGTGATATTGCGAAGGCAAGAAGCGTTGGAATTGCCGGACGCATAGCTGTTGAAGAATGGCGTGAACAGGGTTACCCTCATGCAAAAATCGGTGGTCAGAGCGTCAAAGCGCAACACGATAAAAATATTCTCAATGTAAATTTGAGCATCGATCCTGGTGAAAAGTCTGATTATGGACCCACAAGCGTTATAGGTACCGAACGCATGGATGAGGCTTTCGTGGCCTATATGACCGGACTTAAAATCGGCGAAGAATATGACCCTGATGATATTGAAGATGCCAATGCGCGTCTCGATAAGCTGGATGTGTTTTCCGTGCGCAAAGTTGAGACTGGCGATGAGAATGATGAGGGGGGAAGGGTCCCAATTAAGGTCGAAGTGCGCGAGAAGAAACTTCGTCGCATAGGCTTGGGTGCAACGGTTTCCTCAACTGACGGCGCAGGTGTGAGCGCATTTTGGCTCAATAGAAACTTGTTTGGGCGGGCCGAGCGATTGCGTTTGGATGGTGAGATCAGTGGCATAGGATCTACTTCCAGTGCAGGCGAGCTGGATTTTAAATTAAGCGCAACATTCACCAAGCCTGGCGTGTTCACACCAAATACGGATTCGGTTACGAAAATTTTTGCTGAACGTGAGTTCAATACATCATTTGAGGGTGAAACAGGTGGATTTTCATCGGTGTTGACCCACCAATACAGCCGAAAAATTAATGTTGCAGGTGGTGGTTTTTATGAGTATTCGCGCTTTAAGGATGCCTTTGGTACGCGAGACTTCTCGACGATAGGGCTGTCTGGTGAGATTGCCTATGACGGCCGCGACAGCAAAGTGGATCCAACCAAAGATGCGCTTGCAAAAATTGAGGTCAAACCGTTTTATGAGTTGGAACATGGCAATGCTGGTGCGCGCATAGACGCTGAAATACGTGCCTATCAAACCCTGGATAATGATGGTGATACCGTTCTTGCAGCGCGGCTTAAAGTCGGATCGGTTTTTGGTCCTGCTCGTGATCAAGTGCCCACAAACTTTTTGTACCTATCTGGTGGCGGTGGCTCCATCCGAGGTTTTGGTTTCAATAATGTCGGCATAGTTGACGGATCAGGCAATGTCTCGGGCGGTCGTTCACTATTAGAAACAAGTGTGGAAGTTCGCCATAAGTTTACCGATACATTGGGTGGCGTCGCCTTTGTCGATGCAGGTGTCGTTGGCGAAGATCCGATTATTGATTTCTCCAAGGAATTTAGTGTCAGTGCGGGTGTTGGCGCACGTTATTATACGCCTCTTGGACCCATCCGGTTGGATTTTGCCGTTCCTCTCAATCCAAAATCAGGTGATCCAGATTTTGGTATTTTCGCTGGTATTGGTCAGGCATTTTAGGAGATGGTATGATCAAACTATCTCTCTTTAAAAAAGCTATTCTCACAGGTTCAGCATTCATTGCAACATTGTTTGTTGGCATTCTGGTTGTATTTTCTCAGGATAACGAACGCTCGGCGCTCATTGAATATGTTGAGGAGCAAATATCCTCGCCCAGTTATCAGATACGTCTTAATGGAATTGAAGGTTCCCTGTCATCGGATGTATCGCTGCAATCAATCACCATCGCCGATGAAGATGGGATTTGGCTGGAGATAACCAAGCCGCGTTTGATCTGGACGCGGTCCGCATTATTAACCGGGCGATTGGTGGTTGATACGCTTGAAGCTGAGCATATTGATTTCATACGAAGGCCTTTACCGGAAGAAACGACGCGATCACCAGAGAGCAGTGCCTTCCAAGTGCCCGAACTTCCTGTCGCGGTAATTCTTGAAAAACTTGATCTGCCCAGCGTTGAATTTGGTCCAGATGTATTCGATCTAGCAGCAGCGGCAAGTGTAAATGGTCGTTTTGTCCTTGATGCAGGCTCAGTGGATCTTGATCTACTGATAAATCGGGCCGATGAAACACAAGGTGAGCTGAAGGCCATCGTGAAATATGACGGACCTGCCAAGTCGCTTGCGCTTGACGTGAAACTGCAAGAGCCCAAAAACGGGATCGTTGCTTCAGCGCTGGGTCTTCCCGGAAAACCACCTGTTTCGCTTGCCATTATTGGCGATGCGCCTTTATCTGAGCTTGATGTTGGCCTGTCTTTTGACGTTGATAATACGCGCATCTTGAACGGTATTGTCAGCCTACGTGAAGGTGAGAAGGGGTTAACCGCCAATGCAAGCCTCAGCGGACCGTTAGGCCAATTACTTCCACCGGATCAGCGCGCGTTATTTGGCGATAAAAGTAATCTGCAAGCAGAACTTGTTGTGTTGAAAGATGGCGGCTTCCAACTCAAACAATCCAATTTAGAAAGCGGTGCGGTGCAGCTAACAGCCAGTGGATTGACCACAGCGGATGGTTTCCTAAGCGCGTTATCTGTCAAAGGTGGACTAACGAGATCAGATGGTGCGCGTATAGTGATTCCGTCTCAAAATGGTGATCAAACCGTTCAATCGGCAAATATAGATATCGACTATGACGCATTGCGCCAAAATACCTGGGGTGGCAAATTCACC
>JAEPMD010000077.1 GCA_017644105.1 Rhizobiaceae bacterium | reverse complement strand
ATTGGCAATGTTACCATTTCAGGTGGCGTATGCGGTTCGAACACGGCATCAGCTTCCGGTGATATCCTAGCGAAAACTGAAGCTGCCTTGGAACTTTCTAAGAAGAAAAAGGGCAATCAGGTCACGCTTTACGAAGAGCGCAGAAGTGGTGATACCAACCTTGAACGCAATGCTTGGTCGCTCTATAACGAAACCGGCTAGTTTTGTTGCCTCAAAACTTCATATGGATATGATTTTTTTTGGCTTTCCGTTAACAATTTATCAACCATATACATTCATTTCTTGTTCATTATCAAGAGCATGATAATCCGAACGGTGGGTAATTGAATATAAACTAACTTTATTCAATTACCCGCCATTTTTTGTTTGCAATGCTGTTACTGTTGGAAGCAAGTTATTGTTGATCTTAATCAATCAACAAAATTAGTTTTCATTGTCAAATTACGTCCTTTATTCATCTTATCGGCAGCTGTACACTCCGAACGAGCGTGTAATATAACAATACTGAGGTTGCGTTACCCTAAAGTCACACAACCAAAAATTGACTAAACCTTAACAAACGACTGCGAATTCTTGTAATTAAATCTGGTACAATATTTTAACTGCCAGATGATTATTTCGAATGATTGTTCATTACGGGTCCATTTCCGGACACGTAGTAATTTAATAGGTCATTATTTTCTAAGGTGTTAAGATGCTATTATCTCGTAAACTTCCTTTGGCTGCCGCGCTTATGACGCTCATATCAGTCGGTGTGGCTAGTGTGGCTGCTATCTGGTTGGCTAGTATCAGCCTCGAAACGGCTGCATATGAAAAGCTTGATGCCGTTGCCGATGGGCGACGTGATCAAATTGAAATCTACTTGAAAAATATTGAAAAAGACCTGGTGGCAGTTTCTCGACGAGAAGATGTTGCCCAAGCTACCAATTTATTTAAATCCGCTTGGTCAAAAATTGGCGAGGATCAGAAATCAGAGCTGCAAAAGCGTTATATCAAAGATAATCCAAATCCGCTTGGCGAAAAACATCTGCTGAATAAAGCAAATGCAAATGATGACTACGATTTAGTGCATGAAAAATACCATCCACGCTTCCGCGAACTACTAGAAGCGGGTGCATATTATGATATTTTCATCATCAGTCCTGAAGGTGACATAATTTATTCTGTATTCAAGGAATTGGACTATGCCACAAACCTGAACTCAGGTGAGTGGAAAGATACAGATTTAGCCAAACTCTATAAAGATGTCATGAAAAGCGGAAATGCATCCGATGTTGTTTTCGAAGATTATCAACCATACGGCCCATCCAACGGTGCAGCCGCATCATTCATCGGAAAAGCTATTGTTGAAAATGGGCAAAAAATTGGTGTTCTTGCTTTCCAAATGCCAACTCAATCCATCGCTGATATTGTGCATAATAGAACTGGCCTTGGTGAAACAGGCGAAACACTCCTTCTGAACAAAGAAGGCTACCTAATAATAGATTCAAAGTTCAGCGAATTAGATGATAGTTTAAAAACTAAAATTGACTACCCTGGTATTAGCAGTGTCAAACACGATGAAATCACAAATGGTTTCATTGACACCTACCGTGATATGTATGCAGAGATAGCCTTAGTAAAAGTAGACTTTAATGACGCAAATTGGGTCGTCGCAGCCATTCTTGAACAAGATGAAGCACTGGCCGGGATTGCTACAATGCGCAACAGTGTAATTGTTGCGGCCTTATTTCTCGTCTTGGGTACACTTGCTATCGCATTATGGTTCTCACGAACCATTACAAAGCCAATCGATGGTTTAGTCCACAATATGACTGAACTGGCAAATGGAAATACTGACATCGAACTAGCCGATAAAGCCAATGACACTGAAATTGGACGCATGGCTGCAGCGGTTGGTATCTTCCGAGATGCAGCTATTGAAAAAATGTCACTTGAAGAAAAATCAGAGGCTTTACGTCAGGAAAATGAAAATGAAGCTACAAAACGTTCGAACGAACGCGAACGCGAGGCACAAAAAATTCAATCTGCCGTTTCAGCATTAGCACAAGGACTTGACCGACTGGCGCTTGGTGATCTTACAACTTCGATTGATAATAATTTTGACGGCGAGCTCGATTCTCTACGAGTTAATTTTAATAAATCCGTTGCACAGCTTCGCAAAACACTTCAGCGTATTTCTCAGAGCACAGTGTCTATTGATGATAATTCAAGGGAAATGAAAAGTGCAGCAGATGATCTAGCACGTCGTACCGAGCAACAAGCGGCTTCACTTGAGCAGACTTCTGCTGCTCTGGAAGAAATTACATCAACGGTTAAGGAAGCATCAGACCAGACAAAAGATGCTGCAAAGATGGCAAATGCGGCTATGGAAGATACCAATAAATCAAGTGCGGTTGTGAATGATGCTGTCATGGCGATGGAGGGAATTGAAAGCGCGTCCTCAGAGATTGCGAATATAATCAATGTTATTGATGAAATTGCATTCCAAACAAACCTTCTTGCGCTTAACGCGGGAGTAGAGGCTGCGCGTGCTGGTGAAGCGGGTAAAGGCTTTGCCGTGGTGGCACAAGAGGTTCGAGAGCTAGCTGGGCGCTCTGCTGAGGCTGCAAAAGATATTAAGGGCCTAATTGCGAAATCGACAGCTGAAGTAAACAATGGTGTGAGCTTGGTCAAGGCTACTGGCGATGCACTTGCGTCTATTTCGGAACATGTTTCGAAAATCACGGGGACAATTGGAAGTATTGCCAATGCTTCTACAGAGCAGTTAACTGCAATTACGGAAGTTAACACAACCATCGGGCAAATGGACCAGGTCACTCAGAAAAATGCTGCTATGGTTGAAGAATCAACTGCGGTTACTCATAAGATGGCGGAAGACGCAGAGATGTTAGCTGCTGCAGTAAATGAGTTCCAAATTGAAATAAACCAAAGACAAGATTATTCTAAAGTTGCATAACCTCTTGGGTTTTCAATAAAGGGTATTCTCGGCTTTATATTGAGGCCTCGCTGTTAAAAAATAACGCGGCCTTACTTTTCTGATATGGTGATATCAGTCGAACTATTGTAAATAACGCCACCCTTAAATTTCCAAGCTACAAGTTAGCCGCTTGGGTGACTGGCACAATCAATGGTTCCCTCGTTTCATCATAGACTCATGAACGGCCTGCATGCCACGATTAGCCATATCGGTTACTTCTGCGGCATGAGTATGCAGCGCCTTTACTACTTCCAGATCGTCTGAAGTCTGAACAACAATAATACCTTCTTCAGTCGTTTCAAAGAAGTGGTTCGGTTTTTCTGAACAGTTTTGATCTGTTTTATAAGTGCGTTCTGACCCTTATTAAGCTGCCACC
>JAEPMD010000076.1 GCA_017644105.1 Rhizobiaceae bacterium | reverse complement strand
AGAACGCCCATTCTGCGTCTTCCATCAATAATCGAGCCAAGATAACCTCCGATAAAAGCTATCTTGAATCAGATTTTGACTGATTTGGGAATCCTGTTTGTCAACAGAACCTAGATGTCATCTGACCTGTGGGTGTTTGCAACCGTATGTATACGAATACCCTTTGTATGAATGGCGCGGTTTTGATGCTGCCAACAGGAATATTCATGCTATATAGGCATTCACAATTTTAATCAGCAAGAAGTTCTCCTGATAATGTCGACCAAGGTTTTAACGCCCATTACTCAAGCATTAAATGACGGGGCCTTGACACGCAAAGAGCTGAAAGCTCTGATGGCACGATCCGATGCTCCAGCACTTATTCATTTCATCTTGTGGTACATCGTTTTGCTATCTACGGGTTTTTTGATCTTTCTAACTCAAGATCACATCTTGTTATTGGTTCCAGCCATGTTGTTGCATGGCATCGTTATGGTGCACCACTTCTCGCTTCAACACGAATGCACCCATTACACACCGTTTAAAACCCGATGGCTCAATGATGTTTTTGGCAATTACTGCGGTTTTGTCATCATGCTGCCACATCGTCATTTCCGATATGAGCATTGCGATCACCACACCTATACGCAGCTCAAAGGTCATGACCCAGAGATGATTGAACTCCCCGCTTCTCTTTGGGGGTATATCTATTACATTTCATCTATTCCCTATTGGAAAGCCAAATTCACTGAATTGTTCCGACATATGTTTGGCCGGTTAAGTGAAGATGAAAAACGCTTCATCCCCAAATCTGAATATAAAACCATATTTTGGGAGGCGCGTTTGATGGCACTTGGTTATCTCAGCATCTTTATAATCTGCATTCTCAATAATTGGTCAGCACCACTCTATTATTGGATTATCCCGGTCATACTCGGTGAACCTGTTATGCGTGCCATTCGTTTAACCGAACATGTCGGGCGACCACCGATTGAGGATATGAAGGAAAATACGCGTACGAGCTTGGTGTCAAAGCCCTGGCAGTTCTTGAGCTGGAATATGAATTACCACGCTGAGCATCATTATGCATCATCAGTGCCCTTCTACGTCCTTCCCAAGCTTCATAAAAAGCTTGACGGCTATATTCACGTTGAAGATCGCGGATATCTTGGCGCGCATATCGATATCATTTCCCAATTGATAGGGTTGAAACCTCGCGCAGATCAAACCGCTAAAAACAACGAACAGCTTGGTTAGGCATTCAATGGCGCGAAAAAAGACCTGGCAAGATGTCATCGCTGTTGATCAGCTTGAAAAAGGCGATGCCACACCTGTGACCCATAATGGCCGCGAGATCGCGATTTATGACACCGTGGATGGGATATTTGTTTCCATGGCACGATGTACCCATGGTGCCGCGAATTTATGTGATGGCTATTTCAATGGAAAACATATTGAATGTCCGCTTCATCAAGGATTATTTGATGCGCAAACTGGCAAGGCACTTGCGGCCCCTGCCCGTGTGTCGCTGAAGATGTTGGAATCTCGTGTAAAGGACCAGATGGTTCAGATATTGATTTAAGCGACCTTAGAACGGTTCTCGAGTTTACTGAAGAGGTAAGATAGCCCAAAGCATATCACGAAATATAATGCTGCTGTCGTCAGCCAGGCTTCGAATATCAATCGTGTGGCTGATGCCAGCTCTTGCGTTCTAAATGTCAGCTCAGGCACCGAAATCAACGATATGATCGCGCTGACTTTGATGAGCGAGATAAACTCATTGGCAAGCGGCGGAAGCACTTTCTTAAAGGCTTGCGGCAATACTATATAACGCATTTGATCATACCAGCTGAGGCCGATTGATAACGCCGCCTCGCGTTGACCTTTGCCCACGGATTGAATGCCCGCGCGAATGATCTCGCCAACAAAAGCACTTTCAAACAATGCCAAAACGAACGCTCCTGAAATAAGCGCCGGGAATTTGCGCATATCGCCAAAGAAAAAGGACCAATATTCGGCAGTTTCAGATCTTGCAATCTTACGCGCCCAGCGTTCGATGCCAAACGCATCGACGAGTTGTTCTGATAAGAAGAAGTGGCGGCACATTGCGCAACATTTCAAGATATGTTCGCGCGAGCATCCGGATTGCAAGATTATTGGCAACGCGGGCCAGTCCCAAAATCGTGCCGAAAATGAGCGCCATGATCGAGGCATAAAAGCACACCCGCAATGTTGTGAACATGCCTTCGAGCAAGAAGTTGGTAACAAAGCGTTGCTCGTCCTCATCCCAACGAATGAGATAGTTGGGGATCGGCGCCCAATTCCAATTGTAATTTAGCGCACCTTCCACGCGATAGGTAACAAATAGGATGAAAGCTGCAATGATGGCCAAAAGCACATAATCGCCCGTCTTTAATTTCGATAAAGCCTTCATAACCAAGCTCACATCCAATTCATTCCAAAAAGAATTTGCGCAAGGTGCGAAAAAGCACCCTGCGCAAACCTCATATTACTCAACCAGATCTTTCCAGTCTTGTGTGCCAAACCAATATTGCTCACGCTCAGCGATATAGCCTGTATGCGTGTTGATCTTGATCCAGTTATTCAACAGGTTCAATGCATCTGGGTCACCTTTGCGGACTGCAAATGCTTCAAATGCCGGGTTGAACTCGCGTCCACCAAGACCAATTTCTAAAATGTCTGGGTATGATTGCACTTCAAGCGCAGGTGTTGGGCGAGAACCCATTGTTGCGTGTGCATTGCCGTTCACAACCTCCTGAGTTGATGCACCTTCTTCGTCAAACTGCAAGAGTTTGGCTTTCGGGAACAATTCAGCCATCGTTGTCGCCGGTGTTGTACCGCGGCGTACAGCAAGCGTGACATCTTCGCTGTTGTAATCTTCAAGCGTAAAGCCTTTTGTCATTTCTTTGTTAGAAATGAGCGCAAGACCTGAATAGATTACAGGATCAGAAAAGTTTAATGTCATGTTACGTGATGTTTTCACGCTCATACCTGAGATGATGATATCGAACTTACCACCGACCAAGGCTGGGATAATACCGTCCCAAGCTGTTGGCACAAATTCAACATCCACATCCATATCAGCTGCAAGCTTCTTAGCAAGATCGATTTCAAAACCGATTAACTCGCCTTTTTTATCGCGCATAGCCCATGGTTTAAAAGTTGATAGGCCAACGCGCATCACACCATTATCTTTAATTGTTTCGATAACGCTTTCAGAAGTCAGAGCTTGTGTTGTGCTCTGTGCAGTTGCTGGCAGTACCAACGCAGCAGTTGCCAATGCAGCAAATGCAGCGCTTTTTATTTGACTCATAAATGTCATTTGGATTTTCTCCTTAAGGTTTCCAGTCGTGTGTTATTGAGTTTGTGTTGCAAATCGTCTCTCCACACCTGAGACGAAAATGGATAATATCAGCGTGAATACCAGATATACGGCAGCCACCGTAAACCAGATTTCAAAGCTCATATATGTGTCGGAAATGATGTTACGCCCCGCTGTCGTGAGTTCCAAGACCGCAATAACGCTGACAATCGCCGAGTTTCTGATCATTTGAACGGCTTCGCCGGTCATCGGCGGTATGATCAAACGAATAGATTGCGGTAGAATAATATAACGATAGGCTTGCGCTTTCGACATGCCGATCGAGCTCGACGCTTCCCATTGACCTTTGGGAACGGCATTAATCCCTGCCCTGATAATTTCTGAGATCTGAACGCCTGAATAGAGGCTCAGACAGAGGATACTCG
>JAEPMD010000075.1 GCA_017644105.1 Rhizobiaceae bacterium | reverse complement strand
CCGGTGGCAGCTTAATAAGTGTCAGAACGCACTTATAAACCAGATCAAAACTGTTCAGAAAAACCGATCCACTTCTCAAAAAAACTATCTCCTCTCCAAAGATGCGAAAGTCAAAAACGCGCTACTTATTGACCAGGATGGCTTTGCTTTAAGCCGGATATTGCAGATTATGGAATCGCGCGCAGAACTTGCCATTGCGCTTGTTGATGCCTGTCGAGATAATCCGCTGGCCAATGCGATGATTGAAAATAGCGGCGCGACGGCCCGTTCCACGCTGGGTCTTAATCGTGGTCTCGCGCCCATTCAAAACAAAGCGCAAAATACATTGGTCGCTTTTGCCACGGCGCCAGGTGCCATTGCGCTTGATGGTGACATACAAGGCAATTCGCCCTTTGCCTCAGCGCTTATCAAACACATGGTGCAGCCCGATATTGAAGTCTCTACCATGCTCAAACGCGTGACATTTGATGTATTGGACATCACCAAAGGCAAGCAACGCCCCGAAGTTGTGACCTCTATGGCGCGTGAGTTTTACTTCGCCAAACGCGATCAAAAAACCTCTGATGACACGTCAAAATTCGAGGTCGAGTTTCAAGCTACTGAATTGCTAAAATCTGCGCGCAGCATGCCCGCGGGTAAATTGCGCATCTCAGCGCTTGAAATCATCATCAAAAACTACCCGCAAACAGTCGCCAGCGAACTTGCCAAGGTGATGCTTGATCAGGAACTTGAGAGCAATAAGGCCATTGCCAATACGCGCAAGAAGACCACATTTGACCGCTCTAAACTCGCAGTCCTTGATGTGGATAATGCCATTGCGCAAGGACAGAACCAACTTGCCGCCGAAGAGACGCCTGAAGACATTGAAAAATCGCTCGGGCTTGAAAAAGCTGATATTGCGCAAATTCAAACCGCGATGAACGCGATGGGCTATAATGTTGGCACCGCAGATGGCGTTTTTGGCAAGAAATCCCGCCAGGCGCTCAAACAATTGCAAGTGAGGCAGAAAGTTGCGCAAACCGGTTATCTCGATAATGAAACGGTCAATGCGATCCTAAAAGAATTTGCTGACGCGCCCAAAACTTTGGATGGCGATTGGCAGCTCGTAATTTCGCGCGTTTGGACCAAAGATACGCCCGATGGCAACACGAAAAAAGGCACGCGCGAAGCTCTTGCTTACCTTAATTTAAAACACCAAGGCGGTGATTTTAATATCCAGAGATTCAACTACACCATGCGCCTTCAAAGCGATGACGCCTTTTCAAATTTTGCCATGTCCTCTAACACCAATGGCCAGATATCGATCCGCACCGATATCAACACATTAAGCCCCAGCGCCAAGCGTTTGCGCCCGAAAACTGAAAGCCTGCGCGCAAGCTATAACTTGCCAAAAATTGTGCCCAAAGGCGCCAAGTTTGAGTTTAACGGCAATATTGTTGAAAGCGGCTATATCCAGCTTAATTTGCAGCTGACGCGGACAAAATAATTTTTTTCATTTTGGCGTGAATAGATCCGCAATCACACGCGTAACTATCATGTTACCGGCACAAACCGGTCAGATCATTTCGGTCATTATGGAGAAAAACATGACATTTAAAGCCATTATCACTGGCGCAGCTGCGCTGGTCCTATCAAGCACGTTCGCAATTGCCGATCACCACTCTGCAAAAGCCATCAAACAAGCAGACACATCAGCAGGCACAGTGCTGACTAATGCAGCTGGTTTAACGCTTTACACATTTGATAAAGACGCTGACGGCGTATCAAACTGCTATGACCAATGCGCCACAAACTGGCCACCAATGCCAGCTGAAGCATCGTCTAAAAACGAAGGCGATTTTTCAGTTGTGAAGCGCAAAGACGGCACATTCATGTGGGCTTATAAGGGCGAACCGCTTTACACTTGGATCGGCGATAGCGCCAAAGGTGATGTCACTGGCGACGGTGTTGGTGGTGTATGGCATATCGCCAAACCATAATTTACCTATCAAGGGTGGATAAAGGCGGGATATTTCCCGCCTTTTTTCGTATCTACACAAAGCTCACATTGCTTGACACAAAAGCGCAATCAAGACAGGCTCGTTCTCAGGATATGTGGAGGAGCCGTATTGAGGAGATGGCGATGTTAGATAAAACGCATGAAAACCTGCTACGAACCGATCAGGATGGCGTGGCGCGGTTAGAGCTCAATACGCCCAAATCCATTAATGCATTATCGGAAAGCATGTTGGCTGATTTATCCGATGCTTTGGCGCAGATCAAAGAAGATCGCAGCATTAAAGTCGTGATCCTCGCGACATCAGGTGATCATTTTTGCGCTGGACATAATTTGAAAGAAATGACCCATCACCGCAATGAAGATGATGGCGGGCATGATTATTTCATTCGCCTCTTTGCGTCCTGCTCGAAAATGATGCAGCAGATTGTGAACCTCCCCCAACCCGTGATCGCGGAGGTGAAAGGTATCGCCACCGCCGCCGGGTGTCAGCTCGTTGCCTCCTGTGATTTGGCCATAGCTGAGGAAGGTGCGCGCTTTGCCACATCCGGGGTGAATATCGGGCTCTTTTGCTCCACCCCCATGGTGGCGCTCACCCGCAATGTCTCCAACAAACACGCCATGGAAATGTTGCTCACTGGCGAATTCATCTCAGCGGATCGCGCGGAACGCATCGGGTTGATCAATCGCGTCGTGTCCAAATCAGAACTCACAAACGCCACACAAGAGATGGCGCGCAATATCGCATCCAAATCAAAACTCGCGGTCAAAATGGGCAAAGAAGCCTTTTACAAGCAATCTGAAATGGCACTTAACGAAGCATATGATTTCGCAGGTCGCGTGATGGCCGATAATATGATGGCCAATGACGCGAAATCCGGCATCGGCGCGTTTATTGATAAGAGACCTATGCCTGACTGGGATGATTAGGTGGTGGGGTTTAGAAACTAACGAGCACCTTAATCGAGCCTTTCTAGCTTTATTATACAGCAAGCCTAACAACATAAAGCGCATCGGAATCTGTGGTGTTTTCAGTGATAAAATCTTTAATAAGCATGCGGTTAGAAGCTTTAATGCTCGACCATTGGCGACTCCACAGATTAAATGCATGCCACGAATACCCTAAGCGTTTCTCTCGACTCATTCGCGTCATAGACTTGAGAGTTGAACTCAGGAATACGTCCTCAATTGGAGAGCTCTTTAAATCTAAGATTCTTGCTAAATGAATAAGCCATCTTGCCAAATGCTCGTACTGATGCCATGCATCTTTCACACCGGTTAACTCAGTTTTTTTGTCGATGACTCTTCCCAAAATCTCTACTAATTTGGGATCATTAATAGTCATGCCGACTGCACTCAAAGACAACAATATTTCAAAAAACGATCGCTCGGCTTCCAAATACTTGTCTGTATAAAAATGATTTTCGAACACTACTTTTTGTATCGTATCAAGCCCTTTTGCGTGTTCTTCTTTTGCACTAGGGATCCGCAAATTCATCTTTCTAAAAAACTCTGCGACTGAGACATCATCCAATACTCTTATGCCATAACAATCGGAGTAATAGTCTTTGATATTCTGATTGACGTGATCTCGCGAAACAAAGAAAATGTTCGACCATATGTAATTGTCTTTTGAATAGACTCGATAATCTCTAATTATCGATTTCAGATTTGAGTCGCCGAGTGAAAGAAGTGGTTCGGAAATTTTGAACAAGAGATTTAAGTGAAATTTTGACCTGTCAGTGGCACTATGTGCCGAACAC
>JAEPMD010000074.1 GCA_017644105.1 Rhizobiaceae bacterium | reverse complement strand
TTTTTAAATCCTGGCGGTAGTGGACTAGTTCGTGGCAATGAACATCATCCCATACAATCTGCACTTTGGACATTTTCAAGGGTGTTCGCCAACGAATTTCAAAACCTTTCCGTTAAATCCATCGATGTCAATCTCGACAACACTCCAGAAAAACTGACGAAGATTTTCTTACAAACGGCGACAGATTTAAACCAAAATGAACTCATTTGTCAGGATGATCTGTTACTAGCATCTAAAGTTGTAAAGGGCCTGCCACCTAGCAATTATAAGCCTGCCACAAATGTAGGTTTGTCTTTTAATCAACCTGGATCGCTCGAGGGTTTGAATTGGGTGGAGATTGGAGATGTAAATCTTGGTGAAACCGATGTTGAAATAGACGTCGCAGCAACTGCATTGAACTTTAGGGATTTGATGTGGGCAATGGGAATGTTGCCAGAGGAAGCCCTTGAAGATGGATACGGCGGCGCATCAATGGGACTGGAGTGTTCGGGTCGTGTACTCCGTGTTGGTAAACAGGTCGAGCATCTGCAAGTCGGTGATCAAGTTGTTGCCTTTACCTCAGCAGGTTTTGGCAATCGTGTTGTTGTGCCCGCTTTTGGCGTCGCCAAGTTACCTGAACATCAAGAATTAATTTCTGCGGCAACGATGCCAGTCGCTTTCCTAACTGCATACTATTCACTCATGGAACTCGGTGGTCTTAAGAAAGACCAATGGGTAGTTATTCATGGTGCTGCTGGCGGTGTTGGTTTGGCAGCACTTCAAATCGTTAAATGGGCAGGTGCCAAAGTCATCGCTACTGCGGGTAGTGAAGAAAAACGTGAGTTGTTGAAAATACTTGGTGCAGAACATGTTCTTAACTCCCGTTCACTTGAATTTGCAGAACAAGTTAAACAAATCACTGGTGAAGGTGCTCATATCGTATTGAATTCACTTGCTGGCGAGGCGATGGAAAGAGGCATTGAAGCATTGCGCCCATTTGGCCGCTTCTTAGAACTTGGTAAACGTGATTACTACGCAAACACAAAAATTGGACTAAGGCCATTCCGCAAAAATGTTTCCTATTTTGGTATTGATCTGGACCAATTACTCAAGCACGATCAAGAATATGCCAGCAGTATGATAAAAGATGTGTTTTCGCTGGTTAATGAAGGTACATTTACACCACTTCCATACCGAGTTTTTGAAGGGGAACAAGTTCAGGATGCATTCAGGTTAATGCAACGTTCGGGCCAAATTGGCAAAATACTTATACGCCCACCGTCAGCAAACACAATTAAAGTTCTTGATAAGGTGAAACCCATTTCATTCTCTGCGGAGGGTGCACATGTTATCATCGGGGGTCTTGGTGGTTTTGGTTCGGAAATTGCGAAATGGGTAGCTGATCATGGAGCTAAAACAATTGTGCTGACCAGCCGTAAAGGCGTCATTGATAAACAGCACGAAGAAGTAATCAAAAAGCTCAAATTGATGGGTGTTACTATCATCGTAAAATCATGCGATGTCACACATCGTATATCCGTGGAAAATTTGCTGTCGGAACTGCGCGAAATCATGCCGATAAAGAGTATTATCCATGCTGCAATGGTACTGGATGATGGGATAATCACCAGCTTAGATGCAGAACGTTTTGAAAAAGTGCTCTCACCAAAGATCAAAGGCGCCGATAATCTTAACAAGCTCACCTGGCAAGATGAGCTTGAGCATTTCATACTCTTCTCTTCCGCAACTACGATGTTTGGAAATCCCGGCCAAGCAAACTACGTCGCGGCCAATGGCTATCTCGAGGGTCTTGCCCGGGAGCGCAGATTAGCTGGGCGTCCCGCCATTTCTGTTGGATGGGGAGCTATCGGAGATGTCGGATTTCTAGCTCAAAACCAAGAAACATCCGATAAACTATCTCGCTTTCTTGGCGATGCCATGATCGGTGCAAGGCAAGGTTTAGATGTTCTTGCTGATGCAATGGCACGAGATGATGGGAAAGTAGAAAGTGCCGTGTTACATATTGGTAAATTTGACTGGACATCCGCGTACGCCGCTCTACCGACGCTGCGAGGTAAAATGTTTGAAAAAATAGTGAACTCCCTTGAAAAAAGTGCTGACACGGAAACGAAAATTGACCTTGCAGAGCTAATCGCTGGAAAAGACGATAATGAGGCCATACCAATCATTTCCGAACTGATGAAGTCGGAAATTTCTACAATCCTGCGACTTCCAATGGAAGAAATTGATCTAGTCCGTCCATTATCCGAACTTGGAATGGATTCGCTCATGGGCTTAGAACTTAGAATGTCAATTCAAAAAAAGTTTGATTTGGAAATGCCATTGGTAGCACTCTCCGGCACAACAAATTTATCGGACATAGTCACTCAAATGCTTAAAACAATAAAAGCATCCGAAAATGCTGATACGCAAACACTTGAAGCAAATAAAATGATGTTAGCACAACAGCATTTGAGTACAGATACTGATATTGAAAGCTTGCTAGCTATAGATAAAATGGTTGACCAGAAACGTAAAAATTCTAATGGTCTGATGGAATAGTTTTTTAAAGGTAGTACGAATGAAAATGGGCGGACAATCCAAAAATCTAACCGAAGAACAACGGAAGTCTGTAATATCAAAGGTACGCCAACGAAGAAACCAATCTCCCAGACGCAAAGTTAAAGTATCCACACACAAAGAACAAAAAAAAGCAGATTTCTCTGAATTGCCAGGTTTCAAAGACATGCAAACTCAGAAAGTTTTTGCTGATTTCATTGAAATTGAAAATCCGTTTTTTAGAACTCATGAATCGCGTGCGTCCGCAGAAACGACCATTGGCGGGAATACAGTCATAAACTTTGCTTCCTATGATTATCTTGGACTAAATGGGCATCCTGCGGTTCAAATTGCTGCGAAAGAAGCAATTGATCGTTATGGCATCTCAGCATCTGCCAGCAGAATAGTTGGCGGTGAAAGGCCCATACATCGGACTTTAGAAAATAAAGTCGCTGAAATTTACGGTACTGAAGATGCTGTGGTTTTTGTCAGTGGGCATGCCACGAATGTCTCGACTATCGGACAGATTATGCAGCCAGATGATTTAATCATCCACGATGCCTTCATCCATAATTCCATCTTGATGGGCATTAAGCTTTCAGGCGCTAACCAAAAATCATTCCGTCATAATGACATAGATAATCTGGAACTTCTGCTTGCAAGCCAAACAGATAGAACTGGCCAAGTATTAGTTGTGGTTGAAGGCATCTATTCGATGGATGGCGATTATCCCGACCTTCCGAGAATATTGGCGTTGAAAAAAAAGTATAATTTTTGGCTTATGGTAGATGAAGCGCATGCATTGGGTGTCCTTGGAAAAACTGGAAAAGGATTAGCCGAGCATTTTGAGATTGATCCATCACTAGTTGATATTTGGATGGGTACTTTTTCAAAGACGCTTGCAGGTTGCGGAGGATACATCGCCGGCTCGCGCGACCTAACCGACTATATTAAGTTCTCCGCATCCGGATTCGTATATAGTGTTGGAATGCCCCCGCCAATTGCAAGCAGTGTTTGCCGCGCAATAGAAATTATGTTAGATCAACCCGATCGTGTGCAGCGCCTACAAGCAAATGGGAAATATTTCGTCGATGCTGTCAAAAAAGCTGGATTCGATACCGGAGCAAGTGAAGGCTATGCTGTTGTTCCAATTATGATTGGAGACTCCATAAAGGCGACCGTTTTGGCATCTAAATTGTTGGGGAATGGTGTAAATGTTCTACCTATAATTTACCCGGCGGTTTCGGAAAGTGCAGCTCGCTTGAGGTTTTTTATATCATCAGAACACACCAAAGAGCATTTGGAATCAGCCATCGAAAGACTTCAACTCGCATCGCAGTTGTATGAAGAAAATCCTATCTCCGTAGAGAATCTAGCAAAATTACTTTTGTAAATCTTCAGTGCATCGTAAGCGCTGCGCTGATCCCACATTCCATGTAGTTTAGTGTTATGCGATTCAGTCCCTTCATAATTTTGAAGGGAGT
>JAEPMD010000073.1 GCA_017644105.1 Rhizobiaceae bacterium | reverse complement strand
ATCGTGTGACCATGTTCTTTCTCCTTTGGTACATAATACGTAGTCAAAGAAGCGGTGCAAAACCGTGACAAGTCCAGTGACATGACATCATGCACAGAAGACAAACCAGAGTTTGAAGTCCCAGAGGGAATTGTCGTTCTAAGTAATGGCGAACGACTTGTAGTTTGATCTGTAGCCCAACACATAACTCCGCGACGATTTAAATACGCGGTGCTAAAGTCAATCGACAGCCTGATGATGATCTCATAAATATACAACAACAAACACTTTCCCCCTCCAAAATCTTTACATACTATAGCGAGATGACGGATGAGACGAAATCGTGGTGGGGGTTCAATGAATAAATTAATTCGCTTCATTTTGAGTGTTGTGATTTGCGTCATCTTGCTCAAACTATCAGCAACAGCAGCAGAGATTTATGAATCGACTATAGAGGGCTGCGATTTACACTTATCTGGCAACATCGAAAAAGGTGATGCACAAAAATTAAAAGATGCTGTCCGCAACTGGGATGGATGGTCCACAGACGGAACTACTCTATGCTTAAACAGTCCAGGCGGTAGCCTAATTGAGGGAAAGCGACTGTTCGACACAATTTGGGATGGTAACTTTGAAACACGTGTTCGAGACCAAGAACAATGCCTGTCTGCGTGCGCAATAGCATTTCTTGGAGGCACAAAAAATCTGGGCACCGGCAACATAAGATTTTTAACCCGCAGCATAGATCCGGGCGCTACCTTGGGCTTTCACGCACCTAGCCTCGCAATAGAGAAAGGTAGCATGATTGCTTCTGAAGCCGTGAGTAGGTCTTTTGAAGTTGCACTGAAAGCAGCGGAGCAGTTCTTTGAAATTAAATTACTCGAACAGCATAGTGTCAAAGTGATGAATGACTACCTGTATCATCAAATTCTACGAACTCGACCTGAAAGCATGTATAATATTGAAACCATCGGTGATGCTGTATTATCGGGTATTCGTTTGCGAAACTTACAATACCCCAAAAACTTAGATGCAAAAATATTCAAAAACATATGTGACAGTCACTGGGTTGCGAATGCCACAGCCATTTATATCGGCTTTTCAAATTTTAAAGAATATTACGACCTAATTGATGAGAACTTTCAAGACTTTGCATCCGAACGCATCCCCGATAGCGAGCGCATAAAAGTCATTCGCAGAGGCGATGAAACCATAGGGATTGTGAAAGGGTATTTTGGAGATTCAGGTTACAGCAATCTCAGGCAGACTTCGGCATGCATCGTTCGACTCGGGGATGGTTGGCAGGACGACCTTAAATATATAGAGGAAGTAGATGTAATCGATGGAGATGGTATTGATATTCGCATAATAGGCTTTTCGTTATGGGGTGACGACATACCTTCGGACAGAGAAATTCTCGATCGCGCACAAAGTGAATCTGAAAACTTTACAGTCCCTTATTGGTACCTATTTGACCCAGAAATGAAAATAAAAGATCAAACGATAAAAAGTACTTCAGCAGCCTCAAATACTGTAGAGCGATCAGAAAATTTAGCAAAAAATCTGAACAAAAACACAGACCAGTCTTTTATAAAATTTAGCGGGCGAGACTTTCTCGGTTCAGACCTTGCCAATGGCATAATTCGCCAAACCGATGTCGAAAATTGCTTGTCCGTGTGTAAAAACAACTCAAGTTGCCAGGCTATTACATTCGACAGATGGAATGATATATGTTTTTTAAAGTCGGTTAATCGCCGCTCGTCCAACTTGCTGTTCAATTCTAAGGCCGACAGTTACATAATTGCCAATCGCGCAGGAGATGCATCTGATATATCTGAAAATTTTTCTGAAGTGAAAACCATTACCCGAAAAGGTAAGGGCTTTGTATCAAGGCCTGACGAAAGCTTCACCGCTTCATCTTTGGATCAATGCGAGCAAATGATAAAATCTAAAAGAGCGCTTGCATTTAACTGGCGGCCGAAAACAAAAAAGTGCGAGGTGTTTTTTAGTCCTGTAGAATACTTCAATCTAGATAATTCGATTGTAGGTTATTTTCATCAAGACATACCAAACTGATAATCTTGGATTATATTCAGCTCAGATCTCCAGCAAATCGGTAATTTCTGCGAAAAGCAGATTTTAGCTGTCTGTAACTATTAGCGTAAACGGAAGGGTAACCGCCGAGAGAAGTTAAGCGAGTCGATCAGTTAAAGTGACTAAATCATCAAGACAGATTTTACCCGCGCTCCACGCACCGACTAAAAAACAAACAGCCGACTTGCCGGAAATATTTATCTAATCGAAGGGAAATAAAATGGTGCCCGGGGGCGGATTTGAACCACCGACACGCGGATTTTCAATCCGCTGCTCTACCCCTGAGCTACCCGGGCAATCAATTGGAACTGTTGCCAAATTTAAAACGTCTGACATAGAGGAATATCGTCAGAAGCGAGCGCGTTATACCACGTTGTTCGCCTAAGTCTAGTAGAGATTTGCATGAAATCGCAATCTTTTTTCAACTGGTAAACAAGATGGTGTGACGCGACCCAATTTTAACCGCGATCATCCTCATCCGGATCAAGGTTTTCCTCAATCTCAGAGACTGGGATCGCATAAGAACCGTTCAACCAGCGGCCTAAATCCATGTTTTTGCAGCGTTCTGAACAAAAGGGATGGCTCTGGCGGTCAGACGGCTTGCCGCATTCAGGGCAAGGCATTGTTTTGCGCATGGGTGAAACATTATCAACCGTCATCAGATCGCAGTCCGCCCTTTCCAGTTTTTACTGATATTATACCCTTCGCCAATTAACAGGTTTGAGGTTTCATACAGCGGCAAACCCACAACATTGGAATAAGAGCCAACAAGCTTGACCACAAAACTGCCTGCGATACCTTGTATAGCATAAGCGCCAGCTTTTCCGCGCCACTCACCACTATCTAGATAATGTTCAATCTCAGCCCGAGGGATTCGCTTAAAGCGAAGCCTGGTCTCCACCACCTTTTGACGGATGGAACCATCTGGTGTGACAACGCACACGCCAGAATATACACGATGATTACGACCGGACAACAAATGAAGTGCATTATTGGCTTCTTCAATCAGCTCAGCTTTGGGCAGAATGCGGCGACCAACAGAGACAACCGTATCTGCAGCCAGAATAAATGAACCACCCCATTGAGGATCTTTTTTAATCGCTTTGCGCGCAGCCTTTGCTTTGTCCCCTGCCAATCGTCGGGCAAGTGATTTTGGATGCTCTGATTTTCCAGGACTTTCATCTAAGTCCATTGGCATAAGACGATCCGGCTTAACGCCGATCTGATCCAACAGCTCAACGCGTCTTGGCGAACCTGAGGCCAAAATAAGCTTTACATCGTCTTCCATGAAAATACCGCCTTTAAGAGCCGAGCGATTTATTTATAGCGATATGTAATACGACCTTTGGTCAGATCATATGGTGTCATTTCAACAAGAACCTTATCACCTGCAAGCACGCGAATACGGTTTTTACGCATGCGACCAGCGGTGTGCGCAATGATCTCATGTTCATTTTCAAGCTTAACTCGAAATGTTGCATTTGGGAGGAGTTCAGTTACGACCCCGGGAAACTCAAGAACTTCTTCTTTTGCCATTATATTTTGATCTTCCTTTATAAAGCTTGATGCCGATTAATTTGCATCTCATCGCCGATTTTGTGAATTGGTGCGGAAACTACACAATTGATAGGGGTTTGTGAACTGATTTGATCAATCAATTTTACCAACCCTTAAAATACCCGCATTTTTTACGGTAAAAACTCGTCTCGAATGCGTTTCGTTAGTGATTCTCGCACTTCACGATATGCACCCAACATCTGCTCGCGCGTACCTTTGACAAGTGTTGGGTCTTCTGTTGGCCAATAAATCACATCGACAGCAGAGGTTTTTGTAATGTCCAACGCGCGTTGATGCGCTTCAGGCGTAAGCGCAACTAAAACATCGAAAAATCCGTCTGCCATTTCATTATAGATACGTGGCTGATGGTGGCGCAGATCAAGATCGATTTCTGCAAGCACCGCATCCACAAAATGATCG
>JAEPMD010000072.1 GCA_017644105.1 Rhizobiaceae bacterium | reverse complement strand
CCGAAACCAAGGTTTAAAAAACTAAGCAGAATCAACGGGTCAAAACATGGCGGAGAGGAAGGGATTCGAACCCTCGATACCATTCCTGGTATACTCCCTTAGCAGGGGAGCGCCTTCGACCACTCGGCCACCTCTCCGTCCCTTCAGCTTTCTAAGCATTTCAAGCGATTTGGCAATACCTTAAATTCACAGCAGACGCAGTTTTTATAAAACAACACTTAAACATAAGACCAAAAGCATAGCTTTCGTTTATTTATGACAACAGATCCGCAAAGTTAACCCATTTAGTTTCTCGGCCGATTCCCGGAATCCGCTTTCAAACAGATTTGAAAGATAAATCCACTTACGAGCAACATCAGAAGCACAAAATTTGTGCAATTTATATGTGCAAATGCATTATAAAAAGCAACCTCTGAAATCCGCGCAAAAAATGAAAAACTATTCCAGACTTACTGTTCCAAACTCAAGATTTTTAAAGATATTTTTAAGTAAATCAGCCAATTCTCAAACCAAAGCATGAAGCTGTAGTGGGTACATCATCATCGCACCAGTTATGGCCATCACTGGCCATTAATTTTTGTAACTTTGAACAAAAGCTCCTTTGCTTTGTCGCACAGGTAAAAGGGTTTCAATTATGTTAGCCATTGAAAATTCGCTGACCTTGCTCATCAATCTATCAGGTAAAATGCGGATGTTATCCCACCGCATTGTCATGTTGGGTCTTATCGATATTCACAAGAACGCATCACAGCCTCAAAGTGACATGTCTGATGCGATCGAAGAGTTTGAGACAATATTTGATCTGTTATTGTCAGGTGATGAAAACAAAGGCGTCGGGCAGGAAACGATTGAATATTTGACATCAAACAACGTTCTGAAAGCAGAGCATATCCATATCATCGAAAAATTCATCACCTTGGTTCACGCCCGATCCGGTGAAGAATACAGCAATGATCCATTTGCTCATTATACTCTCTTAGCTGATCTCGTTGGGGGCGAACTTTTAACAGCGCTGAACCAATTAAACTTGGACATAAGTTCAGCACTGAAAAAACGCGTTCAGGAAAAAGAAGACAAAGAAACCGATAGCGCAAAAATAATTGCCAATATACTTGAGAATCTAAATGAAACGGCAAGATCAGTTAGTCTTGTTGCGACAAATGCCATGATCGAAGCCGCTCGCGCCGGTGATTCTGGCAAGGGATTTGCGATTATCGCCGCCGAAATTAAGCGCTTAAGTGAAGAAGCAACCGAAACTGTTCGAACTTTACGCGCCAGCCAAAACCCGTAAAACTTAAACATCTTCATCCAAATACCTGGATCCAAAAAAGCGCCTCAAATTTACGCTAGAACAATTTCGCGATACACTATAGCCACGAATCGATACAAAAAGGATTAGCTATGCACCGTGTAGGCGTTCTCCCATTTGATGTCACGGAACAAGATATTGCCATGCTATTCATCACGTCCAAAACAAGAGGACGTTGGATACCACCCAAGGGACGCGCAAAAAAAGATGAAAGTCATGAAGATGTCTGCCATCGCGAAGCATTTGAAGAAGCAGGCATTCGTGGGATTGTTCTAAACGATTTTCCGATTACAGTTGTCATCAGCCGCTCGACGGAAGATGGCACCGAGGATATTCCAGTAACCTATTATCCGTTTCTCGTTATATCACAGGTCAATTCTTGGCCTGAAAAAACGGAACGCGAACGGCATTGGGTATTAATCGAGCAAGCATCAAAAATTGTCGACCGCAAAGATTTCCTCGCGCTTGTCAAACAGTTTGAAGCATTGACTCCGTGGATTAAAACAGCCGCGTTAGAGCATAAATCAATGCTGCAAGAAGCGCAGATGCCGGCACAGTAATCACCCAAGCGGCCGCGATTGAAATCACAAAACGGCGACGCACAAGAAATCTCTTACGCTCCGCTTTTGAACTCGCAAAGGCTTCATCCGCTGTTGTATTGAGTTTTGAACCCCGCCTCATGCGGCGTCGATTTGGGTTTTCCACATATTCCCGCAAGAAACCCACGCCGAACACGGCACCCACTGCAATATGCGTTGAACTGACAGGTAGCCCAAGCGCAGACGCGATCAACACAGTCACTGCAGAAGATAACGCAACGCAATAAGCGCGCGGCGCGTTCAATCTGGTAATTTTCTCGCCAACAATAGTGATCAATTTTGGACCAAACAATCCAAGGCCCAGCGCAATACCAAATGCACCAACCACCATGACCCACAATGGGATGGACACCTGGCTGGCGAATTCAGCTCCCTCTCCCACAGTCGACACAATTGCAGCAAGTGGTCCAACCGCATTGGCAACATCATTGGCACCATGTGCAAATGACAAGAAAGCAACGCCAATAATCAATGGGACATTAAAGAGCTGATACATGTCCTTTTTTACATTGCTCAGACCGACAACGCGTTTTGCAATATAGGGGCGTGCAGCGAAATATGCCGCAGCGAAGCCAAGCAAGGAATAAACAATGATTTCAATGAGCGAGGGTTTCCAAATCTTTTTCAAACCCTTCATCGCCATATAAGCCACAAAAGCTGCTGCCATAAGGCCGATTAAGATCGGAACCCAACGTTTAGCAGCGGGAATTCGATCGTCGACATTGAGCACTTTGGCTTTAATGATGAAGAGCAAACTCGCAGCGACAACAGCGCCAAAAACTGGTGAAATTACCCAGCTGGCGGCAATAGCAGACATTGTTGACCAGTTGACCAATCCAACACCAGCGGCCGCAATACCAGCACCCAGTACGCCACCCACAATAGAATGCGTTGTCGAAACTGGTGCACCTAAAAATGTCGCTAAATTAATCCAGATCGCAGCAGATAACAGCGCGCTTAACATCAAAAACCTGAAATCGACGACATTTATATTGTCATCAGGAGAGATAATACCTTTGGACACTGTCTTAATGACATCACCACCCGCAAGCAGCGCACCTGCGCTTTCACAAATGGCCGCAATTACGATCGCCCAAAATACTGTAATAACCTTCCCGCCAACAGCAGGTCCCATATTATTGGCGACATCATTAGCACCAATATTGAGCGCCATATATCCACCGATGACGGCTGCAACTGCAATAAGGAGAGGTTCTTCAGAAATACCTGTTAACTCGCTACCCGCGAATAGAGCGATAATAGATAAGAAAACAACAGAAAGACCAATGGGCACGATCTGGTTGCGTATTCTTTGAGAAACCGATTGGGCATAATCTATTCTGCGCAAATCATTGACATAACGATGGTCTGGATTTTTCTTATGGTCGGCCAAATATCAACTCCCGCCAGATTTTCGCGTGACCTTAGCTTAGTTGCCGTCGATTCGTAGAATATTTTTGGAATTCAGCACTTTTTGGCATGAAACCTTGTGGAAAATCGTAAAATTTGGAAGAAAACGACCTATTCAGTCACAGTTCGCAAACCGAACCACTTGTCTTCAACGGCTTCGAAATGAACTTCGGGTTTATAGCGCTTCACACGCAATCCAAGATCATCGACCGTTAGCAGACCTGTCGAATACAATACATTGTAAGCAGCTACGACATAGTTTGCTCGAGCACGGGACAAGGACTCACGTGCGTTCAGCACACTTGCTTGTGCGTTCAAAACATCAAGGGTTGTTCTTTGCCCAACTTTGCGCTCCTCAAGAACACCCGATAGTGCCAGTTGTGCTGCTTTTACTTGGGCATCATTCGCCGTAATGGAGGCTTTTGATGATTCGAAATTCACCCAGGCATTGATGATGAGCTGCTCAAGCTGCCTGCGCGTTGAATCTAGTCTAATCTGTTGCTCACCAAGCACTTCTTTAGATTGACGAATGCGAGCTGCGTTTGCACCGCCGGTAAAAATCGGAATGGTGAGTTGGGCACCAATCCTAGCCGTTGTCACATCACTGTCATTTTGGGAAATAGAACCCGTAAGGCTCACACCGGGCAACACGGAACTTTCTTGAACTTTGACATCATATTCAGCAGCATCAATCGAAAGATTTGCTGAGACTAAAGCTGGATGTTTTTGAAGTCCAATTGCAAGGGCCGAATTTAGTGAGCGGGGTAATACACGTTTTGGGATTTGCGGAACCCGCAAACCACGCGGTTTAACGCCAACCGTTTGCTTGTAAAGCGCAGAACTTGCTTTCAACGCTGCTTCTGCTGCAAAAACTTGTGCTTTGGCGGCAGCCAGGCTGGCCTCGGCTTGCGCGACATCCGTGCGGGTGCCCTCTCCGACACGCAAACGAGTTTGAGACGCTTTCAGCTGTTCCTCAAGAAAATCGAGGTTTTGACTGCGAATACTCGTAATTTGCTGATTTAGGAGCACATCCAGATAAGACTGAACCGTCGAAATCAAAATATCCATTTCGTTGGATAGAAGAACCTGGCGTCCCGACAATACGCGCGCATGCGCTGCTAAAATGCTGTTTTTTGTGCGAAAACCATCGAAAATAGACTGAGAAATACTCAAACTGATTTCAGCGGAGCTCGTATCAACACCATTTGTATCTTGTGCAGTGACTTTAGCTTCACCCGCTATAGTAGGACGACGCCCTGATTTTGCGATGGCAACCGTTTCATCCGTTGCACGCAATCCAGCACGCGCCGACAAAAGATCCGGATTGTCCCGATATGCTTTTGACATCGCGCCATAAAGGGTTTCCGCTGATGCGCTTGAAAAAGACATCGCAAAAAAGCAAAAAACCGAAATGAAGAATAGTCTGTAATTCACAGCAAAACTCAATTTCAACACATACGCAGGAA
>JAEPMD010000071.1 GCA_017644105.1 Rhizobiaceae bacterium | reverse complement strand
ACTTCTTTTTTCAAAATGGACTTTGCAATCGCCTCAGCCATGGGCGAGCGGATCGCATTCATGCCGCAGATAAACAATATGGAGGATGGTTTCGTCATATACGCGCTGTGCCCACTAACCTTGCCAATGCAAAACGCAAATGAGCGTAAATAGACGGCGGGATGTATCCACATCGATATTGATCTTGCCATCCAGACGATCAGTTAAAATTTGTGCACCTTCATTATGGATGCCTCGGCGCCCCATATCGACCGCTTCAATCCGGCTGGGCGTCGCTGATTTAATCGCTTCATAATAGCTTTCACAAATCATGAAATAGTCTTTGACAATCTGGCGAAACGGCGTGAGCGACAAAATGTGGGTAATCAAATGCTCGCCTGCATCATTTGAAATATCAAATGCCAGACGCGTTTCGACTACTGAAAGCTTCAATTTGTAAGGCCCTTGATCCAATCCAACCAGTTCAAAACTGTTTTCTTCTATCAAGTCAAAGATCGCAATTGCGCGCTCGTGCTCGATATCAGGTGTAGCACGACCGATAGAATCGTCCAGCGCAACATCGCTTAGCCTGTGGTTACTTTTCTCGCCCATATTTCTACCCTCTTGCATTCATTCGGATTGAAATCGAACGCGCATGTGCGCCCAATCCTTCCGTATCAGCAAGTGTCATTGCAGCAGGCCCCAAAGCTGCCAGTTGATCTGCCCCTAGTTTTAGCACAGAAGTTCGTTTGATGAAGTCATATACTGACAGACCGGACGAAAACCGAGCCGACCGGGCTGTTGGCAATACGTGATTTGATCCCGCAACATAATCACCAATGGCTTCAGGTGTGTAATGCCCCACAAAAATTGCGCCAGCATTTCTCACATGCTTGATATAGTCATCCGCATCATCAAGTGCGAGCTCTAGATGCTCCGCAGCAATCCGATTGGCCAATGGAAATGCATCCATAATCTGATCGACCATGATAATCGCGCCAAAATCCGTCCAGGACTGTTTGGCAATCTCACCGCGCGGCAGTGCTTTGATCTGCGCAGCAACAGCCAATTCAACTTGCTCTGCAAGATCTTCACTATCGGTGATCAAAATCGCTTGCGCGCCAACATCATGCTCAGCCTGTGCCAATAGATCAGCAGCAATCCAATCAGCATTATTGTTTTCATCGGCGATGATTAATACTTCAGATGGACCCGCGATCATATCAATGCCAACCGTACCGAATACCTGACGTTTTGCCGCCGCAACCCAGGCATTGCCCGGACCAACGATTTTCGCGACAGGCGCAATGGTCTCAGTACCATAAGCAAGCGCTGCGACCGCTTGCGCGCCGCCAATGCGGTAAATTTCATCTACGCCTGCAATTTTAGCTGCCGCCAATACGGCTGGATTTAGCACACCTTTTTGACATGGTGCGACCATGACCACACGCTCAACGCCTGCGACTTTTGCTGGCACCGCGTTCATCAACACAGAGCTTGGATAGCTTGCCGTTCCGCCCGGCACGTAAAGGCCCACGGCATCAATAGCCGTCCAGTGTGAACCAAGCTCGACACCTAAGGGATCAGTATAAAAATCATCACCCGGCATTTGGCGCTTGTGGTGGCTGGCAATTCGATCATGGGCAAATTGCAAAGCGTCGCGCACATCCTGCGGGGTTGCTTGATAAGCGGCTTCAATTTCTTCAGCGCTCACCGCAAGCCCATTGGCTTTGGTATCCGTACCATCAAATTTCAGCGTCAATTCATGAAGCGCCTCATCCCCTTCAGATAAAACCTTTGCAATGATCGCATCGACATCTGACATGACATCAGGCGATACTTCACGTTTTGTGGTCAAAAACGCGGCAAAGTCTTTTTCAAATTCTGAATTTTGGGCGGATAACTTAAGTACCAATGTGGTCTCTCCGAATTTCGGGGCTTAGTGTGAGGCTTTGAGCGAAATATCAAATATTATGATGCGGCTTTGACTTTGCTTCCCAAGCAGCACCTGTATCGGTCAATTGCACTTCAATACACTCAACGTCAAGCAAAATGCCTGCTTCAGCTGACATTACCAACTCAATTTCACCCTCGGGACCTTCATCCTTCTCGCGAAACTGGATGGCAAGCAATGAGAGCACAATATTATTGTATTTGAGGTTTATGCCACGTGTCTTAACGCCGCGCACTCGCTTAAACGCCACATTCACGCGCCGACGTTCGTGATCATGGGAGCGTTCGTCCCCCTTGCCTTCCCAAACAAACCTGTTGGCAGCAAGGAGAAACTGACCGCTTTTATGATCAAATTCGAGCCCTTCGACCTTAAAAATCGCATCCTGCATGGTGGCAGAAATTACGGTTAGATCTTCGTCATCAAGCGCGATGAGTTTGAGCTGTGTCATGGGTCTAACTCTATGTCCTAATCACTGACGCGCTGCACATTGGCACCGCATCGATTGAGCTTTTCTTCCAATTGTTCAAAACCGCGATCAAGGTGGTATACACGGTTCACTTCTGTCACGCCATCTGCCACGAGACCGGCAATAACGAGCGCTGATGATGCGCGCAGATCTGTTGCCATCACAGGCGCGCCGGTCAGCTTTTCAACACCTGTAATGGTCGCCGTTTGGCCATCAAGCGAAATATTTGCGCCCAAACGCGCAAGTTCCTGAACATGCATGAAGCGGTTTTCAAAAATCGTTTCTGTAATCTTGGAAACACCATTAGCGCGGGTCATCAGCCCCATAAATTGCGCTTGCAAATCTGTTGGAAAACCCGGGAATGGATCTGTTGTGACATCCACCGGCTGCAGCGCACCACCATTGCGGCGCACGCGGATGCCGTTTTCAACAGAGGTGACTTCCGTACCTGTTGCACGCAGCGAATCCAATGCGGAATTTAAAAGATCAGAACTTGTGTCTTCTAGCACCACATCACCGCCTGTCATAGCAACTGCCATGGCATAGGTGCCTGTTTCAATACGATCCGGCAGAACACGATGGCGCGCACCAGAGAGCGATGTCACGCCTTCAATGGTGATTGTTGATGTGCCAGCGCCTGAAATCTTCGCGCCCATGGCGTTCAAACATTTCGCCAGATCTGAAACTTCCGGCTCGCGCGCTGCGTTTGAAATTCTCGTTGTGCCTTTGGCCAAAGTGGCGGCCATCATCATCACATGAGTTGCGCCGACTGAGACTTTGGCAAATTCAAAATCGCTGCCCACAAGACCTTGCTTGGCATTGGCAATCACATAGCCATTATCGATTTCAATATCAGCGCCAAGTGCACGCAAACCATCAATGAACAAATCAACCGGTCGTGTACCGATCGCACAACCACCAGGAAGCGACACTTTTGCCGTGCCCATACGCGCGAGCAACGGCCCGATCACCCAAAAGCTCGCGCGCATTTTAGAGACAAGCTCATAAGGTGCGGTCGTATCGACAATATGACGGGCTGTGAAACTTACCGTACGAGCATAGCCTTCGCTCTGGCGCTCACGACGTCCGCTGACTGCAATATCCACACCATGATTGCCCAAAATACGTGACAATTGCTCAACATCAGCCAAGCGCGGCAGATTATCCAGCGTCAGCGTGTCATCGGTTAGCAAAGAAGCAATCATAAGCGGCAAGGCAGCGTTTTTCGCGCCAGAAATTGGGATCACCCCGTTTAGTTCATTTCCGCCGACAATTTTAATACGATCCATGGGCAAATAAAGGGGCGCACCCCATCCTTTATTGATGTTTCAGCACGGTTTATAACAAGTTTGAACCGGCTTCAACGTACGAATTTGTTTGAAGTTAATCGGATTGGTTACCGCCAGAATGTTTGGACTGATCCTCGTTGTGAGCTGCAGGCAATCCGCTCGTCTGATCGGCTTTGCCGCTGCGCGTCGCACGGCTTTGCCCCTTGCGACGTTTTAAGTTTTGCCGCAATTGCTCTGCCAAACGCTTTTTCTTCAGCTCTTGTTGTGTAGATTGACCGCTCATAGGCTCCATTTAAACCACTTTCATGGCTAGGAAAAGACCAGAATTTGACAACAATATGTTTTTGACCACCGATGTGGGTTGCACAGAAGCAAATCCTATGGCAATAGGCACCCAAGAACAGACGATAACCAATATTCGTTGTATAAATGTTCTGACGTGCTGCGATAGCTCAGGGGTAGAGCACTCCCTTGGTAAGGGAGAGGTCGGGAGTTCAAATCTCCTTCGCAGCACCATTTTATTACGATTTCAAGTAGTTTTACCAGTTGAACTGTAACCCTCTACTTTCCGCTTACACGCACTAAATAGACTTACCATGACAAGTATCTAAAGGGTGCATGCATCGTAAGTCCTTTCATTATTGCTCTTTGTTTGGTCACTTGAGCAATTAGTTTGTACAAATTTGTTGTATCCATTTTGGACGATTTGAACAACTTGCCATTTCACCTATAAGTTGCATAATTACTTCTGGTTGCTTTAAAACATAGCTTCAGAAGTTCAACTTCATATTATGAATTAATTATGATGACATGAGAACTCTGAAGAGATTGGAGATTTTATGGAATTAACACTCTTTTTTGAGGCCCTCAAATCTGTGGGGACGAGCCTGTACGCACTCATCGCTTATTTTGTGGTGGCGATTATTTGGGGTGTAAACTTATGGCGAAATTATCGTCTGCGCACTATTTCAGAAAAGCTAAAGGACCTGCCGGAAAACGATCGATTGAAGGCGTTAGAACTGGAATACAAGCTAGTTCCTAAAGAAGGCTTGGATGCAGAGTCTTATCTTAAGTATTCGGCTAAAAACAACCTAGCCATAATCGTGATAATTACTATATTTGCGATCACGGCAATTGCTGCGCTGGCACTCTACAAGTCTCTTAGAAGTGGTTCGGTTTTTCTGAACAGTTTTGATCTGTTTTATAAGTGCGTTCTGACCCTTATTAAGCTGCCACCG
>JAEPMD010000070.1 GCA_017644105.1 Rhizobiaceae bacterium | reverse complement strand
GGCCACAAGCAAGCAGATATCAAAGAACTGTTGCCATGGAATTACGAAAAATACGTGGGATAGAAACACCGCTTACAATGTATCGCGCAATTGCGCAACAGAATTGTTGAAATCTACCCGCACGCGATCGAGATCCCCTTCAAAGGATGATTTAATCTGAACGGTGAGATTGCCAACAGACAATTCTTTCAAAGCGTCCGCTAAAGATTCAATGACATGATTGATCTTTTCCGCATCTTCTGCCTTTGCGATCTCATTTTGACGACGCTCTTGCTCTGAATGCGCGCGCGTTTCTTCGCCTTCTTCTTCCAAGCGATCTTTTTCAATTGCTGCATCGCGGAACACCGAAACGGCTTTGAACATTTTACCGATTTCATCGTTGCGCTCAGCGCCAGCCAATTCAAGCTCAGTATTGCCGGACACCAATTCATTCATGTCATCAACCACTGCGGCGATTGGCTTGGTGATCGAGCGCGAGAATAAGAATGCAGCGCCTAATGCCACAGCAACAAGACCCGCCGCGATCGCTAAAACAATGTAGCGCAGCATGGTAACGCCCATGAGAGCTTCGCGGTTGGAGATCATTGCACCAACCACCCAATTTTGTTCCCCAAATTTCAGACCAGTGAGCGCAGCACCATAAGTTTCGCCTCTGAAATCTTCAATAAACCCATATTGGCTTTGCGATTGCGCATTATCCAGCAAAGCTTGATCAAAACCAAGTTTCACATTGAGCGCTTCAACCTCGGCTGTTTTTTGTGAATCTGTGATCATAGTGCCATCGGCTTTGAGCAGAACAGTTTCACCCGTTTCTCCCAATCCAGTGGTACTGTTGGCAATCTGACCAATCCGGTCATTTGGCATTTGCAAGATCAGAGCACCAATAAGCTCCTCCCCTTGTATGACCGATTGCCCGATAAATGCCGCTGGTGCATTTGAGGACGGACCGTAAGGGTTATAATCGGTGGAGAATTGAAGATTGCGATCACCTTTGTCAATTGTCTGCTTCCAAACCTTTGCCAGATCTGTGCTCTTCCATTCACCTGTCTCTAAATTTGTAGCAAAATCAGCTTCTTTAAAGACCTAATAAATAATATTACCCTTCAAATCGACGAAAAACAGATCATAATATCCGCGATCCTTGATGAACTTTCTAAATGTCGGGTGGTAAAGCTTATGTGCTTTATCGTAACCATCAACGTCAGCAGTATCTAAAAGATCCTTCTCCCCTACTGGGTTAGGGTTTTGATTGATGTAGCGATTTTGCAACTCCGTTGTCGCGTCGCCCGATACACCGCCAAAGCGATAAACAAATCCACCGAACGCGCTAACTGTGGTCTCCGTCTTCGCAATCGTATCCAAATCCGATTTAATCGAATTGAAATAGGCATCGAGCTGATTTCTCTTGCCATCAGCGACCGCCTGCAATTGCGCAATCGACTTTTCTTCTAAATAGTGAGAGCTGACGGATAGGCTTGCGACACTTGCCAATCCAACACTTACGATTGTTAATACAGCAGCTGCAATGGGGAGTTTTCGAGAAATAAGCACGGTAATTTTTCCATTGATAAACTTGGGTCATTAACATGGAACAAGTCCAGGAGCGCGCATCATGCTGCCCGATAAAGGGTCCCCGCTGTTTAAAACTGTCACGATTTTGGAAACAAAGTGTTAATATTTTAAGGATTAAATTTAGCGCTCGAGTAAAATTGTATTTCATTAGCAAAATCTGACCTGCAATACTTTAAACACAAGCAGGAAGTGACCTTTATCTCGGTGATTTAAAGGCTGACAACTCGCAACGTTGATTTGATAACGGACTCACTGTATGTAGTGGCCAATAATCACCGATATAACTAACTTCAGTAAAAAGAGACATTCAATGATCCCGCGTTACTCCCGCTCGGAAATGACTGACATTTGGTCACCTGCAAGCAAATTCAGAATTTGGTTTGAGATTGAGGCGCATGCATGTGACGCCCTCGCCGAGCTTGGTGTGATCCCAAAATCTGCTGCTGAAACGATTTGGGACAAGGGTGGCGCTGCAACTTTTGACGTCGCACGCATCGATGAGATTGAAGCCGTGACCAAACATGATGTGATTGCGTTTTTGACCCATCTGGCGGAAATCGTTGGAGACGATGCCCGCTTTGTGCACCAAGGCATGACATCCTCAGATGTGCTCGACACATGTTTCAATGTTCAATTGGTCAAAGCAACTGACCTTTTGCTTGAAGATATGGACAAATTGCTCGCCGCGTTGAAAAAGCGCGCTTTTGAACACAAAGAAACCATTACCATCGGTCGTAGCCATGGCATTCACGCCGAGCCCACAACATTTGGTGTAAAACTCGCACAAGCCTATGCGGAATTTGATCGCAATAAAAAACGCCTGCTTGCCGCTCGTGAAGATATTGCAACATGCGCAATTTCGGGCGCGGTTGGCACATTTGCCAATATCGACCCAAGTGTTGAAGAACATGTGGCAAAATCAATGGGTCTTGCATCGGAGCCGGTTTCCACACAAGTCATTCCGCGTGATCGTCATGCAATGTATTTTGCAACTCTCGGCGTCATCGCCTCCTCTATCGAGCGTTTGGCAACAGAAATCCGCCACCTGCAGCGCACGGAAGTGCTTGAAGCTGAGGAATATTTCTCACCGGGCCAAAAAGGCTCTTCCGCGATGCCGCATAAACGTAACCCTGTCTTGACCGAAAATCTTACCGGTCTTGCACGTATGGTGCGTTCTTATGCGATGCCTGCGATGGAAAATGTTGCGCTATGGCATGAGCGCGATATCTCCCACTCATCTGTTGAGCGTATGATTGGTCCAGATGCGACTGTGACACTTGATTTTGCACTTGTGCGCCTTACCGGCGTGATCGACAAGCTTTTGGTTTATCCAGACAATATGATGGCCAATATGAATAAGTTCCGTGGGCTTGTGCATTCACAACGCGTTCTTCTTGCACTGACACAGGCTGGTCAATCACGCGAAGATTCTTATCGTTTGGTGCAACGTAATGCGATGAAAGTTTGGGAAGAAGGCAAAGACTTCCTCGCTGAATTGTTAGCTGATGAAGAGGTCACCGCAGCCTTGGATGAAGAAACCATCCGCGAGAAATTTGATCTTGGCTATCACACCAAACATGTCGATACGATCTTCAATCGCGTGTTTGGCGAGAGTTAAGTTTTAACAATAGATGCTTTATCGGCGATATGGAGCAAATCTTCGTAACGTCGACAACATCACAAACCGGCATCCAAAAGTCTTTTCATGCGATCATGCGTTTTGCCGCAAAGTTTCTCGCATGGGATACCATCGTTGTCGCCATCACGTTTTTTGTGACCTGGGCATTGTTTGAAATGAAAATAAGCTTCTGAGCAGGAGCGCATGCGGCCACAGGTTTTGCCCCTTTGACAGGAAAAACTTTGTGCCAATTCAATGATTGGCATATCGGCATTTTGACGATATATGTCACTCCGGCTGACGTCGCCGACCACCAGCAATGCCGACGCAACCAATATTGAATTTAAAATTGTGCACCCCATATTTATATACATATAGTTGTATAATATATGTCAACAAACAGCAAGAGTTAGCGCATGAAAGCTTCCGAAGCAGATATTTTAATTGTTCCTGGCTACAAAAATTCAGGTCCCGACCATTGGCAATCCCGATGGGAAACACGGATTAAAACAGCGCGACGAGTGGTACAGGACGAGTGGTCAAAACCGGTGCTTGAAGATTGGACTGCGCGCATGGCGGAAGAGGTAAATAAGTCAACACGCCCTGTGGTCATTGTTGCGCATTCTTTGGGTGTTGCGACAGCTGTACAAGCGATCCCGCAATATAAAAACAAGGTTGTTGCTGGCTTTTTCGTAGCACCACCCGATGTGTCTAATCCGAAAATTAGACCGAAACATATGATGACCTTTGGTCCCTATCCACGCGACCCCTTGCCGTTTCCATCTATGGTGATCGCCAGCCAGAATGACAGCTTTTCAAGCTTTGAACAGGCTGAAGATATTGCAGGAGCCTGGGGCTCGATGTTTATCGACGCTGGCGAGCGCGGTCATATTGACGATGCGGCCGGTCACGGGCCTTGGCCTGAAGGATCCCTCACCTTTGCAAAATTTATGCAAGGTCTTTAAGTCGGAGCGCCTAGCTAATCAGATTTGAGATAACCATTTGGTAACCATGATCGTTTACGTTGCAGTCATTATAAATGAAACATGATGTTTGCAATGAATTCGAACAAATCAAAATCGAGTTTTACAGAAGTGCTGGGCAATTCATTGCGCAGCAAAGCACCTCAATCATTCAATAATAAAATCAAAGGCATAGGCTCTACCGACACGGCTATTCGCAATTGTCGTGTGGTCGCACTGGTTGACGATAAGCACTTCGATGCCATGGCGCATGGTCAGACCAAACAAACACTCGAGATTTCCAATTTCCATAATCAATATATGCTCGAAGATACGCCCCACATGCTGGAAGATACCAAATCACGCATGGGAAAAAACTATGATCAATCAAATTTTGTCGTGGTCACACGCGAAGTTTCAAATCCGGATGACGTGCATTACGCGATGACAGCCAAGCGCTAATTCGAAATCATACTTGCTTGGAAAGCTTAAAATAAGCCAAGGCAAAGCTGATTTCGGTCACAATTGCCAGCCAAATACCTATCCCAACGGCGCCTCGGACAAATTCAAACAACCCCACACCGGCAAGACCAGCCATCATAGCAGCCAAACCAAGGCATAGGTTCGCCCGCAATGGAGATGGCGGTGTTTCGCGTGCCAGAAACGTCACAACAGCAACGCCCAGAAACAACATGGCTGCGCGCCGCGCCACTAAATCTGAGACCTCGTTACCAATCAGCCCGAAGATCCAATAAATCAATCCTGGAGCCAATAAGAGAGACACAAAAAGGATAAAACACAGCGCGCTGGCAAGCTTGCTAACAAGAGAATATGATATGGTCATGGCGATCTGAAGCATAATTGTTGGTCTGGTTAGTATGCATAGGATCTGACCTTAAACCATGCGACAAATTGAGACCTGGTAAGATAACTAATTGCCTAAATTTGACAAAATCATTTAGCTCCGAACCAGTAGAAATCAATTTTTGGTTGCAGCCTTGCAAAATATAATTATACGTAGAAAAACATTGATAAATATAGCTTTTTAGCTTATACTGCTCAATAATGTTTCTAATGGGAGATCCTTATGTCAGATTCAACGCAGGAGATGATTGAAAAACCTAATAGCGCGCAGAGTCCATTGGATGAATTTATCAGATCATTTGTGCGCATTATTCTGTCGATAGTAGGCCTAAAACTCTCCCCCCATTACCGCAACTCTCTTGGCATACGAGTAGTTATTCTCGGTATTGTTTCAATATTACCTGTAGCTCTTACTGCATATGTTTTGATTAAAGTTTACCTACACTAGGTTCTGTTGACAAACAGGATTCCCAAATCAGTTAAAATCTGATTCAAGATAGCTTTTATCGGAGGTTATCTT
>JAEPMD010000006.1 GCA_017644105.1 Rhizobiaceae bacterium | reverse complement strand
CTGTGTTCGGCACATAGTGCCACTGACAGGTCAAAATTTCACTTAAATCTCTTGTTCAAAATTTCCGAACCACTTCTCAAAGTCCCATAACACCAATACACGCCCTAGTACTATTTCGGTTGCAAACATAGTATTCATATGTTTTTTTTATTAGTTAACGGGAAATATTATAAATAATAAATAAGTAATCATATCGGATATACTTATCTTTCTACTGCGCGCTTTTTCTGGCGCAGAAACTTGATTTTGCCAAAAAGATGACCGATGACTGATCGAGTGGTTGTGTTGCACAGCACGCCTAAATTGGGCCCCAACTCGGAGTAATCGCATGCCAGAAAATCATTTGCCCCTCATTTTCGATGGACATAATGATCTGTTATTTCGCCTCTTTGAGGAGAATGCGGCAGATCCATCTGCGGGATTCCTAAACGGACGTGCGGGCCATATTGACCTTCCAAAAGCTAAGATCGGTGGATTTGGCGGTGGTTTCTTTGCTATCTATGTTCCCTCGCCGGATGAGCTGATTGACACGCTCACACAGATGAAAAATCCGCCCTATGATTTGCCTTTACCTGGCGCGATGACCCAAGAAGCTGCGCTCCCCATTGCTTTGCAGCAAGCTGCTCATCTCATTGCGCTTGAAAAAACCGGGACATTGAAAATTTGCACGTCAACAGTCGAAATTAAAAACTGTTTGGCAAATGGGATCATCGCAGCGGTGATGCATATGGAAGGTGCTGAGGCGATTGACGAAGATCTTTACGCATTAGACGTTTTTTACAAGGCCGGATTGCGATCTCTCGGACCCGTTTGGTCACGCCCGACAATATTCGGCCATGGTGTTCCATTTCGATACCCCAGTACCGGAGATATTGGCGATGGCTTAACCGATGCCGGCAAGAGACTGGTCAAACGCTGTGATGAGTTGGGAATTATGTTGGACGCATCCCACCTTAACGAAAAAGGCTTTTGGGATATTGCAGCGATCAGCTCTAACCCGATTGTCGCAACCCATTCAAATGTTCATGCGATCTGCCCTCATGCGCGCAATCTCACCGATGATCAACTTAAGGCGATCAAAGAAAGCCAAGGCGTGGTGGGGTTAAATTTTGCAGTTGCCTTTACGCGACCTGATGGGGCCATGGATGAAAATACAGAGCTTGAAGCGCTGCTTCCTCATCTTGATTATCTGATTGAACATCTAGGCGAAGATCATGTTGGCCTTGGTTCTGACTTTGATGGTGCGCATATTCCGCACGAGATCAAAGACATTTCCGATCTGGGAAATTTAAGGCAGGTGATGAGAGATCATGGGTATAATGATCATCTCATGAACAAGCTTTGTCATGAAAACTGGATTCGTGTCCTCGACAAGGTTTGGAAATAATATTCCCCATGACCCCCGTTTCGAGAAATGTTTGTCGCTGGACAAATTTTGGTCAAGTGTTAGAAACATATGGGAAAAGTAAAATAGGGAGGCTCGCATGAGCGAAGAACGTCAACAAGGTTTTGATACACTGCAGGTACATGCAGGTGCAGAGCCAGATCCAGCAACCGGTGCTCGTAATACACCGATTTATCAGTCCACCGCATTTGTGTTCCGAGATTCAGAGCATGCGGCCAATCTTTTTGCGCTTAAAGAAGTTGGTTACATTTATTCTCGTCTGACCAATCCAACCATTGGCGCTTTGCAAAATCGCATGGCAGCGCTTGAGGGTGGCGCAGGTGCTGTTGCATGTTCATCTGGTCATGCAGCACAAATCATGGCGTTATTCCCACTCATGGGACCAGGACTTAATATCGTTGCATCCAACCGCCTTTATGGTGGTTCTGTCACACAGCTTACACGCACAATTCAGCGTTTTGGCTGGAGCACGAAATTTGTCGATATCGACGATCCGAAAGCGATCGAAGCAGCGATTGATGAAAATACGCGTGCGGTCTATTGCGAAAGCATTGCCAATCCAGGCGGTCATATTGCTGACCTTCGTGCAATTGCAGATGTCGCTGATGCAGCTGGCATTCCGCTGATTGTCGATAACACAACTGCAACACCGTATCTTTGTAACCCAATCGCGCATGGCGCAACGCTTGTGACACATTCAACGACAAAATACCTCACCGGCAATGGCTCGGTCACAGGTGGTTGTGTGGTTGATAGTGGTAAATTTGATTGGTCTGCCTCTGGCAAATTCCCATCACTTGCAGCACCTGAGCCTGCTTACAACGGTCTTAACTTCCATGAGGCTCTTGGCGCGATGGCCTTTACATTCCATTCAATTGCCATTGGTCTTCGTGATCTTGGTATGACGATGAATCCGCAAGGTGCGCACTACACATTGATGGGCATTGAGAGCTTGTCATTGCGCATGCAAAAGCATGTGGCCAACGCTGAAAAAGTGGCAGCTTGGCTTGAAGCACATGACGCAGTGGATGCGGTTACATATGCGGGCCTTAAATCGTCACCATATTATGACCGGGTCGCCAAATATTGTCCGAAAGGCGCAAGCTCACTCTTCACAGTGGCACTTAAAGCTGGACATGATGGATGCGTAAAATTTGTTGATAGCCTGCAGCTCTTTAGCCATGTGGCTAACCTTGGTGACGCGCGTTCTCTCGTGATCCACCCAGCATCAACAACACATAGTCAATTGAATGACGAACAAAAAGCGGCAGCAGGAGCTGCACCAAATATTGTTCGTTTCTCAATTGGAATTGAAGATGCAGATGATTTGATTGCTGATCTAGATCAGGCGCTTGCAAGCATCTAAGCAATAAACGATCATTTCAGATCAGAATTTAAACCGCTCTCATGCAAATGGGGGCGGTTTTTTATTTCTTGAAAATAATGCTTGATCTGGTGTGCACACCAGCCATTACTACCAATGGCAAGGAGACAGAATATGCAAATCGGAGAATTTTCAAAACATAGCGGCCTAACGATTGATGCAATCCGTTATTACGAAAAAATTGGTCTGATCCCACTGCCACTCAGAGATGGTGGTGGCCGCCGCATCTATGGCGAGGATCATTTGGTCTGGGTTGATTTTCTAGAGGTTTTGAAATCCACCGGAATGGGTGTGAAAGACATGGCGAGCTATGTCGAATTGCGCACCCATGGGGCGCAATCCATCCCAGAGCGATTGGAACTTTTGACCAGGCACCATCAAAAGGTTCGAAAAGAGATCGAACGATTGCAAAAGATTGATGCTGTTCTGTCCGACAAGATCACTACGTTCAAAGCCGTTCTCAACGGTGAGATCGATGGCGATACGTTAACTTGCAAAAAGGAAAACAGATGAGCACATCAGCACTCGAAAAAGGTCACGAGATCGCGCGCGCACTTAACCCTGATCTTAAAACAATCTTAGATGAGCGTTATGAGGATATTATTCCCGGCTTCACCGATACATTGTTTGAATTCGCTTATGGCCGGCTGTATGCCCGCGATGGACTGGACCTAAAAACTCGACAATTGGCAACCATTGCTGCGCTCACTGCACTCGGCGGACAAACCACACCGCAGCTTAAAATCAACATTGAGCATGCCCTTGCTGCCGGAGCTTCGAAACGTGAAATCAGTGAAGTCATTTTTCAAATGTCGGTATATGGTGGAATGCCTGCAGCCATAAATGGCTCAAACGCAGCGAAAGATGTTTTCGCAGCGCATTAAAGGAAAAAGCCTGACCCGATATTCGCGTCAGGCTCATTCACTAATCTATCTTACGCTTATATTGAACAAGAACAGGTCGCTGTTCTTCCATAGAAAGCGCGGCAGCATCGGCAAGTTGTTGCGCTTTTAATCCGTCATCACCGCTTGGTTCAGGCGCATTGCCCGCATTAATCGCCTCAATGAAATGCACCATCTCATTGCGATAGGCATCGGCATATCGTTCAAGGAAGAAATTTTGAACCACAGATGAATTAAAGCCGTTTTCGGTCGCTAACTCGACTGTGTTTTCATGCACATTATGAGCGCGGATCATGCCTTTGGAGCCATGAACTTCAATACGTTGATCATAGCCATAAGATGCACGACGTGAGACCGTGATTGTACAGATCTTACCGCTTTGCGTTTTAAGCGTTGCGCTTGCGGTATCTACGTCACCTGCTTCACCAATCGCAGGATCGACAAGACAAGAACCTGTTGCATAAATCTCAATTGGATCTTCCCCTAAGAGAAATCGCGCCATATCCAGATCATGGATCATCATATCGCGGAAGATGCCGCCGGAAGATTTAATATATCCAATTGGTGGCGGTGAAGGATCGCGTGACATGATGGTAATCATTTCAACATCACCGACAGCGCCTTCTTTGATCTGGTTTTGCATATGTGCAAAGTTGGGATCAAAACGGCGATTAAAAGCCGTCATAAAGGGCACATTTGCGTCATTTACCACATCAAGGCATTGGCGAATACGATCGGTTGAAAGATCAACCGGCTTTTCGCAAAAAATTGCTTTACCGGCTTTTGCGGCCGCCTGAATAATATCAAAATGCGTATCTGTCGGCGTTCCAATCACCACTGCATCAATCTCTGAGCTTGCAATGATCTCGTCCGTTGTCATGACTTTTGCGCCATGCTCATCGGCAAGTTTTTGCGCGGCTTCTTCAAAATAATCCGACACAGCAACAGTTTGCGCTGCATCTAAATGCTTTAATGTGCGGCCATGAACTTGGCCAATGCGACCTGCGCCTAAGATACCAACTCGCAACATAATCTAGCCCTTTCTTTGCGGGGGTGCACCAAAGGCACGGATAACAGTTTGTGCAGCTTGCATAACAGGATCCTGTGATTCCTTTAAAATGGACACGCGATCAAATCTCTCAGCATCCTTATTCACGGCTTCTCGCAATGCGGAGCCGAATGCCATGCGCAATTCTGTACCTATGTTAAACTTGCAAATCGATGTGGTTTTCGCAAGCATGGTGCGCTGTTCAACGGGCACACCAGACCCTCCATGGATCACAAGCGGGACATTGGTCATATCATCAATGGCCTTGATGCGATCAACATCTAATCCGCCTGCTTTGTCCTGCTGCAAATGCACATTGCCCACCGAGATTGCCATTGCGTCTACCCCGGTGTCTTCTGCAAATTTCGCGGCCTCCTCTGGGTCGGTGCCTGCGGATGCTTCACCATCGGCATAGCCCACAAATCCGATCTCACCTTCGCATGAAATATTGGCTGCATGTGCAAGTTCAGCAATTTTTGCTGTCTCGTCGATATTCTGATTAAGCGGCTTACGTGATCCATCATACATAAGAGACGTAAAGCCTGAATCTAACGCCATCTGACACTCTTCAAATGTGTATCCATGATCCAAATGCGCAACAACAGGCACGCTTGCTTCTTCCGCTAAATGACGGAACATCTTGCCCAAAACCGGCAATGGCGTATGTTCACGACATCCCGGGCCGGCTTGCAAAATCACAGGCGCATTTTCAGCTTCAGCCGCACGCACATAAGCGCGCATATCTTCCCAGCCAAGACACACCAATCCACCTACAGCATGGCCATTTTGTAACGCAGGCTGTAGTACATCTTTTAATGTCACCAAGGTCATTTAAATTTTGCCACCATGTCTAAGATACCTGGAATTGTTTGCAGTTGATCCGCATGCGTTGGTTGGAAATATTGCACCAATGGACGCTGGCTTAAGCCACCAAGGATCGTAAAGTAATACATCTCATAGCCAGGAAGCACACAGCAAGGGTGATAGCCTTTATCAAGGCAGATGGTTGACCCATCAACGATGTGATAGGCGTCACCCGGCTTATTGTCTTCACGTTGAAGCATTTGCACGCCCGAACCATAATTTGGACGGAAGCGGAAATTGTAAGTCTCGTCATGGCGCGTTTCATCGGGAAGACGATCCGTGTCATGTTTGTGAGATGGGAAACCCGACCAGCCTCCCTGACCAACAGTATAGAGTTCGCTAACCAAAAGCCGACCCACTTTATCAGCTTGTTTTTGCCCCAAAATATGTTTGATTTTGCGGTGCGTTTTAGTCTCATCAGATCCATATTGCACCAGATCGAGCTCATTGCTGCGCACGGCAAACGCATCTAGCACTTTGTCATATTTTGCACCGGCGACAAAAATCTCAGCTTCATCGGATGTGCAGACAAATTCAGCTTTTGCCGCAGTTGGTACATAAACACCTTCTGGTTCACCATCCCACACATCGACACCGCGGCCACCTAAATCAGCTGCTTTAAATCCTTCAACATCAACGTCAATTGAGCCCGTAGCAGGCACGATGCAGGTTTCATATCCTGGTGTTGAGTATTCAAATGCATCGCCTTTTTTAAGTTTGACGATATTGAAGTAGTTCAGCGGCACCGTTGAATCTTCCACGTCAACAATTGGCTTATTTTTGTTATCAAATGGAGCGATGTGCATATTGTTTCCTTTTCACTTCAACGGCCCCCTCGGCCGTGAAACTTAATTATTTGGTCCCGGATGGGTATTTAAAAATTCTTCCAATTGTTCAGCATTGGGCATGGCTGGCGCGCACCCTGGTTTTCCTACCACGATTGCCGCACAAGCTGACCCACGCAAAATGCTGTCATGCAGTGATTTGCCTGAGGATAAGGACGCCATCATTCCAGCCATGAAACTGTCACCTGCACCTGTTGGTTTTAAAGCGGTGACGGAATAAATACCGGTTTTGATTTCTTGACCGTCAGCATAGGTGATAGCGCCCTTTTCACCCATTTTGTAAATCACGATTGCGACGCTTTCTTCGGATAATGATTTGGCTTTTGCAAGGCCTTTTTCAATTCCCCCGGCCATGAAACCAAATTCTTCGTCATTACCCACAATTACATCGGATAATTCAGCAGCGCGCGATAAGACATCAGAGGCAACTTCAGCAGATGGCCAAGAATAGGGGCGGTAATCGACATCAAAGATGATTGGCAATCCGGCTTCTTTCGCAAGCTCAAAAGCTCTGAATGTCGCGCTGCGCGAAGGTTCAGCCGCAAAAACGGTTCCTGCTGTGATGAGCGCGCCAAATTTCGAATAATCAACACGCTCGACGTCGTCGATATTCATTTCAAAATCAGCGGCACCATTTCGGTAAATTACTGATTGATGATCTTCGACACGGCTTTCATAAAGCGCGAGTGAATTTCTAAACTCCCCACCAACTGAGCGAACATATTCACGCGTCACACCATAATGATCCAAGCGATTAAGGCAAAAGCGCCCGACAGAATCATCAGAAACACAGGTGACCAATGATGCGCTGCCACCAAATTTACAAATGCCGGCGGCAATATTTGCCGATGAACCACCAAGATCACTTTTGAAATCGGTGGCTTCTTCCGTCTTCGTACCCGGTGGGTCTGGAAACAAATCCATGCCCGCGCGTCCAACAACAACAAAGTTGTTTTTTCTAATACCAGCTATGACTTGATCGATATTCAATTGACTAGATCCCGTTACGCTGTCTCTTGCGTCCATCTTCCCAATCAAGATGGGCTTCGCGTACGCGGTCGCTATTTGTGATATGTGGTGTTCCAACTTCCCACCAAGTATGACCTTCGGTGGTCCAACCTTCGTAAGGATCAACCTTCATGACGATCACACTTGTATTGTCAGACTGTTTGGCGCGCTGGAATGCCTCACCAAGCTCTGCTGGGTTTTGAACGGTTTCCGCATTTGCACCAAGTGCACGTGCATGGGCTTCAAAATCCACGCCTACCTGATTGGTTGCAGTTGGCGTATCAGCGATCAGATTATTAAAGCTCTCATTGCCTGTGTTATTTTGCAGTTTGTTGATGACTGCAAAACCGCCATTATCAAGCACCAACACAACCATCTTCTTATCCGTTAGAACTGCAGAATAGATATCAGAATTCATCAGGAGATATGACCCATCTCCACAGAAGACAATTGTATCTGCGCTTTGTTCTTTTTCCGATTGCGCAATTCGCGCGCCCCAGCCACCGGCAATTTCATAACCCATGCAGGAGAAACCGAATTCGACATCGACAGTGCCAACATCAAGCGTGCGCCAGTTGGCTGTCACTTCAGCAGGCAAACCGCCAGCTGCCGCCACAACTCGATCACGTGGATCACATAATGCATTCACAGCGCCAATGGCTTGGGCATATGAGTTTGGACGATTGCTTCCATCGCTTGATTTCGGGTTCACATTGTCTGCAACATATTTAACCCATTTCGAACGCTCTTCTCGTGCGAAACCGACCCAACTATCAGGCGCTTTATAGGAGCCAAGCTCATCCCAGATTTTGCCAAGACCGATCTTGGCGTCGCCGACAACCGGAAGTGATCTGTGTTTACCAGCGTCATGACGTGCTGCATTGAGTGAAATAATCTGCGCATCCTTGGCAAAGGCCGTCCAAGACCCCGTTGTAAAATCTTGCAGACGGCAACCAATGGATAAAATCACATCCGCTTCTTCAGCGATATTATTCGCGCTGTCTGAACCTGTAACACCAATTGGTCCGATATTTAGATCATGGCTATCGACCAGATTCGCGCGACCCGCGATCGTTTCCACCACCGGAATTTGTGTTTCTTCAGCAAACTTGGTGAGCTTTTTAACCGCACGGGAATATTGAACACCGCCACCTGCAATAATCATTGGTTTCTTGGCATTTTTAAGTGCTTCAACAGCGGCCTTGATTTCTTGCTCATCGGGTGTTTGTCGGCGAATGTGATGCACCTTTTCTTCAAACATTTCGACCGGATAATCATAGGTCCAACCCTGAATATCCTGAGGCAAGCCAATAAAGGCAGGGCCACAATCAGCAGGATCTAGCATGGTCACAATCGCTGCCGGCAATGATTGGATAATCTGCGCTGGGTGCGTGATACGATCCCAATAGCGAGATACAGCCTTGAACGCATCATTGACGCCAAATGTTGGATTTCCAAAATGCTCAAGCTGTTGCAAAACCGGATCAGGAAGACGCGTTTGAAACGCATCACCACAAAGAAGCAGCATCGGCAAACGGTTGGCATGTGCAAGCGCTGCAGACGTTAACAAGTTTGCCGTACCTGGACCCGCAGATGCGGTACAGAACATAAAGCGCTGACGCAGATGATATTTTGCATAGGCAGCCGCAGCAAAACCCATGCCCTGCTCATTTTGTCCGCGATAAAGCGGCAAGGTGTCCTGATTTTCATACAGAGCTTCACCCAAACACGTGACATTTCCGTGTCCGAAGATCCCAAATCCACCGCCACAAATTAGAGTTTTTTCACCATCAATTTCGATATATTGATTGGTCAAATAGCGCACGATTGCCTGCGCAACCGTCAAGGTTACTGTTTGATCACTTCCACTCATTTTCAACTCACTTTAAAGACTAGCTGTCATCTTCCAATTTTTGCAAAGTCTCTTTGTCCAAAAACAACTTCCAGAATGCCATTGCGCCCATTCCGATGAACAAGGCCGCCCAAAAATGCGAGCCTTGCACAAAGAGCTCAACCATGCCCCAACATCCGCAAAAGGCGACAACCGCCACACGCCGCCACATGGGCTTGAAGAAAGGATGGGCAAAATCGAGCATGGTCTAAGCCTTAGGCCGCCCCTTCATATTCTGCACCGGTTTTAACCCCAGTGATATAAGCCACAACATCCTGACCATCGGTCTCATCTTTATTCAGATTGGCCACAATGCGTCCCCGGCGGAACACGACAATGCGATCTACGAGATCAAATACCTGTCGCATATTATGGCTCACCAGAATAAGGGGAGCGCCCTGCTCTTTCATGTTGCGTATGATATTTTCCACCTGCGCAGTTTCCTGCACACCAAGCGCCGCCGTTGGCTCATCCATGATGGTGAGCTTGGACGCAAAAGTAGCTGTCCGTGCAATCGCCACACATTGGCGCTGACCGCCTGACATGTTTTGAATGGAGTTCTTGATGTTTGGGATTTTCACACCCGTTTTGACAAGACCCTGCATAGTGGCTTCGCGCATGGCTTTATAATCAAGGCGACGGAATGGCCCGAGCCAATTCCACTTGGTGAGCTCACGACCAAGGAAAAGATTATCAGGCACATCCAAATCATCTGCCAAAGCAAGTGTTTGGAACACAGTTTCAATTCCTGCCTGACGTGCGTCCAACGGTCCAGTGAAATTCACTTCTTCGCCATAAAGCGAAACCGTGCCACTGGTGCGTTGCTCCACGCCGGTGATCTGGCGAACGAAGGTAGATTTACCCGCGCCGTTGTCGCCCATAATGGCGACATGCTCGCCTTTTTTCATTTCGAAATTTGCGCCAACCAATGCATGAACACCACCATAGTGCTTGGTTAGGTTTTCGGTTTTCAGAACAATTTCGCTGCTCATCTTATATCTCCTAACTTAGGCTCGGTTGCGTTGTCTGTATTGGTCCAAAATGACCGCTGCGATGATGATGCTACCCATCGCCATAAGCTGGTAGGAACCATCAAGCTTAATGAAGGTAAATCCGGAACGGATCACACCCAGCACCATCGCACCAAGGACAGTACCGATGATAGAACCGCGTCCGCCGGTCAGACTAATGCCGCCGATCACAGCCATTGCGATCGCAAAGAGCTCGTAAAACTCACCCATACCCGCCTGCGCAGTAGACGCTTTGGCACTCAAGACAATACCGGCAAAAGCAGCAAGCATTGAGGCGATCATATAAACCATGACCTTGTGGCGTTTTACATTGATACCGGACATACGTGCGGCATCTTCATTAGAGCCGATCGCATAGGTGTGCTTTCCATAGACCGTATATTTCATGATGATGTGGAATATGACGGCCAATGAAAGGAACCATACTACAGGCATCATGCCAGAACCGATGAATTTATAGCTTTCCGTTGGGAATGAGATTGGATTACCGGATGACCACCACAGCGCAATACCACGACAAACAAGGAACATACCAAGCGTTGCGATAAAGGGCGGAATGCGTAAAAAAGCAATAAACGTCCCGTTAATAGCACCAATGAATGCGCCAAATACCAGACCAATGACCACAGGGACAACCACAGGCAAATCCATTGCCCAGGTTCCAAACAAAGCCTTTGGATTTGGGTTGCCATTGACCAACTCAGTTTGCGCAAAACTCATCGCGACCATCGCGGTTGCAGCAACTAAGGGTCCGGAACTTAGATCAATCCCAGCTGTAATAATAACTTGGGTCACACCAAGGGCGATAATGCCGATAATGGCGACCTGCAAAATAATAATTTTTAAACGTGCTTCGTTGAAGATTGTGTCAAATCGATCTTTGGTATCAAACAGAAAACTTTGATCGTTCATATATGGCAGGATCTGCCCCAACGCTTCGAAAATTACAATGATGATGATCAGAGCAAAGAAAATATTGAATTCGTTTGGCCAAGATCTCTTCGATTTATCAAAAGTCAGCCCGCCAATGCCATCGCTGTTGTCTGTCATGGATAACACTCCCCACGCTTTAATAAAGAAATCACGAGATGGCCCAGTGGAGCCATCTCGCATATTAGATTTTGAACGGACTTAGTTTTTGCTCAAGAAGTCGCCCATGTTTTCTGGTGTGACCAGTTTGAACGGGATGTAAACTTTTTGATCAACTTTTTCGCCAGCAACTAGCTTCAACACAGCATCGATAGAACCTGTGCCTTGACCAACTGAATCTTGGAATACAGTTACGTCATAGTCGCCTGCAGACATCACAACCAAAGCGTCCTGGCTGGCATCAACGCCACCAACTTGGATGTCGGCCATGTCCAGACCAGCAGCTTTCATTGCTTGGATCGCGCCGATTGCCATTTCGTCATTGTTTGCAAGAACGAAATCAAATGGCTCGCCAGATGACATCCAGTTTGTCATAAGATCCTGAGCTTCATCACGAGACCAGTTTGCTGGCTGCTCATCGATGATTGTCATGAAGTTACACATGTCCATGCCAATCACATCGTGAACGTCTTTTGAACGCTGAACAGCAGCTTGGTTAGAAAGCTGACCATTCATTAGGTAACCACGAGCGCCGCCGCCTTTACCTGCTGCACGAAGGTTTTTACAAACTTCAAATGCAGACAAAGTGCCAGATTCGATTTCGTTTGAAGCCACGAAAGCCTGTGTTGGTGGCAATTCGTTCACATTGTCTGGCTCGCGGTTCACAAAGACCAAAGGCACGTCACCAGCAGCTTCTGTGATCGCTGCGCCAGCTGAAGTATCAACGATGTTCACGATGATACCGTCAACACCAGATGCCACGAAGTTTTTCACTTGGTCAATTTGCTTTGCAAGATCGTCAGATGCATCTTCTTGCTGGTAGTTAAGACCATCGATAGTCGCAGCATATTCAACCATACCATTACGCAAAACTGTTAGCCAGTTGTCGTCAAATCTTGAGAATGTCGCACCGATTTCGGCCGCCATTGATGTTGTTGACATAAGAGCAGCAAGACCTGCTGCGATTAGAGTCTTCTTCATATTTAATTCCTCCCGTTTCGGTGACCGGCCACCGAATGAGTTTTTTACCGGTGATCCAAACTGGATCAGTGAAATCATCTTAGCAATTGATTATGCAGCGCATTTCTCTAATTGACCGTCGATGAAATTAATTGACTTTGCGAGGTCTCCCGCAATGTCGTTCGCATTTTGAACCATTGGTGAAAATGGCTCGAAAGATACAGGACCACAGTAACCTGAAGCCTGTAATTGAGATATTTGTGTTATGTTTCCCAAGCGATCTTGTCCTCCAACAAGGACTCGATCCTGATCCTGCATGTCACAAAAGTCAACGTCTTGGCGTTCAACACCAGAAATGTGAACCAAGGCCGTATATTCAGAAAAGACCTCTTTTTCACCAGAAAGCGTGTGGTGAAAGGTATCATGAATAAGCTTGAAACTGCCTTCAAATCCAAGTTCGACTAGGACAGAAACAATTTCAGATTTGTATCTTAGAGAAGCGGTCGAGAACCCCAACGGCTCAATCAGACCAACCAAATTTTTCTCATCTAACAATGGCTTAAGCGCAAGCAATGCAGTTTTTAGATTTGAAATGCGTGTTGCACCATCCAAATTTGCGCCATCATTGCGGGGAATAAGACCGATTGCTTTCGCGCCCATCGCATCAGCAAGCTCGATAAGTTTTTGAGCTTCGTGTTTCTTGCTCTCGTCCCAATTGTCGAATTGACGAACTTCAGAAAGATTGAAAATGTCCAACTTATTTTCGCGCGCAATCTTGCCTATTTGCACGGCTTGCTCGGCATCAAAGTCGGATCTTAAGACGTCGTTTCTAAACTCAACACCTGTGCAATTTAGCCCATGCGCGAGCGCGCAAAACGCACCCACATCATAGCTCGGCACAGCTATTTGATTTAGCCCAATTGAGACCACGAAATAATCCTCCAAGAAGTCGTCACAACATTTCGATGAACGGCTTGCTCATAATATTGCAACCGGTTTCAAAAACTGTCAATAGGAAAACGAAAGTTTATTCGAAAATCAAATTCCAAGGCCTTCGCCGCCGGATATGCAGCAACTGAATTTTGTCGTTTATTTCTTAAAAGATTCAATATTTTAGATGATTATCTGACTTAAAAAATATGCGGAAAAATAACAGCAAGACGCGGCACACAATTGATGAAACTGGGTGCAAATTTTCAATATTTTTGATTAGATCGCAAATTTAGCAAGTCAGCTATCATCGTTGTCGATCAATTTTAAACGAGAAATCACAAAAAGGATTTGTAATTCTCATAATCACTGTTAGTGTGATGGCAACGAAAACATTTTAGCGCCTGACGCGATCATACGCTCGGCGAATAGGATATTGTGTGACTGACCCAATGCGTGGCGAAAAAGCCCCTTGGGGAGAAACGCGAAATGGTGGCCATCACTCTCACTCGGAATCAAAGAGTGCGCGTGGTGAAGTGCCCGCAGAATTTGAAAAGCCTGTTCAACACCGCAACGGTGAAGGAAAGGTGGCTCCAAGCCCGGATTCCAACGTTTCTTCTCAGACCGAACCAAATAGAAAACGAAAACGTTGGAAAAAGCGTTCACGTCGCAAGAATTCGAACTCTGATGCTCACTCTGCACCGTCTTTAAGCACTTCGACTGAACAGACGGCGCTTAAAGATGGTGATGGCCAGACCAAAATAACAGAAAAGTCAAAGCCTCAGAAGCACGCCCCCAGACATCAGCAGCACAATCAAAAACGCCACAACCGCCCTCACAGGCACAATAATCATCAACAGCCGCTTTATGCAGCGCTGGATTTGGGCACCAATAATTGTCGCCTTTTGATCGCCAAGCCGATGAAGGCCGGGCAATTTCGAGTGGTGGATGCATTTTCGCGCATCGTGCGTCTTGGTGAGGGTTTGGCTGCAACCGGCAGACTTTCTGATGGCGCGATGGATCGCGCTGTGGGTGCGCTTAAAATCTGCGCCTCTAAGCTTGCGCGTCATAATATTCGTAAATACCGACTCATTGCCACCGAAGCCTGTCGGCAAGCCATTAATGGCGAAGCCTTTTTATCGCGGGTGAAAAGAGAAACTGGGCTCGATCTTGAAATCATCAATCGTGAGACTGAAGCAAGATTAGCCGTATCTGGTTGTGCGTCATTGGTCGATCGCGACACGCAGTCCGTCATTTTATTTGATATCGGTGGTGGCTCGTCTGAAATCGCCGCCATTCAGTTCGATGAGCGACGAACTCAGCGTTTGGCCAATCACATTAAATCTTGGACATCTTTACCGGTCGGTGTTGTCACATTGTCAGAGCGCCATGGCGGCAAAGATGTTACCCAACAAGTGTTTGATGCCATGGTGGACGAGGTTGACCAATTGATTGAGACAACTGCGCCGCAAAATATGTTGGATTTTTCACCGGACATAGATACGTTCCATCTACTTGGTACATCTGGCACAGTCACAACGCTGGCTGGCCTTCACTTGAATTTGCCGCGATATGACAGGCGTCGTGTCGATGGTCTTTGGCTGCAGGATGAAGATGTCGATAAAATGCTGCATCAGCTTCTGACATGGGATATTGAAACACGGTCTGCAAATCCGTGTATTGGACCGGACCGATCTGATCTTGTATTGGCAGGTTGTGCGATCATGCAATCGATCCGCAAACGTTGGCCATCCAATAAGATGCGGGTAGCGGACCGCGGACTTCGTGAAGGTTTGCTCAACGATATGATGGCTAAAGATGGTGTTTGGCGCCGCCGCCGCCGTCGGAGAAATTCTCACGGTCAAAATCGGTCTGAGAACTCTTCATCTGCAAACACAAATACAAACGCTCAGATTAACTCAGGTAAGCATAATGAGTAAGAAACCAACCATCGCGACTGGCCGAAAACTTGGTCAGAAAATCCGCAAGAAAAAGATGAAGGCATCATCTCGTCGTTGGCTTGAGCGTCATATTAACGACCCTTATGTTCAGCGTTCTAAACATGAGGGCTATCGATCCCGCGCGGCGTTTAAGCTTTTGGAGATCGATGAAAAGCACAAGATCTTAAAAGGTGCCAAGCGGATTATTGATCTGGGTGCTGCACCAGGCGGCTGGGCGCAAATCGCCGCCAAAGTGACCGATTCATCTGATCTTGATCCGCGCGTGGTGGCCATCGATTTTCTCGAAATGGATCAGGTGCCGGGCGTTTCATTTCTACAGATGGATTTTCTGGATGATGATGCGCCAGACAAACTGATGGAACTTTGTGGGGCAGCGCCTAATCTTGTTTTGTCAGACATGGCAGCGCCCACCACGGGCCATAAGAGAACAGACCATTTAAGAACGCAGCATTTATGTGAAATCGCAGCTTATTTTGCCGTTGATGTTTTAGCCAAGGGCGGACATTTTCTCTCCAAAACCTTCCAGGGCGGCACTGAGAATGATCTGTTGCAAATGTTGAAAAAGAATTTTCAATCGGTTGTGCATGTAAAACCACCGGCTTCAAGATCAGAATCAGTTGAGCTCTATCTGCTGGCCAAAGGTTTTAAGGGGCGAAAACCAGATGAATAATCTGAAGATGACACTTTTTTTGCGTCGTCCAAAGAATATTACAAAATATATCTAAATCATGGTTTCCTTTCTCGCGCTTTAGTGTTACGAGCCCGTGTCAACTCCTTTAGAAATATGAGCGTAGTGGCTAGGGTTTTATCACCCTTCCTTTAGCTCACAAATTAAAGATTGGACTTGACCATGGCAGAAATCCTCCAAACTCGTACCGGACTTCAGGCGCTGACTTTTGACGATGTGCTGTTGCAGCCTGGCCATTCAACCGTCATGCCTAATCAGGTTGATGTCTCCACAAAGATTGCTCAGAATATTGATCTAAATATCCCGATCCTCTCATCCGCGATGGATACGGTGACAGAAGGTCGTTTGGCAATTGCGATGGCGCAAGCCGGTGGTATCGGCATTATTCACCGCAATCTAACACCAGAAGAACAGGCCGCTGAAGCCCGCGCTGTGAAGAAGTTTGAAAGCGGCATGGTCGTCAATCCTGTCACCATCGGACCAAACGAAACGTTAGCTGACGCGCATGCTTTAATGGCCGCACACAAGATTTCCGGTATTCCCGTGGTTGAAGACAAAAAGCCAAATAAGCCGGGTAAACTGGTCGGCATCTTGACCAACCGCGATGTGCGATTTGCTTCTGATCCGAGCCAAAAGATTTTTGAACTCATGACACGCGATAATCTTGTCACGGTGCGCGAAGGCGTTGGACAGGATGAAGCTAAGAAACTTCTCCACCAACACAGAATTGAAAAGCTGCTTGTTGTCGATGAAGAAAAGCGCTGTGTTGGCTTAATCACAGTGAAAGACATTGAAAAATCTCAGCTCAACCCAAATGCCTGTAAAGACGAGCAAGGCCGCTTACGTGTGGGTGCGGCTACTAGCGTGGGCGATGATGGTTTTGAACGCGCTGAGCGCTTGATCGATGCTGGCATTGATCTTTTGGTCGTTGATACCGCCCATGGTCATTCACAACGCGTTTTGGATGCTGTGAAGCGCATGCGAAAGATTTCAAACTCTGTCAGCATCATGGCAGGTAACGTTGCTACGGAAGACGGCACAAAAGCCTTGATCGATGCAGGTGCTGATTCCATCAAAGTTGGTATCGGCCCAGGTTCAATTTGTACAACACGAATTGTTGCCGGTGTGGGTGTACCTCAATTATCTGCCATTATGTCAGCCGTTGCCGGCGCCAAAGATTCAGGCATACCAGTAATTGCCGATGGGGGCATTAAATTCTCAGGCGATGTTGCCAAAGCGCTCGCTGCGGGCGCAGATGCCGTCATGGTTGGTTCATTGCTTGCAGGCACTGATGAAAGCCCGGGCGAAGTTTACCTTCACCAAGGCCGTTCGTTTAAAGCCTATCGTGGCATGGGATCTGTTGGCGCTATGGCACGCGGCTCAGCCGATCGTTATTTCCAGGCGGAAGTGCGCGACACGCTTAAACTTGTGCCTGAAGGCATTGAAGGTCAGGTTCCCTATAAAGGACCAGTCTCCGGCGTGCTTCACCAGCTCACAGGTGGTCTTCGTGCTGCGATGGGTTATGTCGGCGGCGCATCGCTGCAAGAATTTTCTGAGAATGCGAAATTCGTGCAAATTTCAAGCGCCGGATTGCGTGAGAGCCATGCCCATGACGTGACAATCACCCGCGAAAGCCCGAACTATCCGGGCGCCGGCGTTTAGTTATCATGACCTACCAAGTGATTTTGCTGGACGATGACACTTCAAGAAGATCGTCCGGCATCAACATGCTTGGTGATTGTGCGGTCAAGTGACCCTGCGGTCCATTTGGCGTGATATTGTCCAAACTTGCAGTAATGTGATCGCACAACGCTTCCATTAGCGATACCGGCGCACCTGGTCGCTTAATCAGACCTATATGCGTCATGTCAAGCTGCGGATATCCATCCGCTTCGGTCAATATGCGCATGCCATATTGCAAAGCACATTCTGGCAGCGGTGCTACAGCCAGTCCAGCTAACACCGCGGCTGCGACAACCGTTGCAGAATAACTTGCGACCAAGACGCGATGCTGCCGATCTCTTTTATCAAGCGCTTCAAGAGCAATTTTGCGCCAGCAACAATTATCGCGACCGATTGCGAGCGGAATAATCTCTTCTTCATGGACCATATGATTGAGCGATGTGACCCAATAAAGCGGTTCGGTGCGCACCAATTCAGATTGATAAGTTGCATTTTCATGCGTGACCAAAGCCACATCCAACTCATTATTGAGTATTTTATTATGCAAAGATGGTGATGGTTCGCAGATAACATTGAGCTCGATATTGGGATGCGTTTCAGTAAATTGTGCAATAATCGTCGGCATAAAACGATCTGCATAATCGTCAGCCGTGCCAAAACGGATTGAGCCTTCAAGTTGCTCTTCGGCAAAAGCGTTGATGGTTTCATCATTTAATTTCAGCAACTTACGGGCATAGTTGAGGAGTTTCTCACCATCATCGCTGAGCCTGTTGATCCTGCCGTCTTTAATGAAGATGGGTTGCCCGATGCGCTCTTCGAGCCTGCGCATTTGCATCGATACTGCTGACTGCGTTTTGAACACGCGATCGGCCGCGCGCGTGAAGCTGCCCGTCTCTGCAATCGCAATAAATGTTTTGAGCTGATCTAAGTCTAAAGGAGCGGCCATAATTTTATCCATCAATTTATTTGATAAATAACATTAGAAATATTCGTTGGAATGATCAATAGCAATCTGCCATATATGTCTCATGCAGTAAATTTTAACCCTAACAAGATGGAGTGATACTCATGACTGCTTTGAATAAAGACCATAGTTTCTGTGTTGATCAATCCATCCAGCCGGATAAAAGCATTGTTTCAATTTGGCTGAATGGCGCGATTTCAACATTTAAGTCCCTGTTTAAATCTGTGAAAAACCGACGTGCCGCGAATGAACTGCTCACGTTTAGTGATCATCAGCTTAAAGATATGGGTTTAACGCGCGAAGACCTGCGTTTCATCCGTTCTGCCGGGCTATTTATCGATCCGACATCCGAGCTTGCAAGACGTTCGCATTATCGCAATCGTCAAATGAAACCCTAATCAAATACTTTGACACTTGTCGAAGTGAGACATGTCCCCTAGCGGGTCGCGGCCCTGTGACCTGCATTTCTGCCCGATTATCTTCCCCAGATGATCGGGCTTTTTTAATGCAGCCTGTTATTTCTTGTTCATGCCGCCAAGATATTGATCAAAAATATTGTCGACATTTTTTTGATATTCGTCTTGGACTGCGCGACCAGTACCAAACATCTTGCCAAACAATTCGTCATAGGGATTAGCAGGCGCAGCTTCCGGCTGTTGTTTTTGTTGAGCAGCGCCGCCAAACATGCCTTCCATCATTTGGCCAAAAGGGTTATTGCTTGCAGATTGCTGGGCACCTTGTCCGGCACCCATCATCTGGCTCATTAAATCACCAAAGACATTGCCGCTGCCACCGCTCATGGCTTTCATAGAATCATTGGTTTGATTAAACATGCCGCCCATAATGGTTGTCGCCAATACAGGTAAAAGCTGTTTGATGATGTCCTGCCCAACGCCTGTTGCGGCTTCTGCCTGCGCAGCAACGGCGCGGCTAACATCTTTGGAGCCGAATAAATGTCCCAAAATATTATTACCATCAGCCATACCTGCAGGAGATGCAGCCTTGCTGATATCTTCAAAATATTGCGCGTGATTGCCAGAAGACAGAGCTTTCATGAAGCTGCCCATGGCATCGGGTGTTTGCGTATTTCGTTTTAAACCAGTTGAGAAAGCCGGCATAAGAGCTTCGATGGTTTTATTCATTTGGTTTTCATCTAAACCAAATTGTTTGGCCATCCCCATCATTGCCTCACCGTTTTGCGCATTATTGAGCATGTCAAATAGTGGCATCATGATAATCTCTCCCATTGCAGATCAATCTGTTTCACCCTCATGGTGATATTAACACGGCAATTTGGCAAGTCGAGGGCAAGGCTCTTAATAAGCGAACTCATCAAAAATTGGTTCAACGCTGTTGTTCCAGCGGCCATGATAGAGCGCAAGTTTAACCTCTGCTGGCGTTGTGCCTCTGGCCACCACTTCTTGTAGCGGCTCAAGGAAATGCGTCTCGTCATTCCCAGCAGCGTTTAAGATGTTCCTGGTTTTAAGGCCTTTCTTGGCAATACCGAGTGTATCGCGCGCCACATCTAACAATGAGCGGCCGGCGATGTGGCTTTTCAAACCATCGCGCGGTACTTGATCACGCAAACCAAGCACGTCTTCATATGACCAGCCCTTAGTGAGCTCAATAGCATCCTGCAGAGCTTGATCATCATAGAGCAGACCAACCCAGAAAGCGGGCAGCGCGCAAATTCGGCGCCATGGACCGCCATCAGCACCGCGCATTTCAATAAACTGTTTTAGGCGCACATCAGGGAAAACGGTTGAGAGATGATTGGTCCAATCGCCCAATGTTGGCTCAGGATCAGGAATATCATTTTTAAGCGCACCATCACGGAACTGTCGGAAAGTCACATGCGTCACATCGTGATATTTTCCTTCGCGCAGGATGAAATACATCGGCACATCCAGCGCCCATTCGACATATTTTTCAAATGAGAAATTATCTTCAAATACGCTTGGCAAAATTCCAGCCCGGGCATTATCGGTATCGCGCCAGATATCTCCGCGCCAAGATAGCAAACCATTTGGCTTGCCATTGGTAAAAGGCGAGCTTGCAAACAAAGCGGTCGCTAATGATTGCAGCTTCATACTGACCTGCATTTTTTGGCGCATGTCATGCTCGGAGCTAAAATCCAAATTCACCTGAATTGTGCAGGTGCGATACATCATATCCAGACCTTGCGTGCCAACCTTTGGCATATAATTGGTCATAATGTCATAGCGGTTTTTCGGCATGCGCGGGGTTTCTTCCAACGTCCATTTTGGACTGCCACCCAGGCCTAAAAACTTGATCCCCATCGGATCAGCAATTTCACGCAATTGCTTCAAATGCAGATTAGATTCAGCGCATGTTTCATGAATGGTTTCAACCGGTGCACCAGAAAGTTCAAACTGCCCGCCAGGTTCAAGAGAAATGGCACCACCACCTGATTTTGCAGCCAGACCAATAATGTTGCCTGCATCGGTAATAGGTTCCCAATCGATCTTTTCTGCTAAGCCTTTTAACAGCGCAGAAATAGATCGCTCACCTTCATAAGGCACAGGCGAGTTATCGTCTTTGAAAAACGCGAATTTCTCATGTTCCGTACCGATGCGGAAATCTTCCTTCGGCTTATTACCTGCCTCCAGATACGCCACCATTTGCTCATAGGATGTCAGAGGTGTCTGATCCGTAGTATCCCGCGCCATATTATTCGCCCTTTTAACTCCACTGATTTTCACCAGTGCCGATGTTCATCTGGTATCACGAACATCTAAAAAATTCTTAGGTTCATTGATTGAACCTTTACGCAATATGGTGCAAGTAATTTTTTTTAAAGAGCGGTCATAAAATAGTGATCTATTCCCAATCACCTATTGTGGCTTGCAGAACCGCCATGGCAGCAACTAGGGCTGTATCCGCACGTAAAATACGCGGGCCAAGCGGGATCGGCGTTACATGGTTTAAAGACTGCAAAGTCTCACGCTCTTGTGCTGAAAAGCCACCTTCAGGGCCGATGAGCAATGCAAATTTTCCTGTTGATTGTATTCTAAACTGCGAGAGCGGATTATTGGTTTCCGTTCCTTCATCACAGAAAATGATCTGTCGGGTTTCATCCCAGTCGGAGAGCAATTGCGATAATTTCATCGCGGATTTGAGCTCTGGAATGGATAAGACACCACATTGTTCAGCAGCTTCTAAAATATTGGCTGACAAGCGCTTTTCATTGATTTTGTGAAGCTGCGTGTGATCGGTAAAAACCGGTTGGATGGTCCCTGCCCCCATCTCCACCATTTTTTGAACCATATATTCGAGGCGACCAACTTTTATGGGTGCAAATAAAACGATCAGATCTGATGGCTCAGGCTGCGCGCGGGTTTGTTCGACCAAAGTCAGACCAGCTTTTTTACGACCTTCTTGTTTCAAGTTTGTCAGCCATTCACCATCTTGGCCGTTAAACACCAGCAGTTGGCTATCATCCTTTAGCCGCAAGACATTTAACAGATAATTGGCCTGTTCGCGCTCAAGATCAATCATACTGCCCTGTTTTAAAGGCTGATCAATGAAGAGACGTTGAAGGCGAAAATTGGCGCGCATTGGAGTTGCTTTCAGACAATCACGTATTGAGCGACCGACGCGCCATCATATGCGCGCGCGGCTGATTAACCGCGTCCACACAAATGGGTTTATCATCTTTAAAATAGGTCACGGTGAAGCTGTTTTCTGACATATCGCCTTCAATTTCAAAACGATCAAAACCTTGCGATAATCCGGCAATTTGAAGTTTGACATCATATTGATCGGACCAGAACCATGGTAGCGGATTATAATGAACTTCCTGCCCCAACATGGCTTGCGCTGCCACTTTGCCTTGATCAATGGCATTTTGAACGCTTTCCAACCGGATATTGCGATCATAACGGTCTGAGAAAAATGAAGCGCAATCACCCGCAGCATAGATATCAGGATCAGACGTTTGTGCCTGAGCATTTACTGCAATGCCGTTGTCGATCTCAAGCCCAGCAGCCTCGGCGATGTCAACAACAGGTGTTGCGCCAACCGACAATAAAACGATGTCGCAGGGAATATCAGTACCGTCGTCTAGAACGATCTTTTCAACCTTGTTATCGCCTTCGATGGATTTTGTGCCCACGCCGATATGGAATTTGACCCCATGACCTTCGTGCAAGCCCTGGAAAAATGCCGACATTTCTTCCGGCATCACACGTGCAAGAACACGAGGCGCCGCCTCAATCACTGTGACATCATGGCCGCGCCCCTTAAGCGATGCCGCCACCTCTAATCCAATATATCCAGCGCCGATTATGCCGACCTTCATGTTTGGTGAAATGGCTGCCGATAATCGTTTCACATCATCAATTGTACGCAATGTGAATACCCCTTCAAGGTCTGCGCCTTGCAGCGGGATTTGACGCGCTATCGTACCCGTTGAAATCAGCAATTTATCGTAACTGATTTCTTCGCCGTTAGATAGTGAGATGCTTTTTCCCGCGCGATTGATCGATGTTGCAATTACGCCGAATTTTGTAGTGACATTGTGATCATCATAAAAATTGTCGGCTTTGAGATAGAGCCGGTCCTCTTCCAGCTCACCCTTTAAATAGGCCTTGGAAAGAGGTGGTCTTTGATAAGGTGGTTGGCTTTCGTCACCAACCAAAACAAGATCGCCCTCATAGCCGTTTTGACGCAACGTCTCCACCGCCTTTAAGCCACATTGTCCAGCGCCGATGATCACGATTGGTTTTGACATTTTCGCACCCAATTCAAATTTTCTCCAAACTCACAATTATTGATCTATTTCATGCAAATCAACCAATAAAAAGGCAAGAAAAAATGGCCTCACAATCGCAAGGCCATTTTCGTTCCTATCAACAAGCTACCGAACTATCTGCGGGCAGATTTTTCCGGCAGCAAACCTCTTGGGCTAAATCGCAGAACAACCAGCAATAAGAGGCCCATTGTAATGAGGCGCATGAAGGCCGCACTATCCAACAAATGAAGTCGCAATGCATTATCTTCAGCTAGTGGTGACGTGATGACCTCCAACAGCCATAGGCCCACAATCGGTGCTTCCGTCCAGAAGAACCAAACAAGGAAGCCACCCAATACGGCACCCCAGTTGTTACCCGAACCACCGACGATCACCATTACCCAGATGAGGAAGGTAAAGCGCAATGGCTGATAACTTGATGGTGTTAACTGACCATCGAGCGTCGTGAGCATAGCACCGGCAATACCAACAATGATCGTGCCAAGCACGAAAACCTGCAAGTGACGGCCAGTTACATCTTTACCCATCGCATTGGCCGACACTTCATTATCTCTGATGGCGCGCATCATGCGCCCCCATGGAGAATTAAGTGCACGTTGCGCAAGCCAAATACATATCAACAAGACAATTGAAAATAGACCCGCATAGCAAAGCTTCACAAATACAGATGAGAATGTGACCACATCTGCACCAAGGGAAGTGGCGAGGTTCTGGAACCACTCAGATTGTTGCAAGTCAATTTCGTATGGTACAGGACGCGGAATACCAATGACGTTTTTCACGCCACGAGACATCCAGTCTTCGTTCTTAATGATCGCAACAATGATCTCAGAAATACCAAGCGTTGCAATCGCCAGATAATCAGACCTGAGACCAAGTGTGATCTTACCGATTAACCAAGCGGCAATCCCGGCAAAGGCACCACCCACCAGCCATGAGAACACAACCGGCAATCCAAAACCGCCAAGATAACCTGTTCGTGCAGGTTCGACCGCTTCAACGGCAGCAGTTCCGGGCACAAAGAAATAGCGCGTTGTAAAATAACCAACCACTATGATAGCGACGATCAAAACGGATCGCATCTTGGTATTGGGCAGTTTTTTAAACGCAACCACAGCCAATGCAATGGTCAGTGCTGCAATGCCAAAAGATAAGGCAATTAAACCACCGCCGGCTGAAATTGCTTCTGGCACTGCAGGCATGGAAACCACAACGGCAGCCAAGCCACCCAAGGCTGCAAAGCCCATAATCCCTGCGTTAAAGAGACCAGCATAACCCCATTGGATGTTAACGCCGAGTGCCATAACCGCCGAGATGAGACAAAGGTTTAAAATCGAAAGTGACACGTTCCAGCTTTGGAAAAAGCCAACGAACAATAAGAGTCCTGCCATAATGGCAAAATAAGTGAGGGCACGAGCATCTATCGTCATACTGATTTCCCCTTAAATAGGCCTGTTGGCATGAAGATGAGAACGATCACCAATATTAAGAAGCTTACCGCGAATTTGTAATTTGTCGCAAAGAGCTGCAACAATTCTGTCGGCGCCATGTCTTCAGGAAGAAGGTAGGCAAAGAATTTCTTGTAGGCATAAGTCATCATGATCTCCGAAAAGGCCACGATGAAACCACCACCGATTGCACCAAATGGATTGCCCAATCCGCCTAAAATCGCAGCGGCAAAAAATGGCAGCAGAAGCTGATCATAGGTAAAGGGTCTAAAGCTTTTATCGAGCCCATAGAGCACCCCAGCTAGGGTCGCCAATGCTGCAGCCAAGATCCAAGTCACCCGCACAACGCGTTCCGGATTAATCCCTGATAGCAAGGCTAAATCTTCGTTGTCCGAATAAGCGCGCATGGATTTACCAGTCCGCGTTTTATTTAAGAACCAGAACAAGGCAATCACCACAACAACGGCTGCGAATAAGGCAATGCCCTGGCTTGTTTTAATCGCCAGACCTTCGCTCAAACCCGTTAATTGCTTAAACTCACGTGCTTTGATGATAAAGCGTTCGCCATCACCAAATTGCTGATCATCCGGTCCGATGATAAATCTGACCAGACCACCCGTGACGAACATCATACCCACAGATGCAATCACTAGAATAACCGGAGATGATTTTGCATTCCGATAAAACTTATAAACTGCTTTATCAGTCACCAAAGCAAAGACTACACATAAAACAATGGCAAATGGCAGCGCCAAAAGTGCTGTCGGCAAAGGTCCAAAATTTATGCCAAGCGATTGGAACCACCATGTAATGAGCACGCAGCACATGGTACCAAATGCCATGGTCGCACCATGGGCGAAATTTGAAAATCTCAAGATCCCATAGATGAGTGTTACACCCAGCGCACCAAGCGCGAGCTGCGAGCCATAGGCAAGTGCCGGCACCACGACGAAATTACTAAAGAGAACAAGTGCGTTAATAATATCCATTGCCTAGCCCCCCAAGAAACTTCTACGCACATCTGGATTGGCGAGCAGCGCTTCTCCAGTGTCGGTAAATCTGTTTGCACCCTGCACTAAAACATAACCTTTATCGGCAATGTTAAGCGCCTGACGCGCATTTTGCTCAACCATCAAAATTGAAATACCCGTTTTGGCAACTTCAATAATACGATCAAACAATTCATCCATCACGATGGGCGAAACACCTGCCGTTGGTTCATCAAGCATCAATAATTTTGGTTGAGTCATGAGCGCACGACCCACAGCGACTTGTTGACGCTGACCACCCGATAATTCACCAGCAGGCTGCAAGCGCTTTTCCTTCAAGATCGGGAATAGCTCATAAATTTGATCGACAGTTTCGAAGATATCATCGTCCCGAAGGAAAGCACCCATCTCAAGGTTCTCTTCAACGCTCATTGACGGAAATACATTATTGGTTTGTGGAACAAACGCCATACCCTGCGCAACACGTGCTTGCGGTGTGAGACCCGTAATGTCTTCGCCATCAAGTAAAACACGTCCAAGACGCAGGTTTAACATGCCAAAGACGGCCTTCATGGCGGTTGATTTGCCAGCACCATTTGGTCCAACAATCACGGTGATTTCACCACGCTCGGCTTTAATCTCGCAATCATGAAGAATATCAGCACCACCGTAACCGCCCGTCATATTTTCAGCAGATAAAAAACTCATTATTCTGCCTCGCTATCTGATTTGGTTTCATGCGCTTTGGGCTTGTTTTTAAGACCTGTTCCCAAATAAGCCTCAATGACTTGCTCATTGGATTTGACCTCTTCGGCAGTACCTTCTGCCAAAACAGCGCCCTCAGCCATACAAATCACTGGATTACAAAGCCGCGTGATGAAATCCATGTCGTGTTCAATCATGCAGAACGTATATCCACGCTCTTTATTCAGGCGCAAAATCGCATCACCAATTGTGTTTAACAGTGTTCGGTTCACACCGGCACCCACTTCATCGAGAAACACAATTTTTGCGTCCACCATCATGGTGCGACCAAGCTCGAGCAATTTCTTTTGACCACCCGATAGATTGCCCGCAAGTTCGTCAGCAACGTGTGAGATTTCTAAGAACTCAATCACTTCGTCGGCTTTTTTGCGAACTGCAATTTCTTCTTCTGCAACTTTTTTAGGTGAGAACCAGGCGTCCCAAATTTTTTCGCCTGATTGATTTGGCGGAACCATCATCAAATTCTCACGAACCGTCATGGTTGAAAATTCATGAGCGATTTGGAAGGTACGTAACATGCCGCGATGGAACAATTCATGGGGTGCTAGCCCGGTCACATCTTCGCCATCCAACAAAACGCGACCACTTGTCGGTTTATGAACACCTGCGATGACATTAAACAACGTGGTTTTGCCGGCACCATTGGGGCCAATCAACCCGGTAATCGAACCTGTTTCAATCTTCAGCGACGCATCATCAACGGCGCGAAGACCACCGAACTGTTTCGATAGATTTTCTACAATAATCATTTAAATACTTATCAAGAATGCGATGAAGCCCAGCTGATAAACAAGATGCTATCAACTGGGCTCCATCTAAATTAAACGTATGGCTTAACGATAGCCAACAGTTGAAAGAGCTGCGTCCTTGATTTCGATCTCACGGTAGTTACCCGCAGATTCACCAGGACCGATGAGCTCAACGTTGGATGCGCCGACATAGTCGATCTCACCACCATTGGCCAAAATCTCAAGTGCTTTACCAAGTTCACCTGGAAGAATTTTTTCACCCGGTGCGTTTGCGACATCAAAGACTTTGTCTTTGTATGCAGCAGGATCTGTTGATTCTGCAGCCTGCATTGCAAGCATGATTAAGGCAGCCGCATCATATGATTCTGCAGCAAATGGGCTTGTTGCGTCAAACGCGCCGCCAACCATTTCAACCAATTTACCAGCGCCTGGGCTGTCTGTACCTGGTGCCTGACCAAATGAACCGTTTAGATCTGGACCAATTGCTTTTGGCAATGCGTCACCAACCATGCCGTCTGGCAATACGAATGTGTCAAATGCACCTGTGTCCAACGCACCTTGGATAATACCTTTACCACCCTGGTCAAGATAGCCAGCCACAACAAGAACGTCGCCACCAGCAGCAGCTAGTGCGCCAACTTCAGCAGCATAATCAGCTTTACCATCTTCGTGAGCTGTGTTGATTGTCACAGTACCGCCGGCTGCAGTGTAAGCAGTCGCGAAAGCATCAGCCAAACCTTTACCATAGTCATTGTTTGTATATGTCAAAGCAACAGATTTAAATCCGCGCTCCATAATGATGTCTGACATAACCACGCCTTGGCGCGCATCAGATGGTGCTGTGCGGAAGAACAAACCGTTATCTTCTGCTGTTGAGAGACCTGGTGAAGTCGCAGATGGTGAAATCATCACCATGCCGTTTGGAACAGCAACATTTGTAAGAGCCGCACCAGTTACACCAGAACAGTCACCACCGACAACGCCAGCAACGCCTTCAGACGTAACAAGTGTTTCCATGGCTGTTGTTGCAGCAGCTGCATCCACACATGTTGTGTCTGCGCGCACAGCTTCAACCGCTTTACCACCGAGCAATTTGCCAGAATCGCTGACTTCTTTAATAGCCAGCTCAGCGCCAGGTGCCATATTTGCAACCAAGCTCTCGATTGGGCCTGTAAATCCTAGAAATACGCCGATTTTAACTGGACCGTGACCTGCACCTAGAACTGGTGATGCCAACAAAGCTGCAGATGCAGCTGTCGCAAGTAGTAGTTTTTTCATAAATGTCTCCCTTTGAAAAACTATAGTGGCAGCTGGATTTTCCATGTCTACCGTCTGGCCAGAGGCTAGCCAAGATTTGAACGTTTGACTAGTGGGATTCTTAGCAAAGGGTTAACTTTCATAGGAAAACGGTGGTTTTACGGCGCAGATAATTTGTTAAACTGTCTAAAAATATCAGTTTGCGGCTCATTTAGTATAATCTGACGCCTATTACTTCTTGATCGATAGGAGCAATGCAAGATGCAAAATAAATTGGATAAATTACATTCGATCATTTTCATCATCAGGGCAGAAAATACCTTCGTAAAAATCTTGCCGTAAACCTGCTGTCACGCAACGTAATATTACTTGAATACAACCGGTGAGATTATTGCAATATTATACCGATTAATATAAGTAGTCTTTGAAATATCATCGAGCGGTCGCAACCATATTAGGAAACCTCTCAAACATAATATGTGGGTCTATTGTGCATTTCGATAATATAGATTTAAAAATCCTGGCAGCGCTACAAGAAAACGGGGCATTGGCTAATGCTGGACTTGCCGAGTTGACTGGATTATCGGAAGAAGATGTATCTAAACGTCGGGCAAAACTTGAAGACGATTCGATCATTTCCGGTTACAACGCGTTTATAAGCAGAGCCAAAACGGGCTTTGACATCTTTGCTTTTGTGCAAATCATTCTGACCGATCACGAACGTTCTGCCGCTGAAAAATTTGGGCAGTTTCTAAAGAACTCTCCATTTGTGTTGGAAGCTCATGCGATGACTGAAGATATGGATTTTTTAGCCAAAGTGGTTGTCTCCAGCCTTGAAGAATTATCGATGGTCATCAGCGACCATTTAGAGGCACAAGAAGGTGTAAAATCTGCCCGCGCGCTCATTTCACTTGAAACAATTAAAGAAACAACTGCACTGCCGTTTTAAACGGCAGCCTCTCGAATTGCAGTGATATTGTTTCGATAGTGCTCTTCGCTACCACCTTTAAAGACGGCAGAGCCAGCCACCAAAACATTTGCGCCTGCTCTTACCAGCTGCGGCGTGGTTTTGGGTGAAACGCCACCATCGATTTCAATATCAATAGGTCTGTCACCAATCATTGCTTTCACACGTGCAACTTTATCGACCATAGCATCAATAAATGCTTGGCCGCCAAAACCGGGATTCACGGTCATAATAAGAATAAGATCAAGACGGTCGAGCACATATTCAATAACATGCTCAGGCGTTGAAGGATTGAGCGAAACACCGGCTTTTTTTCCCAAAGCACGGATCGCCTGAAGCGAGCGATCTAGGTGTTTTGTCGCCTCGGCATGAACGGTGATGATGTCGCAACCCGCATCTGCAAATGCATTCAAGAAAGGATCACACGGCTCGATCATCAGGTGACAATCAAAAACTTTGTCCGTCCGGTCACGAACAGCTTTTATGATCGGTGGTCCAAATGTGATATTTGGCACGAAGTGACCATCCATGACATCAAGATGGATCCAATCTGCTCCTGCATTAACAACGCTTTCAATCTCATCCCCTAATTTTGAAAAATCTGCAGATAGGACAGATGGCGCAATTATAACATCAGAACCCATAAAGTTTCTCCCAAGGAACTATATCATAATAGGGCGGTTACGTTGTTGTGTTGGCCACGTCAAGTTCCTCGATTCATTGTCCGGCATTATTTCTTGTTGCGAATTATTCGCAACAAGCTTGACGAGCGTTTGAATCTAGTCCATACCTAGTTGCGAATTAATCGCAACTAGGAGTAAACCTGACTATGAAGTCGATCATTATTGCACTCGTTTTGACGATGGCTACCCTCGGATCTGCATCCGCGGATAAGTTAAAAGTTGTCACAACATTCACAGTATTTGCCGATATGGCAAAGAATGTAGCTGGAGATAGGGCGGAGGTTGTGTCCATTACCCGTCCTGGCGCTGAGATACATAATTACCAACCTACGCCTGGAGATATTCGTCGGGCCCAAAGCGCTGATCTCATTTTATGGAACGGTTTGAACCTGGAACTATGGTTTGAGAAATTTTTCCAAAATCTATCCGATGTTCCCGGCATCCTCATCACTGAGGGCATTGAACCTATGAATATCGGTGAAGGTCTATATAATGGCAAGCCCAACCCGCATGCTTGGATGTCTCCAGAAGATGGCGTCATCTATGTTCAAAACATTACCGATGCGCTCGCCCAGTATGATCCGGACAATGCTGACTATTATAATGCAAATTCCATGATTTATATCGAGAAACTACGCGCAATTTCAGCACCGATCAGAGCGTCTATTGAAGCCATTGACGAAGACAAGCGATGGCTTGTGACGAGCGAAGGCGCATTTAGCTATCTAGCCCGAGATTTTGGCCTAAAAGAATTGTTCATTTGGCCAATTAATGCCGATCAACAAGGCACGCCTCAGCAAGTTCGCAAAGTGATTGACACAGTACGTGAATTTAACATTCCAGCGGTTTTCTCAGAAAGTACCGTTTCAGCAGATCCAGCAGTTACCATTGCAAATGAGACAGATGCTATATATGGCGGTGTTTTATATGTAGACTCGCTGAGCGAGGCAGATGGACCTGTACCCACTTATCTGGATTTATTGAAGGTCACTGTCGATACGATTGCGGAAGGTTTAACCAAGGGTAATGAATAAGGAATTCCAAAACCATATTGGCCTTAAAGTCGAAGATGTTACCGTTACATATCGTAACGGTAACACTGCGTTGAGAGGTGCGTCTTTTGAGGTGCCTGAAGGGTCTATTACTGCCCTTGTTGGCATTAATGGCAGCGGCAAATCCACATTATTTAAATCCATTATGGGATTTGTTGCTCTTTCTACCGGCCAGATTGAAATATTAGGTCAGAGCGCCAAGAAAGCATTGTCACAAAACCTAGTTGCCTATGTTCCTCAAAGCGAGGATGTGGATTGGAATTTCCCTGTCCTTGTTGAAGACGTCGTGATGATGGGGCGGTATGGCCACATGAATTGGCTTCGCACCGCAAAGCAAAAAGATCATGAAATGGTCGCACAGGCCCTTGAACGTGTTGGCATGCTTGACTATCGCAAACGCCAGATTGGTGAACTTTCTGGCGGGCAAAAGAAGCGGGTATTCCTTGCCCGAGCGCTCGCCCAAGAAGGCCAGATCATTTTGCTAGATGAGCCCTTTACCGGTGTGGATGTAAAAACCGAAGCTCAAATTATTGAACTCTTACAATCCCTTCGTGACGAAGGTCGCGTTTTACTGGTTTCTACCCACAATCTTGGCAGTGTGCCTGAATTTTGTGACCGCGCAGTCCTCATAAATAAGACAATTCTGGCTTCCGGTTCGACGGAAGATGTGTTTACCCACGAGAATTTGGAGAGGGCATTTGGCGGCGTGTTACGCCACTTTATTCTTGGTGGGGAAAGCCTGCATGATGATGATGACAGCCGGCAGGTTACTGTTCTTACCGATGATGAACGTCCATTCGTAATTTACGGCGAAGCCAGTGATCACAAATCCAATATCGACAAAAAATTGGGGGAAGATTGATGGACTTCCTCCTCGAACCATTCACCTATCGTTATATGGTCAATGCGATCTGGATCAGCGCGCTGGTTGGACTGGTCTGTGGGTTTTTGTCTTCTTACCTCATTTTAAAAGGCTGGTCCCTGATCGGTGATGCCTTATCGCACGCCATTGTACCCGGTGTTGCAGGCGCATATATGCTGGGATTGCCATTTTCGGTGGGTGCATTTCTTGCTGGTGGATTAGCTGCCGCAGGTATTATGTTTTTAAATCAGCAAACCACGCTCAAGCAGGATGCCATAATCGGCATAATTTTTACGTCCTTTTTTGCGCTTGGCTTGTTTATGATTTCCATCTCTCCCGCGTCTATCGACATTCAAAAAATAATTTTGGGCAATGTATTAGCAATATCAACCTATGATTCCATCCAATTGGGGCTGATTGGCGGCGTGACACTGGTTGTTCTCTTTTTCAAATGGAAAGATATTATGCTGGTGTTTTTTGATGAACATCAGGCAAAAGCCATTGGCATCGATCCTTTTTGGATCAAGGTTTTGTTTTTTACATTATTAAGTGCTTCAACCGTTGCAGCGCTACAAACAGTTGGCGCTTTCCTCGTCATCGCGCTGGTGATCACTCCGGGCGCAACCGCTTATCTGCTGACAGATCGTTTTCCCAGACTTGTCGCGATAAGCTCGATCATCGGCGCGACGACATGTTTTTTCGGCGCATATATCAGCTACTTCCTTGATGGCGCAACTGGTGGAATCATTGTCGTGTTGCAAACCTGTTTGTTCTTGATCGCGCTGGTATTCGCGCCGAAACACGGCATATTAAACCAGCGACGAAAAGCTAAGAAAAACAGTCTGAATAATGCTGATATGGTGCAATCATGATGGATTTTTTCGCAATCCTGTCGGAGCCATTTGCCTTCTCATTCATGCAAAAAGCTTTCATCATCACGCTGGTCATCTCAATACCTATGGCGCTTATGTCATGTCTGGTGGTGCTCAAAGGTTGGTCCCTGATGGGAGATGCTGTTTCGCACGCGGTGCTTCCCGGTATTGTCCTCGCCTATATGCTATCAATTCCACTTGCTATAGGTGCTTTTGCAGCCGGCTTATTTTGCGCAATCGCCACTGGCTATATCAAAGACAATTCTCGTATTAAAGAAGATACTGTTCTGGGTATTGTGTTCTCTGGCATGTTCGGGTTCGGCATTGTTTTATATGTCAATATCCAAACAGATGTGCATCTTGATCACATATTGTTTGGCAATATGCTTGGGGTAAATTGGCAGGACATTTCAATCTCTGCATTTTTATCGCTGCTTTGCGGCGGTTTCGTTTTAGCAAAGCGAAAAGATCTCATGCTGCATTCCTTTGATGGTCAACATGCACAAGCTATTGGGCTTGCGGTGAATATACTTCACTATGGACTGCTGATCGCTTTATCTACAATTATCGTTGCAAGTCTTGATGCCATCGGCATTATCTTATCCATCGCGCTTTTGGTGACGCCCGGAGCGATTGCATTCCTAGTCACCCGTACATTTTCTAAGATGATGATCGTTGCGACATTGGTAACCGCATTATCGAGTTTTCTAGGAATTTATCTCAGCTTCTTTATCGATAGTGCACCGGCACCAACTATTGTATTACTGCTGACAATCATATTCATCGTCGCATTTTTCATCCAGCAATTTCGCCTTAGACAATTGCGCTCTTCCTCATCCCATTAGTTTGGCACAAATCATACAGGGCGTCAGATCGAATTATCTGACGCCCTGTATCTGCCTCCCCGGTTTACCAGATGACTATATCATCTGGCCTCACGGATCTTGGTTACATATTAATTTGGCAGTGGGATTTTTGGTGCGTTTGGATCGACGATAAAAGTCTCCGCCACTTTGATCGTCGTCTTCTTCTTTATCACGGGTGCCGACCCATCTAGTTCTGTTGGCAACAGGACCCGCGGACCTTCAGGTACAACGACGGCTTCACGCTTTGTTGTTTTCACTTTGGATCTGGTTTTCACTTTAACGGGTTGCTTGGCAATGAACGGCTCCACCCTTGGAATGACCGGTTTTGAATAACCCGCACCTTCCGCAAATCTTAGAATTTCCAAGGAAGAGGATGTGACTTCTTTTACGCGAAAACCATCCATCAAAACCAATAATTGCTCCGTTGTTTTTGTGGGATGACAATATCTTAAACGGACTTTTGAAGCATATTTAGGCTGTAGTATTCTCTGCAGATCAACCAGATCCTTTCGGGTCACATTTCGAATGACCTGCCAGGCATAAATGCAGTTACCGTCAACCTTGGATTTGCCATACGCATATCCATAAATCCCGTGTAAATTTTCGCCCGGATTTTGATCGATTGTCATCTTCATTGTCGGAAAAAAACGCTTCATTTCACTGACAATTTCGCGACGCGTTGGGGCTTGATAATAAACCTTACTGCTTGATGTTTGTGCAACATCAACAATGATCTGGTTTTCTCCACCTCCATACCCATAGTTTGGATATAAAATGGTTTGATGAACGCGATTATTGCCGGATGTTTGACGCACCGAGGTTATGGGCCCCGCCACGCTTGGTAGATAAGCGACCGCATAATTGGGATCAACTTCGCTTGCCAAAGTCGGTGCAATGGCTCTTGTTGAACTCGTTAGCAGGCTTTTATCTGTTGTCAGCGAGCATGCCGATAATGGCAACGTCAAAGCCAGTGTTATGATCAATTTCTTCATGAAATTAACCTCCCCCTCCCGTCAAAACTATTCCGCGCGAAGCATGCCCGTCACGCAAATGCATGTTCAAACGACGGAAAATCGAATTGGCTTCATTTGGATATCCAAGATGGTGATAGGCCCAGCCACGCATCAAGGTTAAATCTCTTGGTTCACTGACGAGTTTTGCACGTGCGTCAAGTGCTGCGAGCGTTCTGTCATATTGTTTGAAATCAAATGAAGATCGAGCACGCTGGAAATATATTTCAGAAAATAGCTCAGTTTGTCGTTTTGCTGACAGTGGATGCGTTCTCAGCAAGCTTTCTGCATCATCTGTCAAACGCGTTCTTAAAAGCGACAAGGCGCGACCGTAGACAGCATCTTTCATCACCTGCCCACTGCCGGATCCGCGCATGGCTTGCGCGAACGAGTTTTCAGCCTCTGTCACACGCGACATTGCCAAATAACACCAGCCTCTAATCAACCATGCATTTGCTGTTAATCCACTTTGTGACAAGCGATCGATTTCCTGCAAACAGGATTTGTAATCCTTGCGTTCGAAATGCTTGATATAGCTCGTTTTTACGGATCGTTTTGGTTTTGCAACCGCCGCGGCTTTTCGAGCTTTTGGCGGGCTTGCACGCACAACTTCCGTCCAGATATTTGGATAAAGATCAATGTAATCTTGTTTCAGTTCAGCATATTCTGTTTTTCGCCCAAGGCGCAACAGTGTCAACGCCAAACCTTTCACACGATCAGAGCTTTCATCCCATTCGATCGCTTTTGAGAACCAAGCATAAGCGGCCTCAAATTGCCGCGAATTATAAGCGTACCAACCCAAAACTTCGGAATAATCCGGCGAACTCGTTTCCAAAATAGCTGTTGTATAGGCAAGAACGATGTCATCCGTGATTGAACCACGCTTTGGCTTGGCAAATTTTGTCGACAATACATTCATCAAAAAGATCGGGTCATCCGTAAGATTAGGCAAATGTGATCGCGCAAATTTATAGGCTTTTTGATCCAAGTTTTGACGCGACAAAGACAGATAATAACCCTTGGCATTTTGTGCGTTTGGATCGACCTTCATCGCTTTTTCAAACAATGGTTCTGCCAAACCTGGCTGTTCAAGCTTGAGCTGATACCAACCCAGAAGCGACAGATCCGCAGCGACTTCTCCTTTGATCGCATTATCCGTTAGTTGACGAATATCAAAACTTGAAACCGTTGAAACATCGCTTTCACTCGCATTAAAGTCTGCTATGGATTTCCGCACCAAATCAACTTTGAGCATCTCAATGCCCGGCACTTGGCTAGGTACAGTCCAAAGGTTTGTCATAACTCTTCTGATTTCAACCGCAGGAAAATCGCGGACTGCTTTTTGTAATGTCACCAATAAATGCGCATCGGTCAGGCGATGTTGTGGCTCGCGAAAAAACAGGCCTTTATAAGCGCGCACCAGTGGCGCTTTTTCTTCAAGATGCGAATATGCATCGATCAGCGTCCAGACAAGATCAACATCTGTTTCAATCTTTGGGTCAATTGATTGACCAACACTGACAACTCCAATCCAATCCTCAACCCGCGCAAGTTCGATCATCTGAATGCGCTGTTTCTTGCGCGCAAGTTTCGTCGAGAAGTCTTCCGTGGGTTTCCATTTTGGGTCTTCAGTTTTTCGGCGAACAATTTCCGCATCTATACCCGTAAAGTCATCAATAGCGAACATATCCCACAATGGCTGTTCATTTGGTACAAGTTTTTGCGCGGTCACATATAGGTCCGCCGGTGCAATAAACCCCGGGTGAAGCACCTGAAGACGTGCGATCTCAGCATCAACCCGTTCATGCTGACGCTGCTTTGCGTAATAGTAAAGCGCAGAAAGATCCACATTTGCATAAGCATATACCGGAGTTTGTTCTTCCGGTTCTTGCGCATGGACGGCGTTTGCAACAGGTGGCTGTGGTGCAAGACTATATCCGTTGAGGCGATGACCGCTGAGACTTTGATTGCCAAATGTGCGATCTTCAAGTCTTGGATCACTGAGCGTGTGACTTGAAAGTTCACTCATAATCGGCGCTTGCAGATTAAGCGGCTGACGGGTCGCAAACAAACTTTCTTGCACAATTAACTGCGTACCGTCGTTTGCTGATACAAAAGCGACCGGCAAGGTCGAAATCGCAATCGCAAAAACAGATGCTCTTAACGCATATGTTAGAGTTTTTATTCTCATTCTTGATCCGTTCTCACGCCTGCTTTTGGTATTGAGCGACCGAGCCAAACGGCAAAAAACGCAAAAAATCCAACGATTAATATAATATAGACAATAAAGTTGTCAGAGAACCAGGCAGCCGCTAAGCGCCGCAAATTACTTGGCGACTTATTGGTAAACGCATGAACCTGATAGCTCGACGGCAATTGCGCGGAGATCTGTTTTGAACGCAAATCAACAGTTACATCTGCCCCCTTTACCCTAGACCATGTGTCGGGCTCAGCAAGAACGAGAGACGCGCGTACAACATCTTCGGGTGTGTCCGCTGCCAGCCAAGTGACCACCGAATTATTTTTATCATCCAATGTTTGAACAAGGTTTGCTTTGCGACTATCGACATCACCGGTCACACTTTTATCAAGGGCAGGCTCATATTTCAGCCATGACTGAAAACGGTGGGATAGTTCGTCAAATTTTTGCTTAATAACAGCAGATGTAGACAATTCTATCGCAGTTTTTTGTGTCTTATGTCGAAACGCCTGCAGCAAATCCTCGGGTGTTGCTTGAGTCACCTTTGGCAAACCAATTGAATCAACACTTGCTGTTGTGATGAGATCGGGAAGCCAATCCGCGTCGTGAAATTTAATGCGATGTGACATCTGCTGATGCTCATCGGTCACATTTGGACCTGATTGAACAAAAGCACGTCGCGGAGCAATCACAAGTTTGTTTTCACGATCCGAATTGTCCGGTCGACCTAATATGACCTGCGCATTCAACGGAGCCCCAGATGCAATGCTCATTTTTGTCATCATTGTCATGGCTGCCGATAATGTGCGACTATCGGCATGAACGACATAAATATTTAATCGCTCATCATTGCGATATGGATAAGCGGTACCAGCAAATACCGACAAGTCAGGAAGGCGAGAAATGCGCGCGAGCTGTGGAATTCTGATTTCTGTGTTTTCCAACAAAATGAAGCGCGGCGCGGTTTCATCGCGTTCGCTATAAACACAAGCCTCATCGCTTGCTTTTTCAAGCTCCGCCAAGATTTCGATCTGATTACGGCCGGGTCTGAAAGCACGCATAGGCAGCTCGATGCGGCGATCTTCAAAGACTTCACCATCTGTATCGCGCATGGGAAGGCTCGTTACGATCTGGCCATTCACGCGCACCAGAAGCTGAGATTGCGGATTTAGTCCTGGCGAAGTCGCAGCATGAAGACCCAAATCCACGGTCGCATATTCCGCCGGATAAAAATCTGCGGGCATAACGAGATCAAAATTTGTTCTGAATAAGCGTCCCGAAAATGACCGCGCGGTGTAACCTGCTTCACCAAGCGTATAAACTCCACCAGCATCGGCCTTAATTTCCAAATGATTTTCGCGGTTAATCGCTTCGTCAAGTAAAGGTTTTAGTTCACCTCGAATACCGGCTAACAATTGCGCTGTCGCCTGCCCGATGCTTGGCGCTTTTAAAACCACCGCAACGCGTCTGGCATCTTGGGTTTGTACAACAGACAGGCCGTGTTTTGCTTTTAAAGCGATAGGATAATTCTGATCGGGCCGGTCCATCGCGGCCAAATACACATCAATACCTGGTCCAATTCCAGACCGATCTGATACAGTAACAGCAATATCGTCACGGCCTAAAGCGAGCGAAAGCGTTTGTACGAGTGGCAGAGCTGCATTTAAATCGCCTATGCCTGAGTTTTTAGGCAAAACCAATCGGAGATCAGTAAGACCATTTTCAGATCGACCGATCATTTTAAGTGATTTTAAATCGGAAAATGTGAATTCATCTTCAGTTAAAAAACCGGAGTTCATGAAATCAATTTCAGTCCATAACTCATAAGTTGCCTCAAGCGAACAATCAACACGATGACGCTGTATGGCGTGGACTTCAACGATATTTGTGCCGTCGACAAGTGCATTTGCGGGCACCAGGAATTTGTGTGACGCATACTCAGAAGATGATGAGATTGGGAATTTGCCTACCGGATAACCATTGACCTTAACATTCAAGCTGGAAGCTTCCCGCATGACTGATACAGCATTTTTGTAGGCGATAACCAACTCACCAATCGTGCCGGCTTTCTCCATGTCATGTTGAAATGTAAACTGACCAAGCGCATCTTCGCCCTCAAGTTTAAACCGAGAACGAGGTTGATCAAAGGCAATCAGAGTTGGGTTTGCCACCGCATCTTCAAGCGCTAAGGCTGGTTGACGCGTTGTCATAATAAAGTTTTCAGCTTTCGAGAACGAAGGCTGCGTAAATGTGTTTTTCGGCCCTGCTTCATTGGAAAACAGGCTTTGCGCCATGTTGGGTGATACAGCTGCACCAAATGCTATCGCGGCATAAGTGCCAGCGATCGCCAATTTTTGTTTAAGCTGCGACACGACTTGCCCCCATAACATGCGGCATTGGCATGACTTTGCCCGGTATTTGCGCATTATTTTCTTTTACAGTGATCGGCGCATCTTCCGCTGATTCAACCGGTGCTGTTTTGCCCAATCCCACTAAGTAGGCAAATGCTCTAATGGTTTCTGTCACACTTCGCTGTGCAAAGACCCAAGAGCCAGTCAGGATATTTTGACGAACCTGACGACGGTTAATGCGTTCTTGCAGAATTTCTTGATCCGAATACATGACCTCAGCAATAGCCATGAATACTTCCGGCGTGCGCACCGTATAGGCAAACCCATAGTGGTTTTCACCATCCACAACGCTGCCGCTGCGAATGATGACAGGGAATTTTACCTGCTTGCCGGCGCGACGCACTTCAACTTCGCCCTGCCAGTTGGAATCATGTTCAATCTCTGGCACTTCATCCAAGAATTGCACACCAATACCGCCGCTAGACGCATCTTTTATCAGAATAGACCAGGTTTTTTCACCCTGGCGCATCAAACCGTGGCGTTGAACTGGTAAACGCTGATTGCGACGAAGCTCTCTGCGTTCTGCCACAACACCTAGAGCCAATGCTGCGATGCTCAAGTTAATAGCATTCCATCCTGCAACCATTAACAACAAGTCACTTGCCACAGGTTCAGTGAGCAAACGCCAGAATGAATAGAGCGCAGCGCCGGTTAACAAGAAGAAGATCGCAAAATAGGGTCGCGCTAATGGCGAGATAAAATTGTTGTCCAGTGTGATGCCTTTTGCCGTCACATTAAAAGTGGGCTTTCTAGGACTTCTGATCACCGACAAGATACTACCAAACAGCATAACTGATTGAACATATTCATATAACTCGGAAATCCACGGCCAACGAACCTTGCCATGCAGATAGCTTTGCATGCCGAAGGATGCAATCAGATAGGTCAAGGCATAAGCACAAAATTCTTGAATATTCGCCTGATAAATTTCGAGCGAGAAGAAGATATATAAAAGTGGTGCAAACATGAAAATAAGACGCGAAATCGGGAACAACCAGAAAAGGTTGATGCCCGCATAACAGATACGCTGAGACATCTTCAAACCTTTCGCCAAAAATGGACGGTTCAAGATCAGGATCTGCAACATACCCTGACACCAGCGCGCACGCTGACCGATAAAGGCATCGAAAGTCTCAGGTTGAAGACCAGCAATCAATGGCTTGTTGATATAAACAGAATGCCAACCATTTGAGTGAAGCGCGAGTGCTGTTTCGCAATCCTCAGTGATCGACTGACCAGCAAATCCACCTGTTGTATCCAGTGCTTCGCGCCGCAAGACAGCACCTGAACCACAAAAGAAAGACGCATCCCATTTATCAAGACCTGTTTGAACAACGGAATAAAACATCTCGTTTTCTGACGGCATATTTTTAAATGTCTGCAGATTTTTCTCAAGCGGGTCTGGATTTAGGAAAAAGTGCGGTGTTTGCGCCAAAAATAATTTCGGATCATCTAAAAAATAGGTCACTGTTTCGCGCAGGAAAGTGCGAACCGGCGCGTGATCTGCATCAAAAACGACAACAAGATCGCCATCGGTGACTTTAAGCGCCTCATTCATATTACCGGCTTTGGCATGCTCGTTTCTTTTTCGTGTCAGATAATTGACGCCCATAGCTTCGCACAAAGCCTTGAGTTGCTCATGACGACGTGTTGCAGCAATCGCTTTTTGCGGATCTTTGTCCGCACGTTTCTGCTCCGAGCCACCATCATCCAGCAACCAGATCTTGATCTTATCTTTTGGATAAACCATTGACTTTGCTGCAGCTAGTGTGCCGGCAAGCAATTCGGGATCTTCATTATAGGTTGGTACAAAGACATCAACGGTCGGCAGGTCTTCAATCTTTTTCAGCTGTGGTGTTTTTCGCTTCAAAGGATCCGCGAGCATGAAGAAGCTAATGCCGAGCATTAACAGGCAATACATTTCCGCCACATAAAGAATGAATCCAGGAATAAAGTTGGCTGGCTCAGAGATACTTGGCAAAGTTTCCGTGGTGCGCCAAAAACCGTAGCGAACAGCTAAAATCGCGCAAAATGTAAATGTAACTAACCGGAAAACTTTATTGTCTGGTCTGCTCATTGCGAAGAACATGACGCCTAGAGAAGCAAAACTTAGCACTAATTGCGCCTGTAGACTCATAGGGAGCCAAAGCAGAAAAATACCTAATACGCCAGCAATGACAGCCGAAACCCATGCCAAATTCATGTGGCTGTGACCTCACAATAATACAACAATACCCCCGCATCATGCGGTTTGCCCCTCATGGAACGTGGCTAATATATGAGTTAAAAGGTTGCCGATTTCCTAAACACTTCATTTACATTTAACAAAACCAATTGCATGGTTAACTGTTTGTAAATTCGCCGGAAAATCGGGCTTCTTATTGAAAAATATGATTAATTTTGGCGCATTTTAACAAATCCATATAGAATATGTTAACCACGATGGTGCTCATAACCGATGAGATTTAAGGGAAGCTGTTAATAAATGGTACGGTTGGGTGGGTTCGAACCACCGACCTCCGGATCCACAATCCGGCGCTCTAACCAGCTGAGCTACAACCGCACGAGGTTCACTTTTGTTGCGAACTTTGGTGACATACGTCTCTCGTATGAAATTTGCAAGTCTTCAATTTATTTTCTTGAAGAAAACTTTAGAAAGATACCGACTTTTACCATTGAATAGAAAAAGGGCGGGATAAATTGATCCCACCCTTACGCATTACTCATACTCAAAACGACTAGGTACAAGAAACTTGGTTTAAAACTTACTTGAAAGTTTTAAGAGACTTCTCAGCAACTTCTTTCACTGGTGCAGAAACGTCCTGCGCCAATTTTGTTGATGCTTCCTGGAAAGTTTTAAGCTGTGTTGTCACAACTTCTGTTTGCTCGCGAACAAAAGTCGACTGCAAATCAATCATTTCAGCGACAGATTTAACACCCATCAATTTCTCGAAGTGTGAGATTGAGCTTTTAAGGTTTGTTTGTGCAACGTCAATTGCTTTTAGACCAAGCTCAGCGCCTTCTGTTTTCGCTGTTTCCATTGCAGCTTCCATTGCCTTTGTTGCATCATCAGAAGCAACTTTGATTTTCTCAAAGTTTTCTTTTGCTTGCTCAAGGTTTGTTTCAGCGGCTTTGCGATATGTTTCTGACACTTTGTTAAGGTCAAATGCGACAACATTGTCTGTTGCTGCTGGTGTTTCTACTTTTGCTTCAACTGTTTTTGTGGCTTTTTTAGCAACCATAATATGCTCCATAAGTGTGTTTTACGGTCCTGAAGAGCAACCTGCTCTCATCAACTTGATTGTCATATAGTATATTTTATTGTGCATTGCAACATTTTTATTGCACTGCACAAAATTAACCTTTTTTTAATAAATGAGGCCCGCCTAACCCGGTAATTATAGACCTTGTGGTAACAACACGATACAAATTGCCGAAGTAACGCGTAATAATAAGAAAGAAAGTCGGTTAGGTTTTTAATATGACGGACATTTTGTATCCATTCATCGATTTGGCTGTACATGCTGCAATTCGCGATCGTTTTACCGACGGAGATGCGCTGGCCATCGTTTCAACCGACTTTAATAATATAATCTGGACAAACGGTCCCGCAGCGAAGCTTTTTAATCATAAAACCATCTACGATTTTATGGATGATGGTTTTATCGACAGCAAGAAGACGCGCAAAAAACTACGTGAAACTGCCCAGCAACTCATTGCCAACGACGTTATCAAGAGTGCGAATTTGCAGATTTTGCCAACCAAAAAAGGCAATGAGCTTGATTTAACGCTTGAATTGATCACCCTGCCACTCGGCGAACAAGCGGTTTTGGTGATCGTGAATACGGATAAAGCATCCGCACGCGGTATTTTCGATGTGGATCATATCGTCTCCGGTTTTGACGACGAAGAAACATGTGTCGCCGTTCTGGGCAAGCAAGGCCAAATTCTGGGTGCAACTGAGCAGTTCTATGCGCTGGATGTTTCCCTTTCAGAGCGTCGTAGCATGAGTGAAGATGTTTCGTCAGAAGACGATCGCCTCATCAAACGTCGTTTGAAAACCGCAAAAGGCAATTTGCCAGCCGCTATTGGTCACTTGTCTGAAAATCCTGACATGTATTTATTGTTCGCAATCGATGACTCCTCGGCTGATCATGAAGATAATGTCATCGAAGATTCCGATGCGGACGATATTTCAGCGACATCAGTAATTGCTGAAGACCTAACTGACGAGCTGGTTGAAGATGCTCCTTTGCCATCTGATATTTACCGTGATGCCGAAGATCCCATCGATGCATTCTTGCAAAGAGACGATGGTGAAGAGGCGGAACCGTCAAAGGAAACAAAGTTACGGATCGTTGAAACACAAAGCGAAACTGTCGCAGATGATGACGGTTCAGATGAAGCAAGCGACGATTTATCTGGCGCGTCTGATGACTTTACATTCGATAAGCAAAAGCGAGCAGTTCGTTTTGTTTGGAAAACTGATGCTGCAGGTATTTTCACCGAAATATCACCGGAACTGGGTGAGGCAATCGGCCCCAATGCAGCCGATATATTAGGCCGCCGTTTTGCCGATGTTGCTTTGGTTTTTAATCTCAATCCGAGCGAAGAAATTATCGATCTCATTCGCCGACGTGACACCTGGTCAGGTAAAACCGTGATGTGGCCAGTCCAGGGCACTGATTTATCGGTTCCTGTAGATCTTGCGGCGTTGCCGACTTATACGCGGGATCGCTTGTTTGATGGATATCGGGGCTTTGGTATTGCACGTCTTCAGGAGGCAACACCTGATCCACAATCAATTGGGTTTGCCCTGACCAAGGGTTCTTATGATGAAACACTTGAAACATTGGAAACAACACCGAAATCGATCATAGAAGACGACATTCCGCAAGAAGATGCTGAGGTAAGTTCTACTGATGAGATAAGTGGCATTGATCAAGATGTTCAATCGGACACACCGATTGATCTTGATGACGATCCATATCGAGGGGAAGTTCCAGCGATAGACACGAAAAACAATCCGAAACGACGTTCTGCAGATAAAATCATCCAATTGGATGAGCTTAATCAGGAAGCCCGTGCCGAGCTGACAAAAGAAGAAAAAGATGCTTTCCTTGAAATTAGAAAGCAACTTGGCGGTTTAAGTGATAAATCTGATGACGTTAAAAAGCGCGGTGCATTTTCTGATTTCAGCGAAGCTGACAGCGAAATTACATCAAGCTTTATGGATCCGTCGGACGAGCTTTCATCAGATGAAATTGATCCGATAGACGATAATATTGCGCAAGCAGATCCAGAACTTTCAGCTGATTTGGAAGATGAAACTTCATCCAATGGTGACCCAGTGCTGCCAATTGATGGTCATGAAACGCAAGAGCTGGCTTCCAACGATCAAGATGGTTTCAATGAGAATCTCGCGTCGGAAGCAGATGATCAGGATGATTTAATCAATCCTGACAGTGCCGACCACGACCAGCATGAGACACCTTTGATCATCTATAACAGCGATGATCTCTTGTTTGCCAATGAGGCGTTTTTTGACATGGCGGGTTACGAAGATCTTGCGCAGTTGAAAAATCTTGGTGGGATCGACTTTTTGCTGGGCGATGAAACTACGCACGATGTCGATGATCTTGATACGGATCCAATAGAAACGGCTCATTCAATTAGAACAGCAGAAGACGTTTTCATTCCTGTGGAATTGAAACTGCGCTCCACCGGCTGGAATGACGAAAAGGTTCTTGAGCTGAGTTTTGTCCTATTGCCGCAAGCTGATGAATTATCACCGGATGAGATTTCGCCTGTTAAGGATATGGATCCTGACCTTGTTGATGAATACGAACGTCTAAAGCTGAAAATTTCAGATCTCGCTTCCATCTTAGAAACTGCAACCGACGGCGTGGTTATCATTGATCATGACAGCAAGATCCAGTCGTTAAACGCGTCTGCATCTGCATTGTTTGACTACAACGCTGATGATGCGATTGGCAAACCATTTGCTATGTTGTTTGCAGCGGAAAGCCAAAATTCTGTTCTTGACTATGTTAACGCAATGTCCGGTCCTGGCGTATCAAGCCTGTTAAACGATGGACGCGAAATTATTGGTCGTGTGTCAACGGGTGGTACTATGCCACTTTCCATGACAATGGGGCGGCTGACCGGTACCGACGGATATTGTGCAGTTTTGCGCGATATCAGCCATGCCAAGCATACTGAAGAAGAGCTTCAATCAGCCAAATCTGAAGCAGAATCTGCAAGTTCACATAAAAGCGATTTTCTTGCGCGTGTGAGCCATGAGATTAGAACACCGCTGAATGCCATTATCGGTTTCTCAGATTTGATCGCTCAAGAACGTTTTGGTCCTGTGGGGCATCCTCGTTATCACGAATACGCGCATGACATTAGCAAATCCGGGCGTCATGTTTTGGATATCGTCAATGATCTTCTGGATATTTCAAAGATTGAAGCGGGCCAACAAGACCTTGATTTTCAAGCAGTCTCTCTCAACGATGAAATTACAGAATCTTTATCCCTGATGCAGCAAATCGCAAACGAAAATCGTGTGATCGTACGCTCCAGTTTACCGGCCAATGTGCCTTCTGTTGTCGCTGATAAGCGGTCTATCAAACAGATTTTGCTCAATATTTTATCGAACTCAATACGGTTCACGCCGGCAGGTGGGCAGATCGTTGTTTCAAGTTCGCTGGAAGCTTCAGGTAATGTGCTACTGCGTATTCGGGATAATGGTGTGGGCATGAGCCGTGCTGAGCTCGAACGTGCCATGCAGCCATTTGGTCAAGTTGGACATGAAACGCGCCAGCGCGGGGAAGGTACAGGTTTGGGCCTGCCACTCACGCGCGCTATGACCGAGGCCAATCGCGCTAATTTTGACATTGTATCAGCTCCCGGTGAAGGCACGCTTGTGACCATCAACTTCCCGCCGCAACGTGTTTTGACAGAATAGTGCAGCTCAGTTTTCAGCGGATAAAAAAAAGGGTCCATCACTGGACCCTTAAAAATTTTACAAGCATTCATGACAGCATTTTTATAAATACTACGATGAATATACAAGCTAGACCTTATAAAGCCGCTAACATAATAGTTCAAATTTGAGCGACCCATCTATCTTGTTGTTTTAATTAAATTTTTACACCAAATTAGCTTCTGTTGACGCTTTGACTTCGTCTTCCGTGACACCATCGGCGAGTTCAACCAACTTCAAGCCGCCTTCAACCACGTCGAACACACCCAAATTTGTGATAATGCGGTCCACAACGCCCTGCCCGGTCAGGGGTAACGTGCAGCTTTTAAGCAGTTTTGATTCACCTTTTTTGTTGGTATGATCCATCACCACGACAACGCGACCAACACCTGCAACCAGATCCATTGCACCGCCCATGCCTTTGATGAGTTTGCCTGGGATCATCCAGTTTGCCAGATCGCCATTTTCCGCAACTTCCATTGCGCCAAGAATAGCCATAGCAATTTTACCTCCACGGATCATGCCAAAGCTTTGGGCGGAGTCAAAATAAGCGGTTTGCGGCAATTCAGTAATTGTCTGCTTACCAGCATTGATCAAATCAGCATCGATATTATCTTCCGTCGGGAATGGTCCCATGCCCAACATGCCGTTTTCTGATTGAAGCGTCACTTCAATGCCTTCAGGAATATAGTTCGCAACAAGCGTTGGAATACCGATACCTAGATTAACATACCAACCGTCTTGAAGTTCTTGTGCTGCGCGCGCAGCCATTTGATTACGATCCCACATAATAATATCCTTACCTTAAATTAAGCTGCGCTCACTGTGCGTTGTTCAATACGTTTTTCATGTTCACCTTGGATAAGGCGATGGACATAAATACCCGGCAAGTGAATTGAATCTGGGTCGAGTGAACCAGTTGGGACAATTTCTTCAACTTCCGCAATGCAAATTTTGCCGCACATAGCTGCAGGTGGATTGAAATTGCGCGCTGTTTTTCTGAAGACAAGATTTCCTGTCTCATCGGCTTTCCACGCTTTAACAATGGATAGATCTGCGAAAATTCCTTCTTCAAGAATATATGTCTCACCATTAAACTCTTTATGTTCTTTGCCATCAGCAATCACAGTGCCCACGCCGGTTTTTGTGTAAAAACCTGGAATACCACAGCCAGCTGAGCGCATACGCTCTGCCAGTGTTCCCTGTGGAGCAAATTCGAGTTCCAACTCGCCGGACAAATATTGGCGCATAAATTCGGCATTTTCTCCGACATAGGACGAGATCATTTTTTTGACCTGACGAGATTCAAGCAAAATGCCGAGACCAAAACCATCTACACCTGCATTGTTGGATGCAAATGTTAAATCCTTTGCACCATCCTCGCGAATGGCCTGGATTAAGAGTTCTGGGATGCCACATAGACCAAAACCGCCCGCAGCGATTGTCATGCCATCTTCTAGCACGCCGTCTAGAGCGTCACTGGCTGTTTTATATATTTTCTTCATTCGTCTTCCTCAGTTTTCCAACAGGTCAATTACCTATACCAACGTCATGTTTCGGCTCACAACCGGAACATTTTAGTATGCATAGAGGTTTTTTTTCGTATTTCTAGTCCTAAATCGATTAATTGCAACCGTGTGCAAAATTTATTTTTTATTGAACTGAACTTTTGCGTTTTGTCGTGCTAGAAGATGGTCCAACAATACGTAGCGTATTTAAAAGAGGTTTTCTTTGCCGATTTGGAGAAAAAGCAAGTTGCTTAAACGATTGGGCATAATCATTGCCGGCTTATTCGTTTTGTCGGCAATCGTTTGGCTTGCTTTACCCTATATGGTGTCCACGGATCTTGTCAGGGAGCGATTTAAAACCGAGATATCCAATATTGTTGGGCATCCGGTCACCTTCGAAAGCAATCCAATCATTAACCTCTGGCCGCGCGCCAGCATTGAGCTAAATAATATTACAATTGGCGATATTTCAGATTCTAAAGGCGATGCTTTAATGCAAGCAGACATTTTCTCGGCCGATGTCAGCCTTTTGTCTGCGATTTTGGGCGAGCCAAACTTTTCCAATTATAAATTGGTACGTCCATCAATCAATTTCGAGTTATATCCCAATGGCAGTTCAAACTGGCTTCCATCAAAAAACTTATTAAGCGGCACGCTTGAAACGCAACAATCCGATTTGGATGTCGATATTGCTAGTGCCACCGGCGAAAATCTTCGTCAATTTTTGAATATTGGTAATCTTGCGATTGAAGGTGGCAGCTTGTCGGTTATCACCAATCCAGGTTCTGAGCCGGAACGCATTACCTCAATCAATGGTCAGATCACCTGGACGGGTGATGATACGCCCATGAATTTTAATCTAAGCGCCATTCTTCGCGGCCAGGAAGTGAACCTGGATGGGCGAAATGAAAAGCCACTTTCATTTCTGGCCGGTGAAAATGTTGCGGTCAACGTCAACATGAAATCGGACATGTTTAACCTCAATTACGTCGGTGATATTGAACTTGGTGGACAAGTCTTCATTATGGGCAATGTTGTTGCAGACAGTCCTTCGGTCCGACGGGTATTAGAATGGTCTGGCAGTGAAATTATTCCAGGTGCGGCCCTTGGGCAGGTTGAATTTGAAGCGGACGTGTCGGGTTCGTTAAATGCAGCAAAGTTCAACGATTTAATCATTCGAATTGGCGCCAATAGAGGTTTGGGCATTTTGGATTTTACATTGCCAGAAAATGCACCACCCATGATCAATGGTACGCTGGCATTTAACAATCTTGATATTGGTACATTCCTGCGCGCATTTACCCCCATCCCGGAATCGAGTGATGATATTGCCGACACCATAGACACCCGTTTTTTGAAGCAAGTCGGACTAGATCTGCGTTTATCTGCGCAATCTGCCAATTTCGGTCCGATCGACATGTCTAACCTTGCTGCTGGCGTTCAGGTTAATCAGGAGATTGCCACTTTCAATATTGGTGATGCAAATGCCTATGATGGACAGATCTTTGCCAAAGTCTCCATATCTGAAAAAGGCATTGATGGTGGTGGCGAAATATCTTTCTCATCCCGCGGAGTTAATTTGGGTGATGTTTTGGAAACTTTGGCGATCAATGGTCCTTTGCCACACGGCGTTGGCAATATTGATCTTAAATTACGTTCTGAAACGCCATTATGGGCAACAACCGTATCAGATATCAAGGGCAGTATATCCGTCGATATGAGCGAAGGTGAGATACCAGGCCTTGATCTTGATTTGGTAAAGCAGCTTGCGGAAAAGCGCCAATTTTTCACACTTGAAGATGTTGAAGGTGGGTCGGTCAGCTTTGAAACATCTGTGCTAAGAGCAGACATTGACGGCGGCATCGCGCGCATCGAAAAAGCAGAAGTAAAAACAAGCGATCAGATGCTTTCTTTAAGTGGCATTGTTCCCTTTGCCAAAGGCAGCTTGGCTCTTCTCGCGACGCTGGGTAACAAGCCCATCGATGATGCTAAAGTTGCAGACAACGACGCGGTCGAGGCATCGATTGCGGCGCCTCCTCCTCTTTCGCTGTTTATTGGTGGCTCGTGGCCAAAACCAATTATGTCTCCACCGATACCTGAGATTGACTTCCAGTAAATTACAGAAAAAACTTGCGAAATTTCGAAATTGCGCCGACAATCAGACTAGGAAATGGTGGTTTTAATGCTTCAGATACTATCTGCGATATTTAAAATTTGCTTGGCATCCTTAGTTGCGGGCGCGATCTTATCGGCATTGAATATTTCGGCTGCTGACCTTTTATCCGATATTGGTTTGACGCCAGAAGACGTTTTTGCGCTTTTACAGCGCGGTGCGGAATGGGCTATTCCCAATTTAGTATTGGGCTCGATTGTGGTTATCCCCATTTGGCTGGTCGCATTCTTGTTTAGACCACCACGCAGTTAAAGCACTTAGCAAGGCAATTCTGCTTTTTACTGAAAATCAAATGCGCTTAAGCCTGTTACCATCTCGTCCAAGCCAAGTGGTCGGGTAATGGAAGGTTCTGCACGATAGACACAGCCTTGCCGTTCACAGACGCGACAGGCCGGACCAACTTCTAATTTCGTATCTGTTGTACGATCGGAGAAGTAGCTGAGCTGATAGCTATGTTCAGAAGCGCAGCACAACATAATAGCCGTGCGACGTATAGGATCCTTCATCGATCCCTTTAGCCCATCAACTGTTCTCGCCATGGTGACAAAATTTGCACCGTCAACCAATTCCACCTCGTCAACAAACACCTGACCTGGCAGTGAAAATGCGCCATAAATGCTGTGTTTTGGACAACTACCACCAAATTGAGAGCGGGGATAACCTTTCGCACCGGCGCGTCTGACAATATTCCCAGCGTTATCAACCTCCAGCATGAAGAATGGAATAAGTGGTAGATCCGCTCGCTGCATGGTTGTTAATCGCGTTGCAGCCTGTTCAAAAGAAACACTAAATTGGGCGCTTAGCGCATCAACATCAAACATATCACGCTTTGCACTGGCATAGAATTTTCCATAAGGCATCATCATAGCAAGTGCGGCATAGCGCGAAAGTTCATATCGCGCCAAACGAATGGCTTCATCCCCTTGCAAGTTCAAACCTTCCAGTTCGGACTGAATGGGGGTTGCAAGTGCAAGCATCGCAACTTCTATTGCAATCTCGCGTAATCGATCTTGCGGCGATAGCCTTGCCGACAAAAATAATCGCATGGAATGGCGATCCAGACGCCGGCGCAAATTCGGCATGGTTTTTACCGGCAAAATTTTAACGCTGATACCATGTTTAGATTTTAGCCAGTCACGTAACGACGCTGTGGGTTCGTCAGATGAAATAAATTCTTCGCTAAATTTTTCAGCCGCTTCATCTATCCGGCCATAGTAATTTGGGCGCTCTTCAAAAACCTGACGCACAATATCAATGGGTAATCTTGATCCAGAAATTTGCGGGCCGCCTTCATTTTTTGCCAGCATGGACGATAAATCGCTCAAACGTTCCTGCTGCTCTCGGTAGGCTCGATAAAGTTTAACTATGCCCGAGGCGGCATTGGGTGCAGCATCAGTGATCTCGACCAGTTCCTGATCACCCGGCAATTCGCCTGAAAGAAGTGGATCGGCAAAGACTTCTTTCAACGCACTTAGAGTTCCTGCCCCTTCAACTTGCAACTCTTGGGGATCAATTTTGTAAACGGAGGATAATTTGATGATCAGTGGCACGGTTAAAGGCCGCTGATTACGCTCAATCAAATTCAAATAAGACGGCGAAATATCCAAATCTGCCGCCATTGATGTTTGCGTTAAGCCCAAGGAGTTGCGTATGCGCCTGACCCGCGGACCCAAAAATACTTTCTGCTCAGCCAATTTCGCCTCATTTTACAATTTTTTACTAAATATACCCATACAGAATTTTACAAAATTGACAAGTTTACAAGAACAGATTGTCAAATTTTATACAGCATTACCCTGTTTTAAGCGCTATTTTGAACAAATCACTCGCCGAAAGTCCTCTTCTCTGTAAATCTAGTCACAAGCCAGCATGGATTTGAGCAACAAGTAAAAGAGTTGATTTCGGTCTGTGACTAAAATTTACAAATCGATGATCTTTAAGATCAAACAGTATTATTAATGGAGACCATCATGGCACCTAAGACACGCGTTAAAGAAAGAGCAGAAGAGCAATCACACTCAATGCCGGAAAATCAGCAAGCATCTATTCACCGTCTTGCAAATGATCTGCACCGCCTCAACAACTCTATCATGAAGGCCGTTGACGAGGGTGTATCTGTTGAGCTTATCCGCTCTGCCCGTCACCATGGCGGCAACGGAAACTGGGGCGATCTGCTGGTTCCTGTTATTGTTGCAAACAACAACTAAATCTTGATTTCATTCACGCTCCATAGCCCCGTTTTCTACGGGGCTATTTTTTTATCATGACGAATTTTGATAATTTTCAACATTAATACTAGCATTTTTAAATCGATTAGATTATGTAACAGCTATACCAAATATGGATGAAAATCATGAGCAGTCAGATCATACCCGTAGATCCCTTTGACTATATTGTCTTTGGTGGAACCGGCGACCTCGCCGAGCGTAAACTTCTTCCCGCACTTTATCATCGGCAGGCCGCCGGACAGTTTTCTGAGCCAACCCGCATCATAGGTGCGTCGCGGTCGGAAAAATCGCAGGAAGAATATCAAGCTTTTGCTATGGCGGCTTTGAAAGAGCACGTCAAACCGAAAGAGTTTGATCAAGCGGAAGCGGATAAATTTGTCGCCCGTCTTGATTACGTTGCGCTCGATGCGAAGTCAGATAAGGGCTGGGATGGCCTTGTTGAACGTCTCAAAGGCAACGAAGACCGTGTTCGCGCTTTTTATATGGCGGTTGGGCCATCTTTGTTCGGCGATATTTCTGAGAATATCCGCCAGCATGGCTTGATTACCGATAAGACACGTGTCGTTGTTGAAAAGCCGCTCGGACGCGATCTTGCCTCAGCACGTGAATTGAACGCGACGATCGCCAAAGTGTTCAAAGAGGAACAAGTTTTCCGTATTGACCATTATCTCGGCAAAGAAACCGTGCAAAACCTCATGGCTTTGCGCTTTGCCAATGTGCTTTATGAGCCATTGTGGAATTCAGCTCATATCGACCATGTTCAGATCAATGTATCTGAATCTGTTGGGCTTGAAGGACGTGCCGGTTACTATGACAATGCTGGCGCGTTGCGCGACATGGTGCAAAACCACCTTGTGCAGCTTATGTGTCTTGTTGCGATGGAGCCGCCAGCCTCTATGGATGCTGAGAATGTGCGCGATGAAAAGCTTAAGGTTCTTCGGTCACTTAAACGCATTGATGCTGGCAATACAGATAAGCTCACCGTTCGCGGACAGTATAAAGCGGGTGCTTCTGATGGTGGCCCAGTTGCTGGTTATCTTGAAGAGCTTGGTAAACCGTCTAACATTGAAACATATGTTGCGATTAAAGCTGAGATTTCAAACTGGCGTTGGAATGGTGTTCCGTTTTATCTGCGCACCGGCAAACGCATGCCAAACCGTGTTTCTGAAATCGTGATCAATTTCAAAGCTGTGCCGCACTCAATCTTTGGTGATGCTGATCAAGTCGTGCATGCCAACCAACTGGTTATTCGCTTGCAGCCTGACGAAGCCGTGCAGCAATGGATCATGATTAAAGATCCAGGCCCGGGCGGAATGCGTCTGCGTCATGTGCCGCTTGATATGAGCTTTGCCGAGAATTTTGATGTACGCCATCCTGATGCCTATGAGAGACTTCTGCTTGATGTCATTCGTAACAATCAGACGCTGTTTATGCGTGGTGATGAGGTGGAAGCGGCTTGGGAATGGATTGATCCAATCCTCACGGCTTGGGAGCAAACCGGACAGCTTGCGCAAACTTATACAGCCGGAACTTCCGGTCCAAGCCAAGCCATTGGTTTGATCGAACGCGATGGACGTACTTGGTATGACAATGACTAGTAAAGTAGTACCGCATATTTTTGACGGCAAAGACGAACTCGCGTCCGGCCTTGCCGATGATGTTGCAAAACGTCTGCAGAGCAAGATCGATGCAAATGGTGCTGCAAGTATCGCCGTATCCGGTGGCTCAACGCCTAAAGCTTTCTTTCAGCAACTCTCTCAGAAAGAGATTGATTGGGAGAAAGTAACTGTCATTATGGTGGATGAGCGTTATGTCCATCCCGGCGATGATCGCTCCAATGAAAAGCTCATTCGCGAAAACCTGTTACAAGGCGATGCGGCAAAGGCAACGCTTATTAGTTTCTGGCAGGAAGGTCAGGACATCACTCAGGCAGAAGCAACGCTTGATGGTGTTTTGAAAGCCGCCCCCTATATTGATATCACGGTTCTTGGCATGGGTATGGATGGACATACAGCATCCTTTTTCCCTGGCGGCAATAATTTGGAAGCCGCCACAATGATGTCATGCGAACGTGCTATTATCCAGATGGAAGCTGAGGGCGCTGGTGAACCGCGTTTGACGCTGACATTACCTGTTATTGTAAATTCATCCTACCTGGTGCTGCATATCGAGGGAGACGGAAAACGTTCTGTTCTTGATGAAGCGCTGAATTCAGAATTGGAAGGCGCACCTCCAATTCGCACTGTTATCGAAGCATTGAATGGCTCAATAAATTTATATTGGGCACCATAATCTAACCTGGCAACTAGCCGATCGGAAAGAAGAGAACCATGTCCGCTGATAAGCGTATTTTGGATGTAACACATCGACTTATTGAACGCTCAAAACCAACCCGTGAACCTTATCTTGACCGCGTTAAAGCTGCGAGTTCAAAGGGCCCACATCGCTCAAAACTTGGCTGCACAAACCTAGCGCACGCCTTTGCTGCAAGCACGCCTGAAGACAAATTAAACTTGGCAGGCAGTGATACGCCAAACTTAGCGATCATCAACGCCTATAATGACATGTTGTCCGCGCACCAACCATTTGAAAAGTTTCCGGACATTATCCGAAATGCCGCGCGCGAAGCTGGCGGCACGGCACAAGTTGCTAGTGGCGTACCAGCTATGTGCGATGGTGTTACCCAAGGTGAACCGGGCATGGAATTGTCGCTTTTCTCCCGCGATGTGATTGCTATGGCAACAGCTGTTGGCTTATCGCATGACATGTTTGATGCTGCACTTTACTTAGGTGTTTGTGATAAAATTGTACCGGGTTTGACCATTGCAGCTCTCACATTTGGCCACTTGCCAGCCGTCTTTGTACCTGCGGGGCCGATGACGAGCGGATTGTCCAACAAAGATAAAGCACGTACACGTCAGCTTTATGCAGAAGGCAAAGTTGGCCGCGCTGAATTGCTTGAATCTGAATCTCAATCCTATCATGGTCCGGGCACATGTACCTTCTACGGGACTGCGAATTCCAATCAGATGCTGATGGAGATTATGGGCTTTCATATCCCAGGCGCATCCTTTGTTAATCCAGGCACGCCTTTGCGTGATGCTCTGACTGCAGAAGCCACCAAACGCGCAATTGCGATTACCGCGCAAGGCAATGAATTTACCCCTGCCGGTGAAATGATCGATGAACGCTCAATCGTCAACGGTGTGATTGGTCTTCATGCAACAGGTGGTTCAACCAACCACACCATGCACCTTGTCGCGATGGCAAAAGCTGCCGGTATTCAGCTGACATGGCAAGACATTTCTGATTTGTCAGACACAATCCCACTACTCGCTCGCGTTTATCCAAACGGACCAGCAGATGTTAATCACTTTGCCGCCGCCGGTGGCTTAGGCTATCTCATTGGTGAACTCCTCGACAATGGTATGCTGCATGATGATGTACGCACCGTCTGGGGTGATGGTTTGTCTGCCTATCGCGTCGAAGCAAAGCTCGGTGAAACAGGTAATATCCATCATGTTGCAGCACCGAAGCAAAGCGCGGATCCAAAAGTGATCGCCACTTTAGCTGAGCCATTCCGCAAAGATGGTGGCCTGAAAGTCCTTGAAGGAAATATCGGTAAATCCGTGATCAAAGTGTCCGCTGTGAAAGCTGAAAACATGGTGGTTGAAGCGCCGGCTAAAATCTTTAACGATCAAGCTGAACTTCAGGCTGCGTTTAAAGCTGGTGAACTTACTGGCGATTTTGTCGCCGTGGTACGCTTCCAAGGGCCAAAAGCCAATGGCATGCCTGAGCTTCATAAACTCACGCCGCCACTCGGTGTTTTGCTCGATCGCGGTCAGAAAGTTGCACTATTAACAGATGGCCGTATGTCTGGTGCATCTGGTAAAGTACCTGCTGCTATCCATATGACACCGGAAGCAAAAGATGCAGGTAATATTTCTCGTTTGCGTGATGGTGATATGATCCGCCTCGATGCAATTGAAGGAACATTGAATGTTCTGATGGATGCTGATGAGTTCGCAGCACGAGAAGCGCAAACCATTGATTTCTCTGCAAATCACTTTGGTATGGGCCGTGAACTATTTGGCGCTTTCCGTCAATTGGCTGGAACTGCAGATGAAGGTGCTGGCGTCTTTTAAGCCAGCTCCTTAATTCGCAATTTGATATTAGAATTCATGTTTCCGCTAAATTGAGATTAGCGATTGCGTTGCTGTGCCCAGTCTTCAAGCTCAGCGCGAAGACGTTGAACATCGCTTTTTAAACGCATCACTTTTTCACGATCTTCATTGCGCGCAGCTTTTTCCTGAGCCGTCACATTGTTTTGCTCAAGGTTCTGCGCAGCCATTGGTGCTGATTGCTGAGGATGCACCTGCGGCGGATAACCAAAGGTCATATTTTGTTGCGGCCATGGCGCTTGTTGAACCGGATATGCGTTTGGCACAACAGGTTGCGGCATGATAGGTTGTGGCATTGTCGGCTGAGCCACAGGATATTGAGGTGCCATCGCCACTGGATTAAATTGTGGTGGGTAAACAGGATGGTGCAGCGGTGTTTGCGGGGATGGTTGCTCTGGTATAGATGAAGTGGCAGAACCAACATATTCACGGGCAGTTGGTACTTCCTCTCGGTCGCCATGTTTCAAATCTCGCATATATTGATTTGAAATATTGTCTCTCTCTCGTTCACTGAACTGATCATGGTCTTGATAATTTTGAACAGATGCCCGTGAAGAGCGAAGTTGCGAGTTGTTACCTTTGCTATGCTGCTTGAGGCTTTCAATAGAACCGAAAATAAATGCGATAGCCAAACCTAGCATGCCGCCCAAAATACCGAACAAGATAACGGTCGTTTTGCGAGACGTCGTAGAAGGTTGCTGCGGCGGATCTGCTTTTGCGATGACTTGAATAACTGATGTCTCAAGATTTCCGCGTTCTGTTGTTTCACGTGCACGGCGCAACAAGCTTTCATAAATTTGGCGGATGGCCTCAGCCTTGCGCTCCAACTCGCGCAATCCCACATTTTCAGTTGATTGGCTAGATGCGCGCGTTTTTGAAACAGCCAACTTATCGGCAAGCTGAGCTTCTGAATTGCTGGCACGCTGCACTTCCTTTTGTGTCGAAGCAACAATTCGCGTCAACTCATTGCTGATCTCGACGGCAATCGCGTCGGCTGATGCTTTTGCAGCGATATATTGAGGATGCCGTGGGCCTAATCCAACTGCCAAAGAATCGCTGTTTGATTTGGCTTCTGTATATTGTTTGCGCAACTCAGTGAGCGTTGTCGTCAATGCGGCTTGCGGAAATGATCCAGAAACCACACCATTGACGTCGGCATTTCGTAATTCATTCGCAAGAACGGTTTTTGCCACCTGATCGGCACGAACCTTGGCTAGCTCATTGCTCAATGCCAGCATTTCTTTCTCATTAATGACGCCGCCGCCGACATCGATAATGTCATTTTCTGCACGATAATCGACGATTGCTTTTTCAGCCGCATCCAATTTCAAACGCAACTCTTCCAACCGCGCTTCAATCGATGTTGATGTTTTAGCAAAAATCCCGGATTGCTGATTTTTATATTCAACCAAATATTCTTCAACAATCGTATTGGCCACAAGTGCTGATTTCTCCGCATTATTTGTGGTCGCGCCAATATAAACCAGGAACGTTTCTGGATCTCGGGCCAGCCCCATATTTTTCCGCAAGTAAGTCACAGCATTTTCAAATGGGTCATTTGATGTCGAACTCGACGATAATATCCCCTTTATTTTCGAGAATATTCCGGAATCATCGTCGCCATTAAACTCAGGATCCTGATCCAGTCGGAGTTTCTCGACGACGCGTTCAAGAACACTTGTCGAGCGCGCCACCTGCATTTGGCTATCGACCACAGCAAGCAGAACTTGCGAACTTGCCTGATTGTTGCTGTTAACTGTATCTGTAACCTGTACATCGCGCGGATCTAGGATCAATCTGCTATCTGCATAATATTTATGTGGTGTTGATAATGCGACGAGGACGCCCAAAACAGCCCCAAGAAAACCAAAGGCGACGATCATCCATTTTTTAGCCCAAATATGTTTGGCAATAATGAAGAGATCTAAAAGCGGTTTATCCGGATCAATCTCGTAAGAATTTGCATATTCTGGAGTATGGTTTACCGCACGCGGTGGTGAAGCGGGTTGCGATGATCTTGGTTCGGCTTTGCGACCAAAAATGCCAATACGACCAACCTCATTACGATCTGCTGCTGGTTCGATCTGATCATTTGCCGAATTATTGGCAATAGGCTGAGACAGTCTGATGCGCTTAGGCGGAACTTTTGATCGGATTTTGCCCGCAATTTTGGATTTTTCACGCATGGGTTCGCGGTCCACTTGTTGAGGCGAACCTGGTGCTAGATCCAACAAAGATTGCCTTTTCTGACGCATAACATTCCAAATAGATAAATTAAGCGCTGCGCAGTGCGACACAACACAGCAAAACTGCAGTTATTAACGCACAGTAAGCAGTTATGGGTAACAAAATATTAACAAGAGACATATGTACGGAAAAATTGAAATATTTTCTTCATCATTTCTCCTATTTCTCCGTATATCTACCCTTATCTTAGTAATAAGTTTCCTAATTCACGCTATAGCTGGAATGGCGTGAACCACTTAAAAGGCCTTTAAAACCCCAATGTTCGGAAATCTAAATCTCTTAGTTCGACAGAATATCGGACGCATAAAAGATTATATGACGTTGGTCAGTGGATCCGCCGGTCGATTGGTCATATCCCTCGTTTATTTCGTTGCCATTGCCAATTCTTTGGCGGTGAACGATTTTGGTCTCTTTGCTACAGCTTCTGCGACCGGTATTATTTTGTCGCGTATGGTGGCATTTGGCTTTGCCTCGCCCATGTACAGGATCGCGACCTCCAAAAGACGATTGTTGGGGACTTATACCCCTGGCCTTATCGCAGGCGGCATCTTATCTCTGCCGATAATTGGTCTTGTTGCCTATGCGGTCTATCTGCTCATTTTCGATGCTGAAATGTCATTGATGGCTTTTGTGTGCATTGTATTTGCTGAAGTAATTTTTTGGCGAATTATGGAAATCACAACCATTATTCTCAACGGTCTTTACCGATTTGCAGCAGGATCAATCCTCGTGATCATCGCAACAATTATGAAAATGTTAGGCGCATTGATTTTTGCAGTCATGTCCGATAGCTCTATTGAGCAATGGGGATTTTATTACCTTTTTGCAAATGCATCCTCCGCCTTGATCGCACTTATCTTTTATTATCCACGCGTCAAATTGCAGTGGAGCCCGAAACTATATTTGGCACGTTGGTTGGATTCACTCGCAGTTGCTGCGGCCGAAATTGTTTATTACGCGCAAGCGGAACTCGATAAAATCTTGGTGTTGGCAATTGGAGGACCCCAGATCGCGGGTGTTTACGCGATCTTGATGCGATTAGTTGACCTTACAGCACTTCCGGTACGCTCGTTGTTCATGCTTATTATTCAAGAAATCATGAAATCCAAAGCCACAATCCAGTCTTTGAAAAAACGAGTTATTTTTGAGGCGGCGATTGCATTTATCTCATTTGGCGGGATTATCGCTCTCGCAATATTTACCTGGATATTCCCAAATATTCTTGGTGATAATGTTGCAGAGATCGCACCATATTTGGTTCTGGTCGCGCTGGTGCCGTGCTTTAGAAACTTAACCGAATACCACTCTGAACTGCTTTACGCGGTGAACAGAACTATGCTGCGCACCACCAATGCAGCGATTATTGGCTTCATGAAAGCATGTTTATTGATGTGGGTCTTGGCAATGTTCGGCGACAATGAAAATTGGTTCATTATGCTCAATTTTGTGTTCGGTTTTTTATATGTCACATCACTTTTACTGACATATCCAGCAATGCGTCGCGTCGCACCAATTTTGAGAAAACCTGCAGCCGCCGCGGAGTAAGCTCTACCCTAAGAAGGGTAAGTTTCTTCAATTACATTGCGGATATCCTCCATCGGGATCCCAACAAAAGATTGAATACCCACTGAAACCTGTTCATTGGTCATTTTACGAAGGAATTTACGCAATCCGTCTTGATTGGGTTCAGCTGTATTTTCGTCCCATAGTACATGACATAGTGAATGCTCAGTTGGGAGATGGTGTTTACCCAAATGAATTTCATCCACATAGCGTCCATAGATCATACATTCTGACATCGGCGCATATCGAACAACAGCACGCATCCAATGGCAGTTATTTTGCTTTTCAATATGATCGAGAAGATCGCAAACGGTTTCCCGACGCCAAGCAATGAATGTGGTGATATAATCTGTTCTAGATATTTTGGGCGCAGATATACCAAGCAAACGAGCTGCATTTTCAGACCATAAAAGATGCTCCTGCATTTGATCCGTAAACGCGTCTTCTTTACGATAGAAACGCATTGCATCTGCATCACCTAAATCATCAAGATCAAAGTTTCGAACAATGACTACATCTGAATCAAGGGTGAGCATAATGTCTTCATTTATGTGTCGCGCGATCGCCATTCTGCGTAATTGTTGCGCATGCCAACCACGCAACGGTCGTGAAAACGGTGTGAGCCAAATACGCGCATGACGCCTGCTGATTGGATCTGGAAAAGATCGGCACCAAATCGGAAATATTTCGCTTTCGGTGATCACTTTTCTGCGGTCGCTTTCCAACGCGCTAAACTTTTCTCGATCTATATCGGCAACCAGAAGATAATGCTTCCAATCACCGAGCAAGCGCTGATCCATGGTTTCACATAAAAAAGCGCAGCGCTCAAAATCGGCAGTATAGGTTGCTGTAATTATCGCTGTTGTCATTAATCAACAATCACTTAAAAAAACGTCTACGAACGACATGCCAGAGAAAGAGCGGATTGCCAAGAATATATCGACGCCATAATCGCCTCGGTTCAAGCGAAAGTCGGTATATCCATTCTACACGGTATTTTCGCCACGAATCTGGAGCGCGGGGAACGCGTTGTGATACAAAGTCAAACAAGGCTCCAACTGTAAAAACAAGTTTTGCATGTTCAATGGTGACATATTCTTCAACCCATTTCTCCTGCATGGGACTACCCATCGCAACCAACAAAATATCAGCTTTTGTATCTTTTAGCTTCGCAAGAATGTCGGGTATATCATCACGGTCAAAATAACCATCTGAAACCAGAACAAAATTGTGCCATGGGGTTGCAGCTTTGAATTTTTCTGCCGCTCGTTTAGCGGTCTGTTCTTCCGCACCAATCATTGCGACTGTCAATGGTTTTTGGAAATACACCATAAGCGCAGGAATAAGATCCGTTCCGTTAAGATTGGCCTTAAATGTCTCGCCACTGGCAATTTTCGTTGCTAGATCCACCCCAACGCCATCAGGCAGGACAATTGCTTGTTCAATGCAATTTCTGTATTGATTATCCCGCATGGAAATATTTGCGTTATGAGCGTTGATAAAGGCAAAGATCGATTGCTCATCATCAGCTTCATAGCGGCCAGTGATATTGGCCAAACCTTCTGCCCATCCCCAGTTTTCAACCTTGATACCAAGGACATCCAGCTGCGAATTATCGAGTGTTAGCTGCTGGGTCATGATGGCTGAAGCTCCTTGCTGGAAGGTTGGAGTGGCTTCAAACCAAATTCGAGATATGTAAGTAGTTTCTTACGTTGTTCTTGATGAAAATCCTGACCATCTATCACCAAGGTCTCGCCATTTTCAGCACGTTTGATCAAGTCTTTAAGTGCAGCTGCAAATTCACCGGGCTCATCAGCAACCACGCAATTGGGCGGCAGTTGGTCAATGCCGCGCAAGGAACTTTCCGTTGCTACGGTTGGCAAACCCATTTCAAAAGTCTCAAGGGTTTTGAGCTGAACACCTGTACCTTCGCGACTGATCAGCGGAATGATCTTACAAGAATTCACAAAGTCTTGTGCGTCCTCAACACGTCCAAGAAACTCAACATTTTTGGGCGCATCAGATGGTATGTTTGAAATGTTACCAGCAACCGCAATTTTCATATCAGGTATCTCGGGCGCTATTTCGGCCAAGAACCAATCCAGGCCCGATCGATTGGCCGCCCAACTCCAGGACCCAATCATTCCCAGATCATATTGATAGTCTTTCGTCTCGGTCTGTGATCTGGGCTCAAAAGTGGTCACCAAAGGCAGATAAGATGATTTATCTTCAACGCCCAGACCTTGTCGATCGCTATTTGCTAATGTGAATACATGCTGCGCTTGACGACATAGCTGATCTTCAACGCCTTTAAGAAGTTTTGCTTCGCGCTTGAACAGCAAAGCCGAAAGAACATTCGTGGCATTCATAGCGTTCTTATAGGCGGTTTCGGACTCAACATTATGAGCCAGAAAGACAGAATTTTCCTCACTCAACTGGCCGAGAAACGCGCCCGGCAATTGCACTGAGTTGAGGAAAACACCATCAAAGGGCCGGCATTCTTCCAACGCTGATCGAAAATCTTCAGGTGATGTTTGAAGCATCTTAGCTACGGAAACAGGAGTTCCGGTAGATAAAGCAAGCCACAACCATTTCAGTTTTTGAAGTTTCCCGACTTTGGAATTGGTAACTTCCAATTCGTCTAAAACAATCGTTTCGTCTGGATATGCAGGCGCCTGGCCCGGCGTGAGATAACCGATGATTCTAACTTGAATTCCAAGCGCTCGAAGCCCGTCAACGACCACGCGATTGGCGATGTCGTAGCCAGATTTTGGTTTTTGAACCGGCACCAGTGATGTTAGAAATACAAGTTTCATAAATCGTCCTTTCACGTTTGTATAACGCCAAAAGGTCAAATCAGAGTTAAATGAGATGATTAAAATCGAAGATAATCATCAATAATATCTTTAGAGGATTGTTGTAACTTAAAGGCTCATGGGCATATGGGTCGTAGAAAATGAATATTTCAGATTTTTATCGTACGGATGGACTAAAGGCGGATGACATAGAAATTGTCGTCACGTTACCGACATTCAAACGTCCCGAACAAGTATTGCTTACACTCCAGTCATTAGCAGCGCAGACTGTTGGAAAACCATATGCAGTGATTGTCATGGACAATCACGATGATGGCGAAGGTGCTGAATCTTCAGCGAAATTCATGGCGGATCATGATCTAGATGGCGTGGTGATCATCGCGCATGATCGTGGGAATTGCCACGCTTACAATGCCGGTTGGACGACCGCGCTTAAAGAGTTTAAAAATTTCAAATGGCTTGCTGTTATTGACGATGATGAAATTGCCGATGAGAATTGGTTGCAAAACCACCTTAAAACTCTGGAAGGTACCAATTGCGATATTGTTGGCGGACCACAACTTCAGCAATTTCATGAAGGCACGGCCGAAATTTGGAAGCGGCATCCGGTTTTTCAACCTCATTACAACCAAACCGGGCCTGTGCCTATCCTATATTCTTCCGGCAACGTTGTCATTTCGCGAGCCGTCATTGACGCCATGCCGAGACCTTTCTTAGATCCGCAGTTTAATTTTATCGGTGGTGGGGACAGTGATTTTTATAGACGATGCGAAGCGAAAGGTTTTCTTTTTGCATGGTGCAATGAAGCACCCGTATTTGAGGATGTGCCTGAGCGTCGCGCGACCTTCCGCTGGGTGAATGCACGAAGCTATAGAAATGGCGCGATCTCAGCGATTATTGAAACGCGCCTTCATAACAACCGCGCTAAGACAATCTTTAAATCATTTCTTTTGCTCGCGGCATCACCATTTCGATCATTTAAATATGCTATTCAGCAAAAGTCTGTAATTATTGGTCTTTACCACATGCAGATCGCTTTTGGACGTTTGCTCGCAGAATTCGGCATCGTCAATGAACAATACCGAAACCCTGAGGTAAATTAGAGGCGACGTTTTGGTTGGGTAAGTTATTACTTACTCGTCACCAACACCTTCACCACCCTCACTCATCGAGTAACGCTTCTGACGAATATTAGATCTGATATCAGCTTTGCCAAGATAATCGAGACGACCGATTAGAATATCGTGATAAACTTCGCGGCCTACACGCTCGTTCAGCGCATTGCCCACCAATTGACGAAACTCTTCAAGATTGAAGTTGGTCATGTTAGGGAAATCAATGATGCGATTTCCGATAAATTGAGTGATCAAAATATCGTTGAGCATTTCCTGCGCTTTGACTGGAAAGACTTCCATATCTTTCGGTTCAATCAAAAAGCTAATTTGCGTTAAAAAATAACCATGAACTTTGCCGCCGCTGATCACAGGCACGGATATCACATCGCTATCAACGCGCTCCAGTTTTGCATAAAAAGCTGCTCGGTCAAGTTCTTCTTGCGGTGGCGATGGTTTTGCCAATTTGATTGCCCCATATACAGAGCCAAGTGCCACAGCTGCGACCCAAACGCCGATGATCAATGTTTTTATCATGACAATCCGTAAGCGCCGTATCCACCAAATTGGTTCATTGAATAAGTACCATCATCCTCAGCATCTTTGTGCGCATCCTTTAAAAGTTCTGCGATACCGCGGACTGCCTCCATATGCGTTTCAAGTTTACGCTTATTAACGGCAAGTTTTTCCTGCACTGTCACCAGTTTCTTCTGATGATCTGGTCTGATTTGATCAGTGCGAAACCCCTTAAGCAGAGTTGTCATTTCATAAAGACAACGCGATTTATGTGTACTGGAAGCAGCGATATCAAAACTTGAATCCTTGCCAATTTTTGCGTTTTCCAGATCCAAAAGAGCTTCCAAACGCCCCAATACATTTCCAAACCGAACTTCATTTGGCTGTGTTGAATGTGCCGCTTGTGTCATATGAACTTCCTCGTGCCGTCTTAGGATTAGTTATCGTTTAAGCTATCAAGTAGATCGCGCTGCCGTGCATTAATGATATTTGCAGCGGTCCCAAGTGGATTAGCATTACTGGGGCTGTTATCTGCCAACATCTGCTCCGCGATGCCAATTCCGCCACCTTTTGCTATTGCATCACCAATTTGCTGCGCCATCATACCCTTCCAAACATCCCCCGACATGCCCTCACCAAAGATAACACTCGTGTCACTTGGCAACATATGTTGGACAAATTGGTGTAGCACCATGGCTTCAAACTTCTTGTGCGCGTCTGTCTCACTGGGTTTGCTAAATGCGCTCCTCAGATCCGATAAGTCTTTCGCCAAAGCGGGTTGGCTCTGAGAATTCAGTAATTCTTTTGCAAAGTCATCACCTGCGGCTGCGATTTCAATTTTTGACATTGATTTTGCATTAAGTTTGGCATCCGCTGCGGCAATGCTGGCTGGTTGAGCTGCATTGAGAACACCCATGATCAAATCTGTATTAACGGAAACGGCCATTTAACTACCTGACTGAAATAATTATATTTAAAATTATCTCACGTCAGGCTTACCAGAGGCTGGATTTTTTCATGCCACCGATTGTATCGATCAGATCTTGCAAGCCTTCATCTTCAGCATCGCGCGCTTCATCCATTTTAAAAGCGTCGACCTTTTCTTCTAACCGGTCAGCTTTCACGCGCTCCTTCATCATATTTTTTTCCTGTATCTCACGATGCAATTGGAGCTGGCGTTTTTTAACCTCTAAATTGGATAATCGTTTTGAGTAATGTCCAGAACAAACCATATGAATGGGATCAAAGGTGCTCAACGCATCCAAAACGGATTCCGTTGAATCCTGATTGTATCTTTGAGCGTTTACGACATCGGCCAATTCGATCTCTGCCATCTTTTCTTTTTGCCGCTGAATATTAACAAGGCGCTGCAAACGTTGGGACTTTTTCTCTGCCATTGGACCACCCTACCCTTGGAATATCTGGATAAAACCATCCAGGAACAATGTGAGATAGTTCGCAATTCCGAAATACAACAACAGCAACCCACCCGCCAAGATAAACGGGATTGAGATGAAATAAATCGGAATTTGAGGTGCGAGTTTATTGACCATGCCAATGGCGAGGTTGAATATGAGGCCATAAACAATAAATGGACTTGCCAAACGCAACATCAGGATAAATGTCTCGCTTAGCGTGTCGGTTAAAGTAACCAACGCCATACGCACTTCAAAACCAGTGCCAATCGGCATAAATTTATAGGAATTCACGATTGTCTGGATCACCAGATGATGAAAATCTGAGATAAAGAGCAAGACAATTGCTGTTACAGTGATGAGGTTGGTAATCGCACCTTGCGCTTCATTTTGAAGGATCGCCGCTGTAGGCGCTGCGTTAAATCCAATCGAGGCTGATAGTGCCGCGCCTGAAAATTGCAAACCGAGCGTGATAAAGCGGGCGATGAGCCCAAGCGTCACACCGATAAAAGTTTCACCAGCTATGAGAACGATATAAGCGCTGTTGCTCACGCGGGTTGCAGCATAAATGGGTTCCCACATCAGCGGTATGATCGCGATCGATATGGCGATTGATAAAAATAATCTGATCCTTAAGGACACGCGCGCTGTGCTGATACCTGGCAACACCATAAAGCAGCCACCAATTCGACAAAAGGTGGCAAAGAGGGCGAGAATGGTGCCCTCCGGATCGGTAATCACGACAGCGAACCTAATATATTGATCTCAATGCCTTTGGCGATTTCGACATGCGAAAGAACCGGCAATGTTGCAAATATGCGTTCCACAATCATCCTCACATATGGGCGTGCGTCTGGTGACGACACGAGCACAAATGGAATACCTTTGTCCATATGGGTCCGGATGATATCTGTGGCTTTTTCAGTAAACTCTTCTAAAAGTTTGGGATCAATGTCGAATTCGATGACTTCACCCTTGGTGTCACGTTTTAACGCTTGATTGAAAACCGAATCCCAGTGGCTGCCTAAGCGCAAGATATTGAGCGTGCCGTTTTGTGCCAAATCACCGCATAATTGCTGCGCCATTCGGATCCGCACATGTTCGACAATCTGTTCTGTTTTGCGCATATGTGGCGCAAGTTCTGCTACTGCTTCCAAAACAAGGTGAAGATTGCGGATGGACATACGTTCTGCCAAAAGCAATTTCAGCACTGCCTGCAATCCAGAATAAGACATATGATTTGAACAGATTTCATCGGCCAGTTTGCGATATTCTGGATCAAGCCGATCGATCAATACTTTCATATCTTTATAAGACAAAAGCTGCGGTAAGTTGTTACGAATAACTTCGCTCAAATGGGTTAGTACAACAGAGACATTATCAATCGGTTGGAACCCTTCACGGCGGAGATCATCGGCGAACGCCTCCGGAACTGAAATAGCTGGCATGCCAAATGCAGGTTCGCGCAATTCGTCTCCAGGTACAGAAGGTTTGCGACCATTTCCAACGACAACCATCAACTCGCCAACACGCAATTTATTGGCAGCGATTGTCGTGCCGTGAATACGGATATGGTAGGATTTTTCATCAATTGAGATATCGTCTGAAACTTTGATCTCAGGCACGACAAAACCAAATTGCGTTGCGAATTTCTTGCGCATTTTACTGACGCGAAATGCCAATTCTTCGTGGGAATTGAGCAGCTCACTCGACAATTGTTTGCCAAGCAGCAATTCGACTTCAGCCGTTTTAAGAACCTGTTTAACCGAATCCTGCTCTGTTTCGGTTTTTTGGGCTAATTGGCGTTGTTTTTCCGCCAATTCCTGTTGTTCGACAACCATGCGTTGGCGCGGAATGATCCAGCTACCAAAGGCCAAAATACCACCGAGTAACATGAATGGAATGAATGGCAATCCAGGCATTAAGGCGAGTAAGAATAGCAAACCGGATGCAGCAAATAATGCGCGCGGATAAAAACTCAGCTGTGTAATAACAGCATGATCGGTGGTGCCAACTTGACCGCCACGAGATACCAAAAGGCCTGCTGCTAAAGACACAATAAGTGCTGGGATCTGAGAAACAAGACCGTCGCCAACAGATAAACGGACAAAGACATCAGCTGCTTGTCCAATTTCCATACCATGTCGTGCGTAACCAATAATCACGCCACCAAAAATATTAATCCCTGTGATGATCAAACCGGCAATCGCATCGCCGCGCACGAATTTCGAAGCACCATCCATGGAACCGAAAAATGAGCTTTCTTGCTCAAGTTCTTTTCGTCTGGCTTGCGCATCTTGCTCGCTGATCAAACCTGCTGACAAATCTGCATCAATCGCCATTTGTTTGCCGGGAATGGCGTCCAAAGTAAATCTGGCGCCCACTTCCGCAATACGCGTTGCACCTTTGGTGATAACGATGAAATTCACCACGACCAAGATCAAAAACACAATCACACCAATGACAAAATCACCACCCATCACCAGTCTTGAAAAACCACCAATGACATTTCCGGCAGCCTCTGTTCCGGAATTACCGTCGGATAAAATCACACGGGTCGTCGCAATATTGAGCGAAAGCCGCGTCATTGTTGCGATTAGCAAAATTGTTGGAAATGATGAAAAATCAAGTGGCTTTTGGATCCACAATGCCACCATTAAGATGAGAACCGAAAACGCAATTGAAAAAGCCAGGCCAATATCAATCAAAAATGCCGGAATTGGCAAAAATAGAACTGACAAAATGGTAATGATACCGAGCGCAAAGCCCATATCCTTGCCAAATGTTAGCTTGATGGGAGAGACTGCGACTTCGGGCTGAGCCATTTTCAATACCGTCTATTCATTGACGTTTTAGGAAAAACGCTAGTGTGGTTCTAGTTATCAATTTGAGATGGCAGCACCTAATGTACGCCAGGCTCAATTTGTAAGTCTAAAGCCCCAAGCTTGCGCGAAGTTAGGGTCGCGCTTGAAAACTTAACAATTTGTAAATGAAATTATCCGCAATTGCGCAAAACGCGCATCAAAATCCGCTTTCAATTCGTTGAAACACGAGATTAGTAAATGAAGAAATTTGCGCACCTACAAATGGCGCTGCAACGGCTACCGTGATCAAGACGGTGACGATTTTTGGCACAAATGTAAGAGTAATTTCCTGAACTTGCGTGAGCGCTTTAACATTGGCTTTGATTACACAAATACCCCTGCAAAAAAACACGACTGGTCCCGCGGAAACCAAAATCGTCCATATTGCTGTTTGAACTAGGTCTAAAGCATCAGCTTCATTCATGTATCTTCGATAACCATCCCAGGGCCAACAACCATTTTCGTACCATCTTCAAGTACGGCGACAGCCCCATCAGACATGATTTGAACTTGTTTGACAATACCGCTGACTTCACCATCTAGAGAACTCACAGTTTTCCCAATAATGGCACCAGCCTGAGATAGTGAGTTAGATTGCAGCAACGCCTCCAGGTTTTTATTCGTCTCAATCGTTTGTTCAACTTGCGAGAATGTTGCCAATTGCGCGATTTGCTCGCTTGAATCCATGGGTTCCGTCGGATCCTGATTTTGCATCTGAGCGATCAGCAATTGCAGAAATGTATCGTAATCCAGAGCCGCTTTGTTTGCGGCTGTGGTGGCATTTGACTGGGTTGTCGTACTGGTTGCTGAGGCAACTGTTTCTACGCCCATGGTGCCAACTCCCTGCGAATTTCATCAATCGTTGTTGCCGGCATTTGCGGTGTATTTAAAATTTTCTCTTCAATCGGATAAAGACCGCGAATAGCTTTTAACGATTCAAATGCTTTTCCTTGAATAACCATGCCATCAATATGCTTGAGTTCGGAACGCACTTCCTCATCATTAAAGCAACTGAGCAACATTATGATAGATTTGCGGAACATATCCATGGACTGCTCAACACCCGCTGGGTTGATCAACATCATTTGAACGATGAAGTAGAGTTGGCGCAGAGGCGTTGTTGCTTCTTCAGGCTGCATAACGTGGTTTTCGAGTAAGAAAGTCACGTCATTTAGAAATTCCAGGGAAACTTTTCGGTCGACCCGTAGCACCGCGCCATTAATAAAAATGCGCTCTCCTGCTTTGAGCGAAATGCGGAGTGTATTCTTCATTTTAAACCGTCCCTGATCATGGTTGTAATATCGATAATACCTTGGAAATTGTCAGATTCCCGATGGCGTATCCGTTCGGATTCTTTAATGATCCAAATGCCTATTGAGATGAGATTTGCACGCAATTCTTCATCCAGTTGATTGTCCTCAGAACCCAGGTCTTCAATGAGGCGTATCCAGACACGATTTGTGTAATAAATCGCTTCAATTGCCTCTTGAGAATCCCCCCCGAGTTTCATTGCATTGCGCAACATATCAATCGACCGATCCAGAACCTGACGTTCACGATCTTTAGATTCTGTGACATCATCCTCTTGAACATCTGCATAAGAAAATTGATACATTACATAGCCCTTTTTATCTGCTTGCTATCTGTCATCTTCAATTACCTCAGGTAGTCAATTAAATTGAGCTGCTGTAATCGAGACGTAATTGAATACGAAGTTTCGATTTGTGCCATAAGCGCATTAACGCGGGTGGAAGCTTCATAAATGTCCACTTCTTCCATCTCGCTTACATGAATTTTTGTAAGATCAGCCTGAACTTGCAAAAGGTTATTGGCCTTTTCTAATCGTGCTTGTGAAATCCCTAGTCTTGTGCGGTCATCATCGACGGCGGAAACACCTTGACCTGCAGCATCGATGGCTTTGTCAACGAGCACCGCTTGGGCTTCTTCACCAAGGCCAATATTCATCATCTCGATTGAAATTGTGGCCGCAAAGGCAACGTTTCGAAATCCATCACCATTGGCGTTGACCGAAGTTTGCACCAGTTCTTCACGCGCAATGCGGCTGGTAATATTTGTATCCGACGCCGAAGACCAGTTGGTTGTCCAATCTGTCCCGGTAAACATGGGCTCGACGGTATTGTTCAAGAAATCCGTCATTTGTGCGGCTGTAATCGTTGATGTAGCCGCACTGGTTTGGGTAAAGCCAAAATAGGTCGAAAACGCATTGTCAAAGGCTGTTTTTGCAGCGTTGCCCGGCTCAAAGTAATCAACCAGGGGCTTTGTATCTGTGTCGATGCCGGCAAATAGATGTTCACCATTAGCTGTCAAATTTCCAGCGTCGGTGAAGGCGCGAAGTGAATCAGATATTTCCAATACCGCAACACTACGCAATCCGTCATCCGTCGCATCTTTTGCAATGATGAGAGTCTCAAGTAGATCCAGCGCGCTCGTTGAGGATTGCTCCAACGCAGCTTGTGCAGACGACAATCGATTCTCAACCAATGAATTTGTATCTTGGATTGTTGAAAATTGCTCAAAATCCCGATGCAATCGCACTGCGTTGGAAGTTTGCCCTCCAAGTGCAACACCAATATCGGCGTGACGTCCTGTCACGACTTCGGTTTGTAATTGCTGAATCTCCGCTTGCGCTTGCTTAACGATCAGTCGCATGGAAGTTTGGGTGGCATAGCTTGAAACGAAACTTGTTTTCATGAAACTACCTCACCGCACTTAGTAGAGTTTGAAGGAGTTCATCGACGACGGAGATGATCCGAGTGGCTGCTTTGTATGACTGCTCAAGTGTTAAGAGGAGCGACATTTCTTCATCGATGCTCACACCGGTGGCATTTGAAAATGTTCTTTCAATTTCAGCAGCATAAGCTTCTTTTGTCTCTAAAGATGATGTCGCATCACTTCGTGTTAACTCCAACCAACCGAGGCTATCGGCCGCGAAGTTGATCAAACCTTTAGAAGCACCCAATAGTGATGTTGCATCAAAAGCAATCGGTTCATCCATGGAGGTAACGAGACCATCCAAACGTTCAGAATAACTTGCAGCACTTGTGGTGTTATAAACATAAGCGGCACCATTGATGCCACCATCACGGAGCATGGTTGGATCGCCACCCTGGCTGGATAGCACCGCAGGGTTGACCACAATACTTGAGGCAATACCATCAACGCGTGTGCCCGCCGCTGGTATGGTTCCAGACGTCCAGGTAAATAGGCCTGGTAAATCTGCGCCGCCGCCACCGGATTGGTCCTGTTCAGCAAATAAAGTGATCACTCCGCGTGCAATTTCGTCGAGCTGGCCTTGCAACATAGGTGCAATATCATCGCGAATTTGCAACATGGCTTGCAAAGAGCCGCCGGCAGATGAATTGGATCCAGAACCTGCTTCTAATGGCACACCATCAACATAGATCGGGTTACCTGTCGTGTTCGCGTCATAAGCTGGTGTTTTTGTAAATGTGACGGAGCGCGGTGTTTTCTCAAATAAAGTTGTCCCATCCATGGTGTATAATACCATGTCATTACCGCTGCGTGTCACGGGTCTCACTTCAATGATCGATGAAATTTCTTTAACAAGTGTATCTCGTTCATCCAAATAATTGTTAACGTCTGTATTGCCGTAACTGTCCTGAACAATCTCATCATTAATCGTCTTAAAACGCGCGAGCATATCGTTTAATTGTGCGATTTGCGCTTCAATATCGACGTCCATTTCAGCACGAACCTGTTGGACAGATTCAGTCGACGAACGAAGTGAAAGAGCCAAATCTTGCGCACTGGCTACAGCTGTTTCAGCAAGTGTCGGCTCATTTGGTTTTGCCGCATAGGCACTCAAATTATCACGAAGCTGACCGGCGATCACAGCAGGTGACAATTCATAATCATTCGTGCCGAAAATGGTTTTGAGCTGATCGAGGCCGGCCACAAGCGTACTTTGTGCATCAGCCGATGCAATACTTGCGATAGATTGGCGATAAAGGACGCTATCGGTTGTGCGTTGAATGGATGCAATTTGCGAACCAGCAAGTGAATCATATTCCAGATGCGTTGATCGGCGCGCATAATTTGGATTTTCAGCATTTGCAACATTTTGCGAAACAACGGTGGTCTGTGTCGAAGTATTCGACAGAGACCGTTGTGCAATGTTGAGAGCTGACCCGAGATTCATGGGTTTAGTATCCTAGCCGACTATCGTTTCAGATTCACAAGAACGTCCATCAGGTCGGAACCCGTCTGAAACACTTTTGAATTGGCTGTGTAGCTGCGTTGACTTTCAATCATGGACGTCAATTCTTCGGCGATATCTACGTTTGAACCTTCAAGCGCACCAGATTGGATCGAGCCAAAATTGTTGGAGCCAGCAAAACCGGTGGTCACAACACCAGAGTCCACACCTTGGGAGTAAACGTTGCCTGAAAGTGGTCGCAAACGATCAGGGCTAGGCACGTCGGCCATCGCAATTCTATAGATTGGATCAAGCTCACCATTGGCATAGTTTGCGTAAATCGTGCCGTCTTCGGAAATTTCAATTCGTGTTGCTTCATTTGGCGGCTGGCCGTTCACCGTACCGTTGGCAACTGAGAAGTCATAGGCGAGCTCGGTCATATTGCTCAAATCAATGGTGATGGCGTCACCATTGGGAACATTGAAACCAATTGAATTTGGGCTTGCACCGGTTAATGCACCAGATGTCGCATCAAAGGTAAGAGTTGTTGTTGCCAATGGGCCTGAGCTATAGGGGAAAGAAGTTCCTGCAGCACCCGTAGATTGATCAAATACGGCAACTTCCCAAGTATTGGCGCCTGTTTTCGTGTAATAAAAATCAACAAGGACTTCTGCACCTTTATGGTCATAAACGACAAGCGAACTCTTCGCGTCATATTCCACACTTGTATTGGCATTTGCAGATGGAAGGTTGGTTGTTTTGATCGTTTCGCGTGAATCAAGGTTGGCTGTGAAAATACCATTTGTGGATGCCACTGCGGTAAGGCCAGTTGAGTTTACATTCACAGGGACAAGACCATCAAATCCGTTCACAACCGGAACCGGAGTACCATTTGAATAGTCGGCCCCGAGTAGTTTGTAGCCGGCTGCGTTGACCAAGAAGCCATCACCATCGGCGGTGAATGACCCAGCTCTGGTTAGAAATGGTATTCCGTTTTCGTCTGCAACAACAAAGAATCCGCTGCCACTAATGGCTAAATCAGTTGCAGATGACGTAAATTCAAGCGCACCCTGCTGCGAAATCGCATATCTGACATTGGGTGTAACACTACCTGAATTATATGCACCTGTGGTTGCGGGGAGTACCAGAGAAGAAAACTCTGTCATCGCCTTCTTATAACCTGTTGTATTGGCATTCGCGATATTGTCGGCAACTGTTCCTAAGCGGCTGGCCTGCGAATTCATACCGGCAGTACCTGTGCGCATCATTCCATATAGACTCATAGCAATTCCCTCGCTTTTTACATTCTTAAAACGTAGTTCAACTGCCTTGCGTGAAACTGTCTGTTTCAACAAAAATTGCGACAAAAAAGAAATGGCCGGCTTATTTCCAAGCCGGCCATAATCACATATTAAGATGTTGTTAACTAAGGTTAATCGGCTGTCGCCCAATCAATGCGGTATCCAAGGAAGCGCTTTGAATCGATCGGATCGAAGTCCAGGCGTTTACGGAGTTTCTTCCGAAGCTTGCTGATGTGGCTTTCTACCACATTTTCCTCAACATCCTCATCAAAGATCCCATAGATCGCATTAAAGATCTGCTGCTTTGTCACACGGCGGCCGCGATTAGCAACCAGATATTCCAAGATACGGCGTTCGCGACGTGGAAGCGGGAAAACCTCATTGTTCACTTCCGTATCGCGACCATCTGAATAAACGCGAATAGGTCCAATATCGGTGAAATTGTTCAACGCTTTAAGGCGACGACGAATAGCAGCGGCCCGTGCTAGAATTTCTTTCGGATGAACTGGCTTGCGTACAACATCATCGACGCCACTGTCATAAAATGCCAGTGTTGCATCAAGCGAAGGTGAATCGCTTACCGCGATCACCGGTGCTGTCGTTCTGCTGCGAATAGTTTTTGGAAGATTAAGCGATTCACTTCCTTGGCCGATCAAGAAGGCTTCCACAGCGTCGATATCCCCGTCTGCCGCTGTGTTGACCCATTCGCCAAATTCCGAACTATCAAAGCTCGCTGATGGAACACCCTCGCGTCCAAATAGCGATGTATATCCATCTTTTACTAATTGTCTGTCGTCTACTACTACAATCATTCGTCCGCCTCCGAATCGTAGTTATTAATTTCTACAATTACACGGTACGAATCTGCCTGTTTCCAAACAATTACCTTATATTAACCATAATATTTAATAGAAAATTTACTATAAAACCGCCCAAAATACCATATATAGTATGCCGTCACTCGAAATGACACAAGACGATTAAATTAATATTAACAAAAGGTTAACGCCAAAAAACCGCGTTAACTATTTGTTTGGATGTCTTAACGCTGGTTAATCTAATGAAATTATGCCGAAATTAGGGCGGGGAATTCAACTTGTGTTACAGCACTCGTTATGATTGACAAAATTGGCGCGCTTGAGGGGTCCAATTTCCGTAGCCTGTTGCCACTAAATTGGATATCACCCGGCAGACATATCGTTTGTGCGCCGGATTGTTATTTGGTCCAGCATGATAACGCGCAACAGCCATTGTCCAATTCTTATGACGACGTTTCAATCGCGCTAAGAATTTTGCGGCGTAATTAACATTAGTTTTGGGGTTAAGCATGGCCGATAAGGATGAGAACTCGCTGTGGTGGTAGTGATGATTTATCTGCATGCATCCCAAATCGATTAGCTTCACATTTCGCTGTTTCGCATTATGAAAGAGCTCAATAGCATGGGCGTTGGATCGCGCATAAACTGCTTTTCCCGCAATGTTTAAAGCGAAAGGGTGAAGTGTTCCATTCTTCCCGGTCTCTGTTAATCCGACAGAATAAAGGATGCCGACCGGGATGTTATATTTCTGTGCGGCCTGAATTATATGCTCTTCACAGGTTTCGCTCGCAAATCCTAAATTTACAGAAATGCTAGAGATAAACGCCGTCAGAATAAGTAGCGTCTTGACCGGATTCTGATTGCGCCAATTCATTTGCTGGGATCAATCCTTCTGCACCATTGTTATTCTCTGGATTGCTGTTTCGATCGCTATCATTTTGATTTCTCATCTGCTCTTGCTCCGTATGAGATTGAAATGATTGACCGTTTTGTGGATTGCCTTGCTGCTGGTTGGCTCCGCGATCTGATGTGGCCAACGTCAGATTGATCTGGTCAATTCCAAAACCTTGGCCTTTCAATGCTTTGACAATGGAAGAGCTATCTTCACTGAGCATGCGATAGGCTTCAATATTGTCCACGCGAAGTTGGACTTGAAGATTGTCGCCGTTTAACTTCATCGTTGCCGTGACAACGCCAAGCTCAGCTGGATTTAATTGAATCTTGAGCGTATTCAAAGCTTTTGGCTGCGCTGTTTGATAAACAGGTTCCGAACTTTGTGCAGCTGCTGCACTTGAGATCTGCTGAGACTTTAAAATTGCTTGTGATATATTATTTGCATTATTGGATGCATTTGAAGGTGCAATGAAGGTTTTTGCTTCCAGCACCTCAACGCCTGCCATGCGGTTACCAGATTTATCCGTCATTGAAATATTTGCGGCCGCGCCACGATCATCTTTTTGACTGGACCCTTGATCCTTTGCACCGTCGCTCATAGCTTTTTCAGCTTGAACCGTAGCTGTGGCTTTTTTTCCATCAACACTCACAAGAGATGTGTTTTGAACTTCCCTACGTGCGTTCACGTCTTTGTCCTGAAGACCACTTGTTAAAACAGTGGAAGATTTCACCGTCTCATCGGCAATTTTTGCATCTTTCAACGACAAATTATCTTGATCGGGCTTCTCTGCCTTCATTGAATTGTCATCTGGTTTAACATCAACTGATTTTGCAGTCCCATCCGCCGAAGCCGATTTAGGCTTTGCTTTTTGAGCGCCATTTGATCTGGGTTGATCCGCCAAGACGGCAACAGGCGCATTTACACCTGCCACATTGGTATCGTCTTCCGATGCATCAATGGTTTCATCAATTGGGTCAATTTCTTCATCAAGAAGTAACTGATCCTCGTCATTTGCATCTTCGGATTTTTTAGCATTCTTGGGCTGATAGGAATTAATCAATTCCAGTAAAACAGTTTCAGCATTTCGAACAGCTTTTGCATCCTCAGCTGGTTCGGCGTTCGCTTTCACCGCATTATCTTTTGCAACGGTTTCCTCACCCTTATCATTTTGATTGGCGACCGTTTCTGATTTGCCCTTGGAATTTTTATTGGGCAATTCGAATTTTGCATCACTTTGATTGTCGCGTTTTGAGTTTTGTTCTACACCCTGACCAGATTTAACCGGAGTGGGCATACTCGCAAGAGCTGGGCTTATACTATTCAACTATCTTCATCCTTACTCTCTAATGCAAGCATCGCATCTACGTCTTCGAGCGTCGTTGACCTGCCTTGCATATATTCCGCAAATTCCTCGTCACCTGGCAACTCAATTTCATCGCGTCCCTCTTCGTTGACACCCGTTTCGATGAGTTCCTTCAAATTGACTGACTTAAGTTCCGCAGCTTCTTGTAGCTTACGTTCCATATTGCTTTCCATGACTTGTGTGAGGCTTTTCTCGTCTGGCAAACTTAATATTTGTTCTGCCAGCAGCATCGCCGCGTCATAAAGCGGGCGATCAATGGGTGCTAAACTGCGGCGTTTGATATTTGTAATATCTTCCAGCAGTTTCTTCGTTTCACCCTTGGGCATTTCGTTGATGCTGGCATAAAGATCGGCCATCATATTGTAATAAGCGTTTCTCTCACCCTCAAATAGATGCGCTTTTTCTCTCGCCTTTATCGCCATGACATCATTGCCATTCACAACACCGGTGCGCGCAATACGAAGATATATGGCTTTCTGCTGCTTTACTGGCAGGTATGAAATCACTTCATCAACAAGGATTTCATCAATATTATCAAGGTTTTGTACAATCATCTCAATGATCAGTTGCGAAAATTGCACATTGTAGGGTGACTTGTTAAATCGTCTTGCATAAATATGCGCAAGGCTAAGCGCCTGATCAAATTCGGTGTGATTTATCGAAATAAGGATAGAACGTCTTAACGCAGCTTCCTCAATCAAAGAGCCTGGCGCGACAAGACGTGCAAGATTAAATAATTCAACAGATTTGATATCTTTGGCCGCTGCTTTCACATTCGCAGCAATCAACGCGACATAAGGCCCGATAGCAGTATTAAGGTAGTCATCAACAATCTCTTCAATTGGCCTCTTTGTCGTGGGAATGAGACCATTGAGATATGCGCGCATAATGCCGGTTATTTCTTCATCGAAATAACCATATTTGTCTTGCGCCACAACAAGATCCAGCGTTTTTGGATTGCCACCACTCATGGCATATATAAGTGCAGCATCAACGTTTCGCGGGTCATCAAAATCTTCAGGCTGCGCTTCTCTTAATTTTCGGTCCACTTGTTCAAGCAGGAATCTCTGCATCTCCATCGCAGAAAAATCACCCGATATAACAGTGTCCTGAACATATTGAAGCGATCTGACAAGCGTATATAAAGGGGCCGCACTATCCAAGTTCTGAGCTTGAACCAATTGTATTGGTAATAGGGTGCTTACGCATAAGGCACTGACCAAAAGTCTCTTTTTAAACTTTTTCATCATGCCTTGCCACTTCTTATATCAAGCGAAGTTTTTGCCATGAACACGCCTAACTGCCCTGAGCTTGAATGAGAATTTCGATGCGTCTATTGACCTCAGAATATGGGTCATTTGGCGTTTTAAGCCGACGGTCCGCAAACCCCGATACTTGGGTAATTCGCTCCTCGGGAATGCCGCCTCGAACGAGCATGAAATAGGCGCTATGCGCCCGTGCCATCGACAATCTCCAGTTGTCATTTCCACCGGATGAGAAGGGTCGGGAATCTGTGTGACCACGAATGGCGATGACACCTTCTCGCTCGTTTAGAACTTCGCCAATCTCATCCATCAAAAGGATCATTTCGCGACGCGGGATAGCTGAACCGACATTGAACATGCCAACATTGCGCTGATCCGTCAGAGACAACAACAAACCACCTTCTGCTGGGTAGACTTCCAACCCCTCAGCGAGTTTGCCCAGCTTACCACCCAATGCTGACATGATCCGTTTTTCAAGGGCTTCAGCCTCGGAAAGACCTTCATCTTCTGCCTCAAGTTGCGCTAAATCAATATCGCTATTGTTGAGGAGCTGTTTGATAAACTCTTTGCCTTCCTCTGAAAATTCGCCCTTACCCAGCTGCTCCTCAAACTCTTTCAGGTTTTTTTCCATTTCAGCAGTTTCCATAACCGCTTTTCTGGCTTCATCATTCTTTGCCCGTAATTCATCAAGCTTGCGTTTTTCTTCTTCAGTTAAACCTTCACCTTTTGCTTTTTTGGCAAGCTTTTGCAGCTCTTCAGCTTCCTCACCTGACAGGCGCTTTTTCATACCTTTCTGACGAAGGTCATCCAGTTTTAACGTACCCTCTCTGAAGTGAGTTGCAAGCTTTGTAGGGTCAATTTCGTCAACCGGTGTATCACCCGGTGGAAGCGTATCAGAAGTTTTGCCTTCATCTGGCAAATTACTGATATGCTGACCTTCAGTTTCAAAGTCATGCATTTTGCCGCCCTGCTCACCATCAAAGGGTGATAATCCACTTTTATCACCACCGGTATAATGATCACTTAATCCAGCACCTTTTGCGACGATATCACCGGCGCCTGCGGTTTTGCCAAAGACATCACCTGCACCCATATCAAGGTCAGATTCACCTGTATTTTCAGCAAGTAAGGATTCGGCGCCACCCTCAAGCGCACCTTCAGGAGCAGCGCTCGCATCAGGGTTTGCGGTAACTTGTTTATTCCAAAAATCCGGATCAAACGGGTCTCGATAAGCTTCACCACCCGATGCACCAGTTGCAGAACCTGAATTTTGCGCGCCTCCGTCACCTTTTTCTGAAATGTTGGATTCTTCGGCGGCCTCCATAACGATTTCCGCCAAAACGGCATATGGATTTTCAAAATAGTCTGCTTCAGAATTTTCTGATTCTTCGCCCGCAGTTGACGTTTCCTGATTGCCATCTGATTTTCCGTCACCAGTTGTTTCTTCTTCACCTTCGGACTTGGATTTTGCAGATGTTTGTTCACCCTCAGCTGTTTCACCAACTTTTTTCACGCCTTTTTCAGACGGTTGCTGATCGGTCAACTTAATCGGGTTGAAGTAACTCGCAACAGATGCCTTTGTGTCTTCATTGGCCGCATTGATCAGCCACATCACAAGAAAGAATGCCATCATGGCAGTCACAAAGTCGGCATAAGCGATTTTCCAGGCGCCACCGTGGTGACCGCCACCGCCGCCCTGCACCTTTTTAACAATAATGATTTCACCTTGCCCTTGATGGGTAGATGTTTCATCAGCCATTACGAATTATCTCCAAATATCTGGCGCCATTCATGAAGACGGGTCACCATAAGCGCCTGATCAACCTCAAGGCTCAATTCAATATTCTCATTTGTATGTGCATCAATTTTTGCAAAGTGTTCTCCGACGGCCTCTTGCAATTTTTCAACCAAGGCCTTTGGTCCATCGATGCGAATTTGAGCTGTCTCATCATCTGCAAAAGCACCAAGTATTAGTTCCTTAAGTTGCGAGATTGATTGCGTGACGAGTTCGCTTGAAACCACCTGGGTTAATATCTGTCCCACTTGGTGGGACATCATCTCACAGTTTGCATCTATTTGTTGCTTTGCTTTTTCCGCAATCTGTTGTGCCATCTTGTCACCAAGTTGTGCATCTAAAGCAGCAAGTTCCTGTGCATGAACTGCACGAAGTGCCTCCTCTGCGGCCTTGTGCTGCGCTTCTAATTCAGCGATTGCCGCTTTGTAACCTTCCTGATAAGAATCTGATTTTATTGCTTCAATATCGACTTCTGGTTCATGTTCAGTGGTCACTACGGTTGGCTGCGACGTCTCAAACATCGATACTGGCGCTAGCCCTTTTGGCTGTCCAAAATCTTCCAAATGCTGCGCAAATGCAAAACTCATCTATTACTCACTCATAGATTTTCTGCACCTAATCAGATCAATTTCCTATCAATTTTTTAGGCACTTATTTCAACGTCAAATTCATTGCCATTTTAGGATTTCAAACTTGCGCGAACATGAACGTAGAACGACCGCATTGGGGGCAATCCAATGCGGTCGTTTGATCTGAGAATGCGCTGACCGGCGGCACTCCGCAGAATTTTAGATATTATAGAAATCCAGAGAGTTGTTCAGTGCCTATTACTGGAACAACTGCATGACGTTTTGAGCGCTAGAGTTAGCGATCGATAATGCCTGGACACCCAATTGTTGCTGGGTTTGCAGCGCTTTAAGTCGGGTCGATTCCTCATTCATATCGGCATCCACCAGTCGCCCGATGCCTTTATCAATTGAATCCATCAATTTGCCCACAAAACTGTCCTGCATTTCGATACGTTTATTGATTGCACCGAGATTGGAAGCCTGTTGCGTAAGCTGTGAGAAAATATGATCAACAACACTGATCATCTCATCAACATCCGCATCAGCCGTCGTATCGTTGATTGTGATTTCTGTGCCGACGGCGGTTGTCACACCTGTTGAGGCTGGAATGTCAATCAAGACCCAGTTGTCACCGGCCGTACCAAGCGTTCCGCTTGGGGAGGCACCTAAATAGGCTCCGGTTAACAAGCCGCGTTGCGCGCCAATTGTATCAATTAAGATCATGTTAGATACATCTACGCTCAAAGTCGTCACCGAGACGGTGCCATTTGACGCGCGGTTGAAACTTCCAACAACATCTTTATCCAAAGCGGTCGCAGTATTTGAGTTTTTCAACCAGTTTTCACCGGAGAAGGATGCTGATTCAGAAATACTTTGAAGCTGGTTTTTCAACTCTGTCAGCTCGTTGTTGATTTTATTTTTATCAACACCTGGCTCACGAGATGCGACCAATTTTGATTTAATTTCGGACACAACATCCAAAGCTGAATTCATACCAGTATAAGCGGTATCAACTTTCGCAGCACCAAGACCCAATGCATCTTGAACTGCTGAAAGTGCTTGATTGTCGGATCGCATTGTTGTTGCGATTGACCAATAAGCTGAATTGTCTTTGGCTGTTTCAACCTTATAACCCGAAGAAATCCGAGATTGAGTCATTTCAAGATCCATATTGATGGATCTCATTGTCTGCAATGCAGCAAGCGCCGCATTATTTGTCATGATACTTGTCATTTGAAGATTGCCCCTTCAATTTTCTGCTGACATGCCAGAAAAGGCTACAAGAGTTACGCTTCATGCAACTGACGCAAACAATATGTGCTCAGTACTCTGTTGGTAAATTAAATATAAACAAGTATGGTTAACGTCAGGTTAACGCAAGTTTGATCAATAAATTATTGATTTTAAAAAACAAAAAAGGCCGCATCTAAATGCGACCTTCTTAATTTTGTAAAAGATTTTAAGAATGCACCAAGTGCATCGAATCTTTTTCCTATCTGAATAGTGACATCACGTTTTGTGAGGAAGAGTTTGCAATTGAAAGCGCCTGAATACCTAGCTGTTGCTGGGTTTGAAGTGCTTTCAATCTCGTCGATTCTTCATTCATATCCGCATCAACCAATCGGCCAATACCTTTATCAATGGAATCCATCAGCTTGCCAACGAAACTCTCCTGCATCTCGATACGTTTATTCACCGCACCAAGATTAGAAGCTGAATCTGTCATAAGAGAGTAAATGTGATCCACAACACTGATCATCTCATCGATATCACTGTCAGCTGTAGTATTGTCGAGGGTAATTTCCGTACCAACGGCTGTGGTCACACCGGTTGAAGCTGGGACATCGATCAAGACCCAGTTGTCACCAGCAGTGCCAAGTGTACCGCTTGGTGATGCACCGAGATAAGCGCCGGTTAACACCCCGCGTTGTGCACCAACCGTATCAATCAAGATCATGCTTGATACGTCAACGCTCAACTTTGTGACAGAAACTGTTCCATCAGCAGCTCGGTTGAAACTACCAACAATATCTTTATCTGAAGCCGTTGCAGTTGCTGCATTCTTCAACCAATTCTCACCGGAGAAGGAAGCTGATTCAGAGATGCTTTGAAGTTGGTTTTTTAGTTCTGTCAACTCGTTGTTGATCTTGTCTTTATCAACACCAGGTTCACGAGCTGCCACCAATTTTGCTTTAATTTCAGACACCACTTCCATCGAAGAGTTCATACCGGTATATGCGGTATCAACTTTCGCAGCACCAAGACCCAAAGCATCTTGAACTGTTGAAAGTGCTTGATTGTCAGAACGCATTGTTGTTGCGATTGACCAATAGGCTGAATTGTCTTTAGCTGTTTCTACTTTATGACCCGAAGAAATACGCGACTGCGTCGTTTCGAGTTCCATATTTATGTAACGCATTGTCTGCAACGCTGCGAGCGCTGCGTTATTTGTCATAATACTAGTCATTAAGTGCCCCTTTTTGACCAAATACTGAGGGACATACCGGACTCAAACACCGGTAATAGCAGGACAGCTTCATGCATACTTATCCGATCCCTATAAAGGACAAGTCCGCTATTACTTGTGTTTATTAAACCATTATATGGTTACCAAGTATTTAAGTAGAAACGGATAGTTAACCTCCTTCTCAAAAGATCGCGATAAGTTTTACCCAGCGCGATTGAGTTAATATTAAAGTCAAAAGAGGGGTCCTCTTCTCATAGTTCCAATTTCTATCTGAACAATGACATCATGTTTTCCGTAGATGCGTTGGCTATTGACAGTGCCTGCACCCCGAGCTGTTGCTGTGTTTGCAACGCTTTAAGACGTGTAGATTCTTCATTCATATCAGCATCCACCAATCGGCCAACACCTTTATCAATGGAATCCCTGAGTTGCCCGATAAAATCATCCTGCATCTCGATCCGGCTGTTAATCGCACCGAGGTTGGCAGCTGCTGTGGTCATTTTTTGGAGGATATGGTCGACTACATCGAACATTTCACCGATATATTCATCAGATGTGTTGCTATCGATTTCGATGACCGTGGCGGTTACACCCGTTGTTGAAGACGCATCGATCAACACCCAGTTATCAGCTGTTGCCGCCCCAAGAGCAGCACCGGGATCCGATCCAACATAGGCTGCCGTGAGAATTCCATTGGCGGCATCCTCTTTGTCAACGAGAATAGTGCCACCAGTTCCGGTTACGTTAACCTCCAATTTTGTCAGCGAAACCGTGCCATCAGCCCCACGATTAAAACCGCCAACGATTTCTTTGTCTGCTGGCGTTTCACCCGCTTCATTTTGCAGCCAATTTTCACCTGAAAATGATGCGGATTCCGCAATACTCATCAACTGGTTTTTCAGCTCTGTCAGCTCGTTGTTGACCTTATCTTTGTCAACACCCGGCTGTGCTGCTGCGACTAGTTTGGCTTGAATTTCAGAAACGACTTCCATAGCAGATTCCATAGCTGTATAGGCCGTATCCACTTTTGCAGCCCCCAAACCCAATGCATCCTGCACTGTTCCAAGAGCTTGATTGTCTGATCGCATTGTTGTTGCGATAGACCAATAAGCTGAATTGTCTTTCGCAGTTTCAACCTTATAGCCGGATGAAATACGTGATTGTGTTGTCTCTAGATCCTCATTGATGGATCTCATTGTCTGCAACGCTGCAAGCGCTGCATTATTGGTCATTATACTAGTCATAAAGTGTCCCTTTCGGACTGATTGTTGAGGGACATATCGGATTCAGACACCGGCAATAGTAGATCGCATCATGCATACTTTTCCGGTAATTTTTCCAAAAAGCCTACTATTACTTGTATGAATAGACCATTTTATAGTTATCAAGTTTTTAAGTAAAAATATAGATTTCACAAGTAAATATTAGTATTATACTGTATTTATACTTATATAATACAATTATAAATACAGTATTAATTTATTTTTATTTATTTTGCTTAGGGTAATATTCGAGAAGTTCGATAATTTTACGAAATTCAGTTCATCAATATTAAAGCCTGAGCGGTGCGAGGACTACTTGGTAAAAACACGTTTCCTTGATGGATCGCTCAATCCGCAATTCTTCACCCACCATTCTTTTGTCACCCAAAAAAGAGAGTTCGCTCCCTTATTGGCCAAAAAAACCAGGAACCAACTGAAACTCCTCCGTCCATCATGAGGGTTCAGTATGATATAAATTTCGCATCAGGGAGGATAATATCGCGCGAGGGCGGGTTAGACAGTGATATGCCTATAATGATCAGGTTACTTGGAAAACTGATCTACAAATAAAAAACGCGCCAGATACAAATCTGACGCGTCTTAATAAGTTTAAATAAGAAGAAAATACTCTTCTTAATGTTCGATTTATTATCTGAACAATGACATGACGTTTTGCGAAGATGAGTTCGCAATTGACAATGCCTGGATACCAAGCTGCTGCTGAGTTTGCAGCGCTTTAAGGCGGGTTGATTCTTCATTCATATCAGCATCAACCAGACGGCCAACACCTTTATCAATTGAATCCATCAACTTGCCAACGAAACTCTCTTGCATCTCGATACGTTTATTAACTGCACCAAGGTTAGAAGCGGCATCTGTCATTTGTGAATAGATATAATCAACAACGCTGATCATCTCATCAATTTGAGCATCAGTTGTTGTATTTGACAATGAAATCACAGTACCAACAGCATCTGTTGTACCCGCAGTACCTGTGTCAATCAGCTGCCAGCTGTTACCCGCAGTACCAACGGCACCACTAGGTGACGCGCCCAAGTAGCCAGCTGTTAAAATACCATTTGTCTCGACATCGCCATCGATCAAAATCGTACCACCTGTACCAGTTATATTCACAGATAGCTTGGTTAGTGAAACCGTACCATCAGCGGCACGATTGAAACTACCAACAATTTCTTTATCTGAAGGTGTGTCACCTGAATCATTCTGCAACCAGTTCTCACCTGAGAATGATGCAGATTCAGCGATGCTGACCAATTGATTTTTAAGTTCTGTCAACTCATTGTTGATTTTGTCTTTATCAACACCTGGCTCACGTGCCGCAACCAATTTCGCCTTGATTTCTGAAACAACTTCCATGGAAGAGTTCATACCAGTATATGCGGTATCGACTTTTGCAGCACCAAGACCCAAAGCATCTTGAACTGTTGAAAGAGCTTGGTTATCGGAACGCATTGTTGTCGCAATTGACCAGTATGCGGAGTTGTCTTTAGCTGTTTCAACCCGATAGCCGGATGAAATACGTGATTGTGTTGTTTCGAGATCCATATTGATGGATCGCATTGTCTGCAATGCAGCAAGCGCTGCATTATTTGTCATAATACTAGTCATTAAGTGCCCCTTGTTGACCAATTACTGAGGGACATACCGGACTCAAACACCGGTAATAACAGTACAGCGTCATGCATCTTACCCAATCCCTATAAAGGATAAGACTGTTATTACTTAGGGTACATTAAAACATTATATAGTTACCAATTACTTAAGTTAACCCCACCACTTAAGCGCTTGTTAAATACAACAAAATCGCGCCAGAAACCAATCTGACGCGATCTAATGAACTTGGATATAAAGAAGAAAAAGCTCTTCTTAAAACTCGATATATTATCTGAACAAAGACATGACGTTTTGCGAAGATGAATTCGCAATGGACAATGCCTGAACACCAAGCTGCTGCTGTGTTTGCAGCGCTTTTAGGCGCGTCGATTCTTCATTCATATCAGCATCAACCAATCGGCCGACACCTTTATCAATGGAATCCATCAGTTTGCCGACGAAACTCTCTTGCATTTCGATACGCTTGTTTACCGCACCAAGATTAGAGGCTGCATCTGTCATGAGTGAATAAATATGATCTACAACACTGATCATCTCATCAATATCTGAATCAGATGTTGTTGCGGTCAAAGAGATCACAGTTGCCGCTGCGGCCGTTGTTGAGCTTACATCGATCAGTGCCCAATCAGTGGCAGTAGCACCTGTTGGTGTTGATGATGGAGACGTTCCGTTGTAACCCGCTGTCAAAATACCGCGTGTTGCATTGTCTTTATCAATCAAAATCGTGCCAGTCACATCAACGGTTAGCTTCGTCAGTGATACTGTTCCATCGGCTGCACGGTTAAAGCTTCCCACAATCTCTTTGTCTGTGGCGCCACCAACGTCTGCATTCTGCAACCAGTTCTCACCAGAGAATGATGCTGATTCAGAAATACTTACCAATTGGCTTTTCAGCTCTGTCAACTCATTGTTGATTTTGTCTTTATCAACACCTGGCTCACGCGCGGCAACCAATTTCGCCTTGATTTCAGAGACCACTTCCATGGAAGAATTCATACCAGTATATGCGGTATCGACTTTTGCAGCACCAAGACCCAAAGCATCTTGAACTGTTGAAAGAGCTTGATTGTCAGAACGCATTGTTGTTGCGATTGACCAGTAGGCAGAGTTGTCTTTAGCAGTTTCAACCCGATAGCCGGATGAAATGCGTGATTGTGTTGTTTCGAGATCCATATTGATGGATCGCATTGTCTGCAACGCGGCCAGCGCTGCATTATTTGTCATAATACTAGTCATTAAGTGCCCCTTGTTGACCAATTACTGAGGGACATACCGGACTCAAACACCGGTAATAACAGTACAGCCTCATGCATCTTATCCGATCCCTATAAAGGATAAGACTGTTATTACTTGGCTCGCATTACACACTTTTATGGTTACCAAAGCTTTAATCAGATCGGAAAAATACTGTTTTTGTTCACAAATGACAAAAACCGCAACTGTGGAAGCTGCGGTTTTTGTTGGATTATTGGGTGGTTTAACCCACAAATATTCAATTATCTAAAGAGCGAAATCACGTTTTGTGAAGAAGAGTTCGCAATAGATAGAGCCTGAATACCAAGCTGCTGCTGTGTTTGCAGCGCTTTAAGACGTGTCGATTCTTCGTTCATATCAGCGTCAACCAGACGACCAACACCTTTATCGATGGAATCCATCAAGTTACCGACAAAGTCGTTCTGCATCTCGATACGTTTGTTCACGGCACCAAGACCAGATGCAGCATCTGTCATTTTTGAATAGATGTGATCAACAACGCTGATCATTTCTTCAATGTCAACGTCAGATGTTGTTGCCGTTAAACCGATAACAGAAGCTGTTACGGTTGTACCAGTTGATGAGTCGATCAATTTCCAGTCTGCAGCAAGCGTTCCAGCAGCTGTTGCATCAGGGTTTGAACCCAAATAACCAGCTGTCAAAATACCATTCGCAGCCTGTTCTTTATCGATTAGAATTGTACCACCAGCACCTGTGACGTTCACATCCAATTTTGTCAATGAAACTGTGCCATCAGCTGCGCGGTTGAAACTACCAACGATCTGTTTATCAGATGCTGTGTTGCCTTCTTCGTTCTGCAACCAGTTTTCACCGGAAAATGATGCAGATTCTGCAATGCTTGCGAGCTGCTCTTTAAGAGCTGTCATCTCAGTGTTGATCTTTGTTTTATCAACACCTGGCTCACGAGCCGCAACCAATTTAGATTTAATTTCAGAAACAACCTCCATGGCTGAATTCATACCAGTGTATGCTGTATCAACCTTCGCAGCACCAAGACCTAAAGCGTCTTGAACTGTTGAAAGCGCTTTATTGTCAGAACGCATTGTTGTTGCGATTGACCAGTAAGCTGAGTTGTCTTTAGCTGATTCAACTTTGTAACCTGATGAAATACGAGACTGTGTCTCTTCAAGGTTCGAGTTAATGCTTCTTAGTGTGGCCAGCGCTGCTGATGCCGAATTGTTAGTCATAATACTTGTCATAAGAGTGTCCCTTACAATACTCATTACAAAAATAGGGACATACCGGACTAAAAACCGGTAAAGTCGGAAAGGCATCATGCCGCTTGGCGCACAAAAGACGCAATCCAAGCCCGTCTTGCGCCTTACACATTGCCCTGAGACTTTTACAGAAACCTTAATTTTACGGTATTCACCGTGTGTTGAAGCGAACTTCTCAAAACACGGTTAACAAGATGACTCCAAGCGTTTCGGAGCCGAATCTAAAAGCTCTTAACGCAGCAAAAAGCCGCCTCAAAAAATGAGGCGGCTTAAGAATTTTAGTGAAGGGCTCGAAGACGAGCCTATCAACTATTATCTGAAGAGCGAAATCACGTTTTGTGAAGAAGAGTTCGCAATAGATAGAGCCTGAATACCAAGCTGTTGCTGTGTTTGCAGCGCTTTTAATCGCGTCGATTCCTCGTTCATATCCGCGTCAACCAGTCGGCCGACACCCTTGTCGATGGAATCCATCAAATTGCCGACGAAATCGTTCTGCATCTCGATACGCTTATTCACCGCACCAAGACCAGAAGCAGCATCTGTCATTTGTGAATAAATGTGGTCAACAACGCTGATCATTTCTTCAATATCTGCATCAGTTGTAGCAGAATCAAGAGTGATCTCTGTACCAACCGCTGTCGTTACGCCTGTTGCAGCAGCAACATCAATAAGCTTCCAGTTATCACCCGCTGTACCAAGTGTACCTGAAGGCGATGCACCAAGGTATGATGCTGTTAGCAGACCATTTGTAGCATTAGCGTTATCAATCAAGATTGTACCGCCTGTACCAGTAACATTAACGTCCAACTTGGTTAGTGATACAGTACCATCGGCTGCACGGTTGAAACTACCAACGATCTGTTTATCAGATGCTGTTTCACCTCTTTCATTCTGCAGCCAGTTCTCACCAGAGAATGATGCAGATTGTGCAATGCTCTGAAGCTGCTCTTTCAAAGCAGTCATCTCTGTGTTGATCTTTGTTTTATCAACACCTGGCTCACGAGCCGCAACCAATTTAGATTTAATTTCAGAAACAACTTCCATGGCTGAATTCATACCAGTGTATGCTGTATCAACCTTCGCAGCACCAAGACCCAAAGCGTCTTGAACTGTTGAAAGTGCTTTATTGTCAGAACGCATTGTTGTTGCGATTGACCAGTAAGCTGAGTTGTCTTTAGCTGATTCAACACGGTAACCTGATGAAATACGAGACTGTGTCTCTTCAAGGTTCGAGTTGATGCTTCTTAGTGTGGCCAGCGCTGCTGATGCCGAATTGTTAGTCATAATACTTGTCATAAGAGTGTCCCTTACAATACTCGTTACAAAAAAGAGGGACATACCGGACTATAAACCGGTAAAGTCGGAAAGGCATCATGCCGCTTGGCGTACTTAACCCGCAATCCAAGCCCGTCTTGCGCTCATCAAACTGCCCTGAGACGTTTACGAAAACCTTAATTTTGCGGTATTTACCGGGTTTTGAGCCGAACTTCTCAAAACACAGTTAACAAGATGACTCCAAGCATTTCGGAGCCGAATCTATCCTTGTTGAGAAAAGCTGTTTTTGTCCCAAATTTGCACAAAAACGAGAGTTTTAGACAAAAGAACGCACCAAACTGCCCACAAGCAGGTTCCATCCATCAATCAATACGAAGAATAATATCTTAAAGGGGAGAGAAATCGCCGTTGGCGGTAGCATCATCATACCCATAGCCATGGTGATTGTCGCAACCACCAGATCGATCACCAAAAATGGCAGCACCACTAAGAAGCCAATTTCAAATCCTCGCCGGATTTCTGAAATCATAAAAGCGGGCACGAGTACCCGCATATCGATCTTGTCATCAGTTTGAAAACTTTGTTCTTGCTCGCGGGCTAAGTTGATAAAAAGATCAACATCCTTTGGTCGGGTATTGGCGAGCATAAAATCGCGGAAGGGTTCGGAGATACGTTCAATCGCCTGTTCTTCGTTAATCTGGTTCTCTATTAAGGGATTGATACCTTCATCCCAGGCACGGTCAAATGTCGGTGCCATTACATAAAACGTCATGAACATTGCAAGCGAAATGAGGATCATATTCGCAGGAGCAGAAGGCAGTCCAAGGCCGGTTCTTAAAATTGAAAATGCGATGATAAAACGAGGGAAACTCGTAATCATGATCAAAATGCCGGGCGCTAAGGATAATACCGTTAGCAATCCAAATGTTCGGACAATCCAACTCGCAACGGATCCATCCAATGGCGTTTGGAAAATACCGGGATCCACCGCTTGGGCGCTCGCTGGAGTTACCACAGCCATCATGGCTAGGATAACGAGTAGAAATCGAATCATTCGATTACAAATGTCCTTATCAAAATATTTTCAACATTTCCTTTTGATCTGAGAATTGCACGTTCCTTTAAATCTTCACGCACATATCTAAATCCACGAGCACCCTGCACCTGCTGCAGCGAAAGTGTTCGCAAATATCCTACCATATCTTGATGGACAAGTTCGACCATTTCGATGTCTGGTTCACCTTTAACCACAAGAGATACCTCTAAACGCACCCAACTTTCCGAAGGAAACGACAAATTTGTGGTGATTGGCTGCAAGCGAATGAGATTTGGGCTTTCTTCACCAGCGATTGGAACTTCTTCTTCATCACCATCCTTAGGCTTGCTTTTAGCCTCTTCAGCTTCTGCTTTGTCCTGTAATTCGATTGCAGTGGGTGCAAGCATTCCGCCAATTACCCAGCCGCCGCCTGCTGCAATAACCGATGCAATCGCCACACCAACGATTGTGACAACCAAATTTGATTTCTTTTTGCCGCCTTCTTCATCTCCTTCATCCGCATCCATGAGTTCTTGCATGTTTAAGACCCTTTAAAACGGCGTGACAACATCGACCACTTGCTGGCCAATGGGTGGTTGTTGCACTTCAGTTAAACGACCTCTGCCGCCATAGGAAATCCGAGCTTCAGCAATCTTCTCATAAGCGATCATATTATCAGGATCGATATCTTTCGGTCTAACAATGCCGGCTACATTTAAGATACGAAGTTCAAAGTTCACACGCACTTCTTGAGATCCGCTGATAATCAGATTTCCGTTATCCATAATACCGGTCACGATCGCTGCAACACGGATATTAAGCTGTTCGGCCCGCTTGGTCGAACCATCCCCTGTGCTTGATGCATTGGAATCATAAGTAAGGTCTGAATTGCCCGCAGATATCCGGCCAAGCAATGTGCTGACACCACCACCTGCGTTAAATCCGCTTGAATTTTTTCTTGAGCGCTCCGATTCATTTTCAAATGAAGCTTTGTCGTTAATAGAGATATTGACCGTTAAGATGTCACCCACCTGCATCGCGCGCGTATCCTGAAATAACGCGCTCTTATGATCACTCCATAAAGAAAATTGGCTGACGCGCTTTTTCGGTTGCGACGGATAGGTCATGACCTGAGACGCATTGCTATATTTCATGCCTGTGCCAACGGGAGACAATTCTGGTTCTTTGCCCAATTCGCGAAACTTCTGTCCACCACAAGCGCTTAGGAGCAATGCGACACCAATCATACTTAACCCCAGTTTCATGATTGTGTCTCTTCCAATGCGCGGTCTGTTGTGCTGGCAATGATCGTGGCAAGCTTTGCTGCAACTTTCGCATCCATCTCGTTAAAAATCTGGCTGGAAAGGCGCGGGCTAAGCTTCATGATGATCGCTGCTGCGATGTTTTTTTCAATAATTTCCAATTGGCTAGCAGCCGCATCTGGCTTCATCTTCTTAAATATTTCAACCAGTCCGGCTTCAGCCGTGGCCAAGAAGTCATTTCTCTTCTCGAGCCAATTTTTATAATCGTCGCGATGTATTTTGAGCTGTTCAATGCGCTCATCAACTTGTGCCTGAAGTTTGTATAATTCTTCGCGCTGTAAAAGATAACGTTTATCGCGCGCTGCATCTGCAATATTGCCGCAAAACTTTCTGATATCTTCATTGACGTCGATACTTGATGTCCCATCGGTCGACATGTTTTTGGGCGTTTGTGCATGGGAGCCGATAATTGGCTGAGAGCTCGCAACTATTACTGCCAATGCTGATATTTTGACAAAAGCAGAGACATTATTCCGGGTCATGAAAGACAAGATATTCATTGTAGTATTAGCTCCGCTTGCAGCGCTCCGGCTGATTTCATTCCTTGTAAGATGGCAATGACACCATCTGGCTTGACGCCAATTGTGTTAAGACCTGCTACCAATGTGCGTAGATCTGGACCCGACAGGATTGCAACCTGCCCCTCTTCAACGCCAGCCGTAATATCCGTCAGCGGCTCGATTTCGGTGACACCTTTTGAAAACGGAAGTGGCTGGATAACAGTTGGAGTTTCGGTAACCTGAACAGTAAGCGCACCGTGACTGACCGCAACCTTGGCAATTTTCACGTGATGCCCAATCACGATGGTTCCTGTTTTCTCGTTGATGACAATGCGGGCCGGCATATCAGTTTCGACGGACAGACTTTCCAGCTCTGCCATTAGTCTTGCAAGATCCGTATTGGCAGGTTGCAGCACATCAATCGCACCTGAATCTCTTGCGGTTGCTATGGCCTGACCAAAGCGTACCAACGCATATTCATTGATTGTATCCGCGACACCCACTGCAGTGGTGAAATCCGGATTACGAAGCTGAAAGACAAGCCCGTTTGTCGACTTAAATTTCGCGGGGATTTCGCGCTCAATAATGGCACCGCCTGGCAATCGACCCGCTGTTGTAATTCCTGTTTGCAGGGTCGCAGCATCTCCTTCGGCATTAAAACCGGACACAACCACTGAGCCTTGTGCCACGGCATAAATTTCCCCGTCAGCACCTGCGAGCGATGTCATGACAAGTGTTCCGCCGCGCAATGAACTTGCATCCCCTAAAGACGAAACTGTCACATCAATTCTGGAACCCATTGTTGCAAATGGGGGCAGGCTGGCTGTCACTAAAACTGCAGCAATATTCTGGGATCTTGTTTGGCCACCTTCTGTTGCAATGCCGAGATTTTGCAGCATGGCTCTTAATGATTGCTCGGTATATGGCGAGTTTCGTAGACTGTCACCACTGCCTTGCAAACCAACCACAAGACCATAGCCGATAAGCTGATTGTCTCTGGCAGATTGAAGCGAAGCAATATCTTTTAGTCGTGCTGTGGGACCATTTGCCTGCACAGGTGCTGAAATACACACAAGGACAATGAATGAAAGAAATAGACGCATCATAGATCTCATTGTGTCATCACCCGCAAAGTACCGTCTTGCATAACGGTGCCCATTATGATCACACCTGAGTCCAAATTACGCGCGCGCACCACTTCACCAAGACCACCATTTTGAAGGGCAACGCCCTGCGCTGTAATCACCATGGAGCTATTTGAAAATACCATTGAGATATTTTTGCCACGTTCAATAATATAGGCCTCACGGAGAGCACTCACTGGAATTGTGCGGCCGGGAAGCAGTGTTTTCTTCGTGACAAAACCTTCAACCTCTTCAACAACCTTTGCATAACCAGGTCGTAAATTTGGATTAATCACATTCACTTCCTTGATCATATCAAGCGTGATTTGTTGACCAGGATAGATGATTTGATGGGGTACGACTGCTGTTGGCTGTGCCTGTGCGGAAAGGTTTGAGATCACGATGATTGCAAACCCAAAAATAACCAGCGCGATCGCGCTAAAAAATTTGTTTAAATCAAACTTCATGTTTGCCTCCTATGGCTGTTCTACCTCAGCGACTGGGTCACTGTGCTCGCCATTTCATCAGCTGCTTTAATGACTTTTGAATTCATTTCGTAAGCGCGTTGCGCCGAAATCATATCTGTGATCTCTTTAATTGGATCAACGTTGGAAGCTTCAAGATATCCTTGTTGAAGATGCGCATATCCAGCATCATCGGGGGTTCCTAAAGTGGGTCCACCAGAAGCTTCTGTTTCACGGAACAGATTATCACCTAATGGTTCCAATCCCGCCTCGTTGATAAAGTTTGCGAGCGTAATTTGTCCAACCTGAGTAAGCTCCACATCGGTGCCAACACGTGCGAAAACTTGCCCCGAACGGGAGATGATGACTTCGGACGTGTTGTCTGGGAATGTAATTCCTCCTTCAAGCGCATAGCCATCAATATTGACCATCAGGCCATCAGCATTAGTATTAAACGTACCTGCACGTGTATAAAGTGTTTCGCCCTGAGGGGTTTCAATCTGGAACCAACCACGGCCAATCAATGCCAAATCCAATTTGTTTGATGTTTGCGATAGGCTGCCCTGTATATGTAGATTTCTAACTGCTGAGGTTTGAACACCCAGGCCGATATGCGCTCCTTCGGGAACAATCGCTTGGTTGGCACTATTTGGTACACCTTGACTGCGCTCAACCTGATACAAAAGATCGGAAAATTCAGCACGCGCTCGCTTAAAACCAGTCGTGTTAATATTGGCAATGTTATTCGCGATAACTTCCAAATTTGTTTGTTGCGCATTCATACCTGTTGCAGCAATGGACAAAGCCTTCATAACACTACTCCTAAATTTGCATTCTCGTGACTTCGAGATATGCAGTTACAATTTTATCTCTTATCGCAATGGCTGTATTTAATGACTGTTCAGCGGTCATTAATGCATCGACAACTTCTCGCGTATTGGCTTCTCCCTGAACCGCCTTCATCGAAATGTATTCAGCCTGGTTCAACCGGCTTACAACACCGCCAGCCATTTCAGCCATAACTTCGCCAAATCCTGGGCCTTTAACATCTTCAACGGCAGGAAATCCGGCTGCTGCCGTCGCGCTGGTTAGGCTCGCAAGATCTGTTTGTTGAGTCGTATTCGAACTCTTGTCGATCGCTGATAATGTTTGAGAAATAATATTCATATTAATTGTTCCTCAAAAGCCCGAGTGTGAGAGTAACAAGCTCTCTCGTTTGTTTGATTGTTTGTAAATTTGCTTCGTAAGAACGATTTGTCTCACGCATATCTGCCAATTCAATCAATGGATTAACGTTTGGCATTTTAACCATGCCTTTTTCGTCAGCTGCCGGATGGCTCGGGTCAAAATTCACCACAAAATCAGAATTATCAAACCCTAAACGCTGCACCTTCACGCGTGATGCGCCAGTGGCATTATCAAGATAAGACGCGAACGATACCGTTTTACGACGATAGGGATCGGCACCAGGTGTATCCCCGGTCGATTGTGCATTCGCCAAGTTTTCTGAGACAATGCGCAAACGTGTTTCTTGCGCATGCAAACCACTTGCGGCAATTCTGGATGATAAGCTTAATGGATCCATACTTATTTCCTAACCGTTGCCAACATCATGCGGTTCACTGTTTTCACAATGCTTGTATTGATTTCATATTCACGCTTGATTCCGCTACCTTTTGAAACCTCATTGGCCAAATTAACGGTATTACCTGATGGGTGAACAGCAATTCCATTGATCTCATTGCTACGAATTGAATCACGCAAGTTTGCGTCAGAGAAATGTCGGGAATGAGTTGCGGCCATTTTGGTGCGTGTCGATTCCATAACCGCTTGGAATGGCTCTACATCTTTGGCCGCATATCCAGGTGTATTCACATTTGCAATATTACCAGCAACGACAGTGTGACGAACAGTGAGCCATTCAGCTTGCTGAGATGCGAGTTTAAACAATTGGATTGGTTGCATCAGATTATCCCATTTATCTTCCCGTTAAGGGTATGGTAATAATCTTGCGTGGGACTTACCGATTAGGTCAGCTTGGCTGCATAGCCCTATTCAATTTGCATAATTAATTTTCAACAACATCGCCGTTTGAAGTCACGAGCGCCCAGCTATTTCCGCGTTGTTCGAGTGCAGTTAAAGTGCTGTTATCTGGCAAAACAGAACCTACTTTAACCATATACATGCCGGAAGAATCTTCAATCAGCGCTCGCTCATTTGCGACATGCAGAAGCTTAAATCTAGGTTGACCTGGAAAAGCCTGGGAGCCACCATCATTATCTCCCCCATTTTCGGGAATAGAGGCTGTTGTAATATCATCGGGAAGCAATTCTTCATTTAACGCTTCAGGATCACGTTTAGGTATAGCTGTTGGCGATACATTCACAACCGTTCGACCTTCCCAATCTGGCAGTTCGCGATCTTTGGCATATGCCATCCGTTTGACGCTAAAATCTTCCTGATTTAAAAATACGTACCACGGCAAAAAGGCGGCTGAGCCTGCGAGGCAAATACCAATAACAGCGAACAAAAAATCGAAGTTAATTCTCTCGCGCTCGACTTTCTTAACGGCCTTTTCACTTTCCATTTCTTCTCGAACGACTTCGTCCATTTCGTCTTCGAAGTCATCATAAAACTCTGACATTAACCTGGTCTCCTAACCTGATTATCTGGCGCATTGGCCATCGCTGCCGCCTTCATCGCTTCAGCAAGCTCCCCAAAAGAATCTTGACTTGGAGGGTCAGATGGCGTCTGACGTAAATTTTCATAGATGACAGGAACCTGCGTAACGGCCATGTCTAGATCCGCGTCGGTTCCAGGTCGATAACCACCGATAAGCCTCAGATCCTTGGTCTCTTCATATCTATGGATCAATGCTTTGATCCGATTAACCAGCAATTCCTCATCGCCCTTCCACGCTTTCCTCGCCAACCTTGATATGGAACTAAGAGGATCAACAGGTGGATAGCGACCCTCATCGGCCAAAGCTCGATCGAGCACCAAATGACCATCCAAAATTCCACGGGCATTATCGGCAATCGGGTCGTTATGATTATCCCCATCGATCAAGATCGATACTAAAGCTGTGATTGAACCAGATGCGTCAGCGCCTGGCCCTGCGCGTTCCAAAAGTCTTGGCATTGCGGTAAATACCGATGCGGGATAACCGCGCGCGACCGGTGGTTCTCCTGATGCGACCCCGATTTCGCGCAAGGCATGCGCATAGCGCGTCAAACTATCGACAATCAGCAAGACGTTTTCACCTTTATCGCGGAAACTTTCTGCAATGGCCATGGCCGTGAGCGGCGCCATCTTGCGCAAAATTGGGCTCTCATCACTCGTTGCGACAACAACGACTGACTTTGCCATGTTTTCACCCATAGTTTCTTCAATGAATTCGCGAACTTCGCGGCCACGTTCGCCGACCAAAGCAATGACTGCACGATCAAAATCAGCTGTTTTTGCAAACATCGACAGCATGGTTGATTTCCCCACGCCGGAACCTGCAAAAATACCCATGCGCTGCCCCTGACAAATCGGTGCAAACACATCAACCACCCGAATACCTGTATGAATGGCATCACTAATCCGACTTCTTGTCATCGACGCCGGTGCTTGGGCTTCCAAGGGCATTTCATTCATGCCCATCGTGAGTGAAGGGCCGCCGTCAATTGGTTGCGCAAGCGCATTTATAGTGCGTCCGCACCAGGAGACATCCGGTCTAATTTTGAAGCTACCACGCTTAAAAACTTGATCCCCGATATGGGCTGGATTTTCAGAATGCAGCGGGCACACAATAATTTCATCTGGTCCGACATGAACAACTTCGCCGGGATGTAGCTCGCCATTTCTGGAGAGCTCAACAAAATCACCTAAGCCAACATGGCGTGACAAGCCGACCACCGAATAGGCACCGGCCGATATAGACTTAACCTTCCCACCCACACGCAAAAGGTTTTCAGGCGCTTTGAAATAACGGGTCGCATTTTCGATATCGGTTAGGGATTGCACGCTATTCATAAATTTAACTCAAAAAATGATGCAAACGTGCTGAACGGGAAAACATCTTATCGGCCACCACCAAGGGTCTTGATCGCCTCGCGATAGGTTTTATCACTATCACGCACAAGGGCCGTAATATTTTCAAACGCACGTGAAACCTGGATAAGTTGGCTCATTTCAGACACGGCATTTACGTTTGAGTCTTCTAAATAACCCTGTTGAATGCCGATATCATAACGATCAACCACGGGTTCTGGCGCGTTTTTTGAAATTATCCCGAGCTCTTCAACCCGTTGATAGCCAGCAGATAAATCTGCTGTATAAAGACCGATATTACCGACCACAATGCCATTTTGCATCAAAGCACCATCATTTGCCGCAACAGGAATGCCCCCTTCTGGATCGAGCTGAATAGGTGCGCCACCCGCATCGAGAACTTTAAATCCGTTGATGGTTTGCAATTCACCTTCTTGGGTCATTGTAAAACGACCGTCACGGGTCAACATTTCGCCCGCTGGGCCTTCAACAAGAAGCCAGCCATCTCCTTTGACCGCGAAATCTAAAGGATTATTCGTCTGTTTAAACTCTCCGCTATGGGTCGCTAGGTAATCATTGCCCTGATTAACATAGGAGGTTTTGACCTGACTTTGCCCATCTAGTACTTCGCTAAACTTAATCTCAGTCGCACGAAAACCAGTCGTATTTGAATTGGCAATATTCCCCGCAATTGTATCTAATCTGCGTTCTAAAGCCAGCTGCGATGAAATTGAAACATAAAGTGCTGTTTGCATTAACGGCCACCTAACTTGAGGTTATTAAGCGAATAGAGAAGGTCAGCAGAAATGCTGCCGCTGGTACCAGATGTCAGATATTCTGCAGCTGATGTTACACCACCTGAAGGGTTGCTCACTTCCCATAAAGTAGTGAAGCGTTCCATAAATTTTTCAAGTCCTTCAGATGTTCGCAATTCATCAAAATCTAGCTTTTCGATGATGTTTTCAGCTTGAATATCTATATCGGCTGTCGCGGTTTCTGCCGGAATACTGAGCGCTGTTCTGACCACATCTGCCAAAGCATTATCACCCAAAATGGAGAACGCGATTGCCGTGTTGGATGTGTTTTCCTCCAATATTTCGGGTATCTTTCGCTCAAAATATAATGCAAGCCGCACGCCCTGATTATCTTCGCCAGCTTCTTCTTCTAAAGTTTGCTGAAGATATTTATCCACCGTGCCTTGTTGTGCTGCGGTAAAAACAGTTGCATTGTCCCCGTGGGTCGCAAAATCAAACGCTTCTGCAAATTGCTTATATCGCGGATCTGTGAACTTGTTTGCCAGCGCATCATCATCATCTGTGCCGCCTTCAAGCACTTTGCGCATAAGCCCTTTGGCATAGGTCATTTCTTCAAGACCGTGGGCTTTCATCGCATAGCTGAACAAACGATCATCTTTAAGGAAATCCTCAATCGTGTCGACTTTGCTAATATTTTCAAGATAATATTCGGTGTCTCTGGACACCACATTATCCTCGGCAACACGCTGCAAAGAACTTTGCATATCCCGAGCAATCAGTCGATAATCTGAAAAAGTTGTCATTTGGGCCCTTCTCTCAACCACCGCATTTGAGCTGAACACATCATGATGTGATGAGGCAACGTCACATTTTGCGTTTGCACCATAAATTAAGAGAAAAATCTTGCGCGAAACTGTTGATTGGCCAGCCTTTAGAAATGGATGGAATAAGCCTCACGCAAGGAAACAAACATAATCATGGGTAAGCAAATTTTACTTGGAAGCTTGGCATGAATATTATTATCGGATTCGTTGTTACCATCGGCTGTGTTCTTGGCGGATATATGGCTATGGGCGGCAAACTTGGGGTGCTTAACCAACCGTTCGAGCTGGTTATCATCGGTGGCGCGGGTGTTGGTGGCTTCATAATGGCCAATCCCACAAAAATCATTAAAGATGCCGGCAAGGTTATTGGTGAAGCCTTCAAATATGAAGTGCCAAAAGAACGACATTATCTGGACACGCTTGGATTGCTCTATCAGCTCATGCGCGATCTACGGACCAAGTCTCGAAATGAGATTGAAGCGCATGTTGATAATCCTGAAGAATCTGAAATTTTCCTGGCAGCTCCAACAGTTCTCGCAAACAAAGAGCTTTCTTCATTTATCTGCGACTACATCCGCTTAATCATCATCGGAAATGCCAGACCGTATGAAATTGAAGCATTGATGGATGAGGAAATCCACACGCTTTCTCATGATAAACTACACTCACACCATTCGCTTGTGACAATGAGTGATGCCTTTCCCGCGATCGGGATTGTGGCTGCGGTTTTGGGTATTATTAAAGCGATGGGCGCGATTAACGAACCGCCGGATGTTCTGGGTGGTTTGATCGCGGCTGCGCTTGTGGGTACATTCCTTGGAATTTTCCTATCATATTGTGTAATGCAGCCGCTTAATCACCAAGTTGAGATCGTGCGCACTAAGCAGCTACGTTTGTTTACAGTCGTCAAACAGACATTGCTCGCATATATGAACGGTTCTGTGCCGCAAGTTGCACTTGAGCATGGTCGTAAAACCATCTCATCTTATGAGCGTCCATCAATTGACGCTGTTGAACAAGAGATGATGAACCCTGGCGGCGGCGGCGCGTAGTTAAATCATGGCTGAAACCGAAGCAAAAGATCCGGAAACCGAAGCAGACGAGACTGCATCAGAGAATGCTGAAACATTAGACGCATCTGCTGAAGAAGGTGCGCCAGAGGATACACAATCTGATGATGCTTTGGCTGAAGATATTGAGTTTGACCCTAAGCTGCTGTCATTGATGACGGGTGAACTGGGCAGTCCGCCAATCATCGAAGAAAAATGTCATCAAATTGCTTTATCACTCGCCCAGGTTTTCATGGTTTTGTTCAAAGATAAGAACAGTTTACCAATTGAAGCATCAGCGGGTGACATCACTCAAGGTACTCGCAGCGAGATCTTAAAAAATATAGAGGGCGATTTTTGCTACAGTGAAGCAAAGATCGAAACCTGGTCAGATGAAATTGCGATATACTGTAACAATGATCTGATCATTTCGATTGTTGAATGCATGCTTGGAGGAGACGATCCTGACAATATCGAACCTGTCTCTCGTGCATTGTCGATGCTCGAACTTGATTTGTCAGCTGTATTTTTTGAAACGCTCAACGAAGCTCTGAAAGCGACCATCACACGAAATCCAACTTTGGAACAAAGTGTTGAAAAACCCACCCTTACACTGCCAGATACAGAAGGTGAGACCTATAAAGAATACCATGCAGCTTCGTTTTCGCTTGAATTGAAATTTGGTCAACTTGAAACAAAAGCGACTGTAATCGTACCACAGTCTAAAATCATAAAGACTGACATTGAAGCCGTGGCAAACCGCCGCCGAAAAGCCGAGAAGAAAACCGATTGGGCGGAAAAGCTTTCAAAACAAGTCTATAACTCCGATATCATGCTCCAAGCGAATATCGGCTTGGAGCGCTTGAAGCTAGACGAAATCAGCCGCTTACAAGTTGGCGATGTGTTACGCTTTGGCGAAGAAGGTGATCCTACGGTGGTTTTGCAAGCAAATGGTCGCGAACTCTTTAACTGTGCACTTGGTAAATCGGGAAACAAATATATGGTTCGCGTTGAATCCCCATTTGGTGATGAAGACTGGAAAGATGGATTTTGATCCACGAGACATGAAAATTGTCCAATTTATTTACTATTTTTTTTAATTGGAAAGGCCCCGACAAGCTTCGGCTGACATAAATTAGCTATGAGTACAGAAAACGCACCAGAAAACGAAACAGAAGCGAATGCTGAAAATCCAGAAGAGCTTGATGAAGCAATCGACGGTCTTCGGGATGTGTTGCAACAAGACGCGGAGGGCTTGGATTTGTCAAGCACAGGAGCGGGTGACGGCGCCCTAGATATCGGTTCTGATTTTGGCGGCGACATTGGCGGTGATTTAGATGCTGGCGGTGAATTGGGCGGCGATCTTGGCGCTGATTTCGGTGGTGATATCGGCAACGATTTAGGATCTGATTTCGGTGGCGGAGATGCCCTTGGCTCAGATTTTGGTGCTGGTGCAGATATGGGATCTGATTTCGGTGGTGGAAGCCTCGAAACTGCCGATGCAGGCGTGAGCGATTTCGGCAGCGGCTCCACAGTCACGGGTGCGACGGGAGCCAATTCACGCGCTGATCTTGTGATGGATATTCCCGTTGATGTCCAAGTTGTTTTGGGCACAAGCCGCATGCAAGTGTCCGAACTCATGGATTTAAACGAAGGTGCAACCATCGGCCTTCAAAGAAAGATCGGTGAACCAGTTGAGATTATGGTCAATGGTAAGTTGATCGGTCGCGGTGAAATTACCGTTTTAGAGAATGATGACACACGCTTTGGCGTGAAAATGATTGAAGTCATTGGCACGAAAGCTACAACAGGATAAGTATCGTGGATATTTATGACGATTTCGAGCATGATGCTCAAACCGGTAATTCAAAAGAACTCTCTCCCCCCGAAAAAGCTGCTGCTGTTTTGCTAGCCATGGGTAAACCGGTTGCGGGAAAGTTATTGAAATTTTTCGAACAAAGTGAATTACAAGTCATCATCGATAAGGCACAAAAACTGCGCCCCATTCCACCTCAGGAATTAGAAGAACTTGTCACTGAATTTGAAGAATTGTTCAGTGAAGGTACCGGCCTCATGGACAATGCCAAGGTGATGGAAAGCATCTTAGAAGAAGGACTGACACCTGACGAAGTGGATGGACTTTTAGGTCGCCAAACTGAGTTCCAGGCCATTACACAGACCATTTGGGATGAGCTTAATGAAGCGGATCCCGATCGCGTTTACCGGTTCTTGGAGAACGAGCACCCGCAAACAGTCGCTTATATTTTGTCTATGTTGCCGTCATCGTTTGCAGGCAAAACCCTCATGAAAATGCCGGAAGACAAACGCGTAGATATTGTTCATCGCGCCGTGAATATGAAAGACATCAATCCGCGTGTCGCTGAGATTATTGAACAAAAAGTCCGCGAACTTGTGGACGAAATTAATGCTGAGAAAAATGCGACAGGTTCTGTGAAAGTCGCCGACATCATGAACGAGCTTGATAAGCCAGTTGTTGAATCTCTTCTAGGCGCTCTTGAAAGCCGCAGCGCTGACACTGCCAAAAAAGTTAAACCCCGCATCTTCCTATTTGATGATCTGCTACTCATGTCACAACAGTCACGTGTGACTTTGTTTAACGATATCAATGATGACGTGATCACTCTTGCGCTTCGCGGCACGTCTCCTGAAATGCAGGAAGCTGTTTTGTCAGCGATTGGCGCACGTCAACGTCGGATGATTGAATCAGAACTTGTCAATGGTGATCTCGGCAAACCGGCCGAAGTGGCCGTTGCACGTCGTTCTATCACCCAAGAAGCTATACGTTTGGCGGGTGAGGACAAATTGCGTCTCCGTGAAGACAAACAAGTTGCCTAGTGTTAATCTGATCCAACGATTCGTAATCTTGCGAAAAGGTTGGTCACATGGCCGGTGATGAAGATAAAGACTCCAAAACCGAAGACCCCACCGAGAAGAAAATTCGTGATGCCTTTGACAAAGGTAATGTTCCTTTCGCTCGGGAAGTTCCGGCATTTGCATCTGTTTTAGGTGCATTGCTGTTTGTTGTTTTTTTTCTGCCATCTGGCGTAGGGCGCGTGACCTATGGGCTCAAGGGTATTTTTGAAAAACCTGAAGATTGGCGCATCATAACAGGTGAAGACGCGCTTGCGATTTTCAAACACTTATTTTGGGAAACCAGTAATATTTTATTGCCTGCTTTTGCGATTCTGATGACGTTTGGTCTGGCTGCATCTATCTTTCAGAATATTCCAAGGCCTGTGCTTGACCGTATTCAACCAAAATGGAACCGGCTGTCTATACCAGCTGGTTTCGGGCGTATTTTCGGCAAGAAAGGCATGGTGGAATTTGCCAAAAACATTGCCAAGGTCATGGTGATCTCATTAATCATCGCGGTGGTTATGCGTGCGGACTTCATGGATATTTTGCAGATCATGTATGTTGATCCTGGCGCCATCACCCAAGTGATTTCGGAACATGCCATTACAATTTTTATCATCGTATTGTTATCGACGGCTGTCCTTGCAATCATTGATATCTTTGCAACACGCCATTTTTGGTATGAAGATCTGCGGATGACCAAGCAGGAAATCAAGGATGAGATGAAACAATCCGATGGCGACCCGATGGTTAAGGCGCGCCAAAGATCAATTGCAAGAGACCGAGCTCGAAAGCGCATGATGGCGGATGTGCCGCGCGCCACTTTGGTTGTCGCCAATCCAACGCACTATGCTGTTGCACTACGATATGATGCGGAAGAAACAGGTGCACCCATTGTTGTTGCAATGGGACAAGATCTCATTGCTCTTAGAATTCGAGAAATTGCAGAAGAGCACGATATTCCAGTTTTTGAAGACCCTCCGCTTGCGCGCTCAATGTTTGCGCAAGTCTCGCTTGGTACGTTAATCCCATCGGAGTTTTATCAGGCAGTCGCCGAGCTAATTCATCGTATATATGATAAATCGCACCGTTAGCGACCATGAATTCGGTCGTATTATTCAGCGAAATGTAATGTTTAACCCGTAAGGTTCGACAGCAAAGCTTATGATGTTGCGGTCTAAACTTTACGGTTCCTTGTTGAAAGAAGCATGTAACCAGTTATGAAGAAAACACCTCACAGTCACGAACATGAAAAAATAGTTGCTCAAGCACTTGCACCGGTCGCACGTGAACTGAGATTAATCGATATCGCAGATTTAATTGCAATGTTGAAATATGAGCGCCATGCAAGTTTATCAGAGCTGGTCACATCCGCCGCTGAACTTTATTTTCTTCCAGACACTGTAAAACTCGGCGCCGGCGGCGATTATGTAGTTGATTGGGATTACAACCCCAAGATCGTCTTAGATCTTGAAGTATGTCCCAATTTCGTCACTGTTTTTGTGAGATTGACGCTGGAAAAGGACTTCTGCGGCATCGAGATAAGCCATATAGAGTTTAAAGAAGACTTCATTGACAAAGAAGAAAGCGCACATTTTTTGCGTCAAACACTCGAAAATGCAGCATTCTCAATGCATAAAATGCCAGAAGTGCCCGAAGCATATCGCGCCGTGTAGACTGACTATGTAATTAAGCCCAATCAGATGGCCTTTGCGATTGCTTGAATTCGATTAACGCTATCGAGTTTAGTGGTCGCAGAACTCAAATGGGCATTGACAGTATGTACAGAAAGATTGAGCATTTCAGATATTTCGTCGCTGGTTAGCCCATTGCCAGCATATTGCAAACATTCTGTCTCACGAATATTAATCGAGACAGAATCAGTTCTTGCCAACATTTCGATCTTCAATAATTCACGCATAATAACAAAAACCTTGCGATGAATATCGATGAGCATCTCACGTGTGATTTTAATTGATGGTGAAAAATAAATCGCCATCCCAGATTGTTTACCCCCCAAATGCACCGGGAATGCAAGACCACTGATCGGTGCATTCTCTGCATCTATCTGCTTAGCCGGTCCAGAAGTTGCGATGAACTTTTGACCTTGATCGTTAGACGTCCAAAATACCGGATTGGGAGATTTGTTGATATGATTAGATAATGCAGGGCCAAGGATATCGATCACAGCATTGGCACTTTCATCCCGGTCAAAACTTGAATTACTCATGATAATTTTTAGCGGTGAAACGTTATTTAGTGCGCGTGTATTGACGGCCATTGCAAAACCCGCTGCGCCGGTACGTTTTTGCAACTCGACAGCTTTTGGATAAAAATCTGCCTTGGATTTGTTCACATTCAAATTGCCACCAATTTCCCAGTGGGTTGCGGAATCAGCAGACCATGTTGTTTCCAAATCCTTCATGTAATTTGCCCCCGATCCATCATATCAACTGACCACGTACCGCTTCGGCTACAGCTTCGGCACGCGACTTCGTCGCGGTCTTGTTCATGATACTAGTAATATAATTATTGACCGTATTTCGTGATATACCAATTATGAGCGCAATCTCGTCACTGGTTTTACCTTTCGCTATCCAAGACAGGCATTCCATCTCACGATCCGTGAGTTCTGCCTGATTATTGTCAGCTGTTTTTGACAGGACAAATTCTGCAATGTGATAAGAACATGCAAGCGCAGCGTCTCTAAGCCGTTCCTGCGCAATAGATGTACCGGGTTCAAATAGAAAAAGAATGATGAATTTCTGTTCACCGCATGTGACAGGAAGCACACAAATTTGCTTCGCAAAATGCTTGGGAATTCTAAATAGATCGCCAGCATCAAGGAAACTTGGCTCAAATGCTGACCGGCTTGGCAAACCTTCCATGACATCTGGTCGTTCAGATACGACTGCCTGGCCCAATTCTTTTGCTAGATCATATGGCCAATTGGAACTGATAACAAAGTCCTCAGACCCATCATCACGCACCAACAAATATGCACTGCTATTGATGAATCTACAAGCAATTTCTAAACCGTCGCTGATATGATTTGAATTCGCGCTGTCACAAATTTGCTCAAAAAAGCCCCCACGGGTCATCACTTCCACACCTAAGTCATCAATGGTGGTTGTGTCCTCAAGCATTACAATTCACAGCTGCCCTTCGCGTTAAATGTTATTCGTTGTCGCGAGCATGACAAAATAACCATAGCCCCAGTTCGCAGTCGGATACATACCGACGCAATGTTTGCTTAAATAGTTCCTTTCCCCAATGCATACTGATTAGCGATTTCATCCATCTTCTCAATTATCACCAATCAAATTACTAAAATCTATAGGTATCTTTGAGTACTTTACAAACATAATTTTTAGATTATCACGATTTGAATCATTTACTATATGAAACATCCTTTATTGCACCTATTTTAATCTAATTTTTCTGAATTTCGCCAATATGAGAAATGTCATTTCACCTGTTAGCATTCTAATAACGGGTGAGATTTTTTTTGATTCAAATTCACAAAAAATATGAAATAGTTGCGGATTAATTTTTCTTTTTTGTAAGCAATTTCGCAAAAATTGTGATTTCTATTCTAAAATATTTTCTGAAGTGAAATGAAATTCAGCGCTATTTACTAATATATTAGTATAAAAACGAATCACTTCTCACTTTTCACTCAAAGATTGAGCAAAGCCAGTATTGAAAAATTGCTATAATTTATATCTAAAAATTAGTCGTGGGACGTTGCGCGAACAAATATTCACTTCTAGGCAGCATCTCCAACAGCCCACTTACGGAGAACTTTGGCTGCGCGCTCTTCACTAATTTCCACCATGGAAGAAAGTCTTTTCTCCGGACCACCTTTAACTCTGCCCGTAAAGCCCATTCCTTCTTCAATCACTACCCCGTCTGAACCATCGTCGCCACCACCGCCAAATTCGGCATCAGCATCGAAGCCAAAATCAGCACCGAAGCCTTCCATAGATGCAGGACCTGCTGGCATACCATCCATACCACCTGCACCGGGTGAGAAGTCTGGCAATTCCAAACCATCGATGTCTTCGAGTCCAGCAATAGCGTCTCCACCACCTGAAGCATTCGCGTTTGCCGACGCGCCACCACCCAATATCGGGCGGAATCCAAACCATACCAACAGGAAGGCAACCACAATAAAGGCGATTGCATTGATTATGGTTCCAAGCTGTGCCATCAGCAGTTCCATAAAGCCTGCCGATACAACAGAGTCTGCCAACATTTCTGTCGCCAAAAACTCCATGGTTGTAAGTTTAATGGCATCGCCTCGCTCTGGATCAAGACCAGCTGCCGTCGCAATGACTTGTTGTAGTTCTGCCAAATAATCATCAATCTGCTGCTGCGTTGCTTCTGCACCAAGCATTTCTTTAACGCGCGCATCATTAACGACCACAGCAATGGAGAGTTTCTGTACATCATAACTATTACGCACTGTTTGCGTAACTTTTGAGTTAATCTCGTAGTTTGTTTGCTCTTCTTTTCGTTCTGCCAATTCACTTGAAGATGGTGATGCACCACCTGCAGCAGGAGTTTGGTCAGGAATGTTTTGCTCCACAGTTGCTGGAGCATCTGTTGTTGTTGAATTAGAGGTCTGATTCTCTCTTGTGACCCGCGTTGAGCGTTCAACGCGAGATTCAGGATCAAATACTGTTTCCTGGATTTGTTGTGTATCGGTATTCACCTTTGCCATGACACTTGATCGGAAATTATCAATTCCCAAGAACGGTGAAAGCGCTTTATCGATATTATTTTCAACTTCATTTTGAATGATCTGCACAATAGACATCGAGCGGTTGAGCGTACTGTTGGAAAAGTCATCGCCAGAAGCAAGCAATTTCCCCGTCGAATCAAGTACTGTCACTTCATCCACCGTTAGCCCGGGAACAGAAGATGCCACCAAGTGTCTGATGGAATCTGCTGAACGACGTGCAACGGCATTCCCTGTTTTAACCATCACGGATGCGGATGGTTTTTGTTCCCCACTGCGAAAATTCCCTGTATCGGCCATAACAATATGAACGCGCGCTGCATTGATGCCGTTAATCTTCTGAATAGTTCTTGCGATCTCACCTTCTAACGCGCGCACGCGTGTGACCTCTTGCATGAAACTGGTTAATCCCAATGATCCGACCTCATCGAAGAGTTCGTAACCTGCACTAGAACTGTTGGGTAAACCGCGCTCTGCAAGAATTGCGCGAGCTTGAAGCGCTGTGCCAGCTGCGACTTTCACGCTGGACCCATCGGAACCAACTTCATAGTCAATTCTAGCTTCAGATAATGCAATGCCGATTGAGTTTATATCGTCGCTTGTGAGCCCAATATAAAGTGATTCTGTTGCCGGCTTATTTAGAAATAATCCAGCAGCTATAATAAGAATTACCGCAAAAGCACCCACGCCGCCTAATGCAGCCAAACGCCCTTGCCCAAGTTCAGATAGATTTCCGCCTATCTGTGATAATTGATTGATCAGATTCATTCCACAACCACTAAAGAGATCACAACGATCTCCAAGTTAGTTGCTGAAACTTGCGTGAGTATGGCGCAATTAAGCTGTTCGAACAGAGGACGCGTTCTTTTAACTTAAAATTGGCGCCTGAACGCAGTCAATCGACTGCTAATAAAGAGTAATCAAGCTTTTAGAAAAAATCCAAATCTCCAGACGCTTTTTCATATTCATCTGCTGAAACAGTGGTTTCAGTTTCCGAGGACAATTTCTTCTTCAAATCTGAAAGCGTAATAAGATTGAGAGCCGTTGTTAAATCAACTAAATGATCAACATCGACGTCGTTTGAAACAGCATCAACAAATTCTGCCAAGCCGCGTGCTTTTTGAACCGCCAAATCGATACCTTGGAGAAGTTTCATATGCTCCATCGCATCGACTGAACTTGCAACTTTTTCACATTCAAGCATCGGTTCCAGACGCTCGATCAAGACGGCAACATCCTGCATTTCTACACCAACACGGGATAGTATTTCCGCCAGCGGCTCATGAAATTCACCGTATTTTTTTTCTAAAACACTTGACATATACGCGTCCTCTACAAACTAGTACTCAAAAATTTGATCAAAAGAATTCAATATCATCCTTAGGTGCAGCAGCTGGCGCAGCCTTCGGAATTGGTTTACGTTCACGTGCAACTGCGCGCTCGGCTTCGTTACCGTTGAGAATACATTGTCGCGCACGACCGCTCACTGGCCAATACTCCAGTTTACGTCCGTGATCGCCGCCAACATTAGTTCCCACAATCATAATGCCCTCATCTTCGAGAAATGATTTGGCAAAGATCGCATTTTTTTCACCGACATTGGAAAGACCGGGTATCGTCTTACCACCGCCGATAATTTTGGCTTCAATGCGATCACGACTGGCACCTTTTTTCAAAAGTCCATTGATCAGCAACTCCATGAGGTGAACACCGTATCGGGCACTTTCACCTCCACCTGATTGTCCACCGTCACCGGGAAGCAGGAAATGATTCATTCCGCCAACGCCAGCAACTGGATCGCGCAGACAAGCAGCCACACATGAACCTAAAATGGTTGATAACACCACATCAGGATCAGTTGTCACTTGGTACTCGCCTTGAATGACGTGAACTCGTTTCCCCCTTGCTTCCATTTTCTAAAGCGCTCCGAACACCGCCTCAATGGCAGCTTTCATCTTCTCGATCGTAAATGGTTTCGCAAGAACATTATTTGCGCCCAGTGCGGCTGCTTTCTTCACGAGCTCACGGTCACCTTGTGCTGTGAGCATGATAAATGCTGCTCTCTGTGTTGCAGGGTTTTTGCGAACACCTTCCAGGAAGCCTAAACCATCCATGTTGGGCATGTTAAAATCCGAAATGACCAGATGATGTGGTTGGGTCTGCATAATCTTTAGGCCCTGCGCACCATCGGCAGCAACTGTGATATTTTTGAAGCCAAGCGATTGCAACGCTTCCCCCAAAAGTAGTCGGCTGGTTACCTGATCGTCCACGATCAGGACTTTTATTTTTTGTGCAATAGACATTAGGCTACCCTGTCCCTTCTTACTGCAGTTAACTTATATATTTGATCTGTTATATCCCCGATGGCATGCTGTGTCTCAACCGCTCCGATTTCAAACGCAACCTTAGGCATCCCGTAAACGACACAAGATTTTTCATCTTGGCCAATTGTGCGCGCACCCGCTTCTCGCATTTCTAAAAGGCCATTTGCGCCATCCCGACCCATACCGGTCAGTATTACACCTACAGCATTTTTTCTCGCAATTTTAGCAACCGAACTAAACAACACATCGACGGATGGACAATGACCAGACACCGGATCACCTTCTTGCAGGCTAATTCGAGGAGCTGACTGATTGATAACTTCCATTTGTCGCGTCCCGCCTGGGGCAACCAAAACTTTTCCAACCTCTAAACGGTCGCCATCTTCAGCTTCTTTGACAACAGGTGCAGACAAGCGATCCAATCTATTGGCAAAACTGCTGGTAAATGCCGGTGGCATGTGCTGCGTGATCACCGTTGGTGGACAGTTTTTGGGAAATTTCGAAATGACCTGAATGAGCGCCTCAACGCCGCCAGTTGACGAACCAATCGCAATAATTTTTCGCGCCGGAATGTAATTATCATAATCTGGTTGTTTGACTGGCTGGCGCACTTTCGCAACTGGCTTTGTATAATTGCGCTTAGAGCGTCCGGCCGCCTTCACAACGTCTGCTAAGCCCGCAAAGGGTGCGCTATCACCCTGACTTGGCTTACCGATACAATCAAACGCACCAATTTCAAGCGCTGAAAGCGTTGCTTGTGCGCCACGATGTGTCAAGGTCGACACCATAATGACTGGCATCGGTCTTAATGTCATAATCTTTTCCAAGAACTCGAGGCCATTCATATTAGGCATCTCAATATCAAGTGTTACGACATCTGGGTTCAACGACTTAATTGCACCGCGCGCTTCCATCGCGTCGCCTGCTTCGCCAACAACCTGAATTTCAGGATCAGCACTTAGAACAGCACGTAAGAGACCACGTATCGTTGCAGAATCATCGACAACCAGAACTTTGACTTTATCTAACATCACGATCTACCCCTCAAACCTGAAGGCAGTCACGCCAACGTTGTTAAAGCGACTTTTGGCAGCCCCCGACAATCGCTCGGAATGGCCTATATAAAGATATCCTTCCTTCAACAGGACATCTGAATAGCGTTGCCAAATTTTTGCCTGTGTCGCATCATCAAAATAAATGACGACATTGCGGCAAAAAACAACATCAAATTTGCCTTTAAATGGCCAGTTTGCAATCAGGTTCAGTTCACGGAAAGAGATTAGGTCCTTCACATTTTGTTTGACCTGAAACTTACCGCGACCCAAGTCATTGAAGAAACTGTTTCGAAACTCTGGTCCGACCGGCTCGATCGCATCTGCTGTGTAGATGCCCTCGCTGGCCGAGGCCACAACTTTGGGATCAATATCAGAAGCAAGTAGCTTAAAATCGTAATTACAGGCATCGGGGAAAGCCGACAAAATTGTCATGGCCAATGAATATGGCTCGTGGCCCAAGGAACAAGCAGATGACCAGATTCTAACACGCCCACCAGCTTTCGCGCGTGCCATAAGCGGCGGCAAAACATCACTCGCAAAATGCTCAAAATGATGACGTTCACGATAAAATTTTGTGAAATTTGTTGTTAACTGTGAGAGCATCTCCCGACGTTCTTCAGCACCTCGGTCAGAGCTCACCAGATCACAATATTCTCTAAAACTTGAAAGACCAATCTTCCTTAAGCGCTTAGAAAGGCGCGAATAGACAAGCGAAGCCTTGCTTTCATTTAGGAAGATGCCAGCATCCGCATAGATCATGTCCGCAATATCTGAAAGATCGCGACGTGTCAGCGGTGATTCGCCAGAAACTAATTGTTCTGAGGCGGAACCGTTTGCCATTATTGAACTCGAAACACTCATTACAAATTTCGTCCTTAAGCTGACATCATTTCTTCTAAGGCTAAACCTTGCCCTTTGGAGGCTGACACGATCATGTCGACATCCAAGATCAGAGCAACACGACCGTCACCTAGAATAGTTGCGGCTGCAATTCCCGGAACGTTTGAATAGTTGGATTCCAAGCTTTTGATCACGACCTGACGTTGGCCTTGGATTGCATCCACCATAAGCGCACGCTGTCCGCCACCTTCGCTTTCAACTAGGAGTGCAACACCCTCAATTGGGTCCGCTGGCTCATCGCGGAATTTCAAGATCTCACCAACATCCACCAATGGGCAGAATGTTTCGCGAATAGCGATGAGACGCTGTTTTGCACCAAAGCCGTGAATATCAGATTTTTCTGGCTGCAAAGTTTCGACAATCGCTGTGAGCGGCACAACAAGTGTTTGGTCTGCAACAGACACAACCATACCATCGAGAACAGCCAATGTAAGCGGAAGACTCATAGAGAAGATTGAGCCTTTACCAGGGTTTGACTGAATAGAAATCCGTCCACCCAAGGACTGGATCGATTTTTTGACAACATCCATGCCCACACCACGACCGGAAATATCCGATAGCTCTTCTGCTGTGGAGAAACCGGGGTGGAAAATCAAATTGTCAATCTCTTCATCCGACAAGTTGCTTTCCGGTGTTATAAGACCGTTATCCAACGCTTTTTGCTTCACGCGATCGCGATTAATTCCGGCACCATCATCCTCAATTTCGATGACGATACGACCAGAGCGATGTTTCGCTGATAGCTTTACCATGCCTTGCGGATCTTTACCGGCTGCCATACGACCTTCAGCAGATTCAAGACCATGATCAACTGAGTTTCGGATCATGTGTGTTAACGGTTCTGCAAGCTTGTCGATAACTGTTTTATCAACTTCAGTGTTTTCACCTTCAGTGACCAGACGGACATTTTTGCCAACCATGTCTGCGCTCTCACGAACAATACGTGACATACGCTGGAACACAGGCTTCACAGGCTGTGCACGAATGGCCATCACACTATCTTGGATTTCGCGGGTCAATTGGTTCAACTCGTCAAGACCAAGATTAATATTGTTGCCTTGACCGCTGACTGTTTCTTCGTTTTCACCGACACTTTGCGCAAGCATTGCTTGGTTAATGACAAGCTCGCCGACCAAGTTAATCAAACGGTCAACCCGCTCGAGATCGACACGAATTTGCTGAGCTGGTGCAACCGCGGACACTTTTGGCTTTTTCGCAGGCTCTTTAATAATCGGAGACGCAGCCTTGGCCGGTGCAGGTTCAGGCGCAGGCGTTGGCGCAGGCGTTGGCGCAGGCGTAGGTGCGACCTCGGCAACGGGTGCCGCCGGCACAGGTGCCGGTGCTGGCGCGGGAGCTGTCGCAGGAGCAGCCACTTCTTTTGCCTCTGCCGCAGGTGCAGGCGCTTCTTCTTTTTCAGGTTCACCAAGCATAGAAAGATCAAACGGGACCGGCACCATAGGTGCTTCTTCCGCATTTTCATCAGCATCTGGTTTGCCAGCTGTCACCTCTAATTTGCAATCCCACTCTGCAAATTCAAAGACCTGACGAATAGCGTCTTCATCGCTTTCAGTTGTAAGCGTGATACTCCATGTCAAATAGGAATCTTCAGGGTCCATACCTTCAAGATCAGGCAATGCTTCAGAATTACAACGCACTTCCATCTGACCAAGTTGCGCCAAATCCCTGAACAATAAAGCCGTATCATTGCCCTTCGCATAAAGGCCGGCATTTGGCTTGAATTCGACTGTATAAACTTTGCCATCAGCAGCTGCTTCCGGCGCTTCTTCTGCAGGCGCTTCATCCATATCGTCAAAAGAAAATGGGACTGGCTGGAACCCACTATCATCTGTCGGCGCGGGCCCTTCACTGGCTTCGGCAGCAGGTGCTGCTTCTGCAACCGGTTCCGCGGGCGCAGCAGGTGCAGCAGGAGCTGCAGCTTCAGGCGCGGCGTCGCCATCTGGTAATGGCTGGCCATTTGCCAGAGCTTCAAGATCTTTAGCTAAAGTAGATGAGCGAGCTGGATCTACAGTCCCACCATCTCTGGCGGCCGCGGTTAAATCTGCCAAGACATCTGCAGATTTAAGCATCACCTTCATCACGGTTTCATCTGGTTCCAACTTATTTGAGCGTACACAATCCAAAGTCGTTTCAAACACATGGGCAAAAGCGACGAGATCATCCAAACCAAATGCACCAGCACCACCCTTAATGGAATGAACAGCACGAAATACCGCGTTCACCGTTTCAGGATCATCATCACCATCGTTCATGGCAAGGAGCCCTGTTTCCAGTTCTGTCAGTTGCTCTTCACATTCTTGGAAGAAAATTTCCTTGATTTCGTTCATATCCATGAGGAAAAAGTCCTATAAGGCAGTTGGTTAGTTCAATTTAGGCTGTGACGCGCTCAATAGCCGATACGAGTTTCGTTGGGTCAAACGGTTTCACGATCCACCCTGTTGCACCCGCCTGGCGTGCTCGATTCTTTTTCTCGTCATCACTTTCCGTTGTCAAAACGAGGATCGGTACGCTTCTGTAAAGATCATTCTGGCGAACGCCTTCAATAAAGCCAAAACCGTCTAATCGCGGCATGTTGATGTCCGTTACGATCACATCTGGATTGGACTCTTCAAGAACTTCAAGCCCTTCAATGCCATCTTCGGCCTGCACAGTGTCAAAACCGGCATTGTTGAGTGTTACCAAAAGCATGTTTCTGATTGTGCGAGAATCATCGACTGTTAGTACCTTAGTTTTCATTACGCTGTCTCCTTTGTTGGCAATACTTCGCCAGATATTCCAAGTAATTTCAATGTGTTTCCAAAAGCTTCAGACATGGAGCCAATTACGAGGCTTTTGCCGTCTGCATCCCAGGTCTTTTTGGCAGCTAATAAAACCTGAACGCATTGCGCACCGGATTTTCTCACATCGGCTGCATCAATCTCGACATCTTGCCCCTTTAGACCGACCAGCTCAGTATGCATTGCGCTCACCGCATTTAAGTCCAGATTATCTGGAAGCTTCAGGATACTTGGTGCTTCGCTTTCGTCACCCATGTTGATTCCCTTTGACGTTAAAATTATGGTTCTGGCGAACTGGTGCCGTAACGAGCGCCACGTTAGCCATCGAAAATGGTGCGAAGCTTTGCGGCTGCGAATATCGCGCCATCAAAATCTCGATGAGTGAATAAGGAAAATGCCAAAGGGTGCGCATGATAAACAACAAATTGTCGCCTAAAAGCTGCCCCCCGATTACAATTTTTTCCGCATTAGATTTCAATGCGTATCCCCACTCGTTGCAATTTCATTTGCAAAATGGACTTAAACCGAGCCTTGGAGTGCATGCAGACAGCCAACGGGCTCTCAAAACACAAAATCAAAACCAGACCATTTCGGTCCATCTACAATAAGAAAGAAAATCCGGATCAGAACCGGTGCGGAGATAGAGCATCATGCTGTTGCGTAAAATTTGGGAGACCCAATAATTACACAAATCAACGCAAGTACAATTTTTATGGTTAATTCCTTGCCTGAAGGTTAACGTATTCAAATGAATTTTCACAAATATCTTCTAGCATCATGTTTTTAGGGGTTTTAAGCTGGATTTTTATCAAAAGCTTCAGGCAAGTTTTGTCCGACATCATCAACTAAGCAATAAATTGCGTAACTTTCTGATGAAAGAAAGCTGTTTTTGAGGAGTTTGAGCAATGAGTATTCTTGGAATATGTGCCGCTATCATAGCAATCGCCACCATGATGATGTTCCTAATTGTTATGCGATTGAACACACCAAACACACATACACAGCACGAATTATTTTACTAATTTCTGCAAAATTTAAGACACATTTACCTTAATTGGTAAGCTTAAAGTTTGCCTAACGCTAATGGCCACCGCCGCCCAACGCGCCGGTTTTAATTCCGTAATCGGCTGCAATTTCGTAATCTGGATCATCTTCAGAATCCACAACAAGCTGTCCTGCTCGTTCTAGCAATCTGTGGCAGTCACGAGACAAATGGCGGAGCTGAACCGACTTGCCTTCCGATTGATATTTGACCGCCACTGCATCAATGGCTTGAAGCGCCGATTGGTCTGCAACACGGCTTGCGGCAAAATCAATGATCACACGATCTGGATCATTTTTAGGATCAAACAATTCTGCAAATCCCTCAGATGAGCCGAAGAATAATGGTCCGAAAATCTCATAGGTTTTGGCGCCATCATGGGTAATTCTTGTTCGAGCTTCAATCCGCACAGCATTGGTCCAGGCATAAGCTAGTGCTGAGACGATCACACCTACGACCACAGCGATAGCCAGGTCAGCATAAACCGTAACCGCTGTCACAAGTACAATAACAATTGAATCGGTCAGCGGAATTTTTCGGAATAAGCGCAAGCTCTGCCAAGCAAATGTACCGATGACCACCATAAACATGACACCCACAAGCGCAGCCAATGGAATCTGCTCAATTAGTCCAGACGCAAACAAGATGAAGACGAGCAGGAACAAGGCAGCGGAGATCCCTGACAATCGGGTACGACCACCGGATTTCACGTTGATCATGGATTGGCCAATCATGGCGCAACCGCCCATACCACCGAAGAAGCCCGTAACAACATTAGAGGCGCCTTGCGCCATACATTCTTGGGATGCACCACCTCTGCGATTTGTCATTTCGCCAACCAGGTTGAGCGTTAAGAGACTTTCGATTAAGCCAATCGCTGCGAGGATCAACGCATAAGGGAAAATAATTTGCAGAGTTTCAAATGTCATTGGTACGTTTGGAACCGCAAAAGTTGGTAAATCACCTTCAATAGATGCCAAATCACCAACACGCGGCACATCAATGCCGAAGGCGATGACCATGATCGCGACAATCGCAATACCTGCCAGCGGCGCCGGTACAATTTTAGAAACTTTAGGCATGCCCCAGATAATAAACATGGTGAGAGCAACAAGTCCAAGACTGATGATCAATGGCATTCCAGTCATCCAAACTTTCGTACCATCGGGTCCGGGTACCTGGAACTGGGTCAATTGAGCGAGGAAAATAACGATCGCCAATCCATTCACAAAACCAAGCATCACCGGGTGTGGGACCAAGCGGATGAACTTACCCAGTCGGAAAATCCCAGCCAAGAGTTGTAATATGCCCATTAAAACAACGGTGGCAAACAAATATTGGACACCATGTTCGGCTACGAGCGCCACCATAACAACAGCAAGGGCTCCGGTTGCGCCTGAAATCATCCCCGGACGACCGCCAAAGACGGCGGTGATCAATCCAACTAAAAACGCTGCATAGAGTCCAACAAGCGGATGAACTCCTGCAACAAATGCAAAAGCAACGGCCTCAGGAACAAGCGCCAAAGCAACAGTGAGACCCGATAACAGCTCGGTCTTGATCTGCATAGGTGTGAATTTAACGGCTTCTACGTCTTTGGTTGAACCGGATTTTACGCGCCGCGCAAATGCCTTAAGCGGATTGATGGCCAAAATATCATCTCATTTTTTAGGAGGTATTATGAACTTGCTTTTAAATCGATTTTTTCGAATTGCAAGCCGCCTAATGCGCAAAATCACAATGTGGGTGATTTTTTCTTCCCAATTCCTCCCAGCAGGCGTCCGTCGATGATGAGTAGACTCACAATAATTATCATTAAGCCGAGCATTTGATTGAACTGGATGGCTTCATTAAGCACCAGGACACCAAGAATTATGGCACTTGGAGGAATTAAAAATGTTACCAGCAACAAGTTAGTCGCGCCAGCGCGCGCCAAAATTTCGAAAAACAGGATATAAGCCAGAACAGTTGATAGTAATGCCAATGCTGCGAGCGCCAAAACAGAATTTAGAGATGGCATCGGCAATTGCCACGGTTGGTCTACAATAAGCACAAGAGGTAGCATCAAACACGTAGATGCCGTGACTTGTCCTGTTGCTACCGTTAGCGGCTTAACACCGAGGTTTTGAAAACGCTTGCCGTAAATCCCAGCAAATGCATAGCTTGCGGTCGCTATCAACACGGCAATTTGCGCCAAAATATGAATGCCCAGCGCTTCAAGCGCGTCGATACCAATCATGATGGCTACACCAAAAAAACCGATGATAACGCCCGCCGATTTACGACCAGTGAGTTTTTCATCAGTGGTCAAAAAATGCGCCACGATGACAGTAAAAATCGGTGTTGTTGCGTTGAGAATAGATGCTAACCCAGACGCAATATGGCTCTGCCCATAGGCTATGAGTGAAAACGGAATTGCGTTGTTTAATAATCCCATGATTAGAAATGCAATTAAAATGGTTTTATCGGTTGGAAATTTTTGACCCATGACTCTTAAAACAAAATGCAGAGCTAATGCGGACAAGAATACCCGCACCAACACTATGGACAAGGGCGGTACATCCGACACTGCAATACCAACAAACAAAAAGGATCCGCCCCACAGAATAGAGAGTGCTATCAGCATCAACCATTCTTTTTTACACATACTGGATTTCATTTTTTCGACCTCACTTCAGACAGATAGTGATAATACAATTCGCAAACAGGCGCATTCTGTTTCTTGCAAATCATACCCACATCAAAAAACCCCTGCAGCTTTCAGCAACAGGGGTTGATGAAAAAGAGATAAGATGCCTACTTCTTCAGAAGATCTCGAATTTCTTCGAGTAGTTGGACATCTGCAGGAGGCGCCGCGGGTTTTTCTTCTTCCTTTTTCTTAAGGTTGTTGACCGCTTTGACCAACATAAAAATGATCCAGGCCAAAATAAGGAAATTCACGGCAACTGTGAGGAAGTTACCCCAAGCCAAAACAGCTCCTTGTTCTTTGGCTGCATCAAGCGCCGTAGCCGTAACCGCGTCATTGAGCGGTATAAAATAACTTGAAAAATCAAGACCACCAAATATCGCACTGACGATTGGCATAATAATATCATCGACCATTGATTTCACGATTAGGCCAAACGCCCCACCGATAATAATACCAACCGCCATATCCATCACATTGCCTTTGGCAATGAAATCCTTAAATTCTTTTAACATTTGTTTCCTCCCCCCGAGGGTAAAAGTTGTTTAGGGTTTAATGGCAGGCACGGTACAAGATTTCCTAGAAAACTCAACATGCAAGTCATCTCAGGGTGTAATTTTCCGAGAATAGTTACGTTGAATTATGTGCATTGCGGGACATCCATTGCAATCAAGACTTTTTAAAACTGATCTATGATGATAGTCACGACACATGAGCAATATAATATACAAAATTTGTCCGTCTGATCTTTGGAAACAGGCAGAAGCATTAGGTGAATTCACCGGTGCCCCAATTGATATTGAAGATGGATATATCCATTTTTCAACTGCCGAACAGAGCGTAGAAACAGCGGCTAAGCATTTTGCTGGCCAATCTGACCTTTATCTAATTGCCGTTAAATCAGATAAGCTGGGCGATGATCTTAAATATGAGGTTTCGCGTGGCAATGCGCTTTTCCCCCATCTATATGCAACATTAAAGATGGATGCTGTTATTTGGGTTAAACCTCTGACCTTGGGCGATGACGGATTGCATATTTTCCCAGATCTTAACGATAGCTAAAATCCATGAGCCAAATTTACCAAAATCTCATACGCTCGGCAATTTTCAAACTCGATGCAGAATTGGCCCATGGGCTTTCAATCAAGGCTCTCAAACTTGGCACTCTTCCGAAGCCAAATCAAAAAAAAGATCCACGCCTGAAACTTAATGTAGCAGGCATAGACTTCGCCAATCCAATTGGTATGGCGGCAGGTTTTGATAAAAATGCTGAAGTCCCTGTAGCTCTATTAAAATTGGGTTTTGGCTTCACCGAAGTTGGAACCATTACGCCGTTGGCTCAAGCGGGAAATCCAAAACCTCGCATCTTTCGACTACCAGAAGATAATGGCGTTATTAATCGGCTCGGTTTTAATAATGAAGGCCATCAAGCTGCGCTGAAACGATTGGAAAACTTACCCACGCGCAATGGCATCTTAGGCGTAAATATTGGCGCAAACAAAACCAGCGCAGATATGGTGGAAGACTATGTTCAGGGTATTGCAGCCTTTTATCAATTTGCTGATTATTTTACAGCCAATATTTCTTCACCCAATACGCCCGGCTTACGCGATTTACAGGCACGTGAAAGTCTTTCACAATTGCTCTCAAGATGTATGTCAAAACGCGATCAATTGGCACAAGCCACAAAGAGAAAAGTTCCTTTATTTCTAAAGATTGCACCAGATCTAACCGAAGAAGGACTGGATGATATTGCTGCAGAAGTTCTGTCGCACCATTTAGAAGGTATTATTATTTCCAACACGACGCTTTCCCGAACTGGGTTGGTCAATAAAACTGTCAGCTCCGAAGCGGGAGGATTGTCGGGTCGGCCCATATTGAAGCGATCAAATATTGTTCTCTCCAAAATGCGCCAAAGACTCGGCAAAGCGTTTCCGATTATAGGTGTTGGTGGGGTTAACGACACCTCATCCGCACTTGAAAAGATCAAAGCAGGTGCAGATCTCATTCAACTATATACGGGGATGATCTATAAGGGGCCAACGATCGCCTGCGATATAAACCGAGGTTTAACGCAATATTGTGATGACAATAACTTAGCCACGATCAGAGACATTCGTGACACAAAAGTCGACGAATTCGCCAAACTTGCAATACCAGAATAATGACTAGCTTAACGCTACGACGACGTTGAACTTGCGACCTTCGGGAACCACTCGGAAGGAACTTACGACCTTTCGGCTGGTCCGCGCGAAACCTTCGCAGGCGGCACGAATGGTATTGACCGGACCCTCATAAGACTGACCCTGATGCGGGTTCGTCGACTTGACCGGTATTACATTTTTGAATGTGATATTATCTGGTGTTGGCGAATATAACTGCTTCACAGCCTTTCTCAACGCAATATTGAGCGTTAATTGCGGTAGGCTTCCGGGATTAAAATCTGTGACAATGATTTCGCCATCAGCAGAATTTTGAATTCGCACCCAAAAGAACGGATCCTTGCTCGAGATCACTTTGACCGAAAAATCATCTTGCTGAACAGAAAGGCTCTTGCTGGCCGTGAGAGTTTGCAACTCTTCAAAATTGACAATATTCGCCGACATAAACACTCACACGATACGCATTAACACTTTTTTAACTATATCGATTTTTGGGTTTATCTCAATGCATTTCTACCATGACGGTCAATAATTTTAGCACATAGTTAATTTAACGAGATTTGATCATGCTCGTTATTTTGGGATCGATGATAGCCTTCAACCCACTTTTCAATGCAATGGCGAACACTTTCTGCGTCTCGCTTTTCAATCGCAGTTTCGACGCATTCAATCAGCTCCAGCATGTCCTTTTGGCTCAATTCCGCTTCCTTTGCCCGGAAAATCTGAGGATTATCTGTTGGCAAAGTATTCGGTTCGATGAGAAGTTCTTCAAATAATTTTTCACCGGATCTCAGCCCTGTAACGGCAATTTCAATATCTCCATCAGGATTGTCGTCATCTTTGACTTTAAACCCAGACAACTCGATCATGCGCGTGGCTAAATCGTATATTTTTATGGGTTCACCCATATCCAATACAAAAACTTCACCACCTTCGGCGGATGCACTGGCCAACAAAACGAGTGAGGACGCCTCCTGAATAGTCATAAAATATCGGGTGACATCTATATGCGTTAAGGTTACCGGGCCACCTCTGGCGATCTGCTCACGAAAGAGCGGAACGACAGAACCGGACGATCCCAAAACATTCCCAAAACGCACCGTGGAAAAAATTGTACTCTGATGCTGATTTTGAAAATTTTGAACGACATGCTCGGCTAGACGTTTAGTTGCACCCATAACGTTGGTGGGATTAACTGCCTTGTCTGTTGAGATCAGCGTAAAACGTTCCAAATTGTGTGCAACAGCCGCTTCTGCCATAATCTTGGTACCGAGAATATTATTGCGTGCTGCCTCTACTTCATTACATTCAACAAGTGGAACGTGTTTATAAGCAGCGGCGTGATAAACAGAATTGACATCATACTTGGAAATTAATTCATCAATTAGAACGCGATCGGTAATGCTACCCAAACACGGAACAATCCGGCCCTTCGAACTATTTGGATGCGCATTCAGTTCCGCCTCAATACGATAAAGTGCAAACTCCGAAAGTTCCAAAAGAACAATCCGACCCACGCGATTTGCCAGCAGTTGGCGGCATATTTCTGAACCAATAGAGCCACCAGCACCAGAGACCAGAACTGTCTTGTTTTCTATGATGGATTTTATTTTTGTATGCTTTAAATTGATGCTGTCGCGACCTAAAACTTCATCAATCGAAACCTGACGTAAACTGCCCAATACATTTCCAGACCGAATAACATCATTGAGACTCGGCAACTCTCTGATCTTACAATCAAGTTCGCCAAGTGCGGATAAGACCTGGCGCCTGCGAGGCAATGTCAACGAAGGTATCGCCAAAAAGACTTCCTTGATAAGGTTTTTTTTGACATATTTTTCCAAAGTATCCGGCGACGAAACGCGCAAGCCTTCAACTACCAAGCCATGTAATGCACGATTGTTGTCGACCAAAGCCACGGGGCGATATTCCATTGATTGTTTAAGGGCCAATATAAGCTGCACCCCTGCTTGCCCAGCCCCAAAAACTGCCACAGGGACTCGATCCCTTGGCGCGTTAATAATATCTCGAATGACATATATTGCGATAAGTCTGCTGGCGAGTACCAGCATGACAAAAGATAGCATGAATATGATTGGCACCGTCCTGGGCTATCCCAACGACAACACGATATTGGAAACGAAACCAATTAGACTAAGCGTAAATACAGTCAAAACGGTTTTAGTAACTGCGGACACATCAAAGCCACTCAGTTTAATCCGATGAAGTTGAAACGAATAAAACAAGGCCGGATATGCAATGAGCAAAAGCAGAAGTAAGGGAAGGGAACGAAACCAAAATTCCAACGGCAACAAATCGTTTAATCGCATCACCAGAGCTGCATATAACGCAAATGGAACCAGAATCAGATCAGAGACCAAGACCAAAAGGGCACGGCCAAATCTGGGTATACGATTTATAAGTTCACGCATCTAGCATTTTTCTTTGACAACTCTACAACTGAGGTATCTGAGTTGCTTGTGTAATGCAACTACCAGATCTCACTGAATATTAAAGATAATTTTAATTTGCCGCAAAGAATAAACACTTAGTGTTTCCATGCCATACCAATTGTGAATTTCATTGTTTGCATGCTATGACGAAATGATCGTCGTAAGACGCTAGAGAATTGATTGGCCTATGTTGTATTTCGTTTTCAAAAGAACTTTAGATTTTGGCATATCGATATTGATCATTGTGCTATTTTGGTGGCTATTATTACTCATCACGCTACTTATAAAAGTTGGCTCACCGGGGCCAGCCATACTGGCACAAAATCGAATTGGTTTAAATCAAAACGAATTTGTATGTTTTAAGTTTAGAACCATGCAAACTGGCACTAAAGTCGCAGCAACCCATGAGGTAAGCGCGAAGAACATCACTGGCATTGGTCATTTTTTGCGCAAATCCAAGCTGGATGAGCTACCGCAAATCTGGAACATTATAAAAAATGAGATGAGTTTTATTGGGCCTCGCCCATGTTTACCTAACCAAAGGGAATTGATAAAGCTCCGCACAGATGCCGGAATTTTTGATGATTTACCCGGCATTACTGGTTGGGCTCAAGTACGGGGAATTGACATGAGCGATCCGCAGCGTTTGGTCACGGCTGAAACAGAATATAAAATGCGGCGCTCTATATCAGTGGACATTAAGATACTATTGGCAACATTTATTGGAAATGGAAATGGGGACCGGACGCACCAGAGTTAGCGTAATTGCAGCGTTGGCTTGATATTTAGACTGTTAACAATTCAGTTTATTCATCGTATGGTTTGCTATCGTTGAAGGGGGAAGAAAATTTATGCCCGTAACAGCTCAAGATGTTGCTGATAAAGCCGGAGTTTCGCGCTCAGCTGTATCGCGTGCGTTTACCCCAGGCGCATCCGTGTCCGCGCGTATGCGTAAACGCGTTGAAGATGCTGCCAAAGATCTTGGCTATAGCCCAAATGTTTTAGCAAGCAGTCTGACGACACGCCGTACCAAACTTATCGGATTGGTATCGGACAACTTTCAAAACCCTTTATTCTTAGAAGTATTTGACCTCTTTTCTCGCGGTCTACAGGAAAAAGGTCTGCGCCCATTATTGTTAAATTTGTCAGGTGAACACAATCCAGAAAATTCGGTTCACTTACTGCGCCAGTATTCTGTTGATGGTGTCATTGTCGCCTCCTCAACCTTGCCACCTGGTTTTGCAAAAGCTTTTTCTGATGAAGGCATTCCCATCGTGCACTCCTTTGGCCGCCATGCAATATCTCCTGCAGTGACTATTGTTGGTATCGATAATATTGAATGTGGCCGCATGGCCGCGCAGGAATTATTAGCCCGCGGATACACATCTGTTGGCTTTATCGGCGGGCCCGAGCTTGCTAGTTCAACTCAGGACAGGATTGCCGGATTTCGTGAGGAAATCGCAAAGCATCCTGAAGTTCATGTTACCCATTCATATGCTGATGCCTATTCTTTTAAAGCCGGACGGGCGGAAATGCAGCGTTTACTTAACGACAAACCCCAACAAGCTTATTTTTGTGGCGATGATGCATTGGCTGTTGGCGCCATGAGTGCTGCAGAAGACGCAGGTTATAAAGTTCCAGAAGATATAGGTTTCATTGGTCTCAATGACATGGAAATTGCCAGCTGGCAGAACATCAATTTGACGACAATTAAACAGCCGATCACGGATATTATTAATTCATCGCTCGAATTTATGTTTGAGATGCTGGAGGACCCTGATCACGAGCCTCTCGCAAAGATTTTCCCATGTGAAATCATCCAGCGTGGTACTTTAATCAACAAGAAGACTTAACGTTTATTCTTGTGATGAGCGCATGAGACGTTTCAATTTCACAAAAATGCCGTGCTGAATCATTCATCAACACGGCAATTGGTCTCGTTTACGCGTTACGAACGAAACATGGGAGGACGGGCATCTAACCATTCGCCATCATTTTTACCAGATTCTGCTACCGCAACGACAGCGGCCATGGATCGCAAACCATCTTCCGCGCGCGGATAAAGATTAGCCGCTGGATCCATTTCGCGACTTTCCTTTTGAGCTTTAATGGCTTCTGCAAGGTCAAGATAGATATTGGCAAAAGCGAGCGGCATACCTTCTGCATGCCCAACAGTCACGCGAGATGTTCTGTCAGCTTCCGGTGATAAGTTCCCCTCACCCCGCTCAATTACCTGTAATCTTTCACCAAGCTTCATGTAATAAAGCTGATTTGGTTGTTCTTGCGACCAGCGCAAACCGCCTTTTTCACCAAAGACTTGGATTGCCAAACCGTGTTGACGGCCAATCGCAATTGAAGATGTCCATAGGCGTCCAACCGTACCGCCATCCATGCGGAAATTGACCGTGGCGTCATCTTCCAATGTGCGCACCGGAATACAAGAAACCGTATCAGCTGAGAGCTTCTCAACTTCCTGACCGGTGACAAAACTTGCCATATGCAATGCGTGAATGCCGCAATCAGCAAATTGAGCGGACACACCTGCCTGCGCAGGGTCGTACCGCCAACGCACACGTGGGTTATCCGCATCTTCCGCATCCGCATGATGTCCATGGGAAAATTCGGCATTGACCACGCGAATAGCACCAAGATCGCCACGCGCAATCATCGCCTTCATATGTCGGACGAGTGAATAACCACTATAGCCATAATTGACCGCACAAATTTTGCCGACTTTATTGGCTGTGCGGACAATGTCTTCACCCTCTTCCACCGTCATGGTCATAGGTTTTTCACACAAAACATTAAAACCTGCTTCTAGGAACGCTTTGGTGATTTCATAATGTGTCGAATTTGGCGTTGCGACAGTCACAAGGTCTACGCGGTCATCGCGATCTTTCTCACCCGCCAACATTTCCTGCCAGCTGCCATAAGACCGATCAGCATCGAGACCCAATTTTTGGCCGTATGCACGACCTTCTTCAGGACGATGGTCTAGCGCACCAGCAACGAACTCGAACTCACCATCGATGCCTGAACCCAATCTATGAGCTGGTCCAATTTGGCTGCCTTCACCGCCACCAATCATACCCCATTTTAATTTAGCCATTTATGCGTCCTCGCTGAAACCGATGGAAGCCAAAAACTCACGATTAAATCGCGCGTCACCAACCGGATCATTTTCTAATGTTGGATCGATATCTTGTTCAACCGTACACCAACCTGAGAAGTTGTTCTCTGTCAAGATCTTGTAAACACTTGGGAAATCAACGTCGCCCTGGCCTAATTTACAGAAGATGTGCTGCCCGCAAGCCTCATAAAAATCCGTTCTGTTTTTTACCACATTAGCTTTGACAACAGGGTCGATATCTTTGAAATGCATATAGGAAATACGGCTGATATATTTTTCCATAAAGGCGATTGGATCAAAACCTGCATAGCTGTGATGACCGGTATCAAAACAAATTTTTAAGATGCTTTCATCAACCTCTGCCAAGAGCTTTTCAAGTTCTGGTTCAAAATCCATAAACCCGCCGGCATGCGCATGAATACCAACTGTGAGGCCATATTCCTCAGCACCCATTTTAGCCACATAGGCCAAACGATCGCGGAAAGCTGACCATTCGGCCGCATCCATTTTTTCCGCCTCCGATGCACGCCCTGCAGTTGGCGCACGACGTGGTGAGATGGAATCAATTAACACCAAATGCTCAGCGCCATGGGCTTTTAACGCTTCACAGGTTCTGCGAGACGCATCTTTCACATCATCCCAGGCATCTGCATCGTGGAACGCACGAAACACAACGCCGCCGATCAATTCAAGTTCATGCGCAGCAAGTGCATCACCCAATTGCGCAGGGTCTTCTGGCATATAGCCAATGGGACCTAACTCAATGCCATTATAACCTGCATCCTTACAATCCTTCAGCACGTCCTGCCATTGCGGATTACGCGGGTCATCTGCAAATTCAACTCCCCATGAACAGGGTGCATTGCCTATTCTTATTGTCATAGTCTTTTCTTTCAGAAATTAAATATCATTGACGTTGAGCCACCGTTTTTCAGCGGCTGATTTAAATGCGGCAGAGACGATTTGCATCACGTCGAGCCCATCTTGAAATGTTGGCCATATCGCAGTCTTGGTAGCGATTGCCTGTAAAAAATCCTTAGCTTCAATAATGATCTGGTCCTGGTAACCAGTGCCGTGACCAGGTCCTTGGCAAAATGGCAGATAATCTGGATGTTCGGGTCCTGTAAATATCTTTTTAAAACCTTGCTGTGCTGAGGGTGCATTCATCTCATAAAGCCAAAGCGCATTTTGGTCTTCCTGATCAAAACGGATTGCACCTTTTGTCCCAGTAATTTCATAGGCATAGCCCATTTTTCGGCCCGATGAAACACGGCTGAAATACATATGACCCATAACACCGTTTTTAAAACGACACATCATCTGACCGTGATCATCATTGGTCACATCTTCCATCTCACCTGTGTCTGGATGAGGTCGTTTTGAATGCACAGTTTCCACTTCCGCAATCAAACCTTCAATTGGACCGATTAATGCTAATGCAGCATTGATCATGTGAGGTGCCAAGTCGCCCATTGTGCCATTGGCATCGCCTTTTGTGCGCCATGTTGAGGGTGATTTTGGATCGGCCAAAAAGTCTTCTGTATGCTCACCACGAAACCACGTAATATCGCCAATTGCCCCATCGGCAATCAATTTGCGTGCATATTGGGACGCTGGTGTGCGTATATAATTATAGGCCACCATATTGATCACATCATGTTTTGCAGCGCTTGCGACCATGGCACGCGCGTCTTCAATAGAAGCACCCATCGGTTTTTCGCACAGCACAGGCTTCCCCAGGGCAAAGGCAGCCTCTGATATTTCACGATGGGTGCTTTGGGGTGAAGCGATGACAATTGCGCCCACATTTGGATCATGTACGAGCTCGCGCCAATCTGTTGTCGCGCGTGCAAATCCATAAGCTTTGCGATAACGTTCCGCAGAGGCTGGCGACGTTGCGCAGACCATTTCCAAACTGGGTCGAAGTTCTGTGTCAAAAATGGCGCCGACAGACGACATGGCCACAGCATGCGCTTTGCCCATATAGCCTCCGCCAACGATCCCAATGCCGATCTTTGTCATATTGTTCCTCCCACCAACTTGCATACCAAGTCACTCAAATTGCACGCGGTTGCAAATTCCTATCACTAGTTTATCCATTTGGTCAACAGAACTCTTTCTATCGTGATATTTTTTCTTTATCTTGCATTCAGAGAACACCAGAAATTGGTGCAAAAGCAATCAAATAAACCGTGGATAAAGACAATGAAGACAAGTACCGATATCAAAGCCGTGATTTTTGATGCCTATGGCACCTTGTTTGATGTCTATTCTGTTGGTGCATTGGCCGAAGAATTGTTTCCAGGCCACGGCAAAGCTTTGGCAAATCTCTGGCGTGATAGACAAATTGATTACACCCGCATTCGCACCTTGTGCAATCAATATATCGACTTTTGGGAAATCACCAAGGATGCGCTTCGCTTTTCCTGCGCAGCGCTAAAACTCGATCTGACAAATGAGAAATTTGATAAATTGATGGAGCAATATGCACATTTGGCAGCATTTAGCGAAAATCTTGGGGTTTTGGAAAAGCTTAAATCGGAAGGGTTGGGCCTCGGGATCTTATCCAATGGAACCCGCCAAATGATCGATAGTGCAATTGATAGTGCGCAAATGCAGGGTTATTTCGATCACATTCTAACGGTTGAAGCGATCCGAAAGTTTAAAACCGCGCCAGAAGTTTATCAATTGGGCCCAGATACGTTTGGTGTTGATGTGAGTGAAATATTGTTTGTTTCGTCAAACGGTTGGGATGCTTGCGGTGCCACCTGGTTTGGTTATCAAACTTTATGGGTCAATCGCGCCCAGATGCCACTTGAAGAATTACATGTCACACCCACCGTCATTGGTTCGACGCTTGAAGATGTGTTTCAACTTATCGGCAATTAAAGACCAAGCTCGTCCAAATCAAACTTATTGGCTGCAATGAGCAATTGATATGCTGTCCAATAGGCATCTGTCTTAACGCTGATTGCATCAATCTTTGACTGAGCCAAGGCCCGTTTTTGCTCCAGAAGCTGATCAAGAGATCCAACACCTTGCTTATACCGCTCGCGTTCGGCAATTTCGATCTGCTTCATATATTTGACGCGCGCTTGTGAAAGATCAATTTGCTTCTGACCGGCCGCATATTGGCGGTAGAGCGTGCGAATGGACAATGTGACATTCCGCGTGGTGTCAGATGCCTGATAAGACGCAAGCTGAGCGCGTTGACGACTTTCCGCTATGCTCGACACCGTGCTGAGATCGACCAATGGCATTGTCAGTTTCACACCAACTTTCCAATCGTTCGTCTGTTGTGATTTTGTATATCCATTGAGTGGGCGATCATATTGCGCATAGGCGTTAACTTGCGGCAGATATTGACCATAAGCAGCGCGACTTGTGTGGCGTTGTGAGATCGCACGGTGTTGCGCTGCCTTGATTTCTGGATTTGAAATCATTGCCTGTTGGACAAAATGCTCCTCGTCATGTGAGACCAATTTAGTCACGCGCATCAGTTTTGGAATATTCTTGAACGGACGCCCTGTCAGGTTGGCGATTTGCGCCTGCAGTTGTGATCTGGATCCCCTTGAGGCTTCATATTGCTGACGCATGCTGGCTAAGTTAGCTTGCACATAAGCAACATCTGCCTGACTTGCGATGCCATGTTTTTTACGGTCTCTGACAGCGGCCAAAAGTTTCTTCAAGCTCGAAACATTTTGACCAAGCAATTTCACCGTTTCATCCGTCTGGTGATATTGCAAATAGGCAGACAAGACATCCTGCAGCACTCTGTTTTGAGCGGAGATCGCATCATTTTTTGCAGCGAGTCTGTTTCGACGGGCCGCACGAAGCGAATAGATCCTCGACCCACCTGTGTAAATCGGCATATTGAGCGCAAAACTAAGTTCTGAACTGCTGTTGTTGGAAGATAAATTTCCAAACCCGTCACTTGAACGAGACGCATCCAATGTCATGCTGAGGGTTGGTGTAAATTTCGCAATTTCCGCCCATATTTTGGTGTCCGAAATATGAACTTGTTTCACCGCGATTTTGACTCCATCGCTGTTGGAAACTGCTTCTTTAAGTACACCGCGCAATTCACTGGCACTTGCTTCTGCGACCAATTCTGGCTCAGGTTTAGACACATATCGGTTGGTTTTTTTGGACGAAACATATCGTCTGGTCTTGGCTTTTCGGTTCACCGTCATTGGTATCGCACCAACGGTTTCATTCGATGGCGGCAAGATTTTTTCTTCTGCAGAAATTTCGACTGCGGGTTTAGCAACGTCAGGACCCTGGACTACAACGTTCACTTCGCTAGACCCACGTAGGTGGAGCCCTGGAAATAACGTATCCCCAGCCAGAGCATTGGTCGAAGTCAGGAGCAATAAAACGCAAAAAACCCTCGCATCCAACAACTGACGCGAGAACGTTTTTAAAAGATACGCACCCCGATAGAACATTACTTACTCCAACAATACAGGATGAACTTTAGCCGGTTATGGTTAACAATCCTTTAGAGTAACACCCAATTTGGATGGGATTAGAAAGATATTATCGACGGAATTTGGTTTAAAAACTCAGAAAATTCGGTTGATTTTTCGACTCAAAATGAAGCTGAGTGAGGCACCACGCAGCAACATAAAGGCGTTTAAGCTGACCCAAAGACCATGATTGCCCCAAAATTCTGTAAAAATAATCGATAGTGCGATAAAGCCCGCTAATGAAAGCAGCATCATATTTCTCATATCTGCCGACCAGGTGGCGCCAATAAAAATGCCGTCCATTTGAAATGCCAATACCCCAGTGATGGAAATCAGTGCCGCCCAAACATAATATTGTGTTGCGATGGATCGGACTGTTGGTTCGTTGGTGATTAAATTTATCAGCCAAGGTCCCGAGATGACGAAAATCAGCATCAAAATGCCAGCGAGCAAGAAACCCCAATACAAGGTCAGCTTCACCGTTTTGATGAAGGCTGGTCGATAATTTGCGCCAATCGCGCGACCTGCCAATTGTTCCGCGGCGGTGGCGAATCCATCCAGTAAGTAACCAGAGAGCATCAGGAAGTTCATCAATATTGCATTGGCGGCAAGTGTTTCATCACCAAATTGCCCACCCATGCGGGTTAGCCAAGCAAAGGCACCCACAAGTGCAAAACTGCGGATCATGATATCCCCGTTCAGCGCCATTAATTTCATAATCGACGCACGGTGGAAAATGTGACTACGCGATAGGGATGGCGAGCCTTTGAAACCGCGCATGACTATGAATAATCCAATTGCAAGTCCTAAAATTTCAGCAATCACCGTTGCAATGGCCACGCCAGACAATCCCCATTCCAGCCCCAATCCCAAAGCAAATGATAAGGCGATATTGGTACCATTTATGATGATTTGCAGTACGAGACCCAGACGGCCTTTGCCCAACCCTAAAACATATCCCAACAACGCATAATTCATCAAAGCTGCCGGCGCTGAGAAAACTCGAATAGCAAAATATTCTCTCGCTGCCTTGGCAACTTCCGTGCTCGCATCCATGAGATAAAGTCCGAGCGAGATGATCACTGAATGCAGCAACAAAATTATAAGCCCAGACATCAAGCCGATGAGCATGGATCGCCAGAAGACGGCCTTTTGCTCAAGTTCATCGTCTCGTCCATAAGCTTGCGCAACTAAGCCCGTCGTGGCTGATCTTAAAAAATTGAACGTGCCAAACAAAAGATCAAAGATAATCGTAGCAATCGCCAAACCACCAATCAGCGCAGCATTGGCAAACTGGCCAACGACAGCTGTATCTGTGATACCCAGCAATGGCGTTGTTAAAAACGCCAAAGTCATAGGGACCGCAATTGCGAAAATGCTTTTGTGGTTTACATCAAATTCCCGGATGATCTTTGATGCAGGATCAGATGAGGTCTGCAATTGGCGAACTTCAACTGCGTCGATAATTCAAAATTCGCAGCAATAGGAAGACCGGTACAACGATCCCTGCGCCGAGCGCTAAATATTCGCCAACTCTGCCAAGGGCTGCAAATCCTTGCTGCCAAATGCGAACAATAAAATCTCGAACCACATAAAATACATCAAATGGTGACCAGTTAAAGGCTGCCATGACAACCCCAACAATGAAGGAGATAACTAATAGTTTCAGTATTGTTCGGCCGATTGTATCGCCTAAAAACCTGTTTACTTGTCCTGACACAGCTTCGCTCCCCGCCGTTTGGTGTTTGATGAGGACATACTCATCCCATCATAGTTTTCATGCAAGATAAATGCGCTTTTGGATGTAAATAAGACGCTCGTTTTCATCAGACGCTTGCACGAGATAAATAAGGCTCCTAGCTTTAAACAAATTAAAAGCGATTCTCTACCCATGGCGTCCGATCACAATTTACTGCCAAAAATATTTACCGATTGGTTCGAAAGCCACCGCTGGGCACCTCGGCCTCATCAGCTTGCGCTATTGGAAAAAGCCCATCAAGGTTATTCAAGCCTGCTGATCGCACCCACAGGAGCAGGGAAAACTCTGGCTGGGTTCCTCCCATCGCTGACAGATTTGGCGATGCGCGAAAAACCAAAGCCCGGCATGGTCAAACCGCGTTTGCACACGCTTTATGTATCACCCTTAAAAGCGCTGGCAGTTGATATTGAACGTAATCTCACCACGCCTGTTACCGAAATGGGTTTACCGATCAAAATCGAAACCCGTACAGGCGATACACCGCAACATAAACGCCAAAGGCAAAAACTCGATCCACCTGATATATTGCTGACTACACCGGAACAGATCTCGCTGCTTTTGGCGAACGGGCAAGCAGAACTTTTTTTCAAAGATCTCAAATATATTATTTTCGACGAATTACATTCACTTGTAACCTCAAAGCGTGGGCATTTATTGGCACTCGCATTATCGCGATTAAGACATCATGCACCTAAGCTTCAAACAATTGGGCTCTCGGCCACCGTTGCAAATCCAGAAGATTTGCAGAAATGGTTGGTTGGCCAATGGACTGGAAAAGAACGCGCTGAGAAAATTGTTGTTGAAGGGGGTGCTAAACCCAATATCTCGATTTTGGAAACCAAAGAGCGCATTCCATGGTCCGGGCATAGCGCCCGTTATGCTATGGGTGATGTTTATCAGAAGATCACCGAGCATCAGACGACATTATTATTCGTCAATACGCGCAGTCAGGCCGAATTACTCTTTCAAGAACTTTGGACGATTAATGAAGAAAACCTGCCGATAGCTTTACATCACGGATCTTTAGATGCGAGCAAACGGCGGAAAGTTGAAGCGGCTATGGCCAAGAATGCCTTGCGCGCTGTTGTTGCCACATCCACGCTTGATCTGGGGATCGACTGGGGTGATGTTGATCTGGTTATCCACATTGGCGCGCCAAAAGGTGCCAGCCGGCTAGCGCAACGTATTGGTCGATCAAACCACAGAATGGATGAACCCAGTAAAGCAATCCTTGTGCCCGCAAATCGTTTCGAAGTGATGGAATGTAAAGCTGCGCTCGACGCAAATTACATCGGTGCTCAAGACACGCCTCCTCTATTGGAAGGGGCGATTGATGTGCTTGCTCAGCATATATTGGGGATGGCCTGCGCCAAACCATTTTTCGAAGATGAACTTTATCGAGAAGTCATCAGCGCAGCACCCTATCGGGACTTATCAGAAGCGCAATTTGCCCGCATTGTTGAGTTTGTTGCGACGGGTGGTTATGCGCTTAAAACTTATGAACGTTATGCCCGCATTCGCAAAACTAAGGACGGAACCTGGCGGATTTCTAATCCTCAAATTGCACAGCAATATCGATTAAACATCGGCACGATTATCGAAGCGCCGGTTTTAAATGTTCGCCTGACCAAACGAAAAGCAAATGGTTCAATTGGTCGAGGTGGCCCAAAGCTTGGCACGATTGAAGAGTACTTTTTAGAAATGTTATCGCCCGGTGATACGTTCCTCTTCAGCGGGCAAGTCTTGCGATTTGAAGGCATTCGCGAAAATGAATGTCTGGCTTCCAAGACATTTGATGAATCTCCGAAAATTCCCGCTTATGCGGGCGGCAAATTCCCACTTTCCACATATTTGGCTGAACAAGTGCGTAAGATGCTGATTGACCCGGATAAATGGAAATCGCTTCCCGGTCAGGTTCGAGACTGGCTGGAACTTCAAAAACGCGTCTCCAAACTACCGAGCCATAATGAGCTTTTGCTCGAAACATTTCCGCGCAACAAAAAGCACTACATGATCATTTATTCATTTGAGGGGCGTTTAGCCCATCAAACGCTTGGCATGCTTTTAACACGGCGGTTAGAACGCATGCATGCGCGTCCTTTGGGATTTGTCGCAACAGATTATGCACTTGCGATCTGGGCGCTTGATGATTTGGGCGAGAGATTTCGAAATGGTTTGATTTCGCTAGCTGAACTTTTCAATGAGGACATGTTGGGTGACGATTTGGAGGCCTGGCTCGATGAATCTTGGTTGCTCAAACGCACATTTAGAAATTGCGCCATAATCTCAGGTCTTATTGAGCGACGCCATCCCGGCAAAGAAAAGACTGGTCGACAGGTCACTGTGTCCGCTGATTTAATTTATGATGTCCTTCGAAGCCATGAACCAGATCATATCCTCATGCAGGCAACGCGGGCGGACGCCGCAACGGGATTGTTGGATATTCGCAGATTAAGCGATATGCTGATGCGAATCAAAGGACGTATCGTGCATCAAAAACTCGACCATATCTCACCGCTAGCTGTTCCCATTATGCTTGAAATTGGCCGAGAACCAGTCAATGGTGAAGCGCAGGAAAGCATATTGTCAGAAGCCGCCGAAGAGTTTTTAAATGAAGCTGCGGGCCATTTGACATGAATATAGTAAGCCCGCTCGCATTAAACACAAATCCGAAAAGTGCATTGCATACCGAGCTTTTTGGTGTCGAGGTGGTCTGCGATCATCGCGGTGTTTTATATTTACCCACCTCTAAAATGCTGATTGTCTCAGACCTTCATCTTGAAAAAGGTGCGGCTTTTGCTCGTCGCGGCATGTTGCACCCACCCTATGATACATCTCAAACGCTTCTGCGATTGAAACTCTGTATTGACGATTATCAGCCTGAAACTGTGGTCAGCTTGGGTGATAGTTTTCACGATCAAGCTGGGTCCGAATTTTTGCCAGAACTCGCGCGTGATATGATCAAACTTTTGCAAGCAGGTCGCAATTGGGTTTGGATATCGGGCAATCACGATCCCAAACCGCATACCAGCATTGAAGGCGATTGTGCGGATGAAATATCATGCGGGCCATTGCGGCTTTGTCATGAGCCCGAAACAGATAATGCCGATGGCGAGATCTCAGGACATTTGCATCCAGCAGCAGTTATCACAAGGCGGAATAAATCCGTCCGCCGAGCCTGTTTTGCAACTGATGGGAAAAGGCTCATTATGCCTTCATTTGGCTCCACCACGGGTGGTTTATCATTAAAGCACAAAGCGTTTAAGGGATTGTTTGAGACTTCAAATCTCTTCGCCCATGTGTTGGGCAAAGAGCAGATTTATCCCATTTCCTGGTCAAAAATGCGCGGCTAACTCAGATTGGTTCTAACCGTTGCGCTTGAGCAATTCCTGGACCAATTTATCCGTAATCTGACCATCAGGTTTCATGCCAATGGAAGCTTGGAATTCTTTGATTGCGTTGGTTGTTTTTGCACCAATTATGCCATCAGGGCGCCCAGTGTCAAAACCATTATTATTCAATATCGCTTGAATATTCATAATGGCCTTTTTCATATCAACGGAAGCTGTATTTGTCGCTTCACCTATCCATGAATCAGGTACTTGGACATTATTGGCACTGACATCGAGCGGCGTTGGTTTCCAGTTCGCAACCAATTCACGGGCTCCATCTGTATCCGTTTGTGGCAGCGCGTTGAACACCTCATCGCGTTTGGATGCTGCATCGGCGTCACCTTGATTTGCGGCGATGGCGAACCATTTATAACTTTCTGATAAATTGCGCGGCACACCTTCACCGCGCGCATATAAGATTGCGACATTGACCTGGCTATCTCGCACTCCGCGTTCGGCAGCTTGTAGGAACCAATCCGCAGCTTGCGTGAAATCTGCAGCATTACCGGTAGAAGCCAATAGAACGCCAAGATTGTGCATGGCATTAATATTGCCGTTCGTGGCAGAAGATTGATAAAGTACGCGGGCGCGGTCGATATCACGATCCACTCCTGTACCTTTCTCATAAAAATTACCCAGGCGATATTGCGCTGGTGCAAAGTCTAAATCAGAAGACAGCTTCAACCATTTCACGGCCTCATCGAGTTTTACTTCTGTGCCGCGACCTTCTGTGTATCGTGCAGAAATTTCGTATAAGGCAACAGGATCTCCATCAAGCGCCGCTTGTTTTAAGGCTACTGGCGCGACCGATTCTGGCAAATCTTGTGCATCTGCATATAGATTAACAGGTCCATTTGCTAACGCACCAGATTGCGCCGGATCAACGGGATCACCCAATGCAGCTGTGTCAACAGCCTCACGAACTGGCGCGCCGATGGACACAGGGCCATCAGCATTACCCGTTGTAAATTGTGAGATTTCGTTGCCGGACGGCACATTGTTATCTTGCGGAAGTGCAACAATCGGCGCAGTATTTTCAGGTGCTACCGGATCCAATGCAGCGGTCGCTGTTTCTGCGTCGAGAGGTATTTCACGAGGCGCAATCGTTTCTGGCGCAACTTCAGTAACTTGTGGGGTGGGCGTATTTGAAGATCCGCCAATGAAATTCTTTGCTAAAGGTACAGCCAAAATTGCTAGCAAAATGGCGCCCGCAGCAATCAGAATTGGCTTGCGCACGAGTGGGCCGCCAGGCTCTTTCACACCGCGCTTTTTAGTTTTCTTTGGTTTCTCATCCTCATCCATTGCGCCAACTTCAGCTGCTGCAGCAAGCGCTGCCTTTCGGGCAGATGCAACATAATCGGTTGGTTTAGACCTCGCAGATTGCGGATCTGTTTGGCTGCTGCGCTGTTTTTGAACATCGCGCATCTTTTGCATAATAGAATTGATGTCCGGTGCGCCTGAACCGGGCTCTAACAGTTCATCCGCAAATTCGCTTTCTAATTCATCCAATGCGGATGGTTCAGCGCGCGGCTCTGGTGCTGACAGCAGGCTTTCATCTTCTTCACCTTGTGACTTGTCACGCTTGATGCGTTCAGTCAGACCAGCAAGTAACGAACTTGCACCACGAGCTGGTTTTTCTTGTGGAGCCTCCGGTACAATCTCTGGTTCGTGATGATAATCATCAATATGTTCTGCAGAGGTCGCCATTGGCGCAGCTTTTGGCATTTCAACATTTGGCGCTGGATTTTGAGTAGCTTGTTTTTGCGGTGCTTTGGCAACTGCGATTGAAGGGCTGTTTTCCATTGCTTCCAATCGATCGGCAATTTTCAGCAATGTATCCTGAAGCGCGCCAAATGACTTTGAATTTCGACTTTCCGATTCGCGATAAAGATGCTCCAGCTGTTTTAGGTCTGACGTGAGCGCTGCGATATTTGCGCCGTCAATACTGCCAGCTTCAGCATTTGAGCTTGGTGATCTTTGATACGCTTCCAATGTAGCTTCTGCAGCTTGTCGGGCAGCCTCTAAGACAAACTCATCATTGGTATTAAGATGCTCTTCCAGGTTCGACAATTTATCACCCACCTGATCAACACTTGCACCGCTCATAAGTTCTGAAAGCTGCGCGATCTGTTGCTGCAAGCCATCGGTATTAACTTGCGTTACTCCACCGGTTGAGTTTTCCAAACGGTCAGCAATGCCAGTTAATTGGTTCTCGAGACGATCCAGACCAGGAAGCTCTGGTGGCGCCGAACGTTCATCTAGTTTGTGCGCAATTTCAGCAAGTTGCCCTACCAATCTTTCAATGCCAGCAGTTTCCACCGACGCAGCACGATTATCCAGCGCATCAACCTTATTCGCTATCTCAAGAAGTCGTTCATCGAGCTGTGAGCTATGTCCGCTTGGAGCCTGATTGTCTAAACTGGCTTGCAGATGAGCAAGACGCTCTTCAAGCTCGCGAACACCCGTATCATTGGCAATATCATTTAGGCGCGCTGACATCGCTTCCAAGCGGTCAGCCACCCCATGTTCACCCATATTTGCCAGTTGTTCAATCTGTTGAGCTAACTGTGAAAGCCTTGCATCAGTTTGACTGGTGAATTGCGCAAATTGTTCGTCATGCGTCCCTGTTTCCGGGCGCTCCATCAATTGCGTGATAGCCGATGCTATTAGCTCAACTTTTTCCTCTAGTGGTCGTAACGCGCCATCTGATTGAGGCATCGCGGCAAGCACATGACGAATATCTTCCAAACGCGTTGCGAGATCCGATAATTCACCTTGAATGGCGTGCGGATTAAAATCCTGCAGGGTGCGTTCAATATCGCTCCAGCGATTATCAAGACCCAGCAATGTGTCCTCTTTGGCAACCGTATCCATAAGATTTCTTAAACTATCAACCTCAAGACGCAGGCTATCAAATTCATTGCCGCCAATGTTTGCGCTTGAAGCTATTGATCGACCATTTTCCAGTTCTTTCAGACTTTGAGCAATCGCTTCCAAATCAGCGCCAATCGTGGCTGGCACATTAGATCCTGAAGCAGGTGTATTCAGCGCGATCATTTCATTTTGCAATTGACCTAACTCTTGTTTAAGCGTCATTTGCATATCCTGTCTCAACTCAGATCGAAGTTGAGAGACAATATTGGATAAATCATGGCTTGGTGCCGGCACTGCGGGCTTTTGTCTGTTCATTTTCAACTGCAGACGATTTGAAGCGGGCGCACCTCCACCAGGCATTTGTGCCACACCTTGCGGTCGGGTTCGGCGGCTGGCCAAACTTTGTTGCCGCGCTCTAATTTCATCACTGAGAGAATAATCACCAGAGGCAGTTGATCCGCGAGGTGCGTATTCATTGTGCGGTGACTGGGCTTGGCCAAGAATCTTCTCTTCAAGATCCTCAATTGTGCGGCTCAGAGTGTCTAAAGTCGATTCTTGTGTCGTCGAGTGACGGTTATTAGATCTGGATCCGGTCATACTATTGCTCGTTTCACCTGTTGATGAACCTATGTCCAGGCAATTTGTTTGGTTTTTAATCGGCTGAGCGTTAAAATTTACGCATGCCAAAACAAATCACTTGGGATGGGCACTTATGGGCAACATCATCGAAACATGGTAAACAAGCCGTTAACTATTCTTAATTTTCCTAAAAATTAACCATATTTTTCGCTGATAATGCTGGTTTTTGACGATAATGTTTGAAGCTTGCGGGAAGATGTCGCACAAATCCTGAGTGCAAAACGCGCATACTCTTGAAGAAAGGTCTCTAATTCACAGTGAAAATACTTAATTAAAACTTGAGCGTGTGAAATACTTGAGGAATATATGCCAAAATAAGGGATATTTTTCCTATTTTCTTTACTCCAATTCAATAGAACGTTACGCTGCATGCGCGCAAAGATATCGTAAATTGGAGCTCAAAAGGTTTGCTGTCTCACTCACATATATGGTCTGCAATTGAAGCCCTGGCCTCACGCAACAATCTGTCACCTTCCGGACTTGCCAGATTGGCGGGACTTGATCCAACCTCTTTTAACAAATCTAAGCGCCAAGGCGCAGATGGCCGTTTGCGATGGCCTTCAACTGAATCTCTGGCAAAGATCATGCAAGCTACCGATACGTCTTTTGATGAATTTGCGCGCTTGGTAGGAGACAACGCAGATGGCCGATATGACGGAATACCCGTCGGCAACTTTCCTCAACAATCAAACGGCATACCATTGCTTGGATTTGCGCAAGCCGGCGCTGGAGGTTTTTTCGATGATGCTGGTTTTCCTGCAGGCCAAGGTTGGGAACAAGTAGATTTTCCCACGCAATACGCAAACAGAAACAGTGTATATGCGCTTGAGGTACAGGGGGAATCTATGATGCCACTTTATCGCGATGGAGATGTGCTGATCGTTGAACCCAACGCTCAGATTCGCAAAGGTGACCGTATTGTTGTTCGCACCAAGGAAGGGGAGGTTATGGCCAAAATTCTCTCCAGAGATACGGCGCATAGCATCGAACTATTATCACTAAATCCAGAACACCCAAATCGGCAGTTTGCAAAACATGAAATTGATTGGACCGCACGCATCATTTGGGCCAGCCAGTGATTTAAATGACAAAATTCTTTGTAAAATTTATTGGCGTATACTTGAATTCTACACTGAATGGTCACTAATTAGATTTTTGGAACAAATCGGGGTTTTTCATGAACAATAACGTTAATCTGCACGAAGGCTTGATCTATATTATGGTCACAATGTCGGCTGTCGATAGTTCTATGGACGACACTGAATTGGAACGCATCGGTCGATTGGTTCGTTTTTTACCCGTTTTTGAACATTTCAATGAAGATGATATTTTGCCAACATCACAAAGATGTAGCGCACTACTGGCGGAACCTGATGGTTTAGCGCTGGTTTTGGACACGATTAAAGAATCCATTCCAGAACGCCTTCATGACACCGCCTATTCTATTGCTGTCGAAATTGCGTCCGCCGATCATAGCATCAAAACTGAAGAAATTCGTATGCTGCAATTGCTCCGAGATCGATTTGACCTTGATAAATTGACTTGTGCCGCAATCGAAAGAAGTGCAATCGCGCGATATAAGCGCGCGCGTAACAGGTAGCTCTGCAACACACATATAAGCCTTCACAATAGTTTTATGTGATTTTGGTGTAAATTCAGCATATAAAGTCAAGATGAAAATTTATGAGGAATTGGATTTTTGACTTTATTTGGACTTTCCGAACCTGCGATTAGACTAGGGGTTTTCCTCAGTGTGTTATGCGCTATGGCGCTGTTTGAATTATTTCATCCACGGCTCGAACGCGAGGAAATGCGCGGTGCTTTGAAAACTCAGCGCTGGTTTACCAATCTTTCGATGGTCATCATTTCCTCACTCTGTCTGAGGGTCATTTTCCCAGCGGCCGCAGTTGGTGCCGCTTTCTGGCTCGAAGAACGCAATATTGGACTTTTCAACCTCATAAATGTGCCACCAATTATCGCGGGTCTCATTGCATTTGTAGTGCTTGATTTTATTGTATGGTTAGAACATCTGGTGAGCCATAAATGGCCAATATTATGGCGCATCCATCGCATGCATCACGCAGATAATGGTTTTGATGTTACGACTGCCTTGCGGTTTCATCCACTGGAAATCGTCTTATCCATGGCTTGGAAAATCGTGATAATTGCGCTTTTAGGTGCCCCGGCTGTTGCTGTGTTGATTTTCGAGATTGTTTTAAATGGCATGGCCATGTTCAATCATTCAAATGTGAAATTGCCGCTCCATATAGATCGATTTATAAGGCCCATACTCGTCACCCCAGATATGCATCGGGTTCATCATTCGAGCGATCATCGTGAAACTGATTCCAATTACGGTTTTAACTTTTCATTCTGGGATCGCATTTTCGCGACCTATAATGATCAACCTAAACTTGGGCACGACGGCATGGAAATCGGCTTGAAAGAATTCCGCGGTCCGAAAAGCTCAAATCTTATTTGGACACTGCTCTTACCGTTTAAAAGCAAGGGATAATATCTACGCGCTCAATAGATTCCATTTGGGAAATATCGCAAATATATTTCTGTGAAACTGCCGTTTTTACCGAGCAATGACAAACCATAATTGAGTGTTTTCAATAAATCCGCATTTTCCTTAGATACGGCGATTGCAAGACCTTCTCCCAAGTAATATTGTGACAGATACGGCCCACCCACAAATTGACAACATCCAGCGGCATCATCGCCAGACAGCCAGAACGAAAATTGTAAGCCGTCACCAAACAACAAATTGACTTCGCCAGATTTTAAGGCTTGATAAAGAGCAGTTCGATCTTCAAATGCGACAGGTTCAGAGATGGGGAACCAATCCTTAAGCATGGCTTCATGTGCTGAATTTCCAATCACACCCACTTTTAGAAGCTCATTTTTTTGCCAAACCGGCCCATCCGGCTTCGTCACCCCACTTAGCACAGACAAATCAATATCGTCAGAATTGCGCGCTATAAATCTTGCTGGGAGTTCAAGATAGGAGCGACTAAAAAGATATGACTGGCGCGCCTCTGCAGAAATGGCAAACCCTGCGATAATAGCATCCCCCTGTCTGGTCTTGATCGCTTCTGGCAAATCCTTCCATTCCAATGCTTGAATTTGACACTGGTCAATAATATTCAATGCTGAACAAATATTCCGAGCCAAATCGACATGAAATCCAGTTAATCTGCCATTTTCATCCAAGAAGCTAAATGGTGGGAAATCTACAGTTGTGAGAAACCGCAGACGATCGATATTGCGGACATCGGCAATTGGAATGCGCTCTTGGGAATCAAAATAATTTGGGGTAACAGGCGACTGCGCCATACTATAAACGGGAACAATGGCGACAATTACTATCGCTAAAAGTGTATTAAGTAGTGACTTTTGCAATAAACTTATGTATGTATAAAGCAACATTTTCTACATTTCCGTGTAAATTATCAGAGCTTTTCATCACTTATGTCATCTCCCAACGGTAGCGACAACCATGATAAAGGCAAAATCGCAAAACTCTCACTTTTGCGTTCCGAAAAAGTTGTGTTTGATTTACGTCACAAAGCTATTTTGTTGGATATCGGCGTTTCTGAATTGCAAATACAGCATGCTTTATCATTGGCGCATCAAAATGAGACGGATGTAGAAACGGAATTAATTGCTAATGAAATTCTGAGAGAAGAGGATTATTTTCGCTATGTCGCGAAACGTCTTAATCTGACATTTATCACCAGCATTCCGACTTTTAGTATCCTATCATCACCCTCAATCGACATATTATTGTCGCGCAAAGGCCCATTGCGCATCCAATACGAGACAGGCTAAAAACGGTGATCAGTCCAACGATCAGTGAACTTTTAAAACTTGAAGATAGGTTTGCGTTAAAGCCAAAGTTAAAAGAAAACTTCGCCATTGCATCATCTTCTGCAATCCGCAAAGCCGTTTGGCAGCTCAATGAAGATGAACGCGCTGCAACCGTTGTCCGCCATCTACATGATAATAGTCCAGAAAATAGCGCTAAGGTTCTGTTGACGAACTGGCAGAGCTTTATTCTTGGAATTTTATCTCTCGCAACGTTTCTTTTAATTTTTCTTCAACCCGGCCTGATTTTTCTTGCGCTACACACGTCGTTGTCATTGATTTATCTATCTTTCAACTTGCTAAAACTGTCGGCAGGCTTTTATCCGTATCAAGAGACAGATACATTCGACTACTTTTCCCAATCAGAGACCCTACCCTATTACACCATTTTGATTGCACTTTATAAAGAAGAGCAAGTTGCCGAGCAGCTGATAAAAGCAATGAGCCGTCTGAATTGGCCAAAAAGCAAATTGGATATCAAACTGATTTGCGAGGCTGAAGATACCGCTACAATTAACGCGTTGAAAAACGCTCATCCCGGCCCAGAATTTGAGATTGTAAAAGTTCCTGATATGGAACCCAGGACCAAACCCAAAGCACTTCAATATGCAATGGCTGGCGCTAAGGGTGAGTTTATTGCGGTTTATGATGCGGAAGATCGTCCGCACCCTGAGCAGCTTATAGAAGCCTATCGATGGTTTGATCAAGGAGATGAATATTTAGGATGCATGCAGGCACCATTGGTGATCACAAATGCAGATGTCGGATGGCTGCCAGGGCTATTTAGCTTAGAATATTCGGGACTGTTTCGCCGGCTTATTCCGCTTCTATCTCATTTTGGTTTACCCATACCGCTTGGAGGAACATCAAATCATTTCAGAAGGAGCGCATTGAAAGAGGTTGGAGGGTGGGATCCGTGCAATGTCACAGAAGATGCAGATTTGGGTATTCGCTTATATTCACATAGAAGTGGTTCGGTTTTTCTGAACAGTTTTGATCTGTTTTATAAGTGCGTTCTGACCCTTATTAAGCTGCCACCGGG